>NZ_JBBPAJ010000004.1:0-2296 GCF_038069745.1 Lysinibacillus sp. FSL M8-0134 | reverse complement strand
TGCTTCAAACAATTTGGTTAAGTCCTCGATCGATTAGTATTCGTCAGCTCCATGTGTCACCACACTTCCACCTCGAACCTATCTACCTCATCGTCTTTGAGGGATCTTACTTACTTGCGTAATGGGAAATCTCATCTTGAGGGGGGCTTCATGCTTAGATGCTTTCAGCACTTATCCCGTCCACACATAGCTACCCAGCGATGCCTTTGGCAAGACAACTGGTACACCAGCGGTGTGTCCATCCCGGTCCTCTCGTACTAAGGACAGCTCCTCTCAAATTTCCTACGCCCACGACGGATAGGGACCGAACTGTCTCACGACGTTCTGAACCCAGCTCGCGTACCGCTTTAATGGGCGAACAGCCCAACCCTTGGGACCGACTACAGCCCCAGGATGCGATGAGCCGACATCGAGGTGCCAAACCTCCCCGTCGATGTGGACTCTTGGGGGAGATAAGCCTGTTATCCCCGGGGTAGCTTTTATCCGTTGAGCGATGGCCCTTCCATGCGGAACCACCGGATCACTAAGCCCGTCTTTCGACCCTGCTCGACTTGTAGGTCTCGCAGTCAAGCTCCCTTGTGCCTTTACACTCTACGAATGATTTCCAACCATTCTGAGGGAACCTTTGGGCGCCTCCGTTACCTTTTAGGAGGCGACCGCCCCAGTCAAACTGTCCGCCTGACACTGTCTCCTGCCCCGCTAAGGGGCATGGGTTAGAATTTCAATACAACCAGGGTAGTATCCCACCGACGCCTCCTTCGAAGCTGGCGCTCCGAGATCTCTGGCTCCTACCTATCCTGTACAAGTTGTACCAAAATTCAATATCAGGCTACAGTAAAGCTCCACGGGGTCTTTCCGTCCTGTCGCGGGTAACCTGCATCTTCACAGGTACTATAATTTCACCGAGTCTCTCGTTGAGACAGTGCCCAGATCGTTACGCCTTTCGTGCGGGTCGGAACTTACCCGACAAGGAATTTCGCTACCTTAGGACCGTTATAGTTACGGCCGCCGTTTACTGGGGCTTCAATTCGCAGCTTCGCTTGCGCTAACCACTCCTCTTAACCTTCCAGCACCGGGCAGGCGTCAGCCCCTATACGTCACCTTACGGTTTTGCAGAGACCTGTGTTTTTGCTAAACAGTCGCCTGGGCCTATTCACTGCGGCTCTCATGCGCTTGCACGCTCAAGAGCACCCCTTCTCCCGAAGTTACGGGGTCATTTTGCCGAGTTCCTTAACGAGAGTTCTCTCGCACACCTTAGGATTCTCTCCTCGACTACCTGTGTCGGTTTGCGGTACGGGCACCTCTCACCTCGATAGAGGCTTTTCTTGGCAGTGTGAAATCAGGAACTTCGTCCATACGGACTCGCCATCACAGCTCAACGTTACAGTGTGCGGATTTGCCTACACACACGCCTTACTGCTTGGACGCGCATAACCAACAGCGCGCTTACCCTATCCTACTGCGTCCCCCCATTTCTCAAACGGTGAGGAGGTGGTACAGGAATATCAACCTGTTGTCCATCGCCTACGCCTGTCGGCCTCGGCTTAGGTCCCGACTAACCCTGAGCGGACGAGCCTTCCTCAGGAAACCTTAGTCATACGGTGGACGGGATTCTCACCCGTCTTTCGCTACTCATACCGGCATTCTCACTTCTAAGCGCTCCACCAGTCCTTCCGGTCTGACTTCAACGCACTTAGAACGCTCTCCTACCACTGACATCGTAGATGTCAATCCACAGCTTCGGTGAATCGTTTAGCCCCGATACATTTTCGGCGCAGCGTCACTCGACCAGTGAGCTATTACGCACTCTTTAAATGATGGCTGCTTCTAAGCCAACATCCTGGTTGTCTGTGCAACGCCACATCCTTTTCCACTTAACGATTACTTTGGGACCTTAGCTGGTGGTCTGGGCTGTTTCCCTTTTGACTACGGATCTTATCACTCGCAGTCTGACTCCCGTGTATAAATATCTGGCATTCGGAGTTTGTCTGAATTCGGTAAACCGGGATGGCCCCCTAGTCCAAACAGTGCTCTACCTCCAGTATTCTCATCACGAGGCTAGCCCTAAAGCTATTTCGGAGAGAACCAGCTATCTCCAAGTTCGATTGGAATTTCTCCGCTACCCACACCTCATCCCCGCACTTTTCA
This sequence comes from Lysinibacillus sp. FSL M8-0134, assembly GCF_038069745.1. Classification (NCBI taxonomy): domain Bacteria; kingdom Bacillati; phylum Bacillota; class Bacilli; order Caryophanales; family Bacillaceae; genus Lysinibacillus; species Lysinibacillus sp. FSL M8-0134. Next base: position 148 of record NZ_JBBPAJ010000004.1, on the reverse strand, counting down.
ACGTGCGTGGGTTCGGGCCTCCAGTAAGTGTTACCTTACCTTCACCCTGGACATGGGTAGATCACCTGGTTTCGGGTCTACGACCACGTACTATTTCGCCCTATTCAGACTCGCTTTCGCTGCGGCTCCGCCTTCTAAAGCTTAACCT
>NZ_JBBPAJ010000003.1:0-4133 GCF_038069745.1 Lysinibacillus sp. FSL M8-0134 | reverse complement strand
AAATTTAAAACTGGAGGAGGTAGAGGGATTCGAACCCCCGCGCGGTGTTACCCGCCTGTCGGTTTTCAAGACCGATCCCTTCAGCCAGACTTGGGTATACCTCCATGTTATATTGCTCTGTTGTCTTATCGACAAAAATAAATTTATCACAACTTGAGAAAGCCGTCAATATATTTTTTTAAAAAAATATAGGAAGATTAAAAATGATTTGGAAATAAATAATTTGTGCATTAAGTTGCAATTTATACAAACTGTCAGTATACTAGTTATTGCCGTGCTAGGTGGGAAGGTAGCGGTGTCCTGTAACTCGCAATCCGCTCTAGCGAGACTGAATTCCTTTTTCGAGGCTGTCCGTATTGTTTGGTCTGCCTTTTGCACGTAGTGTTGACGATTGGGTCCTGCGCAATGGATACCCATGAACCATGTCAGGTCCGGAAGGAAGCAGCATTAAGTGGTCTTATCCATGTGCCGCGGGGTTGCCTAATCCGAGCTAACGACAAGAGTAACGCTTATGTGCGGCTGTCAAGGAAAGGTGCACGGCATGAAATTGCCAATTCAAAGCATCCGTCTACTATAGGCGGGTGCTTTTTTATATTTAATCAATAACTTCATTTTCTATATAAGATAGCAAATGCTATAATAAAACTACTCAATTACATGGAAAAGGAGAGAGAAATATAGTGACGTATCAAGCATTTTATCGTGTGTATCGACCACAATCTTTTCGAGAAATGTCAGGTCAAGCTCATGTCAAAAGAACGCTACAGAATGCTCTCCTAGCGAATAAAACCACACATGCTTACTTATTCTCTGGGCCACGTGGTACTGGGAAAACAAGTACAGCTAAAATTTTTGCGAAAGCATTAAATTGTGAACATGCACCATCAAAAGAACCTTGCAATGAATGTGCTACTTGTCTAAGTATTACTGATGGATCTCATCCAGATGTCATTGAATTTGACGCTGCCTCGAATTCACGTGTTGAGGAAATTAGAGATATTATAGAGAAAGTACGTTTTGCTCCTGCTAGCAGTAGATACAAGGTGTACATCATTGATGAAGTACATATGCTTTCTACAAGTGCTTTTAATGCTCTTTTAAAAACTTTAGAAGAACCACCCCCTCACGCTGTATTTATTTTAGCAACGACAGAGCCTCATAAATTGCCTGCAACGATTATTTCTCGTTGTCAGCGCTTTGATTTTAAGCGACTTTCTACAAATGATATTATTGAACGAATGAAGGTTGTCTTAGAGGATATTGATTTACCATATGAAGAACAAGGCTTAAAGGTTATCGCACAATCTGCAGCTGGGGGAATGCGCGATGCTTTAAGTTTATTGGATCAAGTTGTGTCTTTCAGCGGAGAAAAGTTAAAGCTTGAGGATACGTTGTTAGTTACAGGTTCAATTAGTCAGGATGTTTTCTATGATTTAGCTGAGGCACTCAAGATGAAAGATGTTGCACAAATGCTTGCGCTTTTAGAGCAACTTATAGCCGATGGAAAGGACCCTTTGCGTCTTTCGGAGGATTTAATTACCTTTTTCCGTGATTTATTATTACTTCAAACAAGTGATGATTTAGCTGAACTCTTAGAGCTTGTGTCCCCCGAGGAACGTGTATTTACTTTAGCACATGAATTCGCGCCAGATATGCTTTATGGCTATATAGATATTCTTGCAAAAACACAGCAAGAGATGCGCTTCTCTCACCATACGAAAATTTACTTAGAAACAGCATTACTTAAAATGGTACAGTTTTCAGGAGGGGTCGCCCATTCAACGATGGCTACCAATGAAATGACGCAAAGCGCAGAGGTCACTCAAAAAATTGTTGCGCTTGAGCAGATGGTTCAGCAATTATCCTTACAATTGCAAACTGGGGCACCAGCACAAACATCACCAGCCCAAAAAGAGCAGCGGCCTCGTGCTAAAAGTCCGAATGGCTATAAAGCACCGACTGGTCGTATTCAAGAAATACTAAAAGATGCAACAAAACAAGATGTGCAACGTATAAAATCGGTGTGGGCGCAAGCATTAAGTCAAATGCAAAAATCACAATCTGCTCTTTTGGCAGAAGCCGAGCCTGTTGCGGCATCTTCGAGTGCTTTTGTGTTAAAATTCAAGTATGATATTCATTGTCAGATGGTTGCTGATAACCAATCTTTAAAGGCTCACTTTACACAACTAATTGCGGGACAAACTGGCACAATGTACGAGATGCTTTGTATACCGGAAGAATCCTGGTTAAAGATGCGTGAAGAATTTATTCGTGATCATGGTCTGCAGCAAAAGAAAACATTAACGGCTTCAGAACATGGGGAGGAATTATTAGAGCCACCACCGGCAGAAATGCCAGAAGAACCATTTATCGACGATGCTCAACCTCTTGCTTCACAAGACCCACTTGTGACAGAGGCTGAAAAACTCTTTGGTAAAGACTTTATTGAAATTATTGAAGATTAAATTTTTAGGAGGAAAACATTTATGCGTGGAATGGGAAATATGCAAGGTATGATGAAAAAGATGCAAAAAATGCAAAAGGAAATGATGGAGGCTCAAGAAGCATTAAATGCTGAGCAATTTGAGGGTGTTGCAGGCGGCGGCATGGTAAAAGTAACTGTTTCAGGTCAGCGCGAGGTTGTATCCGTAAATCTTGATGAATCTGTGGTAGATCCTGAAGACATCGAAATGTTACAAGACCTAATTGTTATCGCTACAAATGAAGCGTTGAAAAAAGTAGAAGAAAAAACGAATTCAACAATGGGGAAATTCACTCAAGGCTTAAACCTTCCATTCTAGGAGGTATTCATTATGTACTACCCAGAACCAATATCTAAATTGATCGATAGTTTTATGAAATTGCCAGGTATCGGGCCGAAAACTGCGGCTCGTCTGGCGTTTTTTGTGTTATCAATGAAGGAAGACGATGTATTATCTTTCTCTAAAGCACTCATTGATGCTAAACGAAATCTGAGCTACTGTTCTGTTTGTGGCAATATAACGGATGTAGATCCATGTCATATTTGCTCAGATAAGCAACGAGATCATTCTATTATTTGTGTTGTACAAGATACAAAAGATGTTATTGCAATGGAAAAAATGCGTGACTATAACGGCATGTACCATGTACTTCAGGGAGCAATTTCGCCAATGGATGGCATCGGCCCAGAGGATATTAATGTTGCTTCCTTATTAGTGCGTTTGCAAGATGAAAGTGTTCAAGAGCTTATTCTAGCTACGAATTCAACGATTGAGGGTGAGGCAACAGCTATGTACATTTCGCGCCTTGTCAAGCCATCAGGTATTCGTACAACTCGTATTGCGCATGGATTGCCAGTAGGTGGAGATCTAGAATATGCAGATGAGGTAACGTTATCTAAAGCAATGGAAGGTCGACGCGAGTTATGAGTGAGGGATTAATATGTTCTTCCGTAGTAAAGGGAAATTAAAAAAAGAATTCGATGATAAGCTTGTGAATCTTATAAAGGCAACAAAAGAGGATTTACAGCAGGCAAAAATAATAGAAGAATTAATGGATGACTACGACCTTGGGGTTATTGCTCAACGTAAAACAGCAGAGAGTATCCATTTTTATTTATTTAAGGAAGCTAGAATTCGTAGAGTATTAATAAAATAGTTCTTATTAAATAATCATAGAAGCAAAACAGGAAACATAAACTTTCATAATTATTTTATTGAGGAGGCAAGCATATGTCTTGGTTAGTAATTATGAGTATTTGTGTTCCTGTGGGGCTTCTTTTTCTTTATGTAATAATAAGACATGCTAAGCTAGGCAAAATTTTAGAAGGATTATCAGTGTTTTGGTTTAGATTTGCATTTGCTTTTCTATTATTATTTATGATTCATTTAGGTATAGGTTATATAGGATATAACGTACCGATTAATTTATTTTCAGTCTTAACGATTGCGGTTTTAGGAATTCCGGGTGTATTTGGAATAACAGCGTTGATATTTTTTTTATAAAAAGCTTGCATTATGATAATAATGTAGTATACTTATAAAAGTCGCTAATATAACTGATTGAAACAAAAGTAAATTAAAAATTTATGTTGACACATTATATGAGACGTGATATTATATAAGAGTTGCTGCTGAAACAGCGGCAAACAA
>NZ_JBBPAJ010000002.1:0-605972 GCF_038069745.1 Lysinibacillus sp. FSL M8-0134 | reverse complement strand
CCGACTACGAATGTAGCCGTTTTTTTTTTGCCAAAATTGTATGTATTACTTGTTAGATACCACTTCCGCCTCGGTTGTGGTATTTTTTATTATATGAATGATGGGAGGTAGTTACAATGCAATCGAAATTATTTATGACGCGCGCTTCCCTTACTTGGATTTTCCTTATTGCTGTCATGACTGCAATTGGTAGTGAGATTAAAATTATGCCTTTTGCTAATACATCTTTCCGTTTTGGTTTAGGAACCATCATATTCTTTTTATGTACATTAATTAAACCTACACCCATTATTTTAGCTGGTGTTGCTACAAGTATAGTGACAACCTTTTTCCGTGTTTTTACTTCCTCATTACATGATGTTGCTATTTCAGAGAGTATATTTAACCATTTACCAGCGGCTTTATTTTATGTATTGTTTGCAGTATGCCTACAAATTTTAGATATCCAACAATACAGAGAAAAACCATTAAAGCTTGGTTTACTCGTCGCCTTTAGTGAGGTCATTAGTAATTTAGCAGAGCAAATTTTCCGCTTTTTTGTACAAACCTATACTTTTTTATTTCTTCATGACCTCCTGATTCTTTTAGCGGTCGCATTATTACGTAGTTTTTTTGTAGTCGGTGTGTATAGCTCTATTTTGATAGCAGAACAAAAAAAGCGTGTACAAGAAATGCTCAATATTGGATCCGACCTCTATGTAGAGACCCTGTATTTAAAAAAGTCCATGAATCATATTGAAACGATAACAGCTAGTGGATTTGAGTTATACCGACAGTTAAAAATTAAAGGTTATCGAGCGGAAAGTTTGCAAGCGCTTCATATTGCCCAGGAAATCCATGAAGTGAAAAAGGATTCACAGCGTATTTATGCTGGTATTTCTAAAATTGTTGGCGAAAGGAACTTCGGCCCTTTTGTATTATCTGAATTATTACATTATATTGAAGAAGGCAATAGTAAGTATGCTGAATTACTTGGTAAGAGTATACAATTCAAAACAACAATAGACTTTGATTTTCAAACAAAGGAACATATTGCATTACTTGCTCTTTTAAATAATTTATCTGCTAATGCAGTTGAAGCTATCGAAGGACAAGGTATCATATCTATTGCTATTCAACGCCAAGAGGATAATACTGTAATAACAGTATGTGATAATGGAAAAGGAATTTCTCAACAAGATTTATCTATTATCTTTGAACCTGGATACACCACGAAATATAATGATGATGGTGTAGCAGCAACTGGCATTGGGCTTTCACATGTTGCTGAACTAATAGAAAAATTAAAAGGCTCAATATCCGTTGAATCAAACAATCAATACACAACGTTTAAAATCACAATTCCTACGCAAACTATTCAAACGGGAGAGACTTAAATGAGGTATTTTATTGTAGACGATGATCGTGCAAGTCGTGTTATGTTAAAACAAATTATTGAAGATAGTGGGTTAGGTACAGTTATTGGTGAGGCTCGTAATGGTGAGGATGCCATACCACAAATTTTAATGACTCAGCCAGAGTTTGTGCTGATTGATTTACTGATGCCAAAACTTGATGGAATAGCAACAGTCGAACACCTTATTCAAAATCGCTTCGAGGGGCAATTTATCATGATTTCACAAGTTGTGAATAAGGAAATGGTCGGTGAGGCTTATGAACAAGGAATCGATTTCTTCATTCATAAACCAATTAACCGAATAGAAGTAGAAAATGTTTTGAAAAAAACTACTGAACAATTTCGACTAAAAAATTCTCTGTTAGTTATACGCCAATCACTTACTAATATTGAATTAAGTGAACAAAAGGCAAATAAAGCAACATCCCGAGACCATATTCAATCCATATTAAACGATATGGGAATTGTCGGTGAAATTGGTAGCGAAGATATTATAGCTATTATTGAAACATTACTTGCTCATCAGCATAAGATTGCACCACTTCCTCCATTAAAGGAGCTTTATGAGGAAATTGCCGCTGTTACAAAGGCTACACCTGATGAAATTTTGAAGGAAAGTAAAGCTATAGAACAGCGTGTGCGTAGAACAATACTAGCTGCCATGATTAATCTCGCTAATTTAGGTGTTGTTGATTACACTAACTCCGAATTTGAATACTATGCCCCGCGCTACTTCGATTTTAAAGAAATTCGTCAACTCATGACACAGATTGAAGACCATGATAATCGTAAAGCAAAAGTCAATATTAAGAAGTTTATTCAAGTGTTATATTCAGACATTTTAACAAAAGTAAATTAATTTTCTCGGATTTTGTCGGATTCCATAAGTCCTCCGTATTATTAAAGTAAGGCGTGTCCTAAAAATTTAATATTAGGGGGTACAAAGGGTTTGAAGAAGAAATTTAAAATCAGTCTAGCCGCTCAAATTTTAATCGGTTTGATTTTAGGGATCATTATTGGTGGTATCTTTTACGGGAACCCCAAGATTGAGACATATTTACAACCATTAGGGGATATCTTTTTACATCTTATTAAGATGATTGTTGTACCGATTATTATTTCTACATTAATCGTTGGTGTAGCTGGTACTGGAGACATGAAACAGCTTGGGCGATTAGGCGGGAAATCCATTATTTACTTTGAGATTATTACGACAGTAGCAATCGTAGTTGGATTACTTTCCGCAAACTTATTCCATCCTGGTACAGGTATTAACATGAGTGAACTATCTCAGGGGGATATTTCGAAATATGTAACAACTACTGAAGAAGTACAGCATGAGGGACCATTTGATATTATTGTAGGGATTGTCCCAACAAATATTATCCAGTCTATGGCTGAAGGTAATATGCTTGCGATTATTTTCTTCTCAGTTATTTTTGGTTTAGGGGTTGCTGCAGTTGGAGAACGAGGAAAACCAGTCTTAGACTTCTTCCAAGGGGTAGCAGACGCTATGTTCTGGGTAACTAACCTCGTAATGAAATTTGCTCCAATTGGGGTATTTGGTTTAATTGGTGTAACCGTTTCCAAATATGGATTCGCTTCACTGGTACCACTTGCTAAATTAGCTATCCTTGTTTATGCAACGATGCTATTCTTTATCTTTGTCGTTCTTGGACTTGTAGCAAAATTTGCAGGAATCAGCATCTTCTACTTAATTAAAGTATTAAAAGATGAGTTAATTTTAGCCTTTTCAACAGCAAGTTCTGAAGCTGTATTACCACGTATTATGTTAAAAATGGAGAAATTGGGTGCTCCAAAGGATATCGTATCCTTTGTTATTCCAACAGGTTACTCCTTTAACTTAGATGGATCCACGCTATACCAAGCGATTGCAGCATTATTTATTGCGCAAATGTACGGTATTCACCTAAGCATTGGTGAACAAATTACGTTAATGCTTGTATTGATGGTTACTTCTAAAGGGATTGCAGGTGTTCCAGGCGTATCATTCGTAGTACTTCTAGCAACTTTAGGTACTGTCGGCATTCCACTTGAAGGACTAGCATTTATTGCTGGTATTGACCGTATTCTTGATATGGGACGTACTGTTGTGAACGTAATTGGTAACTCATTAGCATCATTAGTTATGGCTAAATGGGAAGGCCGTTTCGATCGCGAAAAGATGAAAAATTACTTTAAAGATAATGAAAATTTAGCGTAATTTAAAAAAACTCTCACGATGTTGGATGGCATCGTGAGGGTTTTTTTACTTTCCAAGCACTTTATCTAAATAGGCAATGATCGATTCTTTTCCGTTTGCATGTGCCTCCTGTGCACGTGCCGCATCTTTTTCAAGTTTGGACTCTGCGGCTGCTACTATTCTTTCTGCATCTTCCATTGGTACGACAATAACGCCATCTACATCCCCAATAATATAATCACCAGGATGAACGGTTACTCCTCCAACGGCAATTGGAATATTTACTTGGCCACCACCATTTTTGTTGCCAGCTGCTACTGTTGTACCTAAAGCGAAAATAGGGAAATCCAACTCTCGAATCGCTGCTATATCACGGATCACTCCATCCACCACAAAACCTTGGACGCCCAGTCCCTTTGCTAAGGAAATAACGAAATCGCCCGCTACAGCTCGATTAGTATTTCCTTTTGCATCAATTACTAAGATATCCCCTTCATTGGCCGCTCTGATCGCTTCCAATACTGCACCATTCTCACCATCTGGTAAACGTACAGTTACTGCTCGTCCAGCTATTTTAAAATGATCGGCTAGTGGTTTAATTTCACTTCGCAAATTGGTATGCCCGCCTGTCGCATCAGATATAGCTGTCGTTGGTAGATGCTGAAAACTTACTTCCACTTTTGTCATACATAACACCCCTATTATTATGATTGATGAAAGCCTTACACCTATTATTGTAAATAAGAACCATATACTATTTCAATATTTCTCGGATACTAAAGGAAACTTTTGTTAAGCCCATATTTTCTTATGAATGATACTATTAAATGATTTCGATAAACTGCTTTGATTGCTCATCTAATGCTTCAGCAGCAGATGCAATTTCATTAAAATCATTTGTCGTGACGGTAATTTGTTGATTCGTCTTATCTACTTTTTCAGCAATTCTTGTAATACTATCTGTCACTTGTCCGATTTCCCGTTCTATCCCCTCAACATTCTCCTTCACTTGTGAAATGGACTGCTCAACCCTAACTGAAAGCTTTCGTACCTCTTTGGCCACGACATCAAAACCTCTACCATATTCTCCTGCTCTAGCTGCTTCAATAGCTGCATTTAAAGCTAATAAGTTTGTTTGTGAGGCAATCTCTTGAATAGTCTTCACAATCCCTTTAATAGAATCTGCTTGTTTTTGAAGCTTCACGAGGTTACTAACATTTTCATTAGACTCTTGTGAAACCGCTTTAATTGTTTTTAGTAAGTCTTGGCTATTTTGAATACCTGTCTCAGAACGATGATAAAGCTCTTTAGACATGCCTTTCAATTTGTCTGCTACATTTACTATTTCATTTTGACGCTCAGTAATATTGGTCGCAATTTTAGAGACACCAATTACTTGTCTTGTATTGTTTGCAAAAACCGGCATATATGTTGCCTCAAGCCAAATGATATTGCCATTCGCATCCATTCTCTCAATTTTATCCTGATAACTGTTTCCTGCTGTTAAATTGCGCCAAAACTTATCATACTCCATACTATTACTGAAATCGGGGAGACAAAATTCTTTATGATGCTTTCCTAGCATCTCTTGTACTGTATAGCCTAGCGTTTGAGCGAATAGCTCATTTACATAGGCTACTTTTCGATCCATATCAAAACGGATAATTGCAATATTACGTTCAATGGCTTGAACTACTAAATCATCGGTTACTTGAGCTTCTACACTGTGCATAAACAATACCCCTTTTACTATTTTTTTACTTATAATAATTTATTTTACTTTTATATTCGGTAAAAAACATGGGTAATGTTTCACCCATGTTTTTTTAATAAGCTCAATATCTCTTCCGAAGAAGTAGCTACGCAAAAAAGTTCTTTTTGTTCAGCACGTATAAAACCTTCCTCCAACATGATTTTGAAATGCTGTAAGAGGGCATCATAAAATCCATGGACATTATATAAAATGACAGGCTTGGCATGAAGTCCAATTTGTGCCCAGGTAAATACCTCAAAGTATTCATCTAAAGTACCTGCACCCCCAGGAAGAGCGATAAATGCATCAGCCAACTCTGCCATTTTTGCTTTACGAATATGCATTGAATCTACAAAATGAATCTCTGTCAATGAGGCATGAGCCAATTCTCGCTTCTGTAAGTGAGTTGGCATCACACCAATTACTTCTCCACCCGCTGCTAAAACAGCATCTGCAACCTTACCCATTAATCCTGTTTTAGAACCACCATAGACAACACCATGGCCGTTTTTCGCTAGTGAAGTACCTAGCTCAGAGGCCTTTTCAGCAAAAATGGGACTTTTCCCTAAACCGGATCCACAATACACTGCAATTCTTATAATAATCCCTCCTATTCAAAAAACGTGAAACAATCAGCTACATATTGTCTCACGTTTTTTGGTCATTTATTATAATTCTATTTTCGTAAATGGCTTGTTTGTTTTAGCATATGACTGATACGGCTCACAATTGATTCAATGGCATCAGGATTTTTTAATAAATCATAATCATTAATATCTAAACGTAGAACTGGACAGGAGTTAAAATTATTAATCCAGTTTTCATAGCGTTCATGCATTTCTATCCAATAATCATTTGGTGTTTGTTGCTCCATTGCTCGTCCACGTTCTTGAATACGTCCAATAACTGCATCAATTGGTCCCTCAAGATAGACAAGCAAATCGGGATGTGGGAAATATGGTGTCATCACCATAGCATCAAACAGATTCGTATACGTTTCATAATCAGTTGGGCTCATTGTCCCTTTATCAAAATGCATCTTAGCAAAAATGCCAGTATCCTCATAAATGGATCGATCTTGTATAAATCCTCCACCATATTCAAAAATACGCTTCTGTTCTTTAAAACGCTCTGCTAAAAAGTAAACTTGTAAATGAAAGCTCCATTTTTCAAAGTCCTCATAAAATTTATCAAGATATGGATTTGTATCTACTTTTTCAAATGATGTACGAAAATTTAGTGCTTCTGCTAACGCCTTTGTCATCGTTGATTTTCCTACACCCACTGTACCAGCAATCGTGATAACGGTTTGAGGCGGAATATCGTACTTCTCTCTTAAATTCATTATTGCAAACTCCTTTGTTGTAACGTGTCTTTAATTATCTTTAAAACGTAATTTAAATCATGTGGATTTTTGACAAAATCAAGCTGATCCCCATTAAATCGAATAACTGGAATTTCAGGATGCATTTCCTCAAAATGCTCGATAAACGAATGATAATCAGCCACAAGCTGCTCCATATAATCACGTGAAATCATCTTTTCAAATTCTCGACCACGCATTGCGATACGCTTCATTAATGTTTCGACGCTAGCTTGTAAATAAACCACTACATTTGGAACAGGCATATCTTTTGTTAAAATCCCATATATTTCCTCGTATTTCTCATACTCAGTTGGTGCCAATGTTCGCTTGGCAAATATTAAATTTTTAAAAATATGGTAGTCTGCTACAACAGGTTTGGCTTCTGCTAATCGAAACTTTTTTATATCAGTTAATTGTTTATAACGATTACAAAGAAAGAACATTTCGGTTTGGAAACTCCATTCCTCTATGTTTTCATAAAATTTATTTAAAAAAGGGTTTTCGTCTACAATTTCTTTTAATAGATGGTAATTTAATGTTGCTGCTATCTCTTTCGATAAAGAGGTTTTACCAACACCAATCGGACCTTCTACCGTAACAAATGGAACCGTCACTAGAAGTTCCTCCTTTTATTCTATGGATTCTATCATCGTGCCCCGCTCGCTGACACCTCATTTATTAAATGAATCAGTACCGTTCATTGTATCATAGTGGGAAAATGAAAAACAGAATCAACCTATTATTCTAGTAAATTTAAAAGTGAAATTTCTCCTCCAAATAAATAAAAAAGACATCGAGAATATACTTCTCAATGCCTTTCATACTTTATAATTTTACTCGCTGTAATCGTAATGCATTTAATACTACCGATACCGAGCTGAAAGCCATCGCAGCACCAGCTACCCATGGAGCAAGTAGACCAATTGCAGCAATAGGAATACCTAACGTATTGTATGCAAAAGCCCAAAATAGATTTTGTTTGATATTACGCATTGTTTTGCGACTCATCAGAATGGCATCTGCGATACTATTTAAGTCGCCACGAATAAGTGTAATGTCTGCCGCTTCCATCGCCACATCAGTTCCTGTACCAATGGCCATTCCGATATTGGCAGTTGCCAGCGCAGGCGCATCATTAATGCCATCACCCACCATTGCTACTTTTTTCCCTTGAGCTTGTAGCTTTTTCACCTCATCTGCCTTGCCTTCTGGTAAGACTTCAGCAATGACATGATTTACTCCTACCTCTGAGCCTATTGCTTGAGCTGTACGTTCATTGTCACCCGTCATCATAATGACCGTAATACCCATATCCTGAAGTCGATGTATGGCTTCTTTTGACGTATCTTTAACTGTATCAGCGACAGCTACTAAACCTGCATATTGACCATTGATAGCAGCTAGCATTGCTGTTTTACCGTTTCGCTCAAGTTGCTCCATTGTTGGTAAAATATCATCAATTTGAATACCATATTGCTGCATTAATTTACGTGTTCCAATGACAACACCCTGACCTGCGACAGTCGCCTGCACACCATAACCTGGGATTGCTTCGAAAAATTGGACTTCACCTAATGCTATACCACGTTCCTCTATACCATGTACTATGGCTTCAGCAAGTGGATGCTCTGACTGTTTCTCAGCTGCCCCAATTAATGATAAAAAGCGTCCTTCATCTTGTGCTGGAGCTAATAGAACATCCGTTAGCTCTGGTTTACCATGTGTCACTGTACCTGTTTTATCTACAACAACTGTATCAATACTTTGCGTTTGCTCTAAATGTTCTCCACCCTTAAATAAAATACCAAATTCAGCTGCACGACCTGAACCTGCCATGATAGACGTTGGCGTTGCTAATCCAAGAGCACAAGGACAAGCAATGACAAGAACTGCAATTAAAACCTCTAAAGCGGGTGTAAATTCTCCTGGGCGGACCCAAATAATCCAAACTAAAAATGTTACCAATGCAATACCGACAACGATTGGTACAAAAACCCCTGATATTTGGTCTGCTAAGCGTTGAATGGGTGCTTTTGATCCTTGAGCATCTTCAACCACTTTAATGATTTGTGCTAACGCTGTATCACGACCAACCTTAGTTGCTGTCATTTTAATAAAACCATTTTTATTAATAGTGGACCCAAATAATTGATCGCCCTGTTTTTTATCAACTGGCAGACTTTCACCTGTAAGCATTGATTCATCAACAGCTGTTGATCCCTCTAGTACCTCTCCATCGACAGGAATTTTCTCCCCTGGTTTTACTAGAATAACATCGCCAATGATAACTTCTTCTAAAGGAACCTCTTTTTCTACACCGTCACGTACAACCACAGCCGTTTTAGCTTGAAGTCCCATCAGTTTTTTTATGGCTTCAGAAGAACGCCCCTTTGCTTTGGCCTCAAATAATTTCCCTAATAAAATTAATGTAATTAAAACCGCACTCGTTTCAAAATAAAGATGGGGGCCATGGTGAGACCCTATCGTTACGATTGCTTGATAGACACTATAGAAATACGCAGCAGATGTCCCCATGACGACAAGTACATCCATATTTGCACTACCGTTACGTAAAGCTTTGTAGGCTCCTACATAAAATTGCTTACCTATAATAAATTGTACTGGTGTTGCTAACACCATTTGAACCCAAGGATTCATAAGAAATTCTGGTACATATAAAAACGATGTAAAGGAAAAATGTCCAACCATCGTCCAAAGCAGTGGTAATGAAAGAATAGCCGACAGAATAAATTTGCGTTGTTGCTGTTTAATGGCTTTTTCTCGATGGTCCACCGTTTCTGCCTCTTCTTCTTTTTGATGAGCCCCATAGCCTAGCTTCTCTACCTTCACAATGATATCTGTGATGGATACTTCTGATGGATTAAACTCAATCATTGCCTTTTCAAGTGCTAAGTTTACATTGGCAGAAGAGATACCGCTTAGCTTATTTAACCCTTTTTCAATGCGAGTGGCACAGGCTGCACACGTCATCCCTGTAATTTCAAGTTCAGCTTTTTGTTTAACAACACCATAACCAAGTGCTTCTATTTTCTTTTCAAAATCTTCTTCACTCAACTTTGCTGGATCGTACTTAATAGACGATTTTTCAAGTGCTAAATTAACCGTTGCTTGTTCTACACCATCCATTTTATTTAAACCTTTTTCTATCCGAGTGGCACAGGCTGCACATGTCATACCTGTAATTTGCAAATTCGCCTCTTTTATATCAGAACTCATTTACCTTTCACCTCTCCTTATACCAACCAGGGGTATATAAATTTGAAAATAAGAGAGTGCTACAGGAGCACTCTATTGATACTACTATTTTACGTCGTAGCCTTGATCATCAATTGTTTCTTTAATTTGGTCAAGTGACACTTGTACTTCATCAAAAGCAACATCCACTAAACCTTCTGCTAAATTAACTTTTACTTGTTCTACACCAGCTAAAGCACCAACACTTTTTTCCACTGCATTTACACAGTGACCACATGACATTCCTTGTACATTTAACGTTACATTTTGCATAATAAATCTCTCCTTTTAAATAATAGTTTAAACATCTATTTTTTCATTAACTTTTGAATCGTTACTACTAATTCATCTAATACTGCTTCATCGCCCTCTGATAGACGATCTACAACACAACCCTTTAAATGCCCTTCTAATAATATTTTCGCTACACTATTTAAAGCTGACTGTGTGGCAGACAGTTGCGTAATAATATCATCACAGTAAACGTCTTTTTCAATCATTCCCTTTATGCCCCGAATTTGACCTTCAATACGGTTTAATCGAGTCGTTAAATCCTTTTTTACACGCTCAGGATGATGACTTTTTCGACAAGACGTAGTTTCCTCTGTATGACAAGCATCTTTATTTACTATGTCTTCCATTCACTACACCTCCTATTTCACTTCAATCATACTATACCCACGAAGGGTATGCAAGCTACAAATTTTTTTTTTATTCATGATGATGTTCATGGTCATTTTTCAATTGGCATAAAATTGAACTTTCATGTTGATGTGATGCTGTTTCTAATTGAATCGTTACATGCTTAATGCCCTTATGCTCAAGATTATGTTCAATTTTTCGTAATATATGCTCACTATCAGCTATTTTTAATTGATCATTAACGACTGCATGACAGGACAATGCATTTGTTCCACTAGTAATTGTCCAGATGTGTAAATCGTGGATACTCTCTACTCCTTCAGTTTGTTCAATTAACTGAATAATTTCCTGAACATCTACATTTGAAGGTGTTCCCTCCATTAAAACATGAATGGCAGCTTTAGTGACATAGTAGCCACTTCTTACTACCAATAAAGCAACAATAACGCTTGCAAGTGGATCTGCCCATCCCCAACCAAAAAACATAATCAATAGCGCCGCTACAATAGCCCCTACAGACCCTAGCATATCACTAAGCACATGTAAAAAAGCGCCACGCATATTTAAATTATCCTTTGTATCACTACCTCGCATCATAATCCATGCTACTAAAATGTTAATTAACAAACCAATTGTGCTAATAACAAGCATTCCTGTAGTAGCTACTTCAGGAGGATTAGCAAAGCGTTCAATCGCTTCGTAAAAAATAAATAATGCTATACCTATTAGTGTAATGCCATTCAGCACTGCAGCTAATATTTCAAATCGTTTATAACCATAGGTCTTACTATAACTAGCAGCTTTTTCTCCAAACGTAAAAGCTAACATGGCAATGCCCAAAGAAATAGAGTCACTTAACATATGCCCTGCGTCTGATAATAGAGCCAAACTATTTGTTAAAAAGCCACCAATCGCTTCAACTATCATATACCCTGTAATAATAATAAATGACAGTAATAATACTTTTTTATTTGCGCCATGAGTATGATCATGAGCGTGATCGTGATGATGTCCCATTTTTATTCCTCCCATCATTTAGTTATGGGCTGCATGCTCAATTGCCTGCTTTAATAAATTCATAATGTGATCGTCGTCCTTGGAATAATACAGTGTTGTTCCTTCTCTTCTAAACTTCACTAACCGTAAATTTTTTAGAAAGCGTAATTGATGAGAAACGGTTGATTGCCCTAAATCTAAAATTTCCGCAATATCATTTACAGAATGTTCATCTTTGCATAGTAAGTTTAAAATTCGAATGCGAGTTGGATCACTTAATGCCTTAAAGGTTTGAGATACTACAAATAGTGTTTCTTCATCTAAATGCTGATCAGCGTTTTTCTGTGCTTCTAAACTTGTTAATTTATCATCCATAAAAGTTTACCCTACCCTTCAATATTTATATATGAGCATGTGTTCATATATAAATATATATGGTTATATTAGGAATGTCAACGCTAAAAGTAGCAATTACCAATCCAGCACGCTACACTACTATTAAGGAGAGATATGAGTGGATATTTTTGAAACAGATCGCTTTTTTATGAAGCAAGCATTAGAGGAAGCACATCTGGCTGCTTCACTTGGAGAAGTTCCGATTGGCGCAGTACTTGTTTATAAGGGAATTGTTATTGCACGTGCCCATAATTTAAGAGAAACAACACAAAATGCGACTACCCATGCTGAGCTGTTGGTTATTCAAGAAGCCTGCAAAAAAATAGGTAGTTGGCGTCTCGAAGATACAACGCTTTATGTTACATTAGAGCCTTGCCCTATGTGTGCAGGAGCTATTCTACAATCTCGAGTGCCCCGTGTTGTTTATGGTGCAAGAGACCAAAAGGCTGGCTGTGTCGATTCCCTTTATCGTTTATTAAATGATGAACGTTTTAATCATGAATGTGATGTAACAGAAGGTGTTTTAGCTGAAGAGTGCGGGAAAATTTTAACTGACTTTTTTAAAGCTTTACGAGAGCGTAAAAAAGCTGCGAAAAAGGCAAGAATTGCTGAAATCACCGAGAAAGATGGAGCCAGAAACTAAAGAAGGTGCCTCCTAATGAGACACCTTCTTTTTTATATTTAAGGGAATGGCAAGCAAAGTACCACCGTTTGCCTCCTGTAACTTACCACTTATCTCTTCATTTTCTGAGCCATAAAGCTGTGTAAAAATATTATCCTCTGCTAATGTCGAACAGTTCAATGTAATAAACGAGGCTTTGTAAAGCGCTCGCTTTCATTATGAATACCCTGAACGACAATATCTTTCCCTGACCCTGTTTCCCCTGTCAGCAATATCGGAGCGTTTTTCTTAGCACTACGACGAGCCTTTTCTAGTTGGGCCTTCATCTGCATTGGTCGTTATAAAATCGTCTAGACGATAGGTTGTATAATTATCTCGGTATAGCTTATGTCCCAGGAAATTATCTAAGTATTTTATTTGCTTACTTTCATAAAAATGCTTTGAAAATTCAATTGCGCCAAAGGTTCTGCCTTGCTCTATAATAGGATAGGTTGAGCTTAATGATAGATAACTAAAACCATTTAGAGTCGTTAATTGTTGTTCGTAATTTAAAATTGGTTGTCCTGTTTGCATCACTTTAAATATGGTACTTGTTTCAGATGATAAATTTTGATAATTATCAGTCACAGTACTGTAAAAATTCATCTGGTGTTAAGCCGATTGCCAATAATATATTTAAATCTGCTAAATCATAAAAAATTGCACAGCCTTTATCATCTGTGAACATTATCAAATTCACTTAAGGCATGTGCGAAATGGTGTAAATCCATGAATATTACCCAGTATAACGAATTTTCAAAAATTATGAGAGATTTCAATTTTGGACATCAAAAAAGCTATTTTAGATTTACCTGTTTAAAGGATCGTCTAAAATAGCTTTTACATGTTATTTAATTAGGCGCAATTACTTCTTTACCACCCATGTATGGTCTTAAAACTTCAGGAATTACTACGCTTCCATCTGCTTGTTGGTAGTTTTCTAAAATAGCTGCAACTGTACGTCCAATCGCAAGACCTGAACCGTTTAATGTGTGAACATATTCTGGTTTTGCATTTGGCTCACGACGGAAGCGGATATTTGCTCGTCGTGCTTGGAAATCCTCAAAGTTAGAGCAAGAAGAAATTTCACGGTACATGTTTTGTGCTGGGATCCAAACTTCCAAATCATATTTCTTCGCTGCAGTAAATCCTAAATCAGCAGTACACATTTTTAGTTTACGATACGGTAAGCCTAGTAATTGCAGTACTTTTTCAGCATGACCTGTTAACAGCTCTAATTGCTCATATGACTCCTCTGGTTTTACAAAGCGTACTAATTCTACTTTGTTGAATTGGTGCTGACGGATTAAACCACGTGTATCACGACCCGCAGAGCCTGCCTCTGAACGGAAGCATGCACTGTATGCAGCAAAACCTTGGGGTAAAGCTTCAGCAGGTAAAATTTCATCACGGTAGAAGTTTGTAACTGGTACCTCTGCTGTTGGAATCATGAAATAATCTGTTTCCTCTAATTTAAATACATCTTCCTCAAACTTAGGTAACTGTCCTGTACCCGTTAAGCTATCGCGATTAACAATGACAGGTGGCAGCATTTCCTCATAGCCATGCTCTTCTGCATGTAAATCCATCATAAATGTCATAAGTGCTCGTTCTAAGCGAGCCCCAAGCCCACGGTAGAATAAGAAACGGCTACCCGTTACTTTTGCACCTCGTTCAAAGTCAACAATCTTCAAATCAGTAGCAAGATCCCAGTGTGCCTTAATGTCAAAATCAAATGTTGGAATTTCGCCCCAAGTATATTCTTCTACATTGTCATCCTCTGTTGTGCCTACTGGTACAGATTCATGTGGAATGTTTGGCAAGCGCATCATCATATCTTTAAATCGCTCTTCTACATCATTTAGTTGAACATCTAGCTCTTTAATTTCATCGCCAACTTGACGCATACGAGCAATAACTTCATCTGCATTTTCCTTGTTGCGTTTCATAATTGAAATTTGTTCAGATACTTTATTTCGTTCTGCTTTTAATTCTTCTGTTTTAGCAATTAACTCACGACGCTTTGCATCTAAACCCTCAAAATCATCTAAGTTTCCTAAATCTTCATTACGTGTTAATAGCATTTCTTTAATTTCCGCGAAATTATCGCGTACGCGTTTAATATCTAACATAGTCATACCTCCAGTAGTTTAATGATGGGAATTGTTGCATCCTTTAAGTCTTGATATAATTTCGTCCGGCGGTTTATTCAAATGTTCGATTTTAAATAAAAATAAACACAAAAAAGCCCCCATCCCTAAAAAGGGACGAGAGCTACCCGCGTTGCCACCCTAATTGATTAGGCATATGCCTAATCCACTTATTTCATAACGGCATTTCAGCCGGCAGCAGCCTACTTACATTACTTCGACTGTGCAACTCCAGGACGGATTCACAAGTGCTTTTATCAGCTTCCACCAACCGCTGACTCTCTAAAAAAAACGTGCTTGTTACTACTTCCCATCATCGTGTTCAGTTATTTAAATTTTAACCATACTGTACTATATGAAAACAAATTTTGCAAGTCATACCATAGAGGATACAAAATATTCTAGAATTCTTGAATCTCCGGTTAATTCTGGATGAAATGCACAACCCAATAAATGATTATCTCTCGCTAAGATAATTTTTCCCTCATATTCAGCAAGAATTTCAACATTTTTACCAACTGCTTTAATATGAGGCGCTCGAATAAATACCGCTGGAATGTCTATTCCTATTTTAGGGATATCCAGTTGTATTTCAAAGCTATCTACCTGACGACCAAATGAGTTTCGTGCGACTATAACATCCATAACTGCCAAATGTGCTTCATCATCCACTAGATGGCTAGCTAATAAAATTAATCCTGCACATGTCCCAAACATAGGCAAACCTTGCTGAGCAAGTTCACGAATCGGCTCTAGTAAGTCAAAGCGATCAAGCAATTTTCTCATGGTTGTGCTTTCCCCACCAGGTAACACAAGACCATCGAGGTTTATTAAATCTTTCTTATGTTTTACTTGGATGACTTCACAGTTAAGGGCTTCTAGCATTTTAACATGCTCACGTATAGCTCCTTGTAGTGCTAACACACCTATTCGTTTCATCCTACCAACCTCGCTCCTGCATACGTTCGCTTTGCCCAAGCTGTGCAATATCAATACCTTTCATTGGTATGCCAAGTTCCTTTGATATTTCTGCAATAAGCTTATAATCTTTATAATGGGTAGTCGCCTCTACGATAGCACGAGCAAATTTTTCCGGGTTTTCAGATTTGAAAATACCAGAACCAACGAAAACGCCATCAGCACCAAGTTCCATCATTAATGCAGCATCGGCTGGTGTAGCCACACCTCCTGCGGCAAAATTTACTACTGGTAAACGACCAAGACGTTTGATGTCTCTTAATAATTCGAAAGGAGCTCCTAATAATTTCGCCTCTGTCATTAGTTCATCCTCTGTCATGCCTACGATTTTACGTACCTGACCATTTACTTTGCGAATATGTCGAACTGCCTCCACAATATTTCCTGTTCCTGGTTCGCCCTTTGTACGTAACATGGATGCTCCTTCTCCAATTCGACGTGCTGCTTCTCCTAAATCACGACAGCCACACACAAACGGTACTGTATAATCACTTTTTAATAAATGGTACTCTTCATCGGCTGGTGTGAGGACCTCACTTTCGTCAATATAGTCTACACCCATTGCTTCTAAAACACGTGCTTCCACAATATGGCCAATACGGGCTTTTGCCATAACAGGAATAGAAACGGCCTCCATTACCTCCTCAACAATGCGAGGATCTGCCATACGTGCAACACCACCTGCTTTGCGAATATCTGAAGGTACTCTCTCTAATGCCATAACAGCAACTGCTCCAGCAGCTTCTGCAATTTTGGCCTGTTCTGCATTAATGACATCCATAATGACGCCACCCTTCTGCATTTCTGCCATCCCACGTTTTACTAGCTCTGTTCCTATTTGTTTCATTTTCTAACCTCCACCTTTATGATGAAATTTAGTATAATGGAAATTGACCATATAAAAATAACCAGTTTTCAAAATAATTATAAGGTCAGGAGGTTTTAAAACATGGATATGCTTTTATTTCAACTCGAAAAAAATAGTGATAAACCGCTGTATGATCAGCTTTATAACGGCATAAAGGAGGCCATTATTTCTAAGAAAATAGCTGTAGGAGAAAAATTACCATCAAAAAGGAAATTAGCTGATTTTTTGAATATTTCTCAAACAACCATTGAAATTGCCTATGCCCAATTACTGGCTGAAGGTTATATTATGTCCAAATCACGCATTGGCTATTTTGTAGAAGAAATTGATGAGCTTCCCTATATTCAGCAGGACTCTGAAACCTCTTTCAGAGAGCATCCTAAGAAAAAATCATACAAAATTGATTTTAATCCTGGTTCTATCGATATTGATGCCTTCCCATTCCAAACGTGGAGAAAGTATGCGAAAGAGCTTTTTGACGATACCTCAAAGGAATTATTACTAACAGGTGAACCACAAGGAGAACTTTCTTTACGCACTGAGATTGCTAATTATTTATATCAATCGCGTGGGGTAGTGTGTAATCCTGAGCAAATTGTTGTTGGCTCTGGTACTGAACAGCTTCTTCCTATGATTTTAAGACTTTTTAGTGATGATACCTGCTTTGCCTTAGAAAACCCAGGATACCCTGCCGTGCATCGCATGTTTTCACAGTATAAACGACAAGTTCAACCCATCGCCGTTGATGAAGAGGGAATTATTATTCATGAGCTTGAGAGAACAAGTGCTAATGTTGTTTACATTACGCCGTCACATCAATTCCCTACTGGCGCGGTATTATCTGCGACACGACGTGCACAGGCTTTAAATTGGGCGGCCCAAAGTTCCTCTCGCTATATTATTGAAGATGATTATGATTCAGAATTTCGTTATGCTGGTAAACCAATTCCTGCACTACATGCCTTAGATCGAAATGATAAAGTTATTTACATGAGCACCTTTACAAAATCATTAATGCCTTCTTTGCGTGTAGCTTATTTTGTACTTCCTCCTAAACTACTCGCAACATATAGTGATGTATTTAACTATTATTCTTCTACGGTGCCTCGTTTCGACCAACATATCGTGGCAAATTTTATGCGTGACGGTCATTTTGCAAAGCATCTCAATCGAATGCGCAAGGTTTATCGTAAAAAGCATGATAAGCTAACTTCTATATTAGAAAAGTATTCATCAACGATTAAAATTACTGGTGAGCAAGCCGGAATGCATATTTTATTAGATGTTCAACACACATTATCCGAGAAACAATTGCAACTGCTTGCTGCTCAATCAGAGATTGGGATTTATCCCTTATCTGATTATAGACTAGACCATTGTGAATCTTCACAAGCTCAATTTTTACTTGGCTTTGGTGGGATACCTGTTCATACAATTGAACGATCCATTGAACAATTGATGGATTGTTGGGGAATACAAAAAAATGACCCATCTAGTTAGTAGATGAGTCATTTTTTATTACGTTTCAATTAATTGTATTTGATAATGTTCAAACCAAGTATGAATTTGCCCTAGGTACGCTAAAAGCTGTGGCCCTGCCATTAGTTGCCCATACCAAGGGATCTTGAATGAGCTTCCTCCAGAGTCGATTAATTCTAAAAGTTTTTTGTTGTCAAATAGTTCATGTAGTATCGAATTTTTATTTTGAAGGATTTCTTTTAACCACTTTTGAATACCTTCTGTATAAACTGGGTGATACGTTTTAGGATAAGGGTTCTTTTTACGATACAACACCTCATCAGGCAATAACTGAGCCATCGATTTTCGTAGTAAACCCTTTTCTATGCCATCCAAGTTCTTCATTTCCCACGGAATATTCCAAGCATATTCCACAAGACGATGATCTGCAAAAGGAACACGTACCTCTAAACTTGCCCCCATACTCATACGATCCTTGCGCTCTAGCAAAGTCTGCATAAACCAAGTCATATTCAAATAAAACATTTCGCGATGTCTAGCTTCTTCAGAACTTTCTCCATCCAACAACGGTACTTCAGCTATTGTTTGCGTATATAGTTGATGTGCAAAGGATTCAATCTTTAATTTTTTATTCCACTTCTCTTGTAGCAATGCATTTCTTTCAGATAAAGATCGAATCCACGGAAAGCCCGTTGTCTTTTCTTTAAACCAAGGGTATCCACCAAAAATCTCATCTGCGCACTCCCCTGATAACGCTACTGTAAAATCTCTTTTTATCTCTCGGCAAAACCATAATAAGGATGAGTCTACATCTGCCATACCAGGTGAATCTCGGACAATGGCCGATTCAACTAAGAAATCAATTAATTGTTGCTGAGTAATTTCCTCTGCGTGATGTGCCGTCTGAAATGTGTCAGTCATTTTTTGAATCCAGTACGTATCTGTTGATGTTTGGAAAGTATGTGGATTAAAAAAGCGTTCATTATCCTCATAATCAATAGAATAGGTATGCAATTGTTTATTTTGTTGTTGAAACCTATTTGCTGCAATACCGGTTATAATACTAGAATCCAATCCACCTGAAAGAAATGTACAGATAGGGACATCCGAAACCAACTGTCGTTCAATTGCATCAGTTAACAAAAAGCGAATGCGCTCAATAGTCTCGCCTAATGATTCTTCATGCTTTTGGCTATGTAACTGCCAATACTGCCACTTTCTTAAGCCTTCTCTAGTAAAACGCATAGCATACCCTGGTCTTAATTCTTCAATATCTTTAAAAAGTGTCTTGCCTGGTGCTCTTGAGGGCCCCACAGCCATCATACTTGCCAATCCTTCAGTATTTACACTTGCTTGAACCATTGGGTGTGCCAACAATGCTTTCACTTCAGATGCGAAAAGAACACCTTCCTTTAATTCTGTATAATACAATGGCTTCACACCTAATCGGTCTCTGCATAAAAACAGTGATTGTGTTTGCTCATCCCATACACCAAAGGCAAATATGCCATTTAGAAAATCTACACATTTCTCTTTCCATTCAATATACGCAGTTAATAATACTTCTGTATCTGAATGTGTTGTAAAACTGTGCCCTCTTTTTTGAAGTTCTTTACGAACCTCTTCGGTATTATAAAGTTCGCCATTATATGTAATGACATAGTTTACCCCATCATGTATTTTTTTCATTGGCTGTTTACCACCAATTAGATCGATAACAGCTAGTCGTCGATGGCCAAATGCAATATGCTCACTACACCAAATATTTTCATCATCAGGCCCTCTCTTATTTAATGTTTGGGTCATTCGTTTTAAGATCATATCACTTGTTCTTAAATCCTTTTGAAAGCTAGCCCATCCTGTAATGCCACACATTTAGCCACATCCTTTCGCCTATTAGCGTATGCTGTACGGTTCAAAAATGTGAAAAAGCACATGAATGCTAAGTACATTCATGTGCTTATTTTTAATTATTAAAACAGTCCACCAACAAAGTCAGTAATGCCTCCCCATAAATTGCCGAAGAAGTTACCTACACCTTGGAAGAACAATGAGATACCGCTAGCGCGCTCTACAGCCTTTGTTGTGACAACATCAGATGAAATATCCTTGCCATCGATAAAGCCGTAATCTGTGCCTTCTGTGCGTTCAATAACAACCTTACCTACAACAGTATCCTTTTTAACATCTGCCTCTAAACTTTTTTTATCTAAAACCAATGTCGGTTTATATAAATCTTTATCAGAAGACTTAATCATAAATGAAATGGGTTCTTTTACCGCAATCGCTACTTTGTCTTCTTTACCTTTTGTCACTTTTACTGTTTTTTGACCTTTGAACGTATAGTTCGCTGGTAAAATTTCTTGCTTTGAGAATTGAGAAAAGCCATAGTTAAATAATTTTGCTGTTGCATCAAAACGAGCTTCATAAGATCCTTGTCCTTTTGCATCAACAGCCTTCATAACAACAGCAATCAAACGAGTACCATTGCGCTCTGCAGTACCTGTGAAACAATGACCTGCAAAGTTTGTTGTACCTGTTTTTAATCCATCTACACCTTCGTATTCATACACTAATCCAGGCAACATAAAGTTCCAGTTAGACATTTGAATTTCATCTTCAGTACCTTCACGGAACTTCTTTTTTGCAATTTTAGATGTCTCTAAAACCTTTGGATGATCTTTTAATAAATGATAAGCCAATTTTGCTACAGATTTAGCAGGCATCACATTTTCATCCTCTGGGCCTGTACCTGATGGGTGCATACCAAATAAATCAGCATTATTAAGGCCCGTTGCATTGACAAATTTATAGCCTTCTAAACCAAGTTCCTCTGCTTTTTTATTCATTAACTTTAAAAACTCAGTCTCAGAACCTGCAATCGTTTCAGCAATAGCTACTGTTGCCGCATTTGCAGAATAAATTGCCATTGCCTCGTATAATTCACGAATGGTATAAGTGCCATCTCTACGTAAAGGTACATTACTTAATGCACGATTTTGAGACATACGATACGTATAATCTGTTACGTGATATTCCTGATCCCATTTAACTGTTCCTGCATCAATTGCGTCCAATAACAGGAATTCAGTCATCATCTTTGTCATACTTGCAATACCTAGTGAAGTATCTGCATTTTGTTCATATAAAATTTTCCCTGAGTCTGCGTCAATTAAAATCGCAGCATCCACTGTTAATCCTAAATCTGTTTCCGCATGTGCCTGTGCAGGAATACCTGCAAAAATACTAATTAGTAAAACAGGAATTAGGAGTAAGCGTAATACGGTGTTCGTTTTCTTTTTCACCTCTAAAGCCCTCCAAAAAATAATCTTGTCCTCGACATTTTATCATAGATAACAACATACGTGTTGACTCTCTACCATAAAAAAATGCTCTCGCGCCATCTTTGTAGACGATGCGAAAGCATAAAAGTTGCAAGTAATAAATTACATTGAATAGTTTGGTGCTTCTTTTGTAATTTGTACATCATGTGGATGGGATTCACGAAGACCAGCACCAGTCATTCTAACAAATTGAGCTTTTTCTCGTAAATGCTCAAGATGTGGTGCTCCACAATAACCCATACCAGCACGAATGCCACCAATAAGTTGATAAATTGTATCTGCTAGTGGTCCTTTATATGGTAGGCGACCTTCAATACCTTCAGGCACTAATTTTTTCGCGTCTTCTTGGAAGTAACGGTCTTTTGAGCCTTTTTCCATTGCTCCAATAGAACCCATACCACGATAAACTTTGAAGCGACGTCCTTGGAAAATTTCTGTTTCTCCTGGAGATTCAGAAGTACCTGCTAGAAGTGAACCAAGCATTACCACATTTCCACCAGCTGCTAAAGCTTTTACGATATCACCAGAGTACTTAATACCACCATCTGCAATAATCGTTTTACCAAGCTCACGAGCTACTGTAGCACAATCATAAACTGCTGTAATTTGTGGTACACCTACACCAGCTACTACACGTGTAGTACAAATTGAACCTGGGCCAATACCAACCTTCACAACGTCTGCACCAGCTTCAAATAATGCACGTGCACCTTCTGAAGTTGCTACGTTACCAGCGATAATTTCTAATTCTGGATAAGTCTCACGGATTGAGCGAATTGTCTGTAATACGCCTTCTGAATGACCGTGAGCAGTATCGATTACTACAATGTCTACTTGTGCTTCTACAAGTTTTTCAATACGTACCATTGTATCTTTTGATACACCAACTGCTGCACCTACAAGTAAACGGCCATGTATGTCCTTAGCAGCATTCGGGAATTCAATTACTTTCTCGATATCTTTAATTGTGATAAGTCCAGTTAATCTACCTTCTTCATCTACAATCGGAAGTTTTTCGATTTTATATTGTTGAAGAATTTTTTCAGCATCCTCTAAAGTCGTTCCAACAGGAGCCGTAATTAAATCTTCTTTTGTCATTACATCTTCAATTTTTAAAGAGTAGTCAGAGATAAAACGTAAATCACGGTTTGTAATAATCCCTACTAATTTTTGGTTTTCCATGCTATCAACAATAGGTACACCAGAGATTCTGTATTTCCCCATTAAATGTTCAGCATCGAAAACTTGATGAGTCGGAGTTAAGAAGAATGGGTTTGTTATAACACCATTTTCAGAACGTTTTACTTTTTCTACTTGTTCAGCTTGCTCATCGATCCCCATGTTTTTATGGATAATACCGATACCGCCTTGTCGTGCCATAGCAATTGCCATTTTAGACTCAGTAACTGTATCCATACCTGCACTAATCATTGGAATGTTTAATTTAATTTTCGGTGTTAATTGAACTGATAAATCAACATCTTTCGGTAATACTTCGGAATGAGCTGGTACTAATAATACATCATCAAAAGTTAAACCTTCTTTGGCAAATTTAGTTTCCCACATTTTCGTAACTTCCTCCTATAGTTAAAAGAATATTAATTGTAAGATTAACAACGTGGACTGCTACTGTCAAGAAACTTATAAAAGAAAGACAATTCAGATTTTTAATTATATCAAATTTTAAAGTTACACCCAAATAAAAAGCTATAATAAAAGAGATTTATTACCATTAATATTATATAAATGAAGGAAATGAGTGATATATTAAAGGTTTTTTGTAGGAAATTCTTTAATTTATTAATGAATTTCGTTAGTTTATAAAAAAACAGCCAGCACACAGCTGACTGTTTCATTGCCTAGCGACGTCCTACTCTCACAGGGGGAAGCCCCCAACTACCATCGGCGCTAAAGAGCTTAACTTCCGTGTTCGGTATGGGAACGGGTGTGACCTCTTTGCCATCATCACTAGACTATGTTCGATCTTCAATACACGGCGTATTACTGCGTCAGCTGCTCTCGCTCAATCAGTCACGTACAGAAGTACGCTCCCTCAATCACTCGGTTGCTCCTTGTTCTACTTGTGTCTTGAAGCTCTCATTTTTATTGTTGAAAGTATTGTTCTTTCAAAACTGGATAAACGGCGCATTGATTGCTTCAAACAATTTGGTTAAGTCCTCGATCGATTAGTATTCGTCAGCTCCATGTGTCACCACACTTCCACCTCGAACCTATCTACCTCATCGTCTTTGAGGGATCTTACTTACTTGCGTAATGGGAAATCTCATCTTGAGGGGGGCTTCATGCTTAGATGCTTTCAGCACTTATCCCGTCCACACATAGCTACCCAGCGATGCCTTTGGCAAGACAACTGGTACACCAGCGGTGTGTCCATCCCGGTCCTCTCGTACTAAGGACAGCTCCTCTCAAATTTCCTACGCCCACGACGGATAGGGACCGAACTGTCTCACGACGTTCTGAACCCAGCTCGCGTACCGCTTTAATGGGCGAACAGCCCAACCCTTGGGACCGACTACAGCCCCAGGATGCGATGAGCCGACATCGAGGTGCCAAACCTCCCCGTCGATGTGGACTCTTGGGGGAGATAAGCCTGTTATCCCCGGGGTAGCTTTTATCCGTTGAGCGATGGCCCTTCCATGCGGAACCACCGGATCACTAAGCCCGTCTTTCGACCCTGCTCGACTTGTAGGTCTCGCAGTCAAGCTCCCTTGTGCCTTTACACTCTACGAATGATTTCCAACCATTCTGAGGGAACCTTTGGGCGCCTCCGTTACCTTTTAGGAGGCGACCGCCCCAGTCAAACTGTCCGCCTGACACTGTCTCCTGCCCCGCTAAGGGGCATGGGTTAGAATTTCAATACAACCAGGGTAGTATCCCACCGACGCCTCCTTCGAAGCTGGCGCTCCGAGATCTCTGGCTCCTACCTATCCTGTACAAGTTGTACCAAAATTCAATATCAGGCTACAGTAAAGCTCCACGGGGTCTTTCCGTCCTGTCGCGGGTAACCTGCATCTTCACAGGTACTATAATTTCACCGAGTCTCTCGTTGAGACAGTGCCCAGATCGTTACGCCTTTCGTGCGGGTCGGAACTTACCCGACAAGGAATTTCGCTACCTTAGGACCGTTATAGTTACGGCCGCCGTTTACTGGGGCTTCAATTCGCAGCTTCGCTTGCGCTAACCACTCCTCTTAACCTTCCAGCACCGGGCAGGCGTCAGCCCCTATACGTCACCTTACGGTTTTGCAGAGACCTGTGTTTTTGCTAAACAGTCGCCTGGGCCTATTCACTGCGGCTCTCATGCGCTTGCACGCTCAAGAGCACCCCTTCTCCCGAAGTTACGGGGTCATTTTGCCGAGTTCCTTAACGAGAGTTCTCTCGCACACCTTAGGATTCTCTCCTCGACTACCTGTGTCGGTTTGCGGTACGGGCACCTCTCACCTCGATAGAGGCTTTTCTTGGCAGTGTGAAATCAGGAACTTCGTCCATACGGACTCGCCATCACAGCTCAACGTTACAGTGTGCGGATTTGCCTACACACACGCCTTACTGCTTGGACGCGCATAACCAACAGCGCGCTTACCCTATCCTACTGCGTCCCCCCATTTCTCAAACGGTGAGGAGGTGGTACAGGAATATCAACCTGTTGTCCATCGCCTACGCCTGTCGGCCTCGGCTTAGGTCCCGACTAACCCTGAGCGGACGAGCCTTCCTCAGGAAACCTTAGTCATACGGTGGACGGGATTCTCACCCGTCTTTCGCTACTCATACCGGCATTCTCACTTCTAAGCGCTCCACCAGTCCTTCCGGTCTGACTTCAACGCACTTAGAACGCTCTCCTACCACTGACATCGTAGATGTCAATCCACAGCTTCGGTGAATCGTTTAGCCCCGATACATTTTCGGCGCAGCGTCACTCGACCAGTGAGCTATTACGCACTCTTTAAATGATGGCTGCTTCTAAGCCAACATCCTGGTTGTCTGTGCAACGCCACATCCTTTTCCACTTAACGATTACTTTGGGACCTTAGCTGGTGGTCTGGGCTGTTTCCCTTTTGACTACGGATCTTATCACTCGCAGTCTGACTCCCGTGTATAAATATCTGGCATTCGGAGTTTGTCTGAATTCGGTAAACCGGGATGGCCCCCTAGTCCAAACAGTGCTCTACCTCCAGTATTCTCATCACGAGGCTAGCCCTAAAGCTATTTCGGAGAGAACCAGCTATCTCCAAGTTCGATTGGAATTTCTCCGCTACCCACACCTCATCCCCGCACTTTTCAACGTGCGTGGGTTCGGGCCTCCAGTAAGTGTTACCTTACCTTCACCCTGGACATGGGTAGATCACCTGGTTTCGGGTCTACGACCACGTACTATTTCGCCCTATTCAGACTCGCTTTCGCTGCGGCTCCGCCTTCTAAAGCTTAACCTTGCACGTAATCGTAACTCGCCGGTTCATTCTACAAAAGGCACGCTATCACCCATTAACGGGCTCTAACTACTTGTAGGCACACGGTTTCAGGATCTCTTTCACTCCCCTTCCGGGGTGCTTTTCACCTTTCCCTCACGGTACTGGTTCACTATCGGTCACTAGGTAGTATTTAGCCTTGGGAGATGGTCCTCCCGGATTCCGACGGAATTTCACGTGTTCCGCCGTACTCAGGATCCACTCAGGAGAGAACGAACTTTCGACTACAGGGCTTTTACCTGCTCTGGCGGACCTTTCCAAGTCGCTTCATCTAACTCGCTCTTTTGTAACTCCGTATAGAGTGTCCTACAACCCCAAGAGGCAAGCCTCTTGGTTTGGGCTCTTCCCGTTTCGCTCGCCGCTACTCAGGGAATCGATTTTTCTTTCTCTTCCTCCAGGTACTTAGATGTTTCAGTTCCCTGGGTCTGCCTTCAAGACGCTATGTATTCACGTCAAGATACTACGCGATTAAACGTAGTGGGTTCCCCCATTCGGAAATCTCCGGATCAAAGCTCACTTACAGCTCCCCGAAGCATATCGGTGTTAGTGCCGTCCTTCTTCGGCTCCTAGTGCCAAGGCATTCGCCGTGCGCCCTTAATAACTTAACCAAGTTATTAAGCCTATAAAAAACTTAAAAAATAAATGTGTTTGTTACAATTTCAATGTCGTTTTATCCAGTTTTCAAAGAACAAGTTTTGAAGTATTTCATTCGGAAGAATGAACCTTCAAAACTGAACGCAAAACGTAATCTTACAAACCCTAGGTTTGTATTCCGAAATAATCCTTAGAAAGGAGGTGATCCAGCCGCACCTTCCGATACGGCTACCTTGTTACGACTTCACCCCAATCATCTATCCCACCTTCGGCGGCTGGCTCCAAAAGGTTACCTCACCGACTTCGGGTGTTACAAACTCTCGTGGTGTGACGGGCGGTGTGTACAAGGCCCGGGAACGTATTCACCGCGGCATGCTGATCCGCGATTACTAGCGATTCCGGCTTCATGTAGGCGAGTTGCAGCCTACAATCCGAACTGAGAACGACTTTATCGGATTAGCTCCCTCTCGCGAGTTGGCAACCGTTTGTATCGTCCATTGTAGCACGTGTGTAGCCCAGGTCATAAGGGGCATGATGATTTGACGTCATCCCCACCTTCCTCCGGTTTGTCACCGGCAGTCACCTTAGAGTGCCCAACTAAATGATGGCAACTAAGATCAAGGGTTGCGCTCGTTGCGGGACTTAACCCAACATCTCACGACACGAGCTGACGACAACCATGCACCACCTGTCACCGTTGCCCCCGAAGGGGAAACTATATCTCTACAGTGGTCAACGGGATGTCAAGACCTGGTAAGGTTCTTCGCGTTGCTTCGAATTAAACCACATGCTCCACCGCTTGTGCGGGCCCCCGTCAATTCCTTTGAGTTTCAGTCTTGCGACCGTACTCCCCAGGCGGAGTGCTTAATGCGTTAGCTGCAGCACTAAGGGGCGGAAACCCCCTAACACTTAGCACTCATCGTTTACGGCGTGGACTACCAGGGTATCTAATCCTGTTTGCTCCCCACGCTTTCGCGCCTCAGCGTCAGTTACAGACCAGAAAGTCGCCTTCGCCACTGGTGTTCCTCCAAATCTCTACGCATTTCACCGCTACACTTGGAATTCCACTTTCCTCTTCTGCACTCAAGTCCCCCAGTTTCCAATGACCCTCCACGGTTGAGCCGTGGGCTTTCACATCAGACTTAAAGGACCGCCTGCGCGCGCTTTACGCCCAATAATTCCGGACAACGCTTGCCACCTACGTATTACCGCGGCTGCTGGCACGTAGTTAGCCGTGGCTTTCTAATAAGGTACCGTCAAGGTACAGCCAGTTACTACTGTACTTGTTCTTCCCTTACAACAGAGTTTTACGATCCGAAAACCTTCTTCACTCACGCGGCGTTGCTCCATCAGGCTTTCGCCCATTGTGGAAGATTCCCTACTGCTGCCTCCCGTAGGAGTCTGGGCCGTGTCTCAGTCCCAGTGTGGCCGATCACCCTCTCAGGTCGGCTACGCATCGTCGCCTTGGTGAGCCGTTACCTCACCAACTAGCTAATGCGCCGCGGGCCCATCTTATAGCGACAGCCGAAACCGTCTTTCAGTGTTCCACCATGAGGTGGAACAGATTATTCGGTATTAGCCCCGGTTTCCCGGAGTTATCCCAAACTATAAGGTAGGTTGCCCACGTGTTACTCACCCGTCCGCCGCTAACGTCAAAGGAGCAAGCTCCTTCTCTGTTCGCTCGACTTGCATGTATTAGGCACGCCGCCAGCGTTCGTCCTGAGCCAGGATCAAACTCTCCATAAAAGAAATTTGATTAGCTCAAATTGTTTTGCTGGCATCAATTTTTGATGTCCAAAATTTTGTTTTGTTTACTAGCCGAAACTAGTTACTTAAAACTTTATTGATTACGTTTTGCTTGTTCAGTTTTCAAGGTTCATGTTATTAACTCTTCGTTAAGAGCTAACTTTTATATAATAACATGTTTTAAATATAATGTCAAACAGTTATTTTATTTTTTATTTTAATTTCTTTCAGTCACTGCTTATCTCAACAGCAACTTTTATATAATAACACCCTATTTATTTTTGGTCAATAGTTTTATATGATTTTTTTATTTAGTTACAATCTTAATCTTGGCCAATTCCGTAAAAATTGAATTGTACGGTTTCTTCCTATTTCTAAAAGAGTTTCTTTTGTCTCCTCGTTTAAATCAAATTGAGTTGCACTATAATCTTCTACAGGAATAAAAATAATATCTCTTTCATGTCGTCTAGAAATATATCTTTCATCATGAGCATCTTTCATAGTCGAAAATAGTGCTTCAAATAAATTTAAACCATTTTTAATTTCTTGAGGACATTGCTCTTCTCTTCTTCTGCTAAGCTTTAGGCCTAAAATAGGTCGTACTTTTCGACCTTCTTTATCGTCAAATATCCATAATGGAAAATTACTTAAAACACCACCGTCTACTATGACTGATTCACCTTTACCCGTCTTTAATGTAACTGGTTCAAAGAAGAAAGGTATACCACAACTCATACGTAATGCACAAGCAACTGAAAAATTCTTTGCTTCAATTTGATATTTGTGTAAATCATCAGGCAGGACAATCATTCTACCGTTCGTTAAATCTGAGGCAACTAACTTAAGAGAGTCTTTAGGTAAATCTCCAAAAGTGTAGACACCTTTATCAGCTAGTTTTTTAAAAAACCATTTTTCCAATGCCTTTCCTTTATAAAGACCCAAATGATGATAAACATTTATCCATTTCATAAAAGGGAAAGGTAAAAATGTTCTTCTTGGATCCAGTAGTGAAGGTATATCCAACTCTTCTAGCATCATTTCAATTTCTTTGCCACTATATCCTGCTGCGATAAATGCTGCTAAAATAGCACCTGCACTTGTACCAGCTACGCGTTTAAATCGGAAATGCTCTGCTTCTAATACTTGATAAGCCCCAACCAGTGCAAAACCCTTCAAGCCTCCACCAGAAAAAACTCCATCAATCCACAAAATTCCCTCTCCTTTTTGCTGTAATCTTTATATTATAAGATTGGTTAATGCTGAATAGAACTGAAATTTACATATTCTTGTCGTTATCATTCGATTCAATTTAAATATCTTCGATATAAAGGCAATTTTTAAAAGAAAAAGGTTTTAAGGAATTAATAAAAGGATGAAATGGAGAGTGAGTGATGCATAGAGGCAAGGCGTTAGTATAGCACAAAAGTGTGCTTTATATACGAGAATGTCTTTGTTTAACTATGTAATTAAAATCTAAGACATTTAAAGACATCTCTCACTATCTACATAATAAACACAAAAAGCTATATGTAAATAAAAAAACAGCCAGCACACAGCTGACTGTTTCATTGCCTAGCGACGTCCTACTCTCACAGGGGGAAGCCCCCAACTACCATCGGCGCTAAAGAGCTTAACTTCCGTGTTCGGTATGGGAACGGGTGTGACCTCTTTGCCATCATCACTAGACAGTTATTTAATTAAAAGATTATTCTTTCAAAACTGGATAAACGGTGCATTGAATGCTTCAAACAATTTGGTTAAGTCCTCGATCGATTAGTATTCGTCAGCTCCATGTGTCACCACACTTCCACCTCGAACCTATCTACCTCATCGTCTTTGAGGGATCTTACTTACTTGCGTAATGGGAAATCTCATCTTGAGGGGGGCTTCATGCTTAGATGCTTTCAGCACTTATCCCGTCCACACATAGCTACCCAGCGATGCCTTTGGCAAGACAACTGGTACACCAGCGGTGTGTCCATCCCGGTCCTCTCGTACTAAGGACAGCTCCTCTCAAATTTCCTACGCCCACGACGGATAGGGACCGAACTGTCTCACGACGTTCTGAACCCAGCTCGCGTACCGCTTTAATGGGCGAACAGCCCAACCCTTGGGACCGACTACAGCCCCAGGATGCGATGAGCCGACATCGAGGTGCCAAACCTCCCCGTCGATGTGGACTCTTGGGGGAGATAAGCCTGTTATCCCCGGGGTAGCTTTTATCCGTTGAGCGATGGCCCTTCCATGCGGAACCACCGGATCACTAAGCCCGTCTTTCGACCCTGCTCGACTTGTAGGTCTCGCAGTCAAGCTCCCTTGTGCCTTTACACTCTACGAATGATTTCCAACCATTCTGAGGGAACCTTTGGGCGCCTCCGTTACCTTTTAGGAGGCGACCGCCCCAGTCAAACTGTCCGCCTGACACTGTCTCCTGCCCCGCTAAGGGGCATGGGTTAGAATTTCAATACAACCAGGGTAGTATCCCACCGACGCCTCCTTCGAAGCTGGCGCTCCGAGATCTCTGGCTCCTACCTATCCTGTACAAGTTGTACCAAAATTCAATATCAGGCTACAGTAAAGCTCCACGGGGTCTTTCCGTCCTGTCGCGGGTAACCTGCATCTTCACAGGTACTATAATTTCACCGAGTCTCTCGTTGAGACAGTGCCCAGATCGTTACGCCTTTCGTGCGGGTCGGAACTTACCCGACAAGGAATTTCGCTACCTTAGGACCGTTATAGTTACGGCCGCCGTTTACTGGGGCTTCAATTCGCAGCTTCGCTTGCGCTAACCACTCCTCTTAACCTTCCAGCACCGGGCAGGCGTCAGCCCCTATACGTCACCTTACGGTTTTGCAGAGACCTGTGTTTTTGCTAAACAGTCGCCTGGGCCTATTCACTGCGGCTCTCATGCGCTTGCACGCTCAAGAGCACCCCTTCTCCCGAAGTTACGGGGTCATTTTGCCGAGTTCCTTAACGAGAGTTCTCTCGCACACCTTAGGATTCTCTCCTCGACTACCTGTGTCGGTTTGCGGTACGGGCACCTCTCACCTCGATAGAGGCTTTTCTTGGCAGTGTGAAATCAGGAACTTCGTCCATACGGACTCGCCATCACAGCTCAACGTTACAGTGTGCGGATTTGCCTACACACACGCCTTACTGCTTGGACGCGCATAACCAACAGCGCGCTTACCCTATCCTACTGCGTCCCCCCATTTCTCAAACGGTGAGGAGGTGGTACAGGAATATCAACCTGTTGTCCATCGCCTACGCCTGTCGGCCTCGGCTTAGGTCCCGACTAACCCTGAGCGGACGAGCCTTCCTCAGGAAACCTTAGTCATACGGTGGACGGGATTCTCACCCGTCTTTCGCTACTCATACCGGCATTCTCACTTCTAAGCGCTCCACCAGTCCTTCCGGTCTGACTTCAACGCACTTAGAACGCTCTCCTACCACTGACATCGTAGATGTCAATCCACAGCTTCGGTGAATCGTTTAGCCCCGATACATTTTCGGCGCAGCGTCACTCGACCAGTGAGCTATTACGCACTCTTTAAATGATGGCTGCTTCTAAGCCAACATCCTGGTTGTCTGTGCAACGCCACATCCTTTTCCACTTAACGATTACTTTGGGACCTTAGCTGGTGGTCTGGGCTGTTTCCCTTTTGACTACGGATCTTATCACTCGCAGTCTGACTCCCGTGTATAAATATCTGGCATTCGGAGTTTGTCTGAATTCGGTAAACCGGGATGGCCCCCTAGTCCAAACAGTGCTCTACCTCCAGTATTCTCATCACGAGGCTAGCCCTAAAGCTATTTCGGAGAGAACCAGCTATCTCCAAGTTCGATTGGAATTTCTCCGCTACCCACACCTCATCCCCGCACTTTTCAACGTGCGTGGGTTCGGGCCTCCAGTAAGTGTTACCTTACCTTCACCCTGGACATGGGTAGATCACCTGGTTTCGGGTCTACGACCACGTACTATTTCGCCCTATTCAGACTCGCTTTCGCTGCGGCTCCGCCTTCTAAAGCTTAACCTTGCACGTAATCGTAACTCGCCGGTTCATTCTACAAAAGGCACGCTATCACCCATTAACGGGCTCTAACTACTTGTAGGCACACGGTTTCAGGATCTCTTTCACTCCCCTCCCGGGGTGCTTTTCACCTTTCCCTCACGGTACTGGTTCACTATCGGTCACTAGGTAGTATTTAGCCTTGGGAGATGGTCCTCCCGGATTCCGACGGAATTTCACGTGTTCCGCCGTACTCAGGATCCACTCAGGAGAGAACGAACTTTCGACTACAGGGCTTTTACCTGCTCTGGCGGACCTTTCCAAGTCGCTTCATCTAACTCGCTCTTTTGTAACTCCGTATAGAGTGTCCTACAACCCCAAGAGGCAAGCCTCTTGGTTTGGGCTCTTCCCGTTTCGCTCGCCGCTACTCAGGGAATCGATTTTTCTTTCTCTTCCTCCAGGTACTTAGATGTTTCAGTTCCCTGGGTCTGCCTTCAAGACGCTATGTATTCACGTCAAGATACTACGCGATTAAACGTAGTGGGTTCCCCCATTCGGAAATCTCCGGATCAAAGCTCACTTACAGCTCCCCGAAGCATATCGGTGTTAGTGCCGTCCTTCTTCGGCTCCTAGTGCCAAGGCATTCGCCGTGCGCCCTTAATAACTTAACCAAGTTATTAAGCCTATAAAAAACTTAAAAAATAAATGTGTTTGTTACAATTTCAATGTCGTTTTATCCAGTTTTCAAAGAACAAAATTGGTGGAGCCTAGCGGGATCGAACCGCTGACCTCCTGCGTGCAAGGCAGGCGCTCTCCCAGCTGAGCTAAGGCCCCAAGAGGTATATATGGTGGGCCTAAATGGACTCGAACCATCGACCTCACGCTTATCAGGCGTGCGCTCTAACCAGCTGAGCTATAGGCCCTCTTGGAAGTTTTATAATATTTCATAAACCTTCAAAACTGAACGCAAAACGTAATCTTACAAACCCTAGGTTTGTATTCCGAAATAATCCTTAGAAAGGAGGTGATCCAGCCGCACCTTCCGATACGGCTACCTTGTTACGACTTCACCCCAATCATCTATCCCACCTTCGGCGGCTGGCTCCAAAAGGTTACCTCACCGACTTCGGGTGTTACAAACTCTCGTGGTGTGACGGGCGGTGTGTACAAGGCCCGGGAACGTATTCACCGCGGCATGCTGATCCGCGATTACTAGCGATTCCGGCTTCATGTAGGCGAGTTGCAGCCTACAATCCGAACTGAGAACGACTTTATCGGATTAGCTCCCTCTCGCGAGTTGGCAACCGTTTGTATCGTCCATTGTAGCACGTGTGTAGCCCAGGTCATAAGGGGCATGATGATTTGACGTCATCCCCACCTTCCTCCGGTTTGTCACCGGCAGTCACCTTAGAGTGCCCAACTAAATGATGGCAACTAAGATCAAGGGTTGCGCTCGTTGCGGGACTTAACCCAACATCTCACGACACGAGCTGACGACAACCATGCACCACCTGTCACCGTTGCCCCCGAAGGGGAAACTATATCTCTACAGTGGTCAACGGGATGTCAAGACCTGGTAAGGTTCTTCGCGTTGCTTCGAATTAAACCACATGCTCCACCGCTTGTGCGGGCCCCCGTCAATTCCTTTGAGTTTCAGTCTTGCGACCGTACTCCCCAGGCGGAGTGCTTAATGCGTTAGCTGCAGCACTAAGGGGCGGAAACCCCCTAACACTTAGCACTCATCGTTTACGGCGTGGACTACCAGGGTATCTAATCCTGTTTGCTCCCCACGCTTTCGCGCCTCAGCGTCAGTTACAGACCAGAAAGTCGCCTTCGCCACTGGTGTTCCTCCAAATCTCTACGCATTTCACCGCTACACTTGGAATTCCACTTTCCTCTTCTGCACTCAAGTCCCCCAGTTTCCAATGACCCTCCACGGTTGAGCCGTGGGCTTTCACATCAGACTTAAAGGACCGCCTGCGCGCGCTTTACGCCCAATAATTCCGGACAACGCTTGCCACCTACGTATTACCGCGGCTGCTGGCACGTAGTTAGCCGTGGCTTTCTAATAAGGTACCGTCAAGGTACAGCCAGTTACTACTGTACTTGTTCTTCCCTTACAACAGAGTTTTACGATCCGAAAACCTTCTTCACTCACGCGGCGTTGCTCCATCAGGCTTTCGCCCATTGTGGAAGATTCCCTACTGCTGCCTCCCGTAGGAGTCTGGGCCGTGTCTCAGTCCCAGTGTGGCCGATCACCCTCTCAGGTCGGCTACGCATCGTCGCCTTGGTGAGCCGTTACCTCACCAACTAGCTAATGCGCCGCGGGCCCATCTTATAGCGACAGCCGAAACCGTCTTTCAGTGTTCCACCATGAGGTGGAACAGATTATTCGGTATTAGCCCCGGTTTCCCGGAGTTATCCCAAACTATAAGGTAGGTTGCCCACGTGTTACTCACCCGTCCGCCGCTAACGTCAAAGGAGCAAGCTCCTTCTCTGTTCGCTCGACTTGCATGTATTAGGCACGCCGCCAGCGTTCGTCCTGAGCCAGGATCAAACTCTCCATAAAAGAAATTTGATTAGCTCAAATTGTTTTGCTGGCATCAATTTTGATGTCCAAAATTTTGTTTCGTTCACTAGCCGAAACTAGTTACTTAAAACTTTATTGATTACGTTTTGCTTGTTCAGTTTTCAAGGTTCATGTTATTTATTTCAGTGTCACCTCTTGGCGACTCATTTATAATATCAAGATTCTAAAATAAAGTCAACACTTTCTACATAAATATTTCAAAACAATGTTAATAGGTATTTCAAAACATCATTCCATTGAAAAAACTACTATTTAAATAATTCTGTCTGCTAATCTTTAAAATATGTATACTTGCTCTTAAAACTATGATAGTTCAAACTAAAGAGCATGATTTTGTTTGTAGGAAATACATTGATCAGCCTTAATAAAAAGGCAGCCATAGTCTGGTATATGGCTTGCCTATTACTTTTATATGTTTGTTATAATTCGTGAAATGTAAAAACTACGGTTTTTGCCTAAATCAAAAATTTCCCCTGAATGAATCAATTTAATAAGTGGACGTGTTGGTGCAAATTTATTCACAAACATTACTTCTCCACGTTCTAGATTAGAAAGCTCTACAATTGTTCCAATAGGAAGATCCGCAACAATATCAATTAATGCGCGCACTACTTTAATATCAAACTTACCGAACTCCGATTCATTTATCATTTCTATAACTTTAAATGAAGATTGCTTTGATCTATACACTCGTTCACAAGTCATTGCATGAAATACATCTGCAACAGCAATAATTTGTGCAAAAATAGAGATGTTAGCAATCCTTTCCCCTTTTGGATATCCACTTCCATCTAAACGTTCATGATGTTGGAAGATTGCTTCTTTCATTGTCTCCTTTAGAACGGTTAAATCTTTCACCATATTATAGCTATATACCGGATGTTTATAAATTTCATTATATTCTTGTTCTGTTAAAGGTGTCTTCTTATCTCTAATACGAGGATGTACTTTGGCCATACCGCAATCCGCTAATAATCCACCAATTGCAACTTGAATGGTAGTTCCTCTATCATATCCAAGTTTTTGAGCAATAACTGCAGAGATCAGACCTGTCGCAACACAATGATGATACAAGTATTCTTTAGGGTTTGAATACTCATTTAAATCAAAAATTATAGTACGATCATCTAATACCATCTCTACTAAAGGTAAAATAATTGTTCTTGCCTTAGCAATATCTACTTTAGCTCCCGCTTCCCAATTTTTAAATTCTCTTTTAAATTGTTCAACGGAATTATTATAAACTTTTCTAAAAGTCGGAATATCTTCTATTACAACTTCGACATCATTTTCTTTCTTTTCAAGTTGAGCATCTTGCTGATTTTTATAAACGGGAACATTGAAAATATTAAAAGCATGAAAAACTTGCAAATGTACATAGGAAATCTTTGTATCTTTAAAGATGATTGGATATTGTGTATTAGCAAAAATATCTTCAGAAATTACTTTACCAACTCCTAACTCTGAAATCGGAACATGTATAGTTTCCATAAAAAAACACCTCTCCACTGTTTCTTGCTTAAATAAGGTACTATCATTTTATCATGGAATTCAAAATAATTACTTATTTTTCATTATTTACGTAAAAAACCGATGACGACAAATTGAATGTCGTTCATCGGTTTAAAATTATTCCTCTATATCCTCTTCATCTTCTTGAGACTCTTCTTCTTTTTCAACTTTAGCCACAGTTGCAACCAATTCGTCATCTCCTAATCGAATTAAACGAACTCCCTGTGTACTACGCCCAATTAATGAAATATCATTTACATCCATGCGGATAAGCATACCGTTAATTGTAATAAGCATGAGATCCTCAGAACCATCAACTGTTTTTACAGCTACCATTGGACCGTTTTTATCTGTAATCTGGATTGTTTTCAGACCTACACCGCCACGGCTTTGTAAACGGTAGTCCTCTTCTGAAGTACGTTTACCATAACCCTTTTGGGTAACAACGAGAATTTCCTGTCCTGGTTCAACAATCTCCATGCCAACGACTTCATCACCGTCACGCAGTTTAATACCTCGAACCCCACCAGCTGTACGACCCATAGAACGAATATCATCTTCTTGGAAACGAACAAGCATACCATCACGTGTACCAATAATAACTTGTTTATGTCCATCTGTTAAACGCACAGAAATAAGATCATCATCTTCTCGTAAGCTAATAGCTATTAAACCATTTGTTCGGATGTTAGCAAATTGAGAGACAGGTGTACGTTTCGTAATCCCTGTTTTTGTTGTAAAGATAAAGTATGCATCTTCATCAAACGATCCCACACGAATCATAGCTGTTACTTTTTCGCCTTTTTCTATATTAAGTAAGTTAACGATTGGTAACCCTTTAGCCGTACGACCGAACTCAGGAATTTCATAACCTTTAGCTCTAAATACTTTACCTTTTGATGTAAAGAATAGAATAGTGTCATGAGTAGAGGTATTCATTAGATGCTCTACAAAGTCATCTTCATTTGTTCCCATTCCTTGTACACCACGGCCACCACGTTTTTGACTACGGTATGTGTTCGCAGCTAAACGTTTAATATAGCCATTATGCGTTAAAGTAACAACTGAGTTTTCTACAGGGATTAGGTCTTCATCCTCAATCATTTCTAAACCACCTGATGTAATTTCAGTACGGCGTGTATCATTAAAACGTTCTTTCAACTCTAAAATTTCAGTGCGAATAATATCAACAATTTTCGCTTCATCAGCTAGAATGGCCTTTAATTCTGCTATTAGAATCTGAAGCTCTTGATACTCCGCTTCTATTTTTTCACGCTCTAATCCACTTAAGCGAACTAAACGCATATCCAAAATAGCTTGAGCCTGTCGCTCTGATAAATTAAAACGCTCCATTAATTGTGGTTTCGCTTCTTC
Organism: Lysinibacillus sp. FSL M8-0134; assembly: GCF_038069745.1. Taxonomy (NCBI): domain Bacteria; kingdom Bacillati; phylum Bacillota; class Bacilli; order Caryophanales; family Bacillaceae; genus Lysinibacillus; species Lysinibacillus sp. FSL M8-0134. The sequence continues at coordinate 568,173 of NZ_JBBPAJ010000002.1, read as the reverse complement.
ACCACTACGTGAACCACGAATAATAGCAATAATTTCATCAATATGATCTAGAGCGATTCGTAAACCTTCTAAAATATGAGCACGGTCCTCTGCTTTACGAAGGTCGAATTCTGTACGACGACGAATAATTACTTTTTGGTGCTCTAAATAATGGTATAGCATCTCTTTTAAGCCCAGTACTTTTGGCTGTCCATTTACTAATGACAGCATATTAATACCGAAGCTTGATTGCATAGCTGTTTGTTTATACAAATTATTTAAGACAACATTAGCATTGGCATCTTTACGAATTTCAATGACTACTCGCATACCACGACGGTCAGATTCATCACGTAAATTTGTAATACCATCTATTTTTTTATCACGTACTAGCTCTGCAATTTTTTCAATAAGCTTCGCCTTATTTACTTGATAAGGTAATTCATGAATAAGAATAGTTTCCTTACCATTGGACTTTTGCTCAATTTCAACCTTTGCACGAATAATAATGGAACCACGACCCGTTTCATAGGCTCTGCGGATACCGCTACGTCCTAAGATTAATCCCCCAGTAGGAAAATCTGGCCCTGGGATAATTTCCATTAATTCTTCTGTTGTAATAGCTGGATTTTCGGAAAGAGCTATAACGGCATCTATTGTTTCTCCCAATTGGTGTGGAGGGATATTTGTTGCCATACCAACAGCAATCCCTGCAGCACCGTTCACTAATAAGTTTGGATAGCGACTCGGTAAAACGATAGGTTCCTTTTCTGATCCATCATAGTTGTCTGTATAGTCAATTGTATCTTTATTGATATCACGGAGCATTTCCATGGCTATTTTAGACATACGTGATTCAGTATAACGCATGGCTGCTGCCCCATCACCATCAACAGATCCAAAGTTTCCATGACCATCTACTAGCATATAACGATAGCTAAAATCTTGCGCCATACGTACCATTGCATCATAAATGGAAGAGTCACCATGTGGATGATACTTACCCATAACATCCCCAACAATACGTGCTGATTTTTTGTAAGGCTTATCTGCTGTATTTCCTAACTCCTGCATCCCATATAAAATACGACGATGAACTGGTTTTAATCCATCACGTACATCAGGTAATGCACGTGACACAATTACACTCATTGCATAATCAAGAAAGGATGTTTCAATTTCTTCTGTGATATTAATTCCTTTAACACCGGAGCGTTCTTGTTCTGACAAAGTGTAGACCTCCTTTCAAGAAAAACTAAATATCTAAATTAGCGTATACGGCATTTTCCTCGATAAATTGACGACGAGGTTCAACTTCATCGCCCATTAAACGTTCAAATGCTTGGTTTGCTTTAATTGCATCATCTAATTCTACTTGTAATAATGTGCGGTGCTCTGGATCCATTGTTGTTTCCCAAAGTTGTTCAGCATTCATTTCACCAAGACCTTTATATCGTTGTACATTTGGTTTTGGCATTTTAGGTAGACGCTCTAAAATTTCCTTTAACGTTTCCTCATCATAGCAGTATTCAACATGCTTACCTTGTTTAACTTGATAAAGTGGTGGCTGCGCAATATAAATATAGCCTGCTTCCACAAGAGGCCGAAGGAAACGGAAGAAGAAAGTTAAAAGTAATGTACGGATATGTGCTCCGTCAACATCGGCGTCAGTCATGATAATGATTTTATGATAACGCGCCTTTTCTAAATTGAACTCTTCTCCAATACCTGTACCAAAAGCTGTGATCATTGCACGGATTTCTGCATTCGATAGAATTTTATCTAGTCGGGCTTTTTCAACATTGAGAATTTTACCACGTAGAGGCAAAATTGCTTGGAAGTGACGATCACGTCCTGATTTAGCAGATCCTCCGGCAGAATCACCCTCAACAATATAGATTTCACATTCAGCTGGATTTGTTGAAGAACAGTCAGCTAATTTACCTGGTAAGCTTGAAACCTCCAGTGCATTTTTACGACGAGTAAACTCACGAGCTTTTTTAGCCGCTACACGTGCACGTGCTGCCATTAAACCTTTTTCGACAATTTTACGAGCTACTGTCGGATTTTCTAACATAAAACGTTCAAAGCCATCTGAGAATAATGAATTGGTAATTTGACTTACTTCAGAATTCCCTAACTTTGTTTTCGTTTGTCCTTCAAATTGAGGATCGGGATGTTTTACAGAGACAATAGCTGTTAATCCTTCACGTACATCCTCACCTGTAAGATTTGCATCAGATTCTTTTAGTAATCCGCTTTTGCGTGCATAATCATTAATAACACGTGTAAGTGCTGTTTTAAAACCAGACTCGTGAGTACCACCTTCATACGTATTAATGTTATTAGCAAATGAAAAGATATTAGAGGAGAATCCAGCATTATATTGCATAGCAATTTCTACTGTGATTCCATCCTTTTCGCCAAGAACATCAATTGGATCATGAATAGGCTCTTTTGATTGGTTTAAATGTTCTACATAGGAACGAATACCACCTTCATAGTGGTATGTAGTTGAACGTTCTTGATCTTCACGTTCATCAGCAATGGTAATCTTAATGCCACGATTTAAATAAGCTAACTCTCGAATACGATGAGCTAAAATGTCAAATTCATAAACAGTTGTTTCTTTAAAGATTTCTGGATCAGCTTTAAAACGTGTTGTTGTACCATTGTGATCTGTATCACCAATAATCGTTAATTCTTGAACTGTCTTTCCTCGTTCGAATTTAATTTCATGGATATGACCTTCACGGTGAACCTGAACAATTGTTTCCACAGAGAGTGCATTCACCACTGATGCCCCAACTCCGTGAAGACCACCAGAAACTTTATAGCCTCCACCGCCGAATTTACCACCAGCATGTAAAACTGTCATAATAACTTCGACAGCTGGCTTACCCATTTTTTCTTGAATACTTACTGGAATCCCACGTCCATTATCTTCTACGCGAATCCAGTTATCTTTTTCAATTGTTACACTTATATCTGTACAAAATCCTGCAAGAGCTTCATCGATACTATTATCAACAATTTCCCATACTAAATGGTGAAGCCCTTTAGAGCTTGTAGAACCGATATACATCCCTGGTCTTTTACGTACTGCCTCTAAACCTTCTAATACCTGGATCTGATCAGCCTCATAAGCTTGGTTTTGTAAACCTTCGTTCTCTATAGCCACGGCTTTCATCTACTCCTTCATAACATCATTGTGTGTAAATGAATGAACAGTCAACCGAGCTGACTATTACCATTCTTTTGTAATCTAAAAAACTACCCTGGCTAACTTTTATCAATCGCTCCTTGTTTCACGTGGAACAGTTGAGCTTGTTCCATCGTTTCATGATGAATTCCATCTACACTTGTAGTTGTAACAAAGGTCTGGACTTCACCTTGAATGGTATTTAATAAATGCGATTGACGATAATCATCGAGTTCCGACAAAACATCATCTAAAAGTAGTATGGGTGTTTCATTTGTTTCTTGTTTAATTAATTCAATTTCAGCAAGCTTTAAAGATAACGCTGTAGTACGTTGTTGTCCTTGTGAGCCATAAGTTTGAACATCATAGCCATTTACTAAAAACTGCAAATCATCACGATGTGGGCCAACTAATGTGACACCCCTGTCAAATTCACGTTCTCTCGCTTCAATCAATTTTTGATGTAAAGTATTTTCAATTTCGCTAGTAGAGTGTTCTTTTTCAATACCAGCTACCGTACGATATTTTATAACCAATGTTTCCTTACCTTGCGATATACCTGCGTGTATAGGTTCCGCCCACTCCTGCAACAAATCCATAAATTGAAATCTTTTACGAATAATTTGGGTAGCTGCGTGAATATATTGTTCATTGTAGACCTCATACATCACATCATTTGATAAGGACTTGCCCTGGTTCATCTTTAAGAAATGGTTTCGTTGTTTTAAAACTTTTTGAAAGGTTAATAAATCATGTAAGTAGACAGGCGAAATTTGCCCAATCTCCATATCAATAAAACGTCGACGTATTTGCGGACTCCCCTTTACCACGTTTAAATCTTCTGGCGCAAACATAACGACGTTCATTTGACCAATATAATGACTGAGGCGACTTTGCTCTATATGATTTATCTTGCCCTTTTTACCTTTCTTTGTAATCGTAAGTTCGATCGGTAAAATACCATGCCTTTTTTTTACGGCCCCTTCTATTTTACCATAGTCTGAATCCCAACGTATTAATTCTTTATCGTTCGTAGTTCGATGGGATTTAGCCATTGCTAAAACATAGATGGACTCCATAACGTTTGTTTTTCCTTGTGCATTTTCACCAATGAAAACATTAATTTTCGGAGAAAAGTCTAAAGCTAAGGCATCATAATTACGGTAATTTGTAAGTTTTATTTGCTCAATATACATAATTTACTGTCCAGTTGGTCCTACGATTTGAAAACGACCACAGCCAGGAATATTTACCACGTCACCGTCACGTAATTTTCGACCTCGACGATCGTCTACTTCTCCATTAACATATACAGCATTTTCTTGTAAAAACCACTTGGCCATTCCACCTGAACTAATGGCATCAGTAATTTTTAATAGCTGCCCTAACGTGATGAACTCCTCATCAATTTTAATGTCCTGCATAGTGTGTTCCCCTCCGAATACAGACTGTCTATCTCTCTATCATACCTAAAATTACGCCATAAGTAAAAAAAGATAGTCACAATTAGCGACTATCTTAACGGATCTTATAATCTTAGTAAGTTCTTACAGGTAAAATTAATTGTAAAATAGCATCATCATGAACAGAACGTAAAATAAATGGTCTCATTGCCCCAGTAAATTGAATGACCACATCTTGACCATCAATTGCTTTTAATGCTTCCATCATGTATTTAGCACTGAAGGAAATTTTCAAACTTTCCCCTTCTAACGCTTCAACAGGAATTTCTTCTTGCACCTTACCAATTTCAGGTGAATTAGAAGAAACTTCAACTGCTTGATTATCTAAAATTTCAAAACGAACAACATTGTTACGATCACCTCTTGCCACAAGTGAAGCACGGTCAATAGCTTGCAACAAGGATTTCCCATTAATTGTTACATTCGTTTGATATTCTTCAGGAATTAAACGTGTTGTATCTGGATAATTCCCTTCCAGTAAGCGAGAGAAGAATAATACATCGCCAGTTTTAAATAATACTTGCTGACTTGTAATAACGATTTGCACTAAATTTGTAGAATCTTCAAGTACTTTATTTAATTCATTCAAACTTTTTCCTGGGATCACTACGCTATGTTCAACTTTCGGTAAATTTTCCAGTTGGACTTTACGTCTTGCTAAACGATGACTATCTGTTGCAACACAGATTAAAGTTTCATTTTTAATCTGCCAGTTTACACCTGTCAACACTGGTCTACTTTCTGAAGTGGCAACAGCAAACACTGTTTCACGAATAATTGTTTTTAATAGATCAGCAGGAATAGTAAATTTTTGATCTTCCGTTAATTCTGGTAGTAAAGGATATTCTGCAGCATCAGATCCAATTAAATGGAATTCAGATTTTCCTGAGCGAATATGTGTTTGAAAACCTGGTGTTACTTGAATTTCAACATCATTTGTTGGTAATTTACGTACAATTTCATTAAACATACGTGCTTGTACAACAATAGATCCGGTTTCTGCAATGTGAATAATTTGTTGTCCATCTTCTTCAACTGGAATAAAAGTTTGGATTGTAATATCTGCATCACTACCTGTTAAGCGGATGCCTTCTTCTGTTACATCAATTTTAATCCCAGTTAAAATTGGAATAGTTGTTTTAGAACTTACGGCTTTCATGACATCATTTAAACCCTCTAATAAACGGTCACGTAAAATATCAAATTTCATTCGTTTTCCCTCACATATTTATATTATTTATTTATATAAAATAAAAAAGATATAGTAATAGGCTCTGTGGATTTGTGGATAAGTATAGTTTTATGAATAAAATCAGTCTATCCACATGTAGATAGACTGTGTATAAGTTTGTGTTTAAATAGTTGGATTGTCCACAGCAATTACTTCCCTAGCATGCTACGAATTTGTTTAACATCTTGTTGAAGTTGAACGTCATTTTTCAACATAGAAGATATTTTTTCGTGTGCATGGATGACAGTCGTATGGTCACGGCCACCAAACTCTTCGCCAATTTTCGGCAGCGAAAAATCTGTTAATTCGCGTGATAAATACATAGCAATTTGACGTGGAAAGGCAATTAATTTAGTACGTTTTTTAGCAGCAAAATCTTCTAAACGTATATTAAAATGCTCTCCTACAGCATTCTGAATGTCTAATATTGTCACAGTCCGTGGCTTTGAGTTAGGGATAATGTCCTTTAGAGCCTCGGCTGCCAATGTTGCCGTAATATCTTTGTTTACCAGTGAAGAATAGGCGACGACGCGAATAAGCGCACCTTCAAGCTCCCTAATATTGGAGTCAATCTGGTTCGCAATATAAAGCATTACTTCATTTGGAACCTCTAGACCATCTGCTTTTGCCTTTTTACGCAAGATAGCAATACGAGTTTCCAAATCAGGTGGCGCAATATCAGTTATTAGCCCCCATTCAAAACGTGAACGTAGCCGATCTTCCAATGTAGGAATCTCTTTCGGAGGTCGATCACTTGATATAACAATTTGCTTTGATTCTTCATGTAAAGTATTAAAAGTGTGGAAAAATTCTTCTTGAGTTGATTCTTTTCCAGCTAGGAATTGAATATCATCAATTAGCAGTACATCCACGTTGCGGTATTTATTGCGAAAATCAAGTGCTTTATTATCACGAATTGAGTTAATAAATTCATTTGTAAATTTCTCAGATGATAGGTAGACTACCTTCGCATTAGGATTATGCTCTAAAACATAATGGCCAATTGCATGCATTAAGTGTGTCTTACCAAGCCCTACTCCCCCATAAATAAAGAATGGATTATAAGCTTTCGCAGGGGCTTCAGCGACTGCTAGCGAGGCAGCATGTGCAAAGCGGTTACCAGAGCCAATAACAAACGTATCAAAAGTATATTTCGGGTTTAACATACCTGGTGAAATATCATGGTGATCGTTATTTTTTGCTTGGATAATCGGCGCCGGCAAATCGAAATCGTCCGAATCCTGGTTTTTTTGAACAACAAATTTAATAAGCAAGTCTTCGCCTGTAAGCTCCGTTAATATACCTGTAATCAAATGAATATAATGATTCTCAAGCCAGTCTCGAGCAAACGAATTTGGCGCAGCAATCGTTACAGTAGAGCCACTACCATTGTAAGATAGTAGTTTTGTAGACTTAAGCCACGTTTCGAAGCTTGGTTTAGAAATTTTTTGTTCAACTTGAGCCAGGACATTATTCCATAGTTCTTCTAAATGTTCCAAGCTGCTAATCTCCTTTACAGTGTTCAATACATAAAAAAATCGCATTTATAGAAATGGTAAATACGTTCATTTTACAACTCGTCCACATAATCACAAGTTGTGGATAAAAGTTAACCAAAGGCTGTGATAAAAATTATCCACAGCATATTAACAGTTGTGGATAATTAAAATGTTCGTTTCAGTTTTCAACAAAGTGAAGCACAGTAATCGTATCAGAAAAACAAAGCTATTTCAATAGTTTATGAAACTTATCCACATAGCTTGTAGTTATGCACTTCAGAGTTGTCCACAAGCACTGCTTATGTGAAAAAGCTGTAGATAATTGTTGTGGAAAAAAATAATGCAAAAAATACTATACACAACTCTGTGTAAAAAAAACAAGTACTCTGTGGATAAATATTTTATGTTCATGGGAAATAATTAATCGTTATTTATGAGAATACAAATGTTAACTAAATAGAAATTGAGATGAATAAAAAAATAAGTAGAGTGGATGACTAAAAGAAATTTATGAAATACATTGACAAAATAACTAGATACTTTATATAATATTCGAGTCTGTATGTTGAAAAATTCAACTCATTCAGGAGGTGTCTATATAAATGAAACGTACTTACCAACCAAAAAAACGTAAGCACAGCAAAGTTCACGGTTTCCGCGCACGTATGAGCACGAAAAACGGACGCAAAGTTCTTGCTGCTCGTCGTCGTAAAGGAAGAAAAGTTTTATCAGCATAAAATAAGTCCACTGAGCCACATCAGTGGTCTTTTTTTTCTTTATTTTTGGTAAACCTAGAAATGAGGATCAAAAGATATTATCTAATAGCAGGTGAAAGAAATGAAAAAACGCCAAAGAGTGAAAAAAAATGATGACTTTCAAAAGGTGTTTAAAAAAGGTAAATCTTTCGCTAATCGTCAGTTTGTCGTTTATTTTTTAGCAAAAGAGGGGCAAACCGAATTTCGTGTAGGTTTATCAGTTAGTAAAAAGCTTGGGAATGCGGTAACACGCAACCAAATAAAACGCTATATTCGACAAAGTATTCAGGAATTAAAGAATGATTTAAAGCCGAATATGGATTATGTTATTATCGCCAGACAACCGGCGGCCACTATGGATTTTCATGAAGTGAAACAGAGTTTGCAGCATGTACTACGAATCGCAAAGGTTATGAAGAAAGTGTAATGTATGCAAGCAAGTGGTGAAAAATGTCTGTCCTGTTAATAGTAGTGTACAGCGAATTTGCATACGATAATAAGTAAGGGGAATATACGCATAGGGGTATATGAAATACTGTATTTCACTAAAAGTATGTAAATTTCGCAACATAACTTATGAATAAATTTATGTAGTTAGAATATTTAGTAGAGTGAACGTTATAGGCGTGATAAAATAACTGATAACTTTATCTTTATTGAGGACGTCCAAAACGCTGACAGAATTTAGGTAAAGTAGCCGGCAGATCTTGTGGTAGGAAACTGTCTGTGAATGAAAAAATGCATATAGAATTAAGAAAAAGTGAATAGTAATTGTAGGGGGAAGAAGGTTGAAAAAACAACATTGGGTAATTTTGTCACTAGTATCAGTAGCCTTACTACTTTCTGGTTGTACAGAATTCAATGAACCAATTTCCAAAGACAGCACAGGCTTCTGGAATGAATTCATTGTTTGGCCGTTGGTATCAGCGATAAAATACTTTGCTGATCTGCTCGGTACGTATGCATGGGGGATTATTGCCGTAACAATTATTATTCGTTTAGCAATTTTACCTTTAATGATTAAACAAACAAAGAGCTCTAAAAAGATGCAAGAAATTCAGCCAAAATTGAAGGAATTGCAAAAGAAGTATGCTTCTAAGGATGCTCAGACACAGCAACAATATCAGCAAGAAATGATGAAGCTAATGAGTGAATCTGGAGTAAACCCACTTGCTGGATGTTTACCAGTAATCATTCAAATGCCAATTTTAATTGGTTTCTATCATGCAATTAGTCGTATGAATGCTACATCTACATTTGATTTAGGGAATTTCTTTATCTTCCCGTTAGCAGATCCTGCACCTGCATTAGCAATTACGGCAGGTTTAATGCAATTTATCGTATTGCGTACAGGACCAGCAATGGATAATCCTCAAATGAAAATTATGATGTATATTATGCCATTCATGATCATTGCTTTTGGTATGGCCTTACCAGCTGCATTATCACTATATTGGGTAATCGGGAATATTATTTCGATTTTCCAAAACCTGTTTATTTATAAACCTTGGAATAAAGATAAAACACAACCTGCTCAAAATGGAGGGGCTAAAAAGTGAAACAACTTACGCAAATAGGCGCAACAACACAAGAAGCGATCTCATTGGCGTTACAGAAACTTGGCAAAACCCGTGAACAAGTAGATGTTGAAGTTTTACAAGAAGGTAAAAAAGGATTTTTAGGTTTTGGTGCACGTTCTGCAGAGGTACGTGTAACTATAAAGGAAGTTCAGGTTCCGACAATTGAAAACGAAAAAGCCGAACCGCAAAATACGACACAATTAGACGAACCACTGGCAGTAGATAATGTTGAAACAATAAGTTCACAAGTTTCTGAACAACCAAGTGAAATCGAAGCTGTTCAACAAGTCGTTAAAGAACAAAATGAAGAAGTAGATTCAGCAAATCCAATTGAAGATGCAAAAGCGTATTTAGTAAGCATTGCTGAACAACTGGATATTCATGATCTTGATATTGCTACGACTCGTGAAGGGAAATATGTATTATTTCAATTAAAAAGTGAGAAGGCGGCACTGCTTATCGGGAAACGAGGTCAAACACTAAATTCCTTACAGCAATTAACGCAACTAATATTAAATAAAAGTGCTAAGCAATTTTTAATGGTGAAATTAGATGTAGAAAACTATCGCGAACGTAGACAAGTAGCATTAGAATTATTGGCAGATCGAATGGCGGATAAAGCATTACGCTTAAATCAACGTGTGGCATTTGAACCAATGCCGTCTTACGAACGAAAGATAATTCATAATCAATTAGCAAATCGTCTAGATCTTGAAACGTATTCAGAAGGCACAGAACCTAATCGTTATTTAGTAATTGAACCAGTAAAAAACCGTTAGACTGTTGCTCAAAAATCATACAGACAATATATTTTGAAAGGTCATTTTATCTGCGTGATAAAATGACCTTTTTAATGTGACAGAGAATATCGATATTTGTCGAAAATAAGATTAACTATAAAAATGATTTTATCCACATTTGGAAATGATCCTTACTTTAGATTTTGCAGAAAATATGTTAGTCTAAGGTGTTAGTAAGTATTGGTCGGTTTTGATTATCCACATGTGGATAACGTTGAGGAGGTCATTAAATGGAGTTCGATACAATTGCTGCGATATCCACACCAATGGGTGAAGGTGCCATAGCCATCGTTCGTTTAAGTGGGGACGAGGCAGTAACGATTGCAGATAAAATATTCAAATCACCCGGTGGAAAAAGTTTAACTACGAAAGATTCGCACACCATTCATTATGGGCATTTAGTTGATCCTAAAACAAATGAGGTAGTAGAGGAAGTTATGCTATCGCTGATGCGTGGACCTAAAACATTCACGCGTGAGGATGTTGTAGAAATAAACTGTCATGGTGGACTAGTTTCAGTCAATCGCGTATTAAAACTTGCCTTAACAAATGGAGCAAGATTAGCTGAGCCAGGTGAATTCACAAAACGAGCTTTTTTAAATGGACGTATAGATCTTTCACAGGCTGAAGCTGTTATGGATTTGATAAGAGCAAAAACAGATCGTGCGATGAATGTTGCTTTGGGCCAAATGGATGGGAAATTGTCGAGACTTATTGGTGATTTACGCCAAGCTTTACTAGAGACATTAGCACAGGTAGAGGTTAATATAGATTATCCGGAGTATGATGATGTAGAAGAAATGACGGTCCCTGTATTAGTAGAGAAATGTACATGGGTAAGAAATGAAATTATTAAACTTCTACAAACATCTTCTCAAGGAAAGATTTTGCGCGAGGGATTATCAACTGTTATTTTAGGTCGTCCGAATGTAGGGAAATCTTCGCTTTTAAATAGCTTAGTACAAGAAAATAAGGCCATAGTGACAGATATCGCAGGTACGACTCGTGATATTATAGAAGAGTACGTCAATGTACGTGGTGTTCCACTTCGTTTAGTGGATACAGCAGGTATCCGGGAAACAGAGGATATTGTTGAACGAATTGGTGTAGAACGCTCTCGTGAAGCTCTTCGTGGAGCAGATTTAATTTTATTTGTATTAAACTATGCAGATGAATTGACTGCAGAGGATGAGCGACTTTTCGAAACAATTGATTCGATGGATTACATCGTCATTGTTAATAAAACAGATCTACCGCAAAAAATAGATTTAGCACGTGTTAAAGAATTAGCTGGTGACCACCGTATTGTCACGACTTCTCTGTTACAGGAGGAGGGCATTACTGAATTAGAGGAAGCCATTGCAGCATTATTCTTTGAAGGACAAATCGAAGCGGGCGATTTAACATATGTTTCAAATGCAAGACATATTGCTCTTCTGCACCAAGCACAAGCAACAGTAGAAGATGCAATAGCAGCTGCACAGGAGGGTGTACCAGTAGATATGGTACAAATTGATGTAACAAGAACATGGGAAATACTTGGTGAAATTATTGGTGACACAGTACAAGAAAGCCTAATTAATCAGTTATTTTCACAGTTCTGCTTAGGAAAATAAATTTATAAAGGGAAAGGAAGATACGAGCATGCCAACAAAATATGAGGCAGGCACGTATGATGTTATTGTAATTGGCGCAGGTCACGCAGGTTCAGAAGCTGCTCATGCTGCGGCTAAAATGGGCGCAAACACATTAATGCTAACAATCAATTTAGATATGATTGCATTTATGCCGTGTAATCCATCTATCGGTGGCCCTGCCAAAGGAATCGTCGTACGTGAAATTGACGCTTTAGGTGGCGTCATGGGGAAAGTTATTGATAAAACACATATACAAATGAGAATGTTAAATACAGGGAAAGGTCCAGCAGTACGTGCATTGCGCGCACAAGCAGACAAAGTTTTATACCAACAAGAGATGAAACGTGTGTTGGAGGAAACTGAAAACCTAACAATCCATCAAGGAATGGTTGAAGAGTTAATTATTGAAGATGGAGAAGTGAAAGGGGTCATTACACAAATTGGAGCAGTCTATCGTGCTAAAACAGTAGTGGTGACAACAGGTACTTTCTTACGCGGTGAAATTATTATCGGTGATATGAAATACTCAAGCGGTCCTAATAATCAACAACCTTCGATCCGTTTAGCTGATAATTTAAAAGAGCTTGGTTTTGATTTAGTTCGTTTTAAAACAGGTACACCACCACGTGTAAATAACCGTACAATTGATTATGACAAAACAGAGATTCAACCAGGAGATGATGTTCCACGTGCATTTAGTTTTGAAACAACTGAATTCATTATGGATCAACTTCCTTGCTGGTTAACATATACAAGTCCTGAAACACATGAAATTATTGAAGCGAATTTACATCTTTCACCGATGTATTCAGGGATGATCAAAGGGACAGGTCCACGTTATTGTCCGTCGATTGAAGATAAAGTTGTGCGCTTTAATGATAAGCCACGACATCAAATATTCTTGGAGCCAGAAGGTCGTAACACGCGTGAGGTCTATGTTCAAGGTTTATCAACAAGTTTACCAGAGCATGTTCAAACACGTTTACTAAAATCTATCCCTGGCTTAGAAAATGCGGAAATGATGCGTGCTGGTTATGCAATTGAATATGATTCAATAGTGCCAACACAATTATGGCCAACATTAGAAACAAAACGTATTAAAGGCTTATATACAGCTGGGCAAATTAACGGTACATCTGGTTATGAAGAAGCAGCCGCACAAGGCTTAATGGCAGGAATGAATGCTGCTGCGAATGTCCTTGGTAAAGAAGAGTTAATTTTAAGTCGCTCTGATGCCTATATTGGCGTTTTGATCGATGACCTGGTAACAAAAGGGACAAATGAGCCGTATCGTTTATTAACATCTCGTGCAGAATATCGTCTATTGTTACGCCACGATAACGCAGATTTACGTTTAATCGAGCTTGCATATAACATGGGCATGATTCCACAAGAAAGATATAATAAATTCAATGAGAAAAAAGAGCTGATTGAAAAGGAAATTGCACGTCTTCGTGAAGTCATTATTAAACCAAATGAGACAACGCAATCTGTTATTCGTTCAGTTGGTGGTAGTGAATTAAAAGATGGTATTCGTGGCGCAGATTTATTAAAACGTCCTGAAATGCATTATGAGTTAATATCTTCTTTAATTCCGGCAGAAATTGAATTGTCAGATGAAGTGAAAGAGCAAATTGAAATACAGCTTAAATATGAAGGCTATATCGAAAAGGCATTGCAACAGGTAGAGAAGCTACACAAAATGGAAAATAAAAAAATCCCTGAGAATATTGATTACGATGCTATTTCTGGTTTAGCAACAGAAGCACGTCAAAAATTAAAACAGGTTTTACCTCTTTCTATTGCCCAAGCCTCTCGTATTTCTGGAGTTAATCCAGCAGATATATCCATTCTGCTTGTTTACATTGAACAAGGTAAAATTGCGAAAGTAAGCAGCTAATAAGACAGTAAAGTAAATAAGGGGCGGGCATACCATTGTGCCCGCTTCCTATTTTTAAAGTTATCCTATTGGTAGAACAGGATAGCTAGATTAATAAAGGAGACTTTACATGAACGAACAACAATTTATAGAGGCACTGAAAGAGAAAGGCATTGTACTTTCAGATAAGCAGATCTCTCAATTTAAAAAGTACTTTGAGCTACTTGTCGAGTGGAATGAAAAGATGAATTTAACGGCTATTACAGATGTAGAAGGCGTTTATTTAAAGCATTTCTTTGATTCAATTAGTGCCTCTTTCTATTTTGATTTTTCCAAAGTAACCACTGTTTGTGATGTTGGAGCAGGTGCAGGTTTCCCTAGTATACCTATTAAAATCTGTTTCCCACATTTACACGTCACAATTGTCGACTCTTTAAATAAAAGAATTACATTTTTAAATCATCTAAGTGATGAGTTACAATTAGAAAATATGCATTTTGTACACGCACGAGCTGAAGAGTTTGGTCAAAATGTAAAATATCGTGAACAATTTGATGTGGTAACAGCACGCGCTGTAGCTCGGTTATCAGTGTTATCGGAGTTATGCGTACCTTTAGCAAAACAAGATGGATATTTTGTTGCTTTAAAAGCTGCAGCTGGGGCAGAAGAATTAAAGGATGCTAAAAAAGCTTTAACAACATTAGGTGTTAAACTAAGAGAAGAATTTTCTTTCAAGCTACCTATTGAAGAAAGTGACCGCATTTTATATATATTTGATAAAATAAAAGGAACACCGAAAAAATACCCGCGTAAGCCAGGTGTACCAAATAAAACACCGATTCAATAATTAGTGTTTCATGTGAAACTACTCAAAGTAGAAAATATTTTTTCTATTTTGAGCATACATACTAGTTATGGATGGTTCACGCAAAAGACATCTATGAACTATATACATTTGGAGAAATATAATAAATAATAATAGAATGACACAGAGCAAGATAGTTACTTAAAGGTGGTGCCACTTGGATGAAAAGTCCTTTTTCACGTTTTTTTGGAGGCGGGAGTAAAACGGAGCCTATTGTGAAAAATGAAGTAGAACAAGCAGAGGCGGTTCATGCAGCGGAAGAAGTCATAAAGTTGCCTATTAATCAAATTGTACCTAACCGTTTTCAGCCACGTACTATTTTTGATGATGAAAAAATTGAGGAATTATCAAGAACCATTCATACACATGGTGTGATTCAGCCAATTGTTGTACGTAAAACATCAGAAAATCAATATGAAATCATTGCCGGTGAGCGTCGTTATCGGGCGATGAAAAAGCTACAATGGACAGAGGTCCCTGCTATTGTACGTAATTTAACTGATAAGGAAACAGCTTCTATTGCGTTAATAGAGAACTTACAGCGTGAAGAGTTAACTGCAATTGAAGAAGCGGTAGCCTATCAAAAATTATTAGAGCTTCATGAGCTTACACAGGAAGCACTTGCCCAACGACTTGGAAAAGGACAATCCACTGTAGCCAATAAATTACGTTTATTAAGGTTGCCGGAAGAAGTGCAGCAAGCCATTTTGAAGCGCCAAATATCTGAACGACATGCACGTGCATTAATCGCAGTAAAAGATCAACCATTACAATTAGAAATTTTACAACAAACGATTGATAATGATTGGAACGTTCGTCAATTAGAGGAACAAATTCAGATAATATTAAATCCAGTAACAGACGAGCAGGAAGAATCGGCACCAAAGAAAGCAAAGCCAAAGAGAAAAGCTATAAGTAAAGATGTACGCATTGCTTTAAATACGATTAAACAATCGTTAACAATGGTAACAAAAAGCGGTATTACGGTGAAAACAGAAGAAGAAGATACAGAAGAATATTATCAAATTACAGTGAAGATACCTAAAAAGAAAAAGGTGTAATAAATTATTCTAAAAAAGTAATTTAGAGCTTTATCGAACACTGTACAGAGGAGATATCTCAGAAAGATAAATGAGATATCTCCTTTTTTGTATATATTCTTAATATTTTATACAACTCTCTTCAATTTTTTTGATAGAATGAGAGTTAGAATAGCGGATTAAAGAGTGATTTTACAAATGATTTGTCAAAGTAAACTTTGATAGATGAAAGCAGGTGCTTTTAAATGGGTAGAATTATAGCAATCGCCAATCAAAAGGGTGGCGTAGGTAAAACAACAACTTCGGTCAATTTGAGCGCTTGCCTAGCTTATTTAGGTAAGAAAGTGCTTTTAATTGATACTGATCCGCAGGGGAATACAACAAGTGGACTTGGTATTAATAAAGGAGAAATACAGGGCTGTATTTATGATGTGCTCATTGACGACGAAGATGTAGAAAATGTCATTCAAAAAACAAATGTTGAAAATTTATCAATCGTGCCAGCAACAATTTCACTTGCAGGTGCCGAAATTGAGTTGGTTTCTACTATTTCAAGAGAAGTGCGATTAAAACATGCACTGCAAAATGTTAAAGAAGATTTCGATTATATTATTATTGACTGTCCTCCTTCTTTAGGACTTTTAACAATTAATGCATTAACTGCTTCAGATGCACTGATTATCCCGGTTCAATGTGAATACTATGCATTGGAAGGGCTAAGTCAATTATTATCCACTGTTCGACTTGTTCAAAAGCATCTAAACCAGCAGCTTTATATTGATGGGGTTCTTTTAACAATGTTGGATGCACGAACAAACTTAGGTTTACAGGTTATTGATGAAGTAAAAAAATATTTCCAAGATAAAGTATATAAAACGATCATTCCTCGTAATGTGCGATTAAGTGAGGCACCAAGTCATGGTCAACCAATCATCACTTACGACGCAAAATCTAGAGGTGCAGAAGTTTATTTGGAGATGGCGAGGGAAGTGATAAAAAATGGCTAAAGGTTTAGGAAGGGGCATTGGTGCACTATTTCCAGGAGAGTCTTTAGAACAAAGTGGGCAAGTAGAAGAAATTCAATTGGATTTAATTGTTGCGAACCCATATCAGCCTCGTAAAATTTTTGATGAGGAAAGTTTACAGGAGCTAGCAGATTCTATTAAAGAGCATGGTATTTTGCAGCCAATTGCTGTTCGAAAAAAAGGACGTAAATTTGAAATTGTTGCTGGGGAACGCCGTTATAGAGCATGTCTCTTAGCTGAATTAGAGGTTATTCCTGTCATTATTAAAGAGCTATCTGATGCTCAAATGATGGAGCTAGCCATTTTAGAAAATCTCCAACGTGAGGATTTAACAGTTATTGAAGAAGCAGAAGCCTATCAGAGCTTAATGGAAAACCTACATTTAACACAAGAAGAATTATCTAAGCGGCTAGGAAAAAGTAGACCACATATAGCCAATCACGTTCGTCTACTTGCTTTACCAGAAGATGTTCGAAAATTGATGAATGAAGGCACGTTATCAATGGGGCAAGGACGGGCTTTACTCGGCTTGAAAAATAAAAGAAGAATTTCAGAAGTAGCCAATAAGGTAATTAACCTAGGCTTGAATGTACGTCAGGTTGAAATGCTAGTACAAAGTATCAATGAAGAAGTTTCACGTGAAACAATTCCACCAAAGAAGAAAGATATTTTTGTAGCAGCCAAAGAATCCCAATTACGTGATTATTTTGGAACAAATGTACAAATCAAAAAAACAAACAATAAAGGAAAAATTGAAATTGAATTTTATTCCGAAGATGATTTAGAACGTATTTTAGAAATTTTGAACTTACAGGAAGAATAAAATAATATTTCTATAACTTAATCAGAGCGCCAAGCAAACAGGCGCTCTCTATTTTTTAGAGAGAAGGAAGGCTTAAGTGTGGTAATACTAGGGGCATTGATTAATGCTGTGCTAATTATAGCAGGTGCATTAGTGGGGCGCATTTTTAAAAATATTCCTGAATCTATGAAATCTACGGTCCTATCCATTATTGGTTTAGCGGTCACATTGTTAGGGATAAAAATGGGCTTTGAAAGTGATAACTTTATTATATTAGTAGTAAGTTTAGTGGTAGGTACAGTAATAGGTGAATGGTTGGATTTAGATAAGCAAATGAATCGGCTTGGAAAATGGGTCGAGTCATTATTTCGAACAAAACGGAATGATCAAAACCAAATAAGCATCGCAGAGGGCTTTGTCACTGCTTCTCTAATTTTTGTTGTTGGGTCGATGGCTGTGATCGGTGCACTCGATAGTGGTCTACGTAATGATCACAATGTTTTAATTACAAAGGGATTAATAGATGGATTTACATCCATTATTTTAGCATCCACATTAGGTATAGGTGTTATGCTATCGGCTGTACCTGTCTTTGTTTATCAAGGCTTAATTGCACTTTTTGCGGGCGTTATAAGCTCCTTTATACCTGATGCGGCGCTAGAAATGTACATTACTGAAATGACTGCTGTTGGCGGCGTAATGATTATGGCAATAGGGTTAAACATTGCTGGTTTAGCTAAAATCAAAGCTGCTAACTTGCTGCCAGGTATTATCGTTGTTGGCGTTATGGTTGCCATCTTCTACACTTTTCAGTGAATAACGGTGGGCAGCTAATAATAAAGCTCTAGAAAGTTTTTCTGCCATAGCATAAGAAATATGAAGTCTTGTATTTTGTAAAACAAGCATTTCCATAAAGCCTCCAATATTGACGATTCCTTTAACGGAAATGTCTCCGATTGGAGGTAATTCTTTTTTTACAGCCTTGCCGGGAAAAATAGGACCGCTTTGAACTGAAATATGGCCAACATTTTGCTCACTGCCAAGACAGGCATCAATCGCAATAATAAAAGGTTTTGTAGTATGATTGTGTAGCTGTTGCATAGTAGAATCAAGATTTAGAGCATGTAAAGGATCTTCTAAAGAACCAACAATTTCATAGGGAAAGCTAACTGATTTTTTTAGAAAGCTACCTGTTAATGGTCCAAGTGTATCACCTGTACAGCGGTCACTGCCAATACAACAAAAAATTAAACGTTCATGATGAAACGGTATATGTTCTAAAAATAATGTGCTTAATTGCCAAACAGCATTTTTACTCTCGTGATGAAGGGAATAAGGTAGTAACATATTTGGTATAGTATTCATAAAAAAACTCACTTTCTTTTTATATTTAGAAGTGCTCAATTTTTATGCAGTATACGCAAATTTTTAGCAAGTTATTCAAGAGGTGGTAATGATGGAAGAGAATAAAAAAAAGTTAATGGAGAGATATTGGGATAAGCTCACATCTGAGGAACTTTGGGATCATGTGATTGATGCATCCATAGAGATTGTGCTCATTTTATTAGCATCATGGTTAGCTGTAAGATTAGGTAAAAAATTTATTAAAAAAGTGTTCTTAATACGAATGCGTTCCCCATTAAACCACTCAGAGCGACGTCAACGAACAATTGCAAGATTATTACAAAGTGTGATTTCTTATGTAGTTTACTTCTCAGCGATTATAGGAATTCTTTCTTCTTTAAATATAAAGGTAGCAGGGCTATTGGCCGGTGCAGGGATTGTTGGTTTAGCAATAGGTTTTGGTGCTCAAAGTTTAGTAAAGGATGTTATTACTGGATTCTTCATTATCTTTGAAGATCAATTTGGTGTAGGGGATTATATAAAAATAAATGCAGCAGAAGGTACAGTTGTAGAAATAGGTTTACGTACTACAAAAATTAATGGAGCCACGGGGGAGCAGTTCATCATCCCAAATGGTGCAATTGGTGAGGTCGTCAATTATTCTGTTAACAACTCCAAAATTTTTATAGATTTACAAATGACCACAGCTGCTGATTTTGGGAAAGCTGAAGCGGTTATTAATAAGTATTTAGAGACATTACCTACATTGCATAAGGAATTAATAACGACTCCGGTTTTTTTAGGTGTGCAAAATGTTAAAGGGACTGAGGTAACAATACGTATAGCGGCTGAAACATTACCACAGCAACAATATGGCGTTGCACGTACAATTCGCCGTGATGTTACAAAACTTTTTGAAGAAAATAACATACCAATGGCCTATCCAAAAATGATGTTCTATGGAAAAGATGAGGGGAGAAGTGAATAACATGGAAGCTAAAAAATTTGGTTTAAATGATATCGTTGAAATGAAAAAACAACATCCATGTGGTACAAATAAATGGAAGATTATTCGTATGGGCGCAGATGTCCGTATTAAATGTGAAGGGTGTCAGCATAGTGTCATGATTCCGCGCCGTGAATTTGAGAAAAAAATGAAAAAGGTTTTAATATCTGCTAATGAGGCTTAACATCAGGCATATTAGACTTTTTATGAGCGAATCAATATAATAGATAAGGTTATATGAGAGAAAATTTGAACTGAGTATAGAAAGGTTGTGTCCATTCATGGCATTAACAGCTGGAATCGTTGGTTTACCTAACGTTGGAAAATCAACATTATTTAACGCAATTACAAAAGCGGGCGCATTGGCTGCAAACTATCCATTCGCAACGATTGATCCGAACGTTGGTATCGTTGAAGTACCAGATGCACGTTTAGATAAATTAACAGAATTAGTTGTACCGAAAAAAACTGTGCCAACTGCATTTGAATTCACAGATATCGCAGGAATTGTAAAAGGTGCTTCCAAAGGTGAAGGATTAGGGAATAAATTCCTAGCTCATATTCGTGAAGTGGATGCAATTTGTCAGGTTGTACGTTGTTTTGTAGATGAAAACATTACACACGTATCAGGTGCAGTAGATCCAATTGATGATATCGAGGTAATTAATTTAGAGCTTGCGCTAGCTGACTTAGAATCAGTAGATAAACGTATACAACGAGTTAGTAAAATGGCAAAACAAAAAGATAAAGATGCAATGATTGAAGAGCCAGTACTTCTAAAAATTAAAGAACAATTAGAAAACGGTAAACCAGCACGTGCTGCAGAACTTTCAGATGATGAGCTAAAAGTAATTAAAGGTCTTCATTTACTAACAATTAAACCAATGCTTTATGTTGCAAACGTTTCAGAAGATGAAGTAGCAGATGCAGACAACAATGAGTATGTGAAAAAAGTACGTGAGTATGCGTCAGCTGAAGGTGCTCAAGTAATTACAATTTGCGCAAAAATCGAAGAAGAAATTTCCGAGCTTGATGATGAAGAAAAAGCTATGTTCTTAGAAGAACTAGGCATTAAAGAATCAGGTTTAGATCAGCTAATCCGTACTTCTTATGATTTATTAGGATTAGCAACGTACTTTACTGCAGGTGTACAAGAAGTACGTGCTTGGACGTTCCGTAAAGGTATGAAGGCGCCACAGTGTGCAGGTATTATTCATACTGACTTTGAACGTGGCTTTATTCGAGCAGAAACGGTTGCTTATGATGATTTACTAGAGGCAGGTTCTCAAGCAGCAGCTAAAGAAGCTGGTAAAGTTCGACTTGAAGGTAAAGATTATGAAGTACAAGACGGCGATATTATGTTATTCCGCTTTAATGTATAAAAATGGACAGGGGCAATCTACAATGGTTGCCCTTTTTTGATGGATCCGTTATCAGAATTTTTAGTAATGGGGGCAGTTATACAAATGAATCTTTTACAGATTAAAGAACGCGGGTTAGAGTTTGAGCAGCTTGGAAAGCTACCACAAGATGTACTTGATTTTATTTATGAACAAAAATTGTTTAAATTGTTCATGTCAAAAGAATTAGGTGGTAAGGATTTAGATTTAGTGGAAGGTGTAAAAGTATTTCAGCAGATGTCAGCTATAGATGGGAATTTTGGTTGGCTAATTACAATTGGTACAGGGGGGAATGCGTTTATTCCAACCTTCAGTGCAAATGTTTGTGAGAAAATTTTTATGCCTAAGGATGCAGTCATAGCAGGTAGTGGTTATCCAACAGGAATAGCTGTGAAAGAAGAGGGTGGTTATGTTGTAACGGGACAGTGGAAGTACTGCAGTGGCTCCAATTATGCGTCTACTTTTACAATGAACTGCTTTATTGAAGAAGACGGGATCAAAAAAGATGAAATTATTAGTTGTTCAGTGAGTCCACAAGACGTTGAGATATTGAATGATTGGTGTGCGATGGGATTGAAGGCAACAGCCAGTCATACGATTCGTGTGAATAATATTTGGGTACCCGAAGAAGCAACGTTTCAACTAGGAGCAATAAAAAATAGTTATGGCAACTCAGTACATAGCTTTCCATTTGTAACTTTTGCGGAGGCTTCGTTTTTAAGCGTTTGTCTTGGTATTACCGAAAATTTCTTAGAAGAAGCATATAAATTAACAAAGCAACGAAATCATGATATCAATCGAGCTGAACGGATTGGGGCATTACAATTTTTATTGATGCAGCAGCAGAAGCATTATAAGCAATATGAGGAGCGGTTCTATACAACATTGACTCTATATTGGCAAAAACACCAACAGGGTGTCCTTTTAACAGAAGATGAACAATCTCAATTTACACAAATGAGTAAAGAGATTGCTGCTGCTTGCATTGTCATAGCAAATCATTTAATACGAAGTCTTGGTATGGAGGCTATTACAGAAACATCTACGCTTAATCGTATATGGAGAAATTTATATACCGCAGCTCAGCACGGATTTTTAACGCCTTAAAGAATAGATAGAATCTGCAGCTATTTATCTCAATGCTACAGATTCTAACTTATAGTGAGTTATCTTCGTTCTGTTGAGTATATACGTAAAGTTTCGGTAATTTAGGATCATCTCGTACAAGAGCCTGTTTTGGATATTTCCTTAATTCTTTATACATGGCAAAGTCACCTATTGCACCAGCCATTAAAAAAGCTCCTACGATTATTAAAACAGTACTATTAAAATAAAACCCAGCAATTGTCGGAAGAACACCAGTCGTCCAAAAAGGTAGTAATAATGCCTTTTTCATTGCTTGGTTGGAGAGAGGTTGTACTGTAGTCGCATAAGCAACACCAAGCTCTAAATTTATGCCATATTTTAAAGCCTTCAAGGGTACTTTGCCAAAAATCATAAAACCAATTAAATGAAATGCCTCATGTAGAACAATAAAAATAATGTATAGAATCACAAAGAGTACTGTACCAACAATCATATTCCAAAAAGAAAAATGAAAATCTTTAAAGCAAATATATTGAATGGCTGTAAATAATATAACAAGACCACCTGTGATAACCAAATTATCAATCATCAATTTTTTTATATCTAATTCAATAACAATTGGCTCTTTATTTGGTAGCATTGAATCGCCCCTTTCATGGAAGATTGCAATATATATTCTTATTATATACCGAATTATTAGTTTGCGACTTGAAAGATAAGTACCTATATGTTACAATTCATTGATGTGAGTAATAATATTACTTGCTCCTTGCTCCCTTACATAGGAGAGCCTAAGTCCATAAGGAGGTGTAAACAGATGAGAAAATACGAATTAATGTACATCGTACGTCCGAACATTGAAGACGAAGCGAAGAAAGCTTTAGTTGAACGTTTCAACGAAATCTTAACTTCTAACGGTGCAGAAGTCATCGAATCAAAAGAGTGGGGCAAACGCCGCTTAGCTTATGAAATTCAAGACTTCCGCGAAGGTTACTACCAAATCGTGAAAGTAAACGCTCCTTCAGAAGCAATTAACGAGTATACACGTCTAGCTAACATTAGCGAAGACATCATTCGCCACATTGCAGTTCGCGAAGAAGCTTAATTATTGACTTTTAACAAAACGCTGAAAAGGAGGTTGTATTCTGATGATAAACCGTGTCGTATTAGTTGGAAGACTAACAAAAGATCCTGAGCTACGTTATACACCGAACGGAATTGCGTCCACAAGATTTACAGTTGCTGTAAACCGTGCATTCTCAAATCAACAAGGTGAACGCGAAGCTGATTTCATTAGCTGTGTTGCATGGCGAAAACAGGCCGAAAACCTAGCGAACTTCATGCGAAAAGGAAGTTTAATTGGGGTAGAAGGTCGTATCCAAACGGGCAGTTATGAAGGACAAGACGGTAAGCGAGTATATACAACAGATGTCGTGGCGGATAGCGTACAGTTTTTAGAACCACGTAATGGTAGCGGCGCTGCTGCTCCTCAATACGGTGGTGGACAAACTTACGGTAATAACCAACCGTCATATGGCGGTGGTCAGCCACAACAACAGTTTGGTGGCGCTATGCCAGGGCAGGGTTCCTATGGCGGCGATACTTATCAACAAAATCAACCACCTATGAATCAGCCGAATTATACACGTGTAGATGAGGATCCATTTGCGAATAGCAAAGGACCGATAGAAGTATCTGAGGATGATCTTCCATTCTAATGCTTCTATAATATAAAAAAAGATAAGGAGGAGACATACTATGGCACCACGTCGCGGAGGCCGCAAACGCCGTAAAGTTTGCTACTTCACTGCTAATAACATTACGCATATCGACTATAAAGATGTAGATTTATTAAAAAAATTCATCTCTGAGCGCGGTAAAATCTTACCACGTCGCGTAACTGGCACTAGCGCTAAGTACCAACGTAAATTAACTTCAGCTATCAAAGTATCTCGTATCATGGGATTACTTCCATTCGTAGCAGAAGATAAATAAGATTGATGACGTTAAGGTAACTGACCTTACATCAATTTTAAATACCAGCATATTACGATATTCGTATCGGGGTATGCTGGTTTTTTGTTATGGTAAAATGGAATTGGCAGTTGTTTGATAAAATTGATAACAAAGCATATAGTGATCTAAGCGATTTTTGTTCAACACTATGAAAAAATGGTACAATAAAGGATAGTAAGTTTGACTGAAAAAAAGGAAGGTTTTCAATGCCGAATAATCAAACAAAAGCGCTTGTCCAAGGCTCAATGATGGTTGCACTTTTTACGATATTAATGCTTATTTCTGCATATGTACCATTCATCTTTATAGTAGCTTTAATATTTGCTCCACTACCGATTGCTTGGTATAGCGCAAATTACAAGCGTTCCACATCCATACTTGTTGCAATAGTAGGCTGTATCCTAACAACGATAACAAGTGGAATATCCATGCTACCATTTGCCTTTATTTTAGGTCTAGTGGGTGTCGTAATGGGTAACGCAATTTATTTGAAGAAAAGTAAGCTCTTTTTATTTATGTCGACGGGGATTGCTAATCTAATTTCCATGGCAATTGTTTATATTGCTTATGTAAAACTGACGGGAATAGACTTTATTAATATGAGTTTAGAAGTAGCTCGTCAAAATTACGAGCAATCAAATGAATTTGCAAAGAATGTCACTGGCCAGGTAGCTATAAATCCAGAACAGCTTGAGGCAATGTTTAAAACAATTGAGCTAACTATGCCTGCAACAATTACAATATCAGCATTTTTTGCTGGATTTATTATCATTACATTAAACTTACCTGCATTAAAACGACTGGGAGTAGATATTCCTAAGTTTGCTCCGTTTCAAAATATGAGATTACCACGCTCTATTTTATGGTATTACATGATTGTTTTATGCATTAATTTATTTATGCGTCCAGAGGCCGGATCTACGTTAGATATAATTGTATTGAATGTTTCTTATATATTATGGTTGTTACTCATTCTACAAGGGATATCTTTTATCCATTACTTCATTTCAAAAAAAGGGATGCCAAATGGGGTAAAATGGGTTGCTACTTTGTTAGCTATTCCATTATCATCCTTCATGATCTTACTCGGTATCGTTGATTTAGGCTTTGACGTACGTTCACTTGTAAAGGGGAAGACTAAAGAATAAGGGGCTGATTGTAATGGGTACTTTTAGAAAACGACCAATTCGCTATCCGCTTTTTGTTCTTTCCATATTTGGAATTGTGACGTTCGTGCTTCTATGTATTTGGAATATCGGGATAGGTATCGGTTATGGAATAGGTTTTGTTTTATTGATGGCTTACACATGGAAGGTCGAAAAGATAGCTTTTGAAGAAACTGAGAAGCATATTGAATCCATTTCCTTCCGTATGAAAAAAGTAGGAGAAGAGGCATTGCTAGAAATGCCGATTGGCATATTGCTGGTTAACGAGCAATATGAAATAGAATGGTCCAATCCATATATGCAAGGCATTTTAAATATGGAGTCATTAGTTGGAGAAGGTATTGTTAATATATCTGATGACATCTATGTACTAATGAAGACCGAAGAAACAAATGAGGCTACGATTACACTACGTGATCGGAAATATCGTGTTTATTATAAAAAAGAGGAACGTCTACTGTATTTCTTTGATATAACAGAACAGATTGCCATTGAAAAGCAATACTACGCAGATCGTACAGTTATCGCTATATTATTTGTCGACAATTACGATGAAATCACGCAAGCTATGGATGACCAACCACGTAGTTTAACCAATACGATGGTTACATCAATTGTCAATGAGTGGGCTGCTGAGCATGGCGTATTTGTAAAACGAATATCATCAGATCGCTTTTTAGCAGTGTTAAACGAATCTATTTTAACAGAGCTGGAAAAGAAAAAATTTGCTATTTTAGATACCATTCGAGAAAAAACAGCTCAAAAGAATTTATCATTAACATTAAGTATTGGTGTAGGAGCTGGATCATCCTCGCTAGTAGAGTTGGGTGAATTGGCACAATCGAGTCTTGATCTTGTTCTAGGACGTGGTGGAGACCAAGTGGCGATTAAACAACCTACTGGTAAACTTAAATTTTACGGTGGGAAAACAAATCCAGTTGAAAAACGTACACGTGTTAGAGCGCGCGTTATTTCACATGCATTGCGTGATTTAATTCAAGACAGTGACCAAGTGTTTGTAATGGGACATAAAAATCCTGATATGGACTCTATTGGGGCATCTGTTGGTGTACGGAAAATGGCACAAATGAATGATGTAAAGGGTTATGTCATTATAAACTTTGATGAATTAAACGGTAGCGTTACACGACTAATGAATGAAATCGAGAGTAAATCGGATTTCTATGAAAATTTCCTTACACCTGAAGAAGCTGCTGGGAAAATGACAGAAAAATCATTGCTTGTTATCGTGGATACTCATAAGCCTAATTTAGTAATTGATGCACACTTATTAAAACTAGCTGAAAAGGTTGTTGTGATCGATCATCATCGTCGTAGTGAAGACTTTATCGAAAATCCTACACTTGTTTATATGGAGCCGTATGCATCGTCTACGGCTGAGCTAGTAACAGAGCTACTAGAATATCAGCCGAAGCGTGCGAAGATCAATATGCTAGAGGCCACTGCTTTACTGGCAGGTATTATTGTCGATACCAAAAGCTTTACACTTCGAACGGGAGCACGTACATTTGAAGCGGCTTCTTATTTACGGACGAACGGTGCGGATACAGTATTAGTGCAGCGCCTTTTAAAAGAGGATGTGGACACATATATTGAGCGCTCTAAAATTGTGCAAACAGTCAAATTTGTAAAACCTGGAATTGCTGTTGCTGTTGGTGAAGATTCGAAAGTGTATGACTCTGTCTTAATTGCACAAACAGCAGATATTTTGCTAACTATGAAAGATGTAAGTGCATCCTTTGTCATTGCGCATCGAGCAGATGGAAAAATTGGTATAAGTGCACGATCGCTTGGAGAGGTCAATGTACAGCTAATCATGGAGAGGCTCGGCGGTGGTGGACATTTAACGAATGCCGCCTGCCAAATAGATGCTAAATCCATTGATGGCGTGAAAAAACATTTAGAAGAGGCCATAAATGAGGTCATTGAAGGGAGTTCGGACTAATGAAAGTAGTATTTTTAAAAGACGTTAAAGGAAAAGGAAAAAAAGGTGAAATTAAAAACGTAGCTGATGGCTATGCACAAAATTTCCTTATTAAAAATGGCTATGCTGCAGAAGCAAATGCTCAAGCATTAAGTCAATTAGAGGGACAAAAAAAATTAGAAGCTAAAAATGCTGCTGCTGAATTAGCTGAAGCACAAGCGTTAAAAGAAAAAGTTGAAAAATTAACAGTTGAGCTAAAAGCAAAATCTGGTGAAGGTGGCCGTCTATTTGGCTCAGTATCTACAAAGCAAATTGCTGATGCATTACAAAAAGTGCATGGTATTAAAATTGATAAACGTAAGATGACTTTACCTGAAGGTATTCGTGCACTTGGTTTTACAAATGTTCCAGTAAAACTACATCATGAAGTATCAGCAACATTAAAAGTACATGTAACGGAAGAATAAGGAGCGACGATCCATGAGTGAACCGATGATGGACCGCGTTCCACCGCATAACCGGGAGGCGGAGCAATCGGTTATCGGTGCTATTTTCCTTGAACCACAGGCGTTAATAACAGCATCAGAAATTTTATTGGCCGATGATTTTTATTTAAATGCCCATAAGAAAATTTTCGAAACGATGCTGCGTTTGAGTGATCAAGGAAAAGCGATAGATGTTGTAACAGTTACGGAAGAATTATCAGCTAAAAAAGAGATTGAAGACGTTGGCGGGCTATCTTATTTACTAGAGCTCGCCAATGCTGTCCCTACAGCTGCCAATGTCGCACATTATGCAAAAATTGTTGAGGAAAAGGCACTATTACGTCGCTTAATTCGTGTAGCTACGAAAATCGTCGAGGACGGCTATACGCGTGAGGACGAAGTAGAGGCGTTATTAGGTGAAGCAGAAAAGAAAATGATGGAGGTTGCCAATCGAAAGAACGCAGGTGACTTTAAGCATGTTAAAGATGTGCTTGTGGAAACTTTCGATAATATTGAGCAACTGCAATCACAAAAGGGAGAAGTAACAGGAATACCTACTGGCTTCCGTGATTTAGATAACATTACTGCTGGCTTCCAACGCAACGACTTAATTATTGTTGCGGCACGTCCATCTGTAGGGAAAACCGCCTTTGCGTTGAACGTTGCGCAAAGTGTTGCCGTGCAAGCACGTGAAAATGTTGCGATCTTTTCTTTAGAGATGGGTGCAGAACAACTAGTAATGCGTATGCTTTGTGCAGAAGGTAACATAGATGCACAAGTTTTACGTACAGGTGCTTTAACTACGGAAGATTGGGGTAAACTAACGATGGCAATGGGTAGTTTATCGAATTCAGGGATATTTATTGATGATACACCAGGTGTACGTATCAATGAAATTCGTGCAAAATGTCGACGTTTAGCACAAGAAAATGGACTTGGAATGATCTTAATTGATTATTTACAGTTAATTCAAGGTAGTGGTAAGCCAGGAGAAAACCGTCAGCAAGAGGTATCAGAGATTTCACGTTCCTTAAAGGGATTAGCCCGTGAATTAAAGGTTCCTGTTATTGCACTATCACAGCTATCACGTGGAGTTGAGCAACGACAAGATAAACGACCAATGATGAGTGACTTACGTGAATCGGGAAGTATTGAGCAAGATGCTGATATTGTTGCCTTTTTATACCGTGATGACTATTACGATAAAGAATCTGAGAATAAAAATATGATCGAAATTATTATTGCCAAACAACGTAATGGTCCAACAGGAACAGTTACACTTGCTTTTAAAAAGGAATTTAATAAATTCATTAATGTGGATTGGTCACAAATGCCACCACCACCGCCGCGTGATTAGTCATCATTCAGATAAGTTGCCTCTTAAGTAATGAAATATTACCCATAGATTGAATTAATCTGAATGTTCGATAATATTCATATCATTCTGTTATTAAACACGAACGTTGAATTAGATTTTTTGATTATATGTTCGTGTTTTTTAACTTTTTTTTATTGACGGGGCGTTTCTATCATTGTTACAATGATTTAGGCTTAAAAATTGAGATACAAAGGTATCTAACGGAGGTGCTGATTATGACATCAGTAGTAGTTGTAGGAACACAGTGGGGAGACGAAGGAAAAGGTAAAATTACAGATTTCCTTTCGCAAAAAGCCGATGCAATCGCTCGATTTGCAGGTGGGGATAATGCAGGACATACCATTAAAATTGATGGTGAAACATATAAACTACATTTAATTCCATCAGGGATCTTCTATAAAGAAAAAACTTCAGTAATTGGTAACGGATTAGTTGTCAATCCAAAGTCATTAGTGACAGAGCTTAAAGGCTTACAAGAACGTGGTATTGATACAGATAATCTACGTATTTCTAATCGTGCACATGTTATTTTGCCTTACCATATTAAGCAAGATATCGCTGACGAAGCTAGTCGTGGGGAAAATAAAATTGGCACAACTTGTAAAGGGATTGGGCCTTGTTATCAAGATAAAGTAGCACGTATCGGAATTCGAATGGCTGACTTACTTGATAAAGATATTTTTGAGGAAAAACTACGTCATAATTTAGCCATTAAAAATAAATTATTTGAGAAATTCTATGAAGTTGAAGGCGTAACATTCGAAGAAATTTTTGAGGAATACTATGGTTACGGTCAAGAAATTGCAAAATATGTAACAGATACATCTAAAATTTTAAATGATGTACTTGATGAAGGCGGTAAAGTGTTATTTGAAGGGGCTCAAGGTATTTTACTTGATGTAGATCAAGGTACGTATCCATATGTAACTTCTTCAAATCCCGTAGCTGGTGGAGTAGCCATTGGCGCTGGTGTTGGTCCATCACGAGTGACAAGTGTTATTGGTGTATCAAAGGCTTATACTTCTCGTGTAGGAGATGGTCCTTTCCCAACAGAGTTATTTGATGAAGTGGGACAACAAATTCGTGAGGTTGGTCGCGAATACGGTACAACAACAGGACGCCCACGTCGTGTAGGTTGGTTTGATACAGTAGTTGTTCGTCATTCACGTCGCGTAAGTGGTATCACACATCTTGCTCTAAACTCTATTGATGTTTTATCTGGCTTAGAAACAGTCAAAATCTGTACTGCCTATAATTATAAAGGTGAAACAATAACAGAGTACCCAGCAAATCTTCATATTATTGAACAATGTGAACCAATTTATGAGGAACTTCCAGGCTGGTCTGAGGATGTAACAAGCTGCCGAACTTTAGATGAACTACCTGATAATGCTCGCCGCTACGTAGAACGTATTAGTGAGTTAACAGGAATTCAAATTGCTACGTTCTCAGTTGGACCTGCTCGTGAGCAAACAAACGTTTTAGTTGATGTTTGGGAAGCATAATTTAAGATAAATGGAAATGGGCGTGCCATAAGTGGTACGCCCATTTTTTAGTGAATATCCTTCTTCTTAAAGCGACCACCCTTTACCTCTGCGATATTACCAATGGCTAAAAAGGCATTATCATCTATCTCAGCGACAATTGATTTTAGCTTAGATTCTTCTAACCGAGTAATAACTGTGAAGATGACTTTCTTATCGTTGCCAGTATAAGCTCCTTCCCCATGAAGAAAAGTAACACCACGCCCAAGTCGATCCATAATTGTTTGTCCTATTTCATCAATGTCGTCACTAATGATATAAACGGATTTTGATTCCTCTAATCCTTGAATCACAATATCAATCATTTTATAGGCAATATAGTATGCAATAATGGAGTACATTGCTTGTTCCCAATTAAAAACAAAACCTGCCACTGTGAAAATAAGGACGTTGAAGAACATAATAATTTCTCCAACTGAAAAAGGTGTCTTGCTATTAAAAAGAATGGCTAGTATTTCAGTTCCATCCAAAGAACCACCATACCGAATGACAATTCCGACACCAACGCCTAAAATCATTCCCCCAAAAACTGTAGCCAATAATGTATCTTCCGTAAATGGATGTATGTTATGTAAGACAAGGGTTGCTAAGGAGAGTACGGTAATACCTAGCCCTGTAGACAGTGCGAAAGTTTTACCAATTTGTTTATAGCCTAAGAAAATAAAAGGTAAGTTTAAAATGAAGATGAAAATACCAAGGGGTAAATTTAATAAATGAGATGTAATGATGGAAACACCGACAATGCCTCCATCCATAATGTGGTTGGGTACTAAAAATAATTCTAAGCCCAATGCCATTATAATCGCACCTAGTGACACCATAATAATTCTTAGGAAAATTTTATGCATATTCGTTCTCTGATGTCTCAACATTTTTGTTGGATTATCAGCGGTTTGTGAATCACTCAATTTAATCGCTCCAATCAAATAGTGTACCTTCTCTTATATTTTATCGGAATATTAAAAAAGTAAAAAGTATTAAGTCAAAATTCCCTTGAAAAAATTTAGAGATTAGTATACTCACTATTCAGCATTCACTTCATTAATTACCTAATATGTAGATAAAATATCAATAAATAAAAAGTATCTAAAATGTATTCTATGTAACAATTAGTAGTTAAATAATACATTTACATTACAAAAGGGTGAAATTATTCAAACGTTATTTTCTTTATGGTACATTATAAGGGTGCAAAAAATCCTTGTGGGTAAATCATCCTACTGAAGGGTAAAGTTGGAAGGGGCTTTATTGATGAATTCGTTTTTTAAAAGAAAAGAAGAAAACAATAGATTCACCTACAATTTTTCTTCTTTTAAAAAGGCTTCAATCGTTGCAGTTTTAATGACAAGCCTAACGATTAATATGGGTTTTGCCAAGGAATATGACAAAGAAAACTTAAATAAAATTTACCACGTTTATGTGGGGAATGAATATATTGGTGCAGTATCTGATGAGAAGGTAATTCAAGATATCATTGCATCTAAAGAAAAAGCAGCGAGTCAGCAATTTAAAGGGCTTTCTATTGACGCTAGTTCAGCTGTTAAAATAATCCCAGAACAAGTTTTTGTGAATGAAACAAAAGATGCAGAAACACTATCAAAGCTTAAGCAATCATTAGTAGCGAAGTCTGATGCATTTACATTATTAGTTGATCATAAACCAGTCGTATCGTTAAAGAATACAGAGGCTTATGAAAAAACTGTTCAGCTGTTAAAGCTACAATATGTTTCTCAGCAAGAATTAGATAAACTAGCGAATACCCAACAATCTATTAATAATTTACCTGAACTGCAAAATGGTGAATCGCGTCTTTTAGATATTTCCTTTAAACAGGGAGTCTCAGGATTATCACAAAAGGTTACACCAACTGATATTTTATCGCCTGAGCAAGCAGTAAAATATTTAATGACAGGTCATCTAGAGCAAGAAACATATAAAATTCAATCAGGTGATGTATTAGGTTCGGTTGCTAAAAAACACAATTTAACAACTAGTGAACTATTAGCTTTGAACCCTGGTATTACTGTGGATACAGTTTTACAAATTGGGCAAGCATTAAATGTTACAGTGGCAAAGCCATTTGTCACAATTGAGGTAAAAAAGGAAAAGAAAGTTGCAGATGTAATTCCATTTAAAAAAGTGGTCAAAGAAGACCCGACTATGTATAAAGGTGAAAAAGTGATTAAACAAGAAGGCGCTAATGGAAAAAAAGAAACAACCTATGCATTAACATCTGAAAACGGTACGCAAACATCGAAAGTAGCATTAGAAGAAAAAATCATTCAACAACCAGTAGATCAAATTGAAGTAGTTGGCACAAAGGTAATTTCTTCACGAGGTACTGGCGAATTTGCATGGCCAGCAGTTGGGGGCTATATCTCAAGTGGTATGGGTGAACGTTGGGGAGCCTTCCATCGTGGTATTGATATCGCTCGTCCAAGTAACTATAATATTTTAGCTGCTGATAATGGTATAGTTGTTGCGGCTGGTTCTTCAGGCACTTATGGTAATCGTATTGTTATTAATCACAATAATGGCTATACAACACTTTATGGACATTTATCTTCAATTAATGTTGAAGTGGGACAAGTAGTGGAAAAAGGTTCTGTAATCGGCATAATGGGTTCAACTGGTAATTCTACAGGTACTCATTTGCACTTTGAAGTTGAAAAGAACGGTTCATTAGAAAATCCATTATCTTATGTAGGTCGATAAACGTGTTGAATAGAAGGCAGTCCGAATAGTGGACTGTCTTTTTCTATTATTTCCCGAGAAATAATTGTTGAAATATATCCTTTTATGTCACAGTATTGAATGGATTGAATATCGATTAATGCATAGAACTCGAAAGCATGATAGAGTTAAGAGTAGTGAATTTACAAATACACATTGTTTAGAATAGATAAAAAGCGAAAGGGAGAGAATGTATGAACAAAACAATATTAGTTGTTGACGATGAAAAACCAATCGCAGATATTTTGCAATTTAATTTAATAAAAGAAGGCTATAAAGTTATTTGTGCTTATGATGGAGATGAAGCGTTAAAGAAAGTGGAGGAAGAGCAACCCGACTTAATGCTTTTAGATATCATGCTGCCGAAGCGTGATGGAATGGAAGTTTGTAGAGAGGTACGTAAAAAATACGATTTCCCTATAATTATGCTAACAG
This sequence comes from Lysinibacillus sp. FSL M8-0134, assembly GCF_038069745.1. Classification (NCBI taxonomy): domain Bacteria; kingdom Bacillati; phylum Bacillota; class Bacilli; order Caryophanales; family Bacillaceae; genus Lysinibacillus; species Lysinibacillus sp. FSL M8-0134. Next base: position 533,878 of record NZ_JBBPAJ010000002.1, on the reverse strand, counting down.
CGAAAGGCTCTGAAATTGATAAAGTATTAGGATTAGAGATGGGTGCAGATGATTATGTAACAAAGCCATTTAGTACTCGTGAGCTTATTGCGCGTGTAAAAGCCAATATGCGCCGTTTACAAGTGGTTGCTCCTGTGGCAGAAGAGGCTGAGGAAGAGTCAAATGAGATTGTGGTAGGATCTCTTGTTATTCAACCAGATGCATATCTAGTAATGAAGCGTGATGAAACAATTGAATTAACACATCGTGAATTTGAGTTACTTCATTATTTAGGAAAACACATTGGTCAAGTAATGACACGTGAGCACTTACTACAAACGGTATGGGGCTATGATTACTTTGGCGATGTGCGAACTGTTGACGTAACAATTCGTCGCTTACGTGAAAAAATTGAGGATAATCCTAGTCATCCTGCTTGGATTGTCACACGACGTGGTGTAGGTTATTATTTACGAAATCCTGAACAGGAGTAATAGGAATGCAGAAAGTAAGCTTCTTTAAATCCATTCATGTCAAATTAGTGCTGATTTATATTTTATTAATCTTACTTGCTTTACAAATTATCGGTATCTATTTCGCACGTCAATTAGAACAAAATTTGAAGAGCAACTTCCAAGATTCTATTTTCCAGCGGGTTGACTTGATGCAATATAGTCTCCGTGAGGAAATTTTAAAGGAACGCGATGAAAGCATGCCAAAACTAGAGGAAAGCTTAAAGTCAATTGTCATGGAGTTTTCTACTGGTTTAAGGGATGTTTCGAATGGTGATATTCTAGAAATTCGTGTCATTGATGATAGACAAAGGATACTAGCAACATCTGAGCTTGAGAATCAAAATTTAATTGGACAACGCTCTAACACAGACCTTGTACGACGTGCGATATCGGCTGAAACGCTCTTTGATATCATTAAACTTGATAACAAAACAAGGAATCGAGTATGGGTATTGGCGAACCCGATTCGAGCGGGTGCAGGGCCAGATGATGAAATTATCGGTGTTCTATATATTGAAGCGAATATTGAGTCTGTTTTTGAACAAATGAACGAAATTAATCGTATTTTCCTTGGCGGCACAGCAATGTCGTTAGTCTTTACGATCTTTTTAGGTATTCTTGTTGCACGAACAATTACACAGCCAATTGCTGATATGCGAAAGCAAGCTCAGGCAATGGCGAAGGGAAACTATTCCAGAAAAGTACGCGTATATGGTACGGATGAAATCGGACAGCTAGCGATAACCTTTAATCATTTAACTAATCGTTTACAAGAGGCACAATCGACCACAGAAGCTGAACGACGTAAGCTCGATTCGGTTCTGAGTAATATGACAGATGGGGTTATTGCAACAGATCGTAAGGGACGTATTATTTTAATTAATGATCCTGCACTTGAGTTGCTACATATTTCAAGGGATATTACATTAGGTCGCCCTATTGCTTCCGTATTGGGAATCGATCAGGAATATAGTTTTGAAGACTTGATTTATATGAGTGATGCAATCAATTTAAACTTTAGTACAGCGGATGCTCCCTATATATTACGTGCCAATTTCTCCGTTATTCAAAAAGAGACAGGCTTTATTAATGGTCTTATTACTGTACTACACGATATAACGGAGCAGGAAAAGATAGAAATGGATCGACGAGAGTTTGTATCGAATGTATCACATGAATTAAGAACACCATTAACAACAATGCGTAGTTATTTAGAGGCACTAGCAGATGGGGCATGGAAAGATGAAAATATCGCTCCTACATTTTTAAATGTAACGCAAACTGAAACAGAGCGTATGATTCGTCTAGTGAATGATTTATTGCAATTATCACGAATGGATAGTGCAGACTACGAATTGAATAAAGATATTGTCTTATTTAATTCATTCTTTAATCGTATAATTGACCGATTTGAAATGTCTAAGTCCGATAAAGTACAATTTGAACGAATATTCCCTGAAACGTCCTTTTATGTAGAAATTGATACGGATAAGGTGACTCAGGTTATTGATAATATTATTTCAAATGCAATCAAATACTCACCGGATGGTGGTAATATTCGCTTTGGCTTTACTGGACAAGGGGATATGCTGAAAGTCATGATTTCAGATGATGGTATGGGGATTCCTAAAGAAAACGTAGGTCGTATTTTTGATCGTTTCTATCGCGTTGATCGTGCACGGGCTCGTTCAATGGGAGGAACAGGATTAGGATTGGCTATTGCTCGGGAAATGATTGAGGCTCATGGTGGTAAGATTTGGGCTGAAAGTGAGGAAGGACAAGGTACAACCATTTTCTTCACATTACCATATGATGCAGATGAATTTGGTGAGGCAGGTGAGTGGGAATGAAATATATAGAACCAGTTAAATCTGTTGTACTATTTCTACTCGTCATGCTGAGTGTGGTTTTAACCTTTTTGATCTGGACCTATACACCTGATTATAAATATATAGAAAAAACAGAGTTAGAGGAAATTCTAATTAAGCCTCAAAAAGATATGGAGGATGTTATTCGTCCATACAAGGCTATTTTCCGTTCCGATGAGGAATTTAAAGGTACAGTATCTAACGCAGCTATGAAAGATATTATGAAAGTATTTAAAGGCTGGAATGTATTAGACTTAGTGCCTGTTAACAATAATCTTTCTGCAAACTATGTCAATCAAATCATTGGCACAAATAATCGCATGACAATCTTTTTCACTGGAGAGATACCTTTTTCAGCCTTTAACACGATTTTTCAGTATACGGATAAGGAATTACCAGAAACAACATTTAATCGTATGATTATAGATTGGAGCAATTATAATAGCAAGGATTTAATGATTTATTACATTAGTGGTAATAACCAATCATTATTCCGATCACATGTCAGCGTGCCAAACATGAATCAATTTATACAGGAAGTCATAGAGCCTGCAAAAAAATATGGCACTTTTAAAGAAATTGAGCGAGAAAGCCAGACATCTCTTTATGTAGATAACAATAAAACGGAATCTGTAAAATTTACGTACTATATTGAAGAAATCTCACCAGAATTATTTAAAAATGTATTATTTACAGATTCAAATATTGTACGGCGCAATATTGAAAGTGCGTCTTCTGAAAAATATACAGATGGTATGTCATTAATGACGTTAGATACAAATCTAAAGTCATTAAATTATGTTTATCCAGCTGCAGAGAGCGGTATTAGAATTGAGCCATCAAAACTTCTAAAAGATAGCTTTGAATTTATTAACGAGCATGGGGGATTTACTGCAGATTTCCGCTATGCTTCAACGAGTACCAATAAAAATCAAATGGATTATCAATTATATTTGCAAGGTTTACCGGTCTATAGCAATCATGTCATTACCCGGATGACGACAATTTGGGGAGATAGCCGGATTTTCCATTATAAGCGTCCATACTTTTCCTTAGATATGGATATTGAAGCAGAAAAGGAAATAAAAGAATTGCCTTCTGGAGTAAATATTGCCGAGAGATTAAAAAACGCAAATAATATTGCCTTAGCTGATATTGATGAGATTGTTTTGGGTTATTATTTAACGCAAAACCAAGAACTTAATATATTTACATTTGAACCATGCTGGTTTGTCATTCGTAATGGATCTTGGATTAAACTAACTCCTGAAGTATTAGGAGGTGTTAAAAATGGATTGGAATAGAACAAAATCTATTTTTATATTCGTTTTTTTAATTCTAAACATCTTCTTGTATTCCCTTTATGTAAATCGCTATAATGAAGCGAAAGATATTGAGGTTCCAGGTGAAAAAACAATAGAAGCTCGTTTAAAAGATGATAATATTACGTATGGCACACTACCAAATAATATTGAAACTGCTTCGTATATGACAGCTCAAGTCCATAAATTCACAACAGCTGAATTTAGTAATAGCAACCAACAAATTAATATTAAGGATTCAAAGGCGGATTCAAAGGCTCGTGCTATTTTTATAAAACCTGTTAAATTACGTAATGTGAGTGATGATGCAAGCTTTACGGATTTTGTCCTTGCAAACATAACTGAAGGAGAATCTTACGCCTTATGGAAAGTAGACAGGGAAGAACGAGTCGCTGTTTTTTTCCAGAAAACCAATAATCGAATGTTTTATTATAATGGTTCATTAAAAATTAAGTGGAATGCTAACAATGAAGTAACGATGTATGAACAAACAATGATTGATAATATTGAGGAAATGGAACAACAGGAAACTGTCATTCCGCCTCTTCAAATTATTCAAACTTTATATGCAAAGGGAACGCTCAAGCCAGACTCGCGTATTACGCAAATGAAGTTAGGTTACTCCACGCTTGTTAAATTAACTCGAACTCAGGTATTAGTGCCAACATGGGAAGTTCAAGTGAAATTATCTGATGGACAAAAGGAAGAGTATTTTGTCAATGCAGTTGAAGGCAAAGTGATCGAGATCCAGGAGGACAAGCAAGAGAGCGAAGAAGAAGACTGGGGAGTTGAATAATGCGATTTAGTGTTTTAGCTAGTGGCAGTACAGGAAATTCGATTTATGTAGAAAATGACGACTACTCTTTTATCGTCGACGCTGGCCTTAGTGGGAAAAAAATGGAGCAGCTTTTTACAAAAATCGACCGTAATATGAAGCAGCTTAGTGGTATTTTTGTTACACATGAGCATAGTGATCATATTAAAGGGATTGGTGTACTGGCACGAAAATATAATGTACCAATTTATGCAAACGCCAAAACGTGGCAGGCAATGGACGGGCTAGTTGGCGACATTCCTATAGAGCAACGCTTTGAATTTGAAATGGACACAGTGAAACATTTTGGTTCTTTAGCCGTTGAATCCTTTGCCGTTTCTCACGATGCAGCAGATCCAATGTTCTACACTTTCCATGAGAATGATCGTAAGCTTGTCATTATTACAGATACGGGCTATGTCAGTGATCGTATGAAGGGTATTATACGTGGTGCAGATTCTTTTGTTTTTGAAAGTAATCATGATGTTAATATGCTTCAAATGGGACGTTATCCTTGGTCGATTAAACGTCGTATTTTAAGTGATGTAGGACATGTTTCTAATGAGGATGCCGCTATCGCAATGAGTGAAGTTGTGTTTGATAAGACGACCAATATTTATCTTTCGCATTTAAGTAAGGATAATAATATGAAAGAGTTGGCACGTATGAGCGTCACACAAACATTGCAATCTTGTGGCATTCTTGTAGGTGAGCATGTGCATCTTTTTGATACAGATGCAGAGGAACCTACAACATTAGTCACGGTTTAATCATAAGGTATTTAGGGAAAACTTGATGCTGTTCAATGCATTTCACAATGTGCATTGAGCAGCTATTTTTATGTCCATTTTAATTGTTTTTCATCTGATTTTAATGTTTGAATCGTAAGATTAGGGTAACAATTAAACAAATAGCAGTAAATGAAAGGATGAGGAACATGAGTTACTTTCAAGATGATGATAAAAACAGTGATTTCTTAAAAAAGGATGAAATACCGAAATCACCGCTGCAAGAAAGGTTAGAGCGTGAGGAGCAGGAAATGCAGGCCAAGCGTCTTAAAAAGAAAGGCGGAGGAAAAGGCGGTTATTTCTTTAGTGGTTTGATTGGTGTTATTATAGGAGCATTACTTGTATGGCTTATGTTACCGGGACTTGTCAATCAAATGCCTGGAACAACATCAAGTAGTACTGCAAAAAATAATACAACAATTAACCAAGTTGCAACAGAGGTAACGACAGATGTTACTTCAGCGGTAGACAAAGCCTCAGATGCAGTTGTTGGTATTGCAAATATTCAAGAAGTAACAAGTGGAGGTTTTTGGAGTCCACCATCAACAACTACAAAAGAAGCGGGCAGCGGTTCAGGTGTTGTTTATAAAATCGAAGGTGATAAAGCCTTTATCGTCACAAATAACCACGTTATTGAAGGGGCCAAGCAGCTAGAGGTCACAATGCAAGACGGAACAAAAGAACCTGCACAACTAGTCGGTCATGACGTTTGGACTGACCTTGCAGTTATTTCTATTAACTCTAAAAATGTTAAAACAGTGGCGACATTCGGGAACTCAGATGTTTTAAAACAAGGGGAAACGGTCATTGCCATTGGGAACCCACTTGGTCTAGAATTTTATGGCTCTGTTACAACGGGTGTTGTTTCAGGTAAAGACCGCTCTGTACCGGTAGACTTAAATGGTGATGGCACAGAAGATTGGCAACAAGAAGTATTACAAACAGATGCTGCGATTAACCCAGGGAATAGCGGGGGAGCACTTGTGAACTTAGCTGGAGAATTAGTAGGGATTAACTCCATGAAAATTGCTGAATCCTCAGTGGAAGGTTTAGGATTTTCTATTCCAATTAATTCAGCTATTCCAATTATCGAGGAATTAGAGAAAAATGGAGAAATGAAACGTCCAACAATGGGAGTTTCACTGGCTGATTTAACAGATGTCCCATCATTCTATCAGCAACAAACATTAAAATTACCTGCAGAGGTGACAACAGGCGTTGTTGTAACAGATGTTATGAATAACTCACCAGCATCAAAAGCAGGTGTTCAACAATATGATGTTATTGTTGAAATGGATGGTCAAAAAATTGAAACAACAATTGATTTACGCAAACATTTATATAATGACAAAAAAATTGGTGATAAACTAACATTAAAAGTGTACCGTCAAGGTAAATTAGTCGAACTATCACTAACATTAACAAACGGTAATACATTGTAAAGAGTATGAAAAAAACGATGGTGATCTAAAAAATCCCCATCGTTTTTTTATGAGGATGAGGAAAAACTTTAATGAAATATTGTGGATAACTAGAAAATTGTGAATACCATGAAATCGTGAGAAAAAGGCACTTCTTCCATACATGCCATTCCTTTGTTACAATAGATTGTGGATAACATAGACTGATTTGTGAATAAGTTTGTGGAAATTTCGGAAAATAAGGAGACATCAAAAAATGGAAAAGTACAGCTGTGAAAGTCATATAGATCACGCTTTAGACATGTTTGTAGCAGAGCAAAAAGAGTTCCCAATTATGGATAAAATCGAAGAGGATAAAAAGTTATCCACAAAGTGTAGCTACTGTGAACAGCCTGCGGAATATATTGTATCAAGTAAATAACTTTACACAATATATAGGTGGCGGTTGTGGATATGTTGATAACTTTTGTGGATAATTTGTTTGTAAATGAATTGTAAAGGTGGATAACGTGTGAATATAACGATTGTATCAGTCGGCAAACTAAAAGAAAAGTACTTAAAAATGGGTATCGATGAGTACGTAAAACGTCTAGGCGGCTACGCAAAAATAGATGTGATTGAGGTACCAGACGAAAAGGCGCCTGAACAACTAAGTGAAGCCGAAATGGACATCGTCAAGAAAAAAGAGGGGGAACGCATACTAGCTAAAATTAGCCAAGATGCCTACGTGATCGCTCTAGCTATTAACGGTAAAATGAAAACCTCCGAACAAATGGCAGCGGATATTGAATCTCTTATGACCTACGGCAAAAGTAAAATCACCTTTGTCATCGGTGGCTCCCTCGGCCTACATGAAGATGTCCTAAAACGAGCCGACGAACTACAATCCTTTGGCAAAATGACGCTACCGCACCAGCTCATGAAGCTCGTGCTAGTGGAACAGATTTATCGAAGCTTTAGGATTATGAAGGGTGAACCGTATCATAAGTAAGGAAGATGTCCTATACATCTAAAATGCTGCATTTTTAGAGGAAAGAGAAGACTTGAAAGATAATTATATAATGCGAATTTTGTAGAAAAGTGTCGGGTGCTATTAAAAGTGCCTGATACTTTTTTGTTTTATCGGGAGTAGATTGGGTATTAACTATCATAAGCAAGTTATATAGCAAGAGGTATTGAAGGAATAATCGAAAAAGAAAGGAGTTATAGCCAACATGTTGTTGAATAAGAAGTTACTATTAGTCTTTAGTACAATTGTAGTCTGCTTTTTGTCTGGTTGTGCTGAGAAGCAGAAGCTTGAAGACGGATCTGAATTAATAAATAAAAATCAATTTGTTTTTGCTACTTCTGGTGAATTTAAGCCATTTAGTTATATAAATGACGATCTCACAATGTCGGGCTTTGATATTGAGGTTGGTGAAGCGATTGCAAAGGAAATGGGCCTTGAGCCGGTTCAGAAACGAATCAAGTTCAAAGGGATTGTTGAAGGGGTAAAAACAGGCAGAGCAGATGCAGCCGTTGCAAGCCACACGATTAACCCACAGCGAAGTAAACATGTTTCTTTCTCTACCCCGTATTATTATTCAGGACCAAAAATTTTCACCAGACCGGATAGTAAGATAAGGACTGTTGAAGATTTAAAGGGAAAGGAAGTAGCGGTTGCAAAAGGATCAACATATGCCGATACAGCTTCTAAGTATACAGACAAAATAAAAACATATGACAGCGATATTACAGCATTAAAGGCGTTGAGTAGCGGACGTCATGATGCAGTAATCACAGATTTTGTTACAGGAAAAACTGCTGAAAAGGAAGGGTTTGAGATTAAAGGACAGCAATTAATTAATCGCAGTGAACAAGCAATCGTGCTGCCCCAGGATAATCCAAAGCTATTGAAGCGAGTAAATGAAACTTTGGAGCAACTTCGGGAAAATGGAACATTGACTCAAATCAGTATCAAATATTTTGGTGAGGACATTACCAAAAAATCAGAATAAACGAATGCTATAAAAGAAAGGAAGTAGTACTTTGCCAAGTTTTTCGCATTTTTTTCACATACTAATGGAAACAAAAGGTGTATTCTTTAAAGCTATGCTTTTAACATTAGAGCTGACGGTGGTTTCTATCTTACTTGGAATCGTCATCGGACTTGCCTTTGCCTTATTAAAAATTTCTAATATAAAAATTTTAGAACTTATTTCAGATATATATGTCTATTTGGTTCGCGGAACACCGCTGATTGTTCAAATATTTATCCTCTACTTTGGAATTAGCGGGATTTTCCTTCTTCCTGATTTTTGGGCTGCTTCACTTGCTCTAGCGTTACATAATGGAGCTTATATTTCTGAAATTCTTAGGGGAGCAATTCAGTCAGTCGATAAAGGCCAGTTTGAGGCAGGACGCTCTTTGGGAATGACAAAGACACTGACATTAAGAAGGATTATTCTCCCACAGGCATTCCGTAGAGCATTACCGCCTTTAGGCAATCAATTTATCATAAGCTTAAAAGATTCTTCGTTAGCCGCATTTATCTCCATGAATGAGCTGTTTAATGTGGCGACAACACTTGGGTCAAATAATTTTGATGAAATGACTTATTTACTCATTGTAGCAGTCTACTATTTATTACTGGTAGCGTTGATGACATTTGTAGTGAAACGAACTGAACTAAAATTAACAGTAAGCGACAGATAGGAGCTGAAAAGATTGGACACTAAGGAAATGATTAAAATAAAACAATTGAATAAATCATTCGGAGACTTACATGTATTGAAAAATATCGACATGACAGTCTACGAGAGCGATGTTGTTTGTCTAATAGGATCGAGCGGATCAGGGAAAAGCACCCTCCTTCGCTGTTTGAACTTTTTAGAAAGAAAGGATAACGGCCATATTATAATTGAGGGAAATGAAGTCAATCCACGAACAGATGACCTTAACAAGATTAGAGAAAAGGTAGGTATGGTGTTTCAAAATTTCAACTTATTCCCACACAAAACGGTTCTGGAAAATATTATTGAAGCACCTATTATGGTAAAGGGTGTAGGCAAAGAGAAAGCTATCATCAAAGCAAAACAATTACTGAAAAAAGTAGGTTTGGAAGATAAGTCGGATGTCTATCCTAGTAAGCTATCAGGGGGGCAAAAGCAACGGGTGGCGATTGCTAGAGCACTTGCGATGGAACCAGACATTATGCTTTTTGATGAGCCAACATCGGCACTCGATCCCGAGCTTGTGGGAGAGGTTTTAACAACCATGAAAGACTTGGCTGAAGAAGGTATGACAATGGTTGTTGTAACCCATGAAATGGGATTCGCAAGAGAAGTAGCTGATTGGATTGTGTATATGCATGATGGGAAAATTATTGAACGCGGCACACCTGAACAATTTTTCAACCATCCGAAAGAGGAGAGAACTCGGGAATTTTTAACTGCGACAATGCTTAAATAAAACTAAATGGCCCTGCCTATATGAAAGGAAGGACTTCTTATATTTAAGCACTAAATTGTTAATTTATAGAGGAAAGAAGCATTCTTAATATTAATAACTACATTTAGTTAAATCACATCATTAAATTTCATATAAAGCATGTACAAAAAAACTGCAATTAGACTAGTTAAGGCGAACCATGGAAATTTAATAGCAAAAAGAGAAATTGCACAGCGCAATTTCTCTTTTTGCTTGAACTAAAATTAATTATAACTCAACCTCGGTAACTTCATTATTATCTTTACCGTTGCCATTACCATTACCGTTGCCGTTACCATTACCGTTACCATTACCGTTGCCGTTGCCGTTGCCGTTGCCGTTGCCATTGCCATTACCGTTACCAGGCTTTTCAACCACCACATCAAATGTTAATGTGTGATCACCATACGTTACTGTAATTGTCGTAGTACCTTGACCTCTTCCTTTTACAGCCCCCGCTTTTACAGAAGCTATTTTATCGTTTGTTACTTCGTAGGTTGCAAGCGTTGTAACATCTTTTTCTGTTGTTTTTCCCTCAAAAGTAGTTACTTCAGTAATCTTAACTGAAACTTCTTTACCTATTCTAGTTTCAACCTTAGCTTGGTCAACTTCTAGTGTTACGATTGGTGTTTCTACAACAGGTGCTTTAACTGTAACATTTATCTTAGCTTCATTATCACCGTATGAAATAGTAATCGTAGTCGTGCCCTCACCTACAGCAGTTACTAATCCATTTGCTACTGTTGCAACATTTTCATCTCCAACCACATAAGTAGCTTTTGAAGTTACATCTTCCTCTGTTGCTTCACCTTCTGGAGGAGTAGATGTCTCTGTTACCGTAAGTTGTGCAGTTTCTCCAGCTGTTAGGTTTAGCTCTGTTGGATTGACAGAAAGCGTTACTTTTGGTTCAACTACATCTTTTTCATATATTAAGGCTTCACCAACATTCCCGGCAGCGTCTTCAATTTTTACAGATACAGCATTAGTTTCTGCTGTTACTGGGAATGTGAAGCTACCGTCTTGATTTAATTCAAAAGGAACTGGTGCTTGTACTTCGCCATTAATCGTCGAAATATAGGAAGCTTTTAATTTATCATTTAAATTGTAATTTAAACCGTATAAATATAACTCTTCATTGTAGTCGATATACTTATCTGTTACCTGTCCTGTAGCGATACCTTCAGTAACTGAACCAGTAATTTCTGGTTTCGTCGTTTTCACGATAATTGGTCCAACATAATCAGACACTACTCCTGATGCCGCAAGACCAGTAAAGTCAATTGTATAGAGACCATCTGGAATTGTTGTGGCAGGTTCTGGTCCCCATGGTTTGTACTGCCCAGCAATATTCAGCGTATAAGATCCTTTGCCTAGTGCAGTACCTGCGTGAAGATAGCCGATGTAGCCGTCACCATATTCTCCACCTTGAGGATTCATAATATCCCAAAGCTCGATATAGTTAGTTGTTACATCTCCAGTTAATGTAAATGAAAGGACAGCTGAATCTTTCACTCCATCACCGTTGAAGGATAGGTCTGTTTCTGTAATCTTTAAATCTTTAAGTTCAGTTACTGCCTCGCTGCCAAAGTCAGCTGCGAATGGTAATGAAATTTCTGTAGCTCCACCGCTGATGTGAATATACCCTAGTATTTCAGAGCCGTTTGGTGCAGTAGCTTGTGAAGCGGTTAATGTAATATTTAACACTTGCTCACCAACTAGGTTAAATGTTGGCTGGTCGACTGTAACAGTTGCATCACCAAATGTTTTTGTCACATCAATTGATACGTTATAATTACCACCGTTCCCTTTTATATCTTTTACTAAAACTTGTTTTGTTACGGAAATATCCTGATCTTTAAGTGGTTGTGGACCGAACGTAACTGTACCTTTCAAGTTTTCTGAAACAGCTCCAGTTCCATCTAAAATTGCACTATCCAGTGCATAGGCAAGAATTTCTGGATGCGCTGCAGCATAAGCATTTACACGACCTGCTCCTTGAGAGAACACATCGTATTTTGTTTTATCTAAAACCTTTGCTGTATTAGAAAGCGCCACTTTTATGTCGAACGCGTTCCAATCAGGATTTGCTTGTTTAAGTAATGCAACAATACCTGTAATATGCGGTGTTGCCATAGAAGTTCCTGTTTTACGATCATATGCTTCTGCATAATCTGCATCAGGGAAATCCTTTTTATACATTGGAATCGTTGACATAATGTTTGTTCCAGGCGCACTTACATCTGGTTTAATATCAAAGTTTGGTGTAGATGGTCCACGGGAACTTGAATCGTTTACTTCATCTCCTAGTGTCTGTGTGGAAGTAAATTGACTAAAGCTAACTTTTCCAGTTCCGCCTGCTAATGCAGCTCGAATTGCATCGCCATCCGTTTGGGACATATCAAATGTTGGTAGAAAAGCAAATGAATCACCAAGGAATGTACCTGAAATATTAGGTGCATTTGTTCCACCAGCAAAGTTATGAATAATTGTTGCGACTGCTCCATTTGCCTTTGCGTTCGCAATTTTATCAACAAAGGCGATACTGCCACGAGAGATCAATGCCACTTTACCTTCTACATCGATTCCCTCAAAGTCTTTTACTTCCCCGTTTCCAGGGATAGCAACTAGGTCAAATTCTCCTTGAAGCTGTGTTGCTAAATCCCTTCCAAAAGTTGTTCCCATTAATGGGAGCTGTTTTGTTAAGTTGTAGTCACCAACTGTAACATTTACTTCCCCGTTATACTTTGTTTCAGGATTTGTTGTGTTACCGACAGCAATTCCTAAACGAGCGGTTGCAGGCGTGCCCATTGTTCCGCGATTTGGGCCGGAGTTCCCTGTCGCAATTACTCCGATTGTTCCAGCCATCATTGCATTATTAATAGCAAATGAACCAGCATCCGTTTCAGAGTTAGCTCCCCCACCAAGAGAAAGGTTAATAACGTCCATTTTTTCTGTTACAGCGGTTTCAATTGCTTTAACAATACCAGATGTAGCTCCACTTCCATATGCACCAAGAACACGGTAAGCATAAAGGTCTACTTTTGGAGCAATTCCTTTAATACCAAATTTGTTAGCTCCGATTGCTGCAATGGTTCCAGCAACATGGGTACCGTGAGAAGTATAGAACGAGCTTCCTTTTTCATTAAATTCAGGTGTTCCGGCAGGACGCTCAGAAGGCAATGTTTCCGATGCATCGTCATCTGCTCGAGGCTTCGTGTAAGTTGATGAATTTGGAATAAAGTTTTTCCCCCCCTTGTAAATTCCAGCGAATTCAGGGTGATCTGCGTCAATACCAGTATCTAATACTGCTACTTTTATTCCTTGTCCTTCAATTCCTTCATTCCACAGCTGTTCGATCCCAAGGAAAGAAATACTTGTGTTCATTTGGGCCTCTAATTGATCTTCCTTAATAAGTTCCGATGATTTCATTGTATTATCTTCTGATGCGTAAACAATTGCATCAGGTTCGATTAATGTAATTCCTTCTATTGAAAGCAGTTTCGGGAGATCATTTGCTTTCACTGTTGCCGCAAAACCGTTTAAAACAGTATCAAATGTGTAGCCTTGAGTCATTTGAACATTTTTAGTAGCTAACTCTTTTTTTACTTTTGCTTGTTGAGCTTTTACATTTGAACGTACTTCATTTGCTCGCGCATTAGAGAACTTTTGGCCTTTCACCTGGCTCATTCCTTGCTCTAGTGCCACAGGCGTTTCAGATAAATGTACGATGACTGCAACTTCTTGATTGCCTGATACATTTTGTAAGCTTTCGTGAAGAGTTGGACCATCTTTAGACAAGCTTAGCTGTTCAGCGATGGCCGCCTTAAGTTGAAGTATACTTTCACTTTGACTATCCTGTTTAAATGGTTTAGATTCTTCAGCACTAGCGCTCGATAATGGAACCAATAGAAAAAGCACCATAACGAAAGCTATAATACTACTTAAAAACTTCATAAACGTAAACTTTTTCAAAACCCATTTCTCCCTCCACATTTAATTATCACACTAAACAGAAAAGTGTGATAATTCCAATTTATCACAGGAGTAGTAATTCGAATATCGGAATATTTGAATATACCAAAATATTGATAATAAGTATTAGTTTATCAATTATATTTTAATTCTATTTTCCTAGTAATGTAATTAAAAAATAGAACTTTAAAATGAGAAAGGACTTACAGAAATATATTCATTTTGTCAATTTAATTAGTAAAGCACAAATAGGAAAGATTTATTTAAAATCTATTTGACGTTCTGTATTATTTTTTGTACGATATGGAAGAAAAGAATGTGCCCGGACTTGTACGGGAGAGGTTCATAGCTGATACCCTCTATAAAAAACTATGGAAACATGACATTATGCCATGTCCATATCGGACGTGGCTTTTTTATGTTTTTACTTAGTTTTAATAGAATGATTGGTAATGCCTCTCTTGAAAAGTGTTGGGAAACATTTTACAAGGAGGTTTTTTTATGTCTGGTCGAAGTCATGAAGAAGGACTAAAGGATTTAACATTGTTGGGTAACCAAGGTACACAATATTCATATGATTATGCACCTGAAGTTTTGGAAGCAGTAGATAATCTTCATTCCAATCGAGATTATTTCGTTAAGTTTAATTGTCCAGAGTTCACTAGTTTATGTCCGCTTACAAATCAGCCTGATTTTGCAACGATGTATATCTCGTATATCCCTGATAAAAAAATTGTTGAGAGTAAATCACTAAAATTGTATTTATTCAGTTTTAGAAATCACGGAGATTTCCATGAGGATTGCGTTAATATCATTATGAATGATTTAATTACATTACTTGACCCAAGATATATAGAGGTTTGGGGGAAATTTACTCCACGAGGTGGTATCTCGATCGATCCATGGTGTAACTATGGGAAGCCAGGAACTAAATACGAAGAAATAGCCAATTATCGTTTAATGAACCACGATCTTAACCCAGAAAAAATTGATAATCGATAAGTGAAGCAAGAAAGAGGTTTTTAGCTACCCTCTTAAAAAAACTAAGAAGAAAGCAGCACTTTTTCTTAGAGTGCTGTTTTTTCGATATAAGGGAGTCTTTATGGATGAAGAAGGAAAAAGCGATTGTTGTATTTAGTGGAGGTCAGGACAGCACAACATGTTTGTTCTGGGCAAAAGAACGTTTTAAAGAGATTGAGGCAGTAACTTTTGATTATGGTCAAAGGCATCGTCTGGAAATTGAATGTGCGAAGGTGATAACAGAGGAGCTTGGTGTCAAGCATCACATTCTGGATATGTCACTCCTGAATCAGCTTGCCCCGAATGCATTGACACGACAAGACATAGAGGTGAAGGACGGAGAAAATGGTGAGCTTCCATCAACTTTTGTGCCTGGTCGAAATCTACTTTTTCTTTCATTTGCTGGCATCTTAGCGAGCCAAGTGGGAGCAAAGCATATTGTAACGGGTGTGTGTGAAACAGACTTTAGCGGATATCCGGATTGCCGAGATATTTTTATTAAATCCTTGAATGTAACGTTAAATTTATCTATGAATGATTCTTTTGTCATTGATACACCGTTGATGTGGCTGAATAAGGCACAGACTTGGGAGCTTGCTGATCAGCTTGGGGCGCTTGAGTTTGTTCGAGAAAGAACGTTAACTTGCTATAACGGTGTCATAGCAGATGGCTGTGGTGAATGCCCAGCGTGTAACCTGCGAAAAAAAGGGCTTGATGAGTATTTGAGTTATAGGAAGGAGTTTTAAGACATGTCAGATTATAAAATCGTCGAGAGGCTCCAAAAAATAGATGAGGATATTCAAAGAAATCAATTGAAATACCATGCAAAGCGTGTTCTCGTAAGCAAAGAATTTACCTTCGATGCTGCTCATCATTTACATCATTATGAGGGGAAATGTAAAAATCTGCACGGTCATACCTATCGTGTCATATTAGGACTGAGTGGCTACACAGATGAACGTGGTTTGATGATTGATTTTGGCGATATAAAAGAGATATGGAAACAAAAAATAGAGATTCATTTGGATCACCGTTATTTAAATGAAACACTTCCACCTATGAATACGACGGCAGAGAACATTGTTGTTTGGATTTACGAAAAGCTGACTGAGGCCTTGCTTGATGAAGGATATAACGGTGCGTGTGTAGAGTTTATCAGGCTTTACGAAACTCCTACAAGCTATGCAGAAGCAAGACGGGAGTGGATGGAAGTTGAGTAAAGTACCTATTATCGAAATTTTTGGACCAACAATTCAAGGTGAGGGAATGGTAGTTGGCCAGAAGACGATGTTTGTAAGAACTGCAGGTTGTGATTATTCTTGTTCCTGGTGTGATTCATCATTTACGTGGGATGGTAGCGGAAAGCATCTTATTGTCCAAATGACAGCAGAAGAGATTTGGTCTGAATTAAAACGTCTTGGTGGCAGTGGATTTTCATTTGTTACGATTTCGGGCGGTAATCCTGCACTCTATCCAAATTTGCAAGAGCTCATTGCGATTTTAAAAGAAAACAACATAAAGGTTAGTGTGGAAACGCAAGGAAGTAGATGGCAAAAATGGATGTATGAGATTGATGAGCTGACAATTTCACCAAAGCCACCTAGTTCTGGAATGACTACGGACTATTCGATGCTCTCAAATATCTTCGAAAAACTTAAAAATCGAAACAGTAATCACCATACATCCCTCAAAATAGTCGTTTTTAATCAAGAGGATTACGACTATGCTAAACAAATTCATCATCGTTATCCAACGATTCCTTTTTATCTCCAAGTTGGTAACGATGATCTTACGTCGATTGATAATTCACGAATAGCTATCCATTTATTAGATAAATATCATGAGCTCATTGATCGAGTAATAAAGGATGAAGAATTAAGAGATGTCAAAGTACTACCACAGTTACATGCTCTTGTTTGGGGGAATAAAAGAGGTGTATAGGGGTGCCATTACAATAATGTCTTGAAATTGATTTGAGGAGTAATAGGATGAGAATACTATTTTATTTATTATCTATTGTCGTTGCTAATGTGGTAACGGCAGCATTTGCGCCGTTACATTTTGGTATGTTTATCGTGCCAATGGGGACGCTTTTAATTGGAGCGACTTTTATTTTTCGCGATCTTGTGCAAAATAAATATGGTAGAGCAAAGACATATATAGTTATTATTACAGCTTTAATTTTATCAGCAGTAGTGTCATTCCTTCTAGGGGATACACTTTTGATTGTGGTAGCGTCAGCCCTATCATTTGTTGTCGCTGAAACGGCTGATACAGAAATTTATAGTCGATTGAAATTACCAATGGCATGGCGTGTGCTCTACAGTGGAATTGTTGGAGGATTTCTGGATTCTGCTATTTTCGTAGTAATCGGCTTGAGTCCATTGGGGGCTAATATGTTGCCTTGGGAAGCGGTGCCTGCCGCCATTTTTGGACAAATTATTGTGAAAACGATTATTCAAATGTTCGGTGCACTAATTTTAGGCCAAGTTGGTGCAATGAAAGAAAAACGTCTTATTTCAGGATAATTTTTTGAAATATGATGAAGAGAGCTTTTCTGTAAAAGAAGTGTTTCAACAACATGGCTTTAGATGAAGTATTGCATTTCCTTTTCTATATTTTTTAAGAAATATAGTCTTATACTAGTTGCGTCGGACCATAACTTAAGCAACAGAAATTATAAAAAAGTACCAGTCCTCATGGGCTGGTACTTTTTCTTCAAAGTTTAAAAATACTATTTTTATTTTATCTAGCAAGTTCAACAAGTATTATTCTCGAATTATTACTTTACCATTTCTAAGGCTGCTGGTTCTTTATGCTGTATATGACTTGAAGTCCAGCCGATGATGAAAGCGAGTAAAAGGTAAATAAGTAATATACATGCTTGTGTGATTAAGTTTGACCAGCCACCGAGAGAAACAACCTCCTGGAAGCTTTTCAATGAGTGGGCCATCGGTAAAAACCCTCCAACCCTAGCTAACATTGGATTTTCAAGTTCTCCTGGGAAAGTTCCGCCACAGGTTGCTAGTTGAAATACTAAGAGAGTGACAGCTAGTAATTTACCAAGATTCCCTAAGAGAATAATAAGCATCAGGATGAAGGTCATGAAAGTAAATGACACGATAATACTTGATAGGATAAATAACGGTACACTTGCTACTGCTAATTTAAATCCTAAAAGTACGACCAGGTCCACGATAAGTGTCTGAATTATTCCTATTATATAAACTAATCCTAGTTTATTAATAAAGTGAACTGTTCCAGTTACTTTTAGACGTTCTCTACGTCCTAAAGGTAGGATGTTGGCTGCCATAATGCCTCCTACAAAGAAAGCAAGTGATAAGAAGTAAGGAGCAATGCCAGTCCCGTAATTCGGAACTTTGGATAAATGGGATTCTACCAATTCAATTGGTTGTGCAAACATTGTTGAGGTAGAGTCATTGTATTGAAGATTAGACGTTTTTTCTGCAGCTTCATTTAGCTTTGCTGATAATTCATCTGAGCCAATTGCTAGAGAAGAAAGCCCGTCTTGTAGGTCCGCTAATCCGCTTGATTCATGACTGATTCCGTTTGCGAGAGTTGTAATGCCAGTGTTAAGTGTTGTATAGCCTGTCATCCATTTTGTAAACCCACTAGCAAATGCATTCGTACCCTCTTGTAACTGTTTTGCTCCTTCAGTAGTCTGAGTAATGTTAGCACCTAACGTTTCCATCCCAGTTTGAAGCGAAGCCTGTGCAGTAGTAATTTTTTTTGCAGCTATTTCTATCTGATCTTGGTCAGATTTTAAAGTAGTTTCTGTCGTAGATAATTTTTTAGATAAAGCAATAATTTGTTGGAGTTTCCCATCCTGATTTGCTTCAGGATGTTCTTTTACATATTGAGTTATTTGTTCCTCCAAATTCTTAGCGGTGATAGCTGCTTGTTCTTGTCCCTGAGCTAACTTTGTATTTCCAATAGACCAGTTAGTAATGCTTTGGCTTACTTGATTCATTCCCGATTGTAGAGAATGTTCACCATCCGTAAGCTGCTGTAACCCCTTATATAAGGAATTAGAGCCGGTTGTAAGTTCATTTACACCAGAAGATAAGCTCTTTTGGCCAGCTGAAAGTTCCGTGCTCCCTGTTTTAAGTTTTTGTGCCCCTTCATCTAAACTTTGAATACCTTCTGTTAACCTTCTACTTCCGTTTTGTGCATCAACAGTGCCGTTATAAAGTTTCTGTGCTCCAGTTCCTGCATCCATGAAGCCAGCTGAAACGTCCTTGAATTTAGTTAGAATTGTTTCAGAATAGATCTTCGTGACATTGGCATTGATTTTTGTATTCATTTTTTCAACGGCCGTTGTAGTAATTTGTGAGGCTACATAGTTTTTCCCTGGATTGACTTCATATAAAAGTTTAGCTGGTTTTGGTGTTTTATCCATGACCGTTGTTATGTTTTTAGAAAAATTCTTTGGAATTTTAATAATCATATAATAGTCGCCAGCTTCAAGTCCCTTTTTGGCGGTCTTGGCAGAGACAAATTGAAAATTTAACTCTTTGCCTTTTTTTAATTGAGCAACAAAATCATTTCCGATATGAATGGCTTTATTATTGATAGTAGCTCCTTCATCAAGATTGACAACTGCTACGGGAAGTTTATCTAATTGTCCATATGGATCCCAATAGCCAGCTAAAAAGAATCCTACGTAAATTAAAGGAACAAGTGTAAGAAAAATTAAAGCAATGCGTCCATGCTTATGTTTCCAAATGGCCACTAAGTCTTGTAATACTAATTGTAATCCTTTCATGAAATATCCTACCTTTCTTTATGCAAAAGATTATTTCATCTTAATCTAATATGTTGATGTTGTATAATACATAAAAGGTTATGCATAATAGATTTGAGTCTATGATAAAGGGGAGTCTGCATGGAACTTTTGCAATTAAAATACTTTCAAACAGTTGCTCGGCTGGAACATATGACGAAGGCAGCAGAACAACTTCAAATTGCCCAGCCATCCCTTAGTAAAACGATTTCTCGTTTAGAGGAAGATTTAGGAGTGGAATTGTTTGATCGGGAACATCGGAAAATAAGTCTGAATGCAGCTGGAAAAGTTTTTTTAAATCGTGTGGATCGAGCTTTTGCAGAATTGAATGAGGGTCAAAGAGAACTTAATCAATTTATCGATCAAGATCAAAAGAGTATTACATTAGCAGTTACCATTCCAAGAGTGTTACCTTCATTATTAGGTTCTTTTTTATCGAAACATCCCGATGTTCGTTTTCAACAATTTCTAAAATCTGTTTCTTCTATGAAGAAAATGCTATTAGAAGGGGATTTAGATTATTGTATTTCTTCAATTCCAATTGAAGGAGAGGGCGTAAGATGGGAGCCACTCATTACGGAAGAAATATTTTTGATTGTACCACCTAATCATCAGCTAGCAGAGAGGGAAAGTATCCGGCTTGAAGAAGTGAAGGATGAAGCATTTATTAGCATGAATACAGGGTATGGATTCCGAAACTTAACTGACCAGTTTTGCCGGGAAGCAGGATTTGTTCAACATATTGCTTTTGAGGGGGACGAACCTACCGTTATTTCAGACTTAGTTAGGCAAGGATTAGGTGTAGCTTTCGTTTCTGAATTATCATGGGTACCTAAATCAGGACAGTTTCCGCATAAGCTTCGAATAGTTGAACCAACTTGTCAACGAACAATTGGATTAGCCTGGTCCGAAAAGCGCTACTTCACACCAATTGCAAAGCAATTTCGCTTATTTGTTTTAGACTATTTTCTATCAATTTCTCAAAGTAAATAAAATGACCAATCTTTATAGTCATAGTTAAGAATATACGTTTACAAGTAAAGCAAATATAAAGGAGATTGGCATTGCCAGTCTCCTTTAATGTGGTCGATCTACTCCGTTAATACATTGGCAGTATAGGCAGCTAATAGTTCACGTACTTCCTCAGTCGAATGGGCATTTAGTAATTGAACTCTTAATTGACTAGCCCCTTTGAAGCCACGTACATATATTTTAAAGAAGCGTTGTAATGCTTTAAATGAGCGCGTTTCAAATTCTTTAGAGTAATGATCATGGAGATCCAGGTGAAGGGATAGCAAGCTAAGGTATTCTTTAGCACTATGCTCTGTCGGCTCCTTTTCAAAGGCAAACGGGTTTGAAAACACACCTCTGCCTATCATTACACCATCGACACCGTATTGCTCAACTAGCTTTAGGCCTGTTGAACGATCTGGAATATCTCCGTTGATCGTCAGCAATGTTTTAGGAGCAACTTCATCTCGCAGTTTTTTGATATCTGCAATTAATTCCCAATGGGCTGCAACTTTGCTCATTTCTTCTCGTGTACGAAGATGAATAGAAAGATTGGCGATATCCTGTTTCAGTATATGAGTGAGCCAATCACGCCACTCGGCTACATTTGTAAAGCCAAGTCTCGTTTTTACACTTACAGGTAAGCCTCCTACCTTTGCGGCTTGAATGATTTCAGAGGCACGTTCAGGATGAAGAATTAAGCCGGCTCCTTTGCCTCTTTCAGCCACATTATCGACAGGGCACCCCATATTAATATCGATACCTTTAAAGCCTAGTTCCTTCATTCCGATACTCATTTGACGGAAATGTTCAGGGTTGTCTCCCCAAATATGTGCGACAATCGGCTGCTCATCTTCTGTGAATGCTAAACGGTTACGTACATTGTCCATACCATCTGGATGACAATAGCTCGTTGTATTGGTGAATTCCGTAAAAAATACATCGGGCCGTCCAGCCTCACTAATGACATGACGAAAAACGACATCTGTCACATCCTCCATTGGAGCTAAAATGAAAAATGGCCGTGGTAAATCAAGCCAGAAATTATTTTGATTCATTGATGAATATCCTCTCTTTCCAAAATACTACCTTGCAAAAAGATATCATATTTACTTTATTTCTACATAATTAATGCTTCTGCAATTAGTGGGAGATTAAATGTAGTACCCCGCTGCAATTTATGATGGATAATAATTAGTATTTCAAAGAAATATTGACATTTATTTTTCGGGCAACTAAGCTTAATTGAAAATAGAGCTGGGAAGGGGACTGCCAGTGGAATTGATTAAATTAAATTGCCCAAATTGTGATGGGAAAATTGAATACAAAGAAGGGCAATCATTCAAATGTCCTTATTGCGATACTGAAATAATGTTGAAAGAGAATAAGGTGTATTATGTAGATCAAACCATTCATAATTATTACGGAACACCTTCTCCTAGTACGATGCCACGCCCAAAATCAAATCTAAAGGTGCTTCTTATTGTGCCGATTATAATCCTTTGTGCATTTTTTGGTTATTTTCTTTTGGGTAACAATCATACAGAATACGGCAATCAAGAGCAAATCCCAGTTCGAACAATGCCTGAAAGCGAAGTGTTATTATTCTTTTTAAAAGATATTTTTGAAAAAGGTGAAGTATTGCCCACTCAAGAAGAAATCGCAAGCATTCGTTATTTGGCCGCCTATTATTCTGACGATCAATGGCATTTTGATTACAGTCTCGACGATCCATTTACAAATAAAAACGCCAAGATTTCCACTTATATTATGATGGGTAAGTTATTGAATACACAAAAAATCCAACAGAAAGATTTTGAAGCCTTTACAGGACTGGCTGTCTTAAAGCTTATGAATGATTATGAAATCTCACAGAGTGAAAATGTAAGCTTCCTACATCTGAAAAACTTAAAGAGCTATACAGGTAGCTTTAATGAATCATTTAGTAAAATTACGGAATATTTTAGCGATAAATCTAATGTTATAGAGCTCTCAATTCAAATACGAAGTAATAATGAGCTTGCTTTATTATTAGAGTTTCCTAATCTTCAATCACTTGAAATTTCTTATATGACTGAAGAGGTTACAGATTTCCAGCTACTAAATAAATTACCACTAAAATCGCTGTCATTAAAATCTACCAACGATTTAAAGTGGTTGTCTACACTCACTAATTTAGAATCGTTAGCAATAGAAATTAGTGAGGCGACAGATTTTAACTCACTTTATTCATTGAATCAATTACAAGAATTAAAACTCTCATCAGTAAGAAATTTAAAAACGCTTGATTTTATAGATAATATGCCTAACCTACAATCACTTGATCTTGAATATATGAACATTACGAATTTAGAAAAACTTAGAAATAAATCATCTTTGACAAAGCTGCGTTTATCTTCTCCAGGACAATTAGAATTGCTTGATATTGTGAACAGTCTATCATCACTGACTGAGTTATCGGTAACTGGTTATTATGGAGATACGTCAACAATTGTAGTGCCCCATTTGAAAAAGGCCGAACTTCCAGGTTCTTTTATAGAAAAGTTAGAGGCGCCAGCTTTAAAAGATTTGACGGTTTATATAAGTGGGGGAGCAGGAGTGTCCTTTGATGGATCAGAATTACTAAAATACCCACAGCTAGAACAACTTACAGCAAGAGAATATGGTGATTTTACAGGTATTCGTTCTTTCAATCAACTACCGAATCTGCATACACTTAACTTTAATGAGACAGCGTTTTTTCAAGAAACAAGTGAATTATTCAATTTACAGCATGTAAAAACCTTAAATTGTTATAAATGTAGTCTTCAATTAAATAGTACGCAACCATTCACGAATAATGTGTTGGAGCATTTAACCTTGAATGATGTAACGAGTCGAATAGGTAATGGTGATTGGGTACAAGATGTTGAGAAGGTCATACCTTACTTTGTAGACTTTTCAGCTCTCCGTTCATTCACGTTACAAGATAGTTCCTTACAATCGTTAAATATTATGAAAAACTGGCAACAAATTGAGGTTCTTCATCTGGAAAACAACGCTATATCAAATGTAGAGCCTTTAGTGAATCTACCTAATTTGAAAAAGCTTTATATTTCAGGAAATCAGGTGCAAAATAAGTCTGTTCTAGACAAAGAAATTGAGATTTATTGAGGGTAATGAACCTTTTAGTTGCTATAGAATTTATACATTAAAGGCCTGGTCTTTCGTAATTGTTAGATTTAAAATTGTGCGAGAAGCAAGAGAATTTACCTCTTGCTTCTTTAGTAGTGTTATAGTTTTTATGGGAGGGTTGAATGATGAAAAAGGCAGAAAAGATGGATCAGCATTTAAATTCTTATGGAAGAAAAATGAGTAGTTCTGAGATTTTTCATGTTGTTGATTTAATTTTTGGTATTAATTTAGATAAAGCACCTATTCTATCTAAAAAGTTAAAAGAGACATCTTTATCTTCCGGGAGAGGGGTAATAGATTACCATCTACATCAATACGATGGGGCAATAACAGGGGCAAAGATACGCAAAATAATAAATGAAATTTTTGGTGTTAATTTAGAAGCAATATCCTCATTAGAAGGATCACGATTTTCGTTATATTCAAAAGATCAGTGGATTGTTCAACATGAAAAAGACTTATTTGTAGTACACACTGGTGCAGGAGATGTGGATGTGAAGGTCTTTCCTACAAAGTATTTCACTGAACACACAGGATTAGAAGAGCTCCCAGCTGACTTACAAGATGCTCTCACAGGTTTAGGGTATTACTACAATGAAAAAATGGCCAGCTATTATTTCTCAAACCCCTCAGGTGAAGCAGTTTCAGATGCTTTTAAAGGACAAACAATAGGGGCTATACTTGGAGTTATTCGACATTCATTTTCTAATTTGTAAACAATTCGTTAGGTTTAGAGTCGGGAACTTATAATACATAAACAGTTTATAGTAAGATCAAAAAAATCATTTAGAGGGGAGAGATTCTCCCCATCTATATGATCTTTTTATAGTTATGATGCTTTAACGGTTCTATTTCCCAAAAGACGATAAAAATTTAACTCGGTCTCCCATAGGAGGTGTGTTATGATCTGTTAAAACTACTTCCAATACAGCTGGTCCATTTAAATTCATTAAGTTATTAATCATATCGTTAGTAATATCTTGTAGTCCAGTTACTTGGAAACTCGGTATATCCATCGCTGAAGCCATAGCACTTATATTAATTGGATTTTGCTCAAAGGATGGATGAGTACGTTGAAACTGTAAAGCATGTCCATGATATACCATGCCTAAACGAGCATTATTCATGACAATAAATAAAATCGGTAAATTATACTCTTTCGCTGTTAATATTTCCATTCCATGCATGAAGAAACAACCATCACCAGTGATACATACAACAGGACGTTCAGGTTCAGCTAATTTCGAACCAATAGCAGATCCAATCCCACTTCCCATTGCGCCAAAATGAACATTTATATTAAAAGTATCATAATCTAAAACTTTCATATGATGAATGACATAGGACATAAACTCTCCGATATCGATAGTATACCTTGTAGATGCTGGTAAATATTTTTGAATATTTAACAGAACATTTTTCGTGTTATATTCCTCTGCATTTTCAAGAATTTCTTTATTTTCTTTAATCTCAAGGGAGGTTCTTGTTAAACCTTTCGCTCTTAATTCTTCAATAAGTAATAATAAACTTAGATTGATATCACCTAGCACGGGCATATCAATCTCGTATTTTCGATTGAAGACGGATTGGTCAAAGTCCATCTGTATAGAAAAGCGGTTTTTTGTAAGATTTAAATTGTAGTTATTTGTTGCTGTTTCACCTAAACTTGAACCTACAATTAATAATACTTGTCCATCTCCTTCAGCTATCAATTCTGAAGCGGCTTCGTGACCAGCAAAACCGAAAACGCCAACGAGGAGAGGATGATCCTCTGGAATGTACCCTTTGGCTTGTGGTGTTGTAATAATAGGCCAATTAAGAATTTCTGCTAATTCTAATAATGATTCAACAGAATTTCTTACCCCTTGTCCTACCAAAATATAACCATTTTTTCTTTGTATTAGCTGTTCGGCTACATTTTTAATGGTATCTATTTCAGGAACCATGGCTGTTCTTTTTGGTGAAGCTGGTATTTCTACGTTTTCAACTGTTTCATGTTGAACATCGATTGGTATAGCAATATGTACCGGACCAGGAACTCCCGATATAGCAATTTCGGAGGCTTTTACTATTTCCTTTAATAAATCCTTTGATTCTTTAACAGTTACACTATACTTGGTAACTGATTGGAAAATCGGTTGCGCATCCAATTCCTGAGAGGCATTTAGACCAATTGTATTAACAGGAACAGCACCAGTTAAAAATAAAACCGGCAAATGCTCTCGCATGGCATTTGCGGCACCTGTTACAAGATTTGTCCCCCCTGGACCACTACAGCCAATACATACACTTAGATGATTTGTATACTTTGCGTAAGCAGCAGCCATATATGATGCTGCTCCTTCATGCTTTGTGACAATCGGTGTTAATTCCTTCATATCATAGAGTTCATCAAAAAATGCATTGACTGAACCTGCTGGAATACCAAAAATATATTGCACACCGCTATTTTTTAAATACTCTAAGACCGTACGAGCTGCTTTCATTTTAAATCTCCTTTGCTTAATAAATTTAAACACTACTTGAAATATTTTTTCATAATTTCTCCAGATTTCATAGGCTTGCTGAAAAAATATCCTTGCATTAAATGACAATTTTGTGCCAATAAATAGTCTGCCTGTTCTTTGGTTTCAACTCCTTCGGCAATAACCTCCAGTTTTAAGTTTTGAGCAAGCGTAATAATCGTATTCGTAATAGCTGCTGCGTCATCCGTTAACATTTCTTGAACAAAGGATTTATCAATTTTTAATGTAGAAATCGGCAAGTTTTTCAAATAACCTAGGGATGAATATCCAGTACCAAAATCATCAATTGCTAAATTTACCCCAAGTCCTTGCAGTTGTGTCATCGTTTTTAAAGTTACCTCTGTATTTTTAACAATGAGATTTTCCGTAAGCTCTAGTTGTAAATACTCGGGTGACAAATCTGTTTCCTTTAGGACGTTTTTTACAATAGCAAATAAATCATTCTGCTCGAACTGATGGACAGATAAATTCACCGACACACTAATTAAAGGACATCCCTGGTTATGCCATTCTTTTAATTGCTTGCAGGCTTCCCTAAGAACCCACTCACCTATAGGAACAATTAAACCTGTTTCTTCAGCAATGGGAATAAACTTATCCGGTGCTATCATTCCATGTTTTCGATGATTCCATCTTAATAGAGCTTCAACACCCTTAATTCTATTTGTTTTATAATTTATTTGTGGCTGATAGAAGATAATTAGTTCATCTCGCTCTAAAGCTTTATATAAATCATTCTCAAGTTGGATACTTTCAAAAGTTCTTGTATCCATCCCTTCGCTAAAGAAATGGTAGCTAGTACCGGGTGTTTCTTTTGATTTGTACATAGCTGTGTCTGCATTTTTTATTAATGTTTCTGTAGTCTCACCGTTTTCAGGAAACAGGCTTATACCGATACTTGTTTTAATGTAAATTTCATGGTCTATTAAATTAAAAGGTTTAGAGAAGGAATCATTTATACAATTAATAACCTTCAAAATGTCGTTTTCACATTTAATATTAGGTAAACAGATTGTAAACTCATCCCCACCCTGCCTTGACACGGTTGCATCTTCTGGAACGCAAGCACTTAAACGTTTGGCAACATTTTGGAGCAATAGATCCCCATAGCTATGACCGAGTGAATCATTTACTAATTTGAAACGATCTAGATCTAAATAGAGAACTGCTAATTTTTCACCATTCACTTTTGCAGATTTTAAACCTTGAGTTAATCGGTCTAATAAAAGAATTCGGTTGGGTAAATCTGTTAAGCTATCAAAATAAGCGTGGTATTTAATTTTCTCTTCTAGTTGCTTTCTTTGTGTTATATCTTTAAATGTCACAACTTCACCTACGACCTTGTCTCCTTCTTTTATTAATGAGGTTACATATTCGACTGGAAAGTTTGAATTATCTTTTCTAAAAAAAACTTTGTAGCTATTAAAATTTGTGTTTAAGAAGGGTGAAACCATAATTTTGTCCTCTGTTTCACAGCCACTCATTATAATATCGACTGATTTTCCAATCAGTTCCTTCTCTGTTTCATATCCCAACATGTGTGCACCTGCAGGATTGCAAAATGTAATGTTTCGATCAAGATCTAACCCAAAGATCCCCTCCCCTGCGGAATTGAGAATCAACTCCTTTTCACGGCTAAGCTGCTGTAACTCTGCGACAACTCTTTCGAGCTCTTTATTTTTTTCTCTTACTTCGGAGGTTCTTTCCTCGATAATGATCTCTTGCTTTTCCATATATAACAGGTTTGATAATGCAGATGCAGTAGTATCAACAATTGATTGGGCTAATTGTAATTGAGCTTCTGAGTAGTAGAATGGCTTTTTCTCAAGATTTACAATAGAGATTTGTCCTAAAATCTCACCCATTGATATCAAAGGAAACATAACTAAACCGTTTATGCCAAAATTGCGACAGACTTCATGATTAGGTCTGTCATCCTCAAAGACATTTGGAATAAGAATGGCCTTTTTGGTTTCAAAAACCTCCTGCATTACAGCATCATTGCTTTCATCAATTTTTATTTTATTATGTGTTTTTAGCCAATTTTCTTCCGTCCAATCGCTATCCTTACTCAACTTTGCTGGTTTAATATTCTTTTCTGCTAAAGGGTCTAATAGGTGAACGCCAATATTTTTATTGTCTAGAACCTTTTCTAAGTAAAAAAAGCATTTATCAAGACTCTCTTGTAGTGAAGAGCACATTGATAAGTCACGTGTAACATCGAGCAGCAACTGTTTTTCGTTAATAAGGTGTTCTTTATAAGCTAAGTTGTTTGCGTTTTGGATAGCAACAGCAGCCATATTTACATATGCTTCAACCGTTTGAATTTCTTCCTCTGTTAAGTTCATTGGAATACCATAATCAAATAAAAAAACAAGACCAAATAATTCTTGCTCAAAGGAAATAGGTAGTACTAACAAAGATTTAATATGAAATCCTTCAACAGCTCGAGGGTCAGGTCGATTATCCTTTGACGTATCAGGAATATAGATTGTTTTCTTTGTTTCAATTACTTCTTTAGCCAGTAAATCTATTTCGGTGTCAATAATATGCATATTCAATGTCCAACCATTAATTACTTCTGGTTTTCCAACATACCCTCTAAATGTTCCATCTTTTTGTGGCAGATAAATGCCCACAGAATCACATTTGACGATTTCTTCAGATATTGCAGTTGTTACCTGCTCCAATACTTCACGTAAATCTAGCTTCATGTTAATCATCTTCGTAATATTGGCCAGTCGAGAATACCTTGTTTGTTCCATAGACATTTAAGTGAACCTCCCATTTTGTATCGTTGTCCCATAGAAATTTTTATTAAATTTTTGCTTTATTCGTATCGAATGTCTCATTATTTTCATTTTACAGTAGTAATAAACATGTTGGTAAAAAAATGTAGAAATTAGTTAAAAATTTTTAAAAGTATTCTAAGTTTTTGTTATTAGCTTTATAAAGTAGGACTACAATCCTTCTTTATGTGAAGTTCAGTTATCTTTCTTTTGATATGTATTTAATAGGAAAATTAAATCTACCATTCCTGGCATAATTGTTCTAATGGCTATGAATAATACAAAGGTTTTTATAATCTTACTGATAGGAACTACCTTGATTTGTTGTAAATAATCCGATAGTTTTATAATGAATAGACGGTTAACAAGAGGAGTTGAAAGAATATGTTCGCACGTTTTAAAGGTTTCTATTTAGTGTTTTCACTGTTAGCAATCGTTATGATGTTGACAGGCTGTGGTACTGCTAAAGATAGTGAGCAAACAGAGGGAAATACAACTAAAGAATCTCAGAAAACAGCTAATTACGCATCAGAGGTGAAGGAAAAACCAATAGTAACCATTACAATGAATAATGATGAGAAAATTGTCATTGAATTGGAGCCTACCGTAGCACCGAACACAGTTGCTAATTTTATTTCCTTAGTAAATAAAGGGTTTTATGATGGCCTTATTTTCCACCGTGTGATTCCTGATTTTATGATTCAGGGTGGAGATCCATTAGGGAATGGAACTGGTGGACCAGATTATTCGATTGATGGTGAGTTTTCTTCAAATGGTTTTGACAATAACATGAAGCATGAACGGGGTGTTATTTCGATGGCTCGTTCGAAGGACCCTAACTCTGCCAACTCTCAATTCTTCATTATGGTCAAGGAAGCTCCGCACCTTGATGGAGATTATGCTGCTTTTGGAAAAGTCATCGAGGGTATGGAAACAGTCGATGCAATTGTTGCAGCTGAGCGAGATGCTACAGATAAACCACTAGAAGATCAACAAATGAAAAAGGTTGAGGTTGATACGAAGGGCTTTGATTATCCAGCACCTAAGGTAAATAAATAGTTGATGTGAAGTAATAGATATTTAAATAAGTAAAAGGCTAAATCAATGACGATTTAGCCTTTTATATTGGCTATAAAATTCAAAATGTAAATATTTTTAAATAATATGAGAACAATTCCAAATATTAGCGATGTTTTGTATGAAGGGTCCTTTATGATTGTGGAAGAAAGGGTGTTTGGATGAGGATAACAGCTGAAAACTTTATAAAGCATCTAAAGAAAAATCGAGAAGAAGCACTTCAATACGTGATTGATGAATATATCGGAATTGTAAAAGCTATTATTTACAATGCCTTAAAATCTTATAATGATCCTCAAATAATTGAAGAATGTATAAGTGATACTTTCTTAGGTGCATATGAAAATGCTAAACAGTTCAAGGGAGATAAAGAGGATTTTAGAAAATGGATTTGCACTATAGCGAAGTATAAAGCTATTACGAAGCAAAGAAAGCTATCTAAAGCGCCATTTTTTTATGAAATTGATGAGACAGGAAATGCAGTAAAATCTGCTGAGGATGAATATTTAATTAAGTCATCTACAGAGGAGTTACTTATGATGATGAGTCAATTGGAGCAATTGGACCGTGATATTTTTACAATGAAATACTTTTTAAATATGAAAAACGAAGAAATTGCTGAGCATTGTGGTTTAACAAAAGCTGCTATTAATAACCGATTATATCGTGGGAAAAAAAGATTACAGCAAATTCATTTAGGGGGGAGTATGTCATGAAAAAGCTATATCAACAATTTAATCATTTAAATCTTGATCATATAAATATAGAGCCAATGGAAGTGAGTACGCTTGAAAAAGAGAGAATTAAAAGAAATGTGTTAAAGGCAAAAAAGAAAAAGCACCTTATTAGAAATTTTGTTGCTGCAGCAACCTTTTTCATCGCTTCTAGTATTACAATTGGCTATGCATTTCCTACATTTGCAGCGAATATGCCGATTATTGGAAATATCTTCGAGTTGTTCATTGATAACGAAAAGTATGTTTTCGACAATTATGATGAATACTCTACAAATATTGGAATGGTCCAGGAGAGTAATGGGATCGAAGTATCTGTAAACGATGCTGTATATGATGGAGAAAATATTACCATTGCGTACACCATTAAAAGTGCGAAAGATTTAGGAGAAAGGCCAGTATTATATGGTGAAAATCGTGAACTAACTGCTAAGGAATTTGGTAAAAGGTATCAATATGGAGGCTATGCCACGAATCATTTGGTTCAAAAGATAAACGACAATGAGTATGCAGTATTATATATTTTTGAACTCATCAGAGGCTCAAAGCCTGAGGAAGTTCATATTACTTTTCAAGGAGATCAAGTTGTTGATTTAAATAATGTGAATAATGCTGTGGCAGGAAATTGGTCATTTGAATTTACTTTAGGGAAGCTTGAAAGTAAAACACAGCGTATAGAAAAAGATAGCATGAAAACGGAAGCGGAAGGTATAAAAATAGAAGCTTTTAAAATAACGAAAACCCCTATCTCTACAGCAATTTATCTTTCAGAAGAGGTGTTTGTAGAGAAGGAAAATGGTGAATGGCGAGGGGCTGGCATTGAATATGTCGTGAAAGATAATTTAGGGAATGAGTATAATGTTATTCATTTTAGAGGAAATAGTCATAATACAGACTTTGTAGGTCGAGGAAATTTCCCACGCATTGTTATTAATAATTTTGATAAACAAGCAACATCTATAATGATCACTCCTGTAGTAAACTTCTACAAGATCAAGGATAGTACAGGAGCATTGGAACTTATAAAAGAACCGTATACAATAAAGCCGATCGTTGTTCCGCTGCAATAAGCATAAAAAAGGAGTATGTAAATTGATCTTACATACTCCTTTTATTTTTGAATGTCCTCTTTCATCGAAATAAGCCATAAAAAATCATCCTCTATTATTAGTTGAATGTCATGACCCTGATTTATGAGGTGTTCTGCTTTACGTTGTTTAGTACTAATACCACGACGTTTATCTCCAAGAATAACGAAATCTGTTTGCTGTGTAACGGCGCCTTGCAAGGACCCTCCACAAACTTTTACTTGTTTAGCTGCTTCTGAACGGGTCATTGTAGAAAGAGCTCCAGTAAAAACAATTTGTTTATTAAAAAACGGGTGGGTTAGGCTTTCGGCTGGATCTGTAATAAAAATGATTTCAGGGTTGTCCCTATTAGTCATACTGGTACTCCTTAAAAATTTTTTAGCTACCATTTGAGCAATAAATAAATAAATCCACAAAATTTTATATGTATGCTACATTAAAATTAAAAATTTTAAAGAGGTACATAGACATGAATTCACAATTGACTGCTTTTATTACTCTTGGCTGCACATCGGGTGTACTAAATTTGTATTTATGTTTATACGTATTTCTACAACGATTTAACTATACAAAAATTGCGCATTTGTTTATTAGTTATACCGCATTAATATCGATATATTGTTTTGCCTCTGCTTTTGGTTTAATAGCGACAACATTGGGGGCAATAAAGTTTTGGACCGCTATTCAATACGCAGGTATGGCCACTTCAACACCTCTCGGACTATTGTTTATCATGAGATATTTGGGCTTTCAACTGACACGGAAAAAGGTAATTGCACTACTTTCCATTCCCTTTATCAGCTTAATCATGGTTGCTACAAATGATATGCACCATTTTCATTATAGAGTATTTGAAATTGACCCTGTATTGGGATCACCTTATATTCATCAGGAAATTGGAGTATGGTATATCATACATGGGATATTTACATTTGGCTGTATGTTTGTAGCATTTTTATTAATAGTAAAGCAATGGAAAGAAACAAGTAAAGCCTATCGAAAACAACTCATTGCTTTAATGTGTGGTCAGCTGATCCCTATGGTAACCGCATTTATTTACTTGTTGGGCTTAACACCTCAAGGAGTTGATCCCGTTCCAATGGTGTTATGGGCTTCCTCACTGTTGTATTTATGGTCAATAAGTTCCTCTCGTTTATTTAGCGTCATGCCTATTACTAAGGATGTAATATTTCATAATATCAATGATGGTGTCATTGTGCTAGATGAATCGTCACGATTAATAGAGTTTAATCAATCGTGTAACCAAATGTTCCCTCAACTATCTAGATCCATGTTTGGTATGGACTTTGCCCAGGTGTGGCTCCAGGTAACTGGACAATTTATGCCCTTTAATTTGGAAGCGATAGAGAATACGCAAGAAATTGAGCTAAACCATATCAATCGTACTTATCAAGTACGTATATCAGCACTCCAGCATGTTAATCATGGTAATGGGTTACTGCTAATTTTCACGGATTTTACTGAAGTAAAAAAGCTACAACATATGTTAGAACAACAGGCTTACTATGATGAGCTTACACAAATCTATAATCGTCGAGCTTTTTTCAAACATCTAGAAACGTACGAAGAAGCTACTGGCTTTACAGTCGTTTTAATGGATATTGATCACTTTAAACATGTAAATGATACGTATGGACATGCAACTGGGGATCAATTACTTGTTCATGTTGTAAAGGCTTGCCAGAGTGAGCTGAAAAATGGACAATTTTTTGCAAGGTATGGCGGTGAGGAGTTTGTTCTTACACTCAAGGGCTATACATTAGCTGAAGGTGAAATATTAGCAAATCAGCTCTGTCGCAGCATAGAGACTTCTCCCCTTATGACTATTGTGGGCACTATTAGAGCGACGATTAGCTGTGGAGTGGCAGAGGGTAAAATTGGAGAAGAGTCGCTTTATCAGCTTTTGAATAAAGCCGATAAAGCCTTATATGCAGCAAAAGAGGCAGGACGTAATCGAGTCCATGTTTATAGAGAATAAAAAAAGCTAAAATATACAATCAGTCATCGATAGGGAATGATGTATATTTTAGCTTTTTACTTACCAATTTGTATGGAAAACACCTTCTGCATCAATACGTTCATACGTATGAGCGCCAAAGTAATCACGTTGGGCCTGTAACATATTGGCATTTGATGAACCTGTGCGATAACTATCATAATATGTGAGAGAAGCACTTAAACATGGGAATGCATTACCTGCTTGTATACCTTCACACACAATTTTTCTCAATCCCATTTGATAGTCCTTCGTCTTTTCTGCAAAGTATGGGTCAATTAATAAATTATCTAGAGTAGGCTGCTGTTGGTAGGCTTCACTAATAACATTTAAGAACTCTGCACGGATAATACAGCCGCTACGGAAAATTAATGCAATATCCTTTAATGGCAAGTTCCAGTCATAAAGTTCCGATGTCATTTTATATTGTGTGAAACCTTGCGCATAAGCACAGATTTTACCCATATACAAAGCTTGTCGTACGTATTCAACCCAAACCTCTTTATCAAGGCTTTGTTGATTGTAGTCAGGTCCTGTTAATACAGCCTCCGCACGAACTCGCTCCCCTTTTAATGATGAAATATAGCGTGCAAATAAGGCCTCTGTAATAATGGATGTAGGAATACCATTATCAATGGATTGCATACTAGTCCATTTTCCAGTCCCTTTTTGACCTGCTTTATCAAGAATCATATCAATTAGCGGTAATCCCGTTACTTCATCTTTTTTTCTTAAAATGTCAGCTGTAATTTCGATTAAGTAGCTTTTTAGTTCGCCTTGATTCCAAGTTTCAAAGATAGTAGCAATTTCCTCAACAGATAACCCAACATTTTTTCTTAAAAATGTATAAGCTTCGGCAATTAGTTGCATATCTGCATATTCGATTCCATTGTGGACCATTTTAACGAAGTGACCTGCACCTTTAGGGCCAATATACGTACAGCATGGCATCCCTTTTACTTGTGCTGCGATCTTCGTAAGAATAGGCGCAGCTTTTTCATAGACCTCTTGATCTCCACCTGGCATGATAGAAGGACCTGTCAATGCACCAACTTCACCACCAGAAATACCAATGCCTAAATATCCGATTCCTAGTCCATTTAATTCATCATATCTACGCTCAGTATCTTTATAGTGTGAGTTACCACCATCCATAATCACATCGCCTTTTTCAAGGAAAGGCACTACAGACTGAATAACAGAATCAATAGCGTTTCCTGCTGTAACCATTAAAAAAATCTTTCTTGGTTTCTCTAAAGATTGTACGAAGTCTTCTATATCATAGTAGGGAGTAAGCGCCTGTCCTTCGACTTTTTCTAGAAGTTTGTCGGTTAAATCTCGTGTGTAATTATAAACGGCTACTTGTTCGCCATTATTAGCCATGTTTAAAGCGATATTACTGCCCATCACACCTAAACCAATAACGCCTATTGTATTTAACATTGTGCCCGCTCCTTTTTATACATTTCTTAAACAAATAAACTAAGTAATAAAATAAATCCTAAACCAGCCACAGATACTATTGTTTCGAGTAGTGTCCATGTAGCAAAGGTTTCCTTCATGCTCAGCCCAAAATACTCTTTAAACATCCAGAAACCAGCATCATTGACATGTGAAGCAATTAAGCTTCCTGCCCCCGTTGCCAATACGACCAAGGCAAGGTTAACATCGCTTTGACCTAACATTGGAATGACTAACCCAGCTGTTGTTAAAGCAGCAACGGTAGCTGATCCCAATGAAATACGTAAAATAGCGGCGATAATCCAAGCAAGTAAGATCGGTGATAAGGTAGTTCCATGGAATAACTCAGCAACGTAATCCCCAACACCACCATCGATTAATACCTGCTTGAAGGCGCCCCCTCCACCAATTATTAAGAGCATCATGCCGATATGAGTAATTGCTGTGGTACATGATTCCATGACCTGTTTAATAGGGATGTTTCTTGCGATTCCCATCGTATAGGTAGCCACTAGTAAGGAGATTAACATGGATGTACCAGCTTCACCGATGAAGCGGATTCCTGCTAAGAAGCCATTATCTTCAAAGCCTATTGTTTTTTGTAGCAGTGTAATAATAGTAGCGATAGACATTAAAATAACAGGTAGTAGTGCAGTGAAAACACTGATACCAAAACTAGGTGTATCCTCTAGTTCAAATGTTTTTTGTTCACCAAGAGAAGCGATATTACCAGTTTTGTTGAATGATTCAGGCACTAACCTTTTCGCTAATTTTGTGAATAGCGGCCCTGCTAAAATAACGGTCGGAATGGCGATGATAAATCCATAAAGTAAAACTTCACCAATGTTTGCCCCGAATTCACCAGCGATGACAGTTGGTCCTGGATGAGGTGGTAAAAATCCGTGTGTAACAGATAATGCTGCAGTCATAGGAATTCCTAAATATAAAATAGAAACCTTTAATTGTCTTGAAATAGCGAAGACTATAGGGATTAATAGCACTAATCCTACTTCAAAGAAAAGAGCTATACCGATAATAAAGGATGCCGCTACAACAGCCCATTGGATATTCTTTTCCCCAAATTTATTAACAAGGGTCATGGCAATACGCTGTGCCCCTCCTGAATCAGCAATTAGTTTCCCTAGCATAGCTCCAAGTCCAAATATTAATGCTAAGTGACCTAATGTACCGCCTAATCCTGCTTCAATCGTCTTCACGATGCCATCTAAAGGCATCCCAAGAGCCAATGCCACTCCAAATGAAACGATAATTAATGAGATAAACGTATTTAATTTAAAGCCCATTATTAAAATTAACAGTGCGATAATACCAATACCTACAATAATTAATGGCATGTATTCTCCTCCTCTTTAGTCGGGCTTAATTAAGCTCCTTTGATATTGAGCAATGGATGCATAATCATCTGCTAACACCCTGGATAAACGAATGAAAATAGGGAGTAGCTGTCTATATTCTTTTGCTGCATCTTCGATAGGTGTATGTTTATAAGTGTCACCAATCATATCAGCGACAATGTCAAAGGAATCGATTTTTCCGATAGCATATAAGCCTAAAATACAAGCACCAAGACAGGAGCTCTCATAACTTTCAGGGACAACTACTTCCGATTCAAAAATATCAGCCATCATTTGTCTCCAAATCTCAGAGCGTGAAAAACCACCTGTCGCTTGAATACGAGTTACGGGAGTTTCCATACACTCGAGCAATGCTAAATAGACGGTATATAAATTGTAGATAACCCCTTCAAGAGCTGCTCGTATCATATGTTCTTTTTTATGCGACATGGTTAAACCAAAAAATGATCCACGTACATCTGGATTCCATAAAGGTGCACGTTCACCCGATAAATACGGATGGAATAGCAATCCATCAGCACCCGGTCTTACACGTTCTGCAATTTTGGTCAATACTTCATATGGATCAATCCCGAGTCTTTTGGCTGTTTCAATTTCAGATGAAGCAAATTCATCCCGAATCCAGCGAAGTACCATACCGCCATTGTTTACAGGTCCACCAATGACCCAATGATTCTCTGTTAAGGCATAGCAGAAAATTCTACCTTTCACATCAGTTTTAGGCTTATCAATAATAGTGCGAATAGCACCACTTGTCCCAATTGTGACAGCAATTTCACCTTCTCGAATGGCATTCACACCTAGATTAGAAAGTACGCCATCACTTGCACCAATGATAAAAGGTGTTTGTGGGTCAATACCAATTTGTTTAGCTAAAAGGTCATTGCAGTTCGAAAATAATTGAGTTGTTGGTACGAGTGTCGACAATTGTGCTCTCGAAATACCGGCAACAGTTAACGCTTCTTCGTCCCAATCTAATGTGTGGAGATTCATCATGCCCATACACGAGGCTAATGAATAATCGACGACATATTGATTAAAGAATTTTTTAAAAATGTATTCTTTAATACCGATATATTTCTTTGTTTTGCACGCGATTTCAGGATGTTCATGCACAAGCCAAGTAATTTTGCTTAGAGGTGACATTGGGTGAATAGGTGTACCTGTTCTTTTATAAATTTCATGACCATTCCAGTCATCTTTAATTTTATGTGCCCAAGCTTCACTACGATTATCTGCCCATGTGATAACAGGTGTTAACGGTAAATCATTTTCGTCTATAGCGATTACACTATGCATAGCACTGCTAAAGGACACAAATAATAATGATTTATCTGAATGGACTTTCATAATGTTAGAAATGGCTTGCAGTACAGCTTGAAAAATCTCTTCTGGATTTTGTTCAGCTGTTGAAATATCAGGCGTATATAATGGATACCCTATATTTTCTTGTTGAATAACCTTACCTTGTTCACTAAATAACACAGCTTTTGTACTAGTAGTCCCTATATCAACACCTAACATATAGTTAGTCATTTTGTGGCTCAACCCCTTTAGATAGCATTTGCTGTGACCGCCATAGGTCTTCTACCTTGCCTTGAACATCATCAAAATTTTCATGTAAGGATTTGATCATAAGCTCTCGATCTTTGGCTCTAATAGCATCAATATAGAGTTCGTGATTTTTCACAATGCGAGTAAAATCCTCATATTTTTCTTTAAAGCGCATACGCATTGATAATAAAATTAAGCCTTCCATTACTGGTTTTAAATTATTCCAAATCATGGTGATATAGGAATGTCCGATGGAGCGAATAATTGCCTCGTGGAACATAATATCCTGATAAGAAAATTCGTCTGCATCGTTATATTTAATGGCAACCTTCATCATTTCTAATGTTTTGCTAAGCTCTAGCGCTAAGTTAGTTGTATCCATTTTTATAAGACGTTCAAACACAAATGTTTCAATCAGCAATCGAACATCATAAATTTCTTCAATCTCTTTTTCCGATAAACCAAGGACAACAGCACCCATTTTTTCTAATCGAATGATATTTTCAGCCGCTAATATTCTTAATGCTTCACGAATGGGCGAACGACTTACTTCAAAATCTGCTGCAAGTTTATTTTCAGAAAGAATGGTACCGCTTTCAATTAATCCTGAAATAATACGCATTCTAAGTTCATATGCTACGCGATCGCCTGTTGAAGCCTTAGAAAGCCATTTTTGTGGATATAAGTAATCCTTTAATTCGCTCATAATATCACCTTTTCGATCCAGAGTATACTTGTATACAAGTATTATAGTCAGAAAGAAAATAAGATTGCAAGCGACTTAACATTGAAAAAGCCTCAACATTATCCTTAGCTAAATAGAAAATTTAATGCACATTCTTTTATTCCTCGATGGACAAACTTTAGAGTGAGAAGTTTAAAAAACCATATAAACGGTTTTGAAACTTTTCAAATAATCGATGGAGGATGGTTATGTCAAATATGAAAACAAATCGTAACAATGCAAAAGCAAATGGAACGAGAAGTGCAAAGCAATCAATTCAGCAGCGTCAGAAACTTCCTCAGGAAGAGTTTGGTGCTGAATTTGGGCTTGATGCGGCTTCATCACAGGTCAAGAACTTTGCTGAAACGCAAGGAAAAACAGGTATCAAACAACCGGTTAGTGAGAGAACTGCGTGGCACTAGTTTATATTTGACTATCTATTCAACACATTGAGAGGAACTAAGGATTTAGCCTTAGTTCTTTTTATGTCCTGGGAAATATTGTTTTTTAATTTTCTTCCATACATATTTCCTAAGCAATTCATAATACTACTTTTAGAACAATGAAATTTCTTTAGGAAGGGAAGATGTATCAATTGGCTAAACACTCAGATACAAGTTGGAAGCAGGATCATCCTAGTACATTGTTTAGTAATTCTGTACAAAAGGCTGATCGCATGTTAAAGCATGCAAAGTCACATCCAGAAGAAATAGCAATAGAGCATGCCTTTAACCAAATTAAGCATGCAGAAAATGCTCGTTTTAATGCAGAGCAATATGGTGAACATTTAGATACTGTTCAGCAAAATAAAGAATATTTGGATCAGATTAAACAGCAATTGCATGAAATGAAAAATGATATGAATAGATAATGACAAATATGAACGGCTTACACCCATAAAGAGGGAACTAAGCCGTTTATCATTTTAGTGATGTAACTAACACCAAACAATGATTTCATATGGTGAAGTTTGCGCAGGAATACTTCTAGTAGTAGGACCATAAATGACAATGAGGTTGCGATTAGCTGGATTATTTGAAAAAGGTTGACCGTTTTTAAGTGAAATAATAGTAGTAGAAGAAAGATTTAATTGTAATTGTCCATCATTACTAACTAATTGGTTATTAAAATAGTCCACCTTAACATTTTGATAATTACTTTCTTTGACAACAATCAATGCACGATATTGTGGTGGATAAATCATTGGTACTGGTGCATCACCATCATAATAACCTGTAACCCATTGACCTGTTGTAACGATTTCTTGATTTACAAAATAAGTAGAAGGAGAAATGATAAAATTTACGACTCCACCAGTTCCATCTTCTACAGTCATCATTTTATAACAGCCATCTCGGTCCCCATTTTGTCCTACAGGAAAATTATTTATGTTTGTTATCACACCACGAAAAGATTTAAAATTTACCATAGTCATTCCTTTCTTACATAATGATCGATTTTACCGTAT
This sequence comes from Lysinibacillus sp. FSL M8-0134, assembly GCF_038069745.1. Taxonomy (NCBI): domain Bacteria; kingdom Bacillati; phylum Bacillota; class Bacilli; order Caryophanales; family Bacillaceae; genus Lysinibacillus; species Lysinibacillus sp. FSL M8-0134. Next base: position 492,909 of record NZ_JBBPAJ010000002.1, on the reverse strand, counting down.
TATTTTAATTTATGTGACATTATAAAATTAAGTGACAACTATAAATTAGGGATGACTACTTTATATAAACCCATCTATACTGAACATGCTTACTATAAAGTCAGGGGAGTGAATCTATTGAAGTGGACTTCTAAAAATAAGAAAATTCTTTTATTTTTCATAATCGTTATTATCATCATTGCGGGCGTACTCGATATTAAATATGAAGGACTGTTCTATCAGCTATTACCAACATCTATGCAAACATTTTTATCAAGTTTATTTTAACTAAGAACCGTACTTGAAAGAGAGTACGGTTTTTTTATTCAATGAACTCTATTATAGAAATAGGGAATGACTGAAGAAAAAAATAATACTATTAAAAATTACAAAAGGGATTGATTAATTGTTGGACAAATGGAAAACAGCACTAGAAACGTTCTTAAAAGATTGGCAAGACAGAGATGAGGTTATAGGAGCGCTTGTTTGTGGGAGTTATGTTACGGGGAATCCCTCTAAGCGATCTGACATCGATGTACATATTATTTTGGCAGAAGATGTGGCATGGCGGGAAAGAGGCAATCGAGTGATTAATGGGTTTCTAATTGAATACTTTGCTAATCCTCCAAGTCAAATTCGTCGGTATTTCCTAGATGATTTTAACAAGCGTAGAACTATGTCGATGGTGCAATTTAAAACAGGTAGAATTTTATATGATTATACTGGAATAATAAAAGACCTAAAATATGAAGCAGAAGAGTGGCTAAGCAAAAGATATAAGAAAGTGAATAAAACTGTCTTAGAAATAAAAAAATACGGATTATGGGATGCATTAGATAATTTAAAGGACTGTTATGAACAAGATAGGAAAGACTTTACCTTTACGTACCATAACGAATTAGCTAATTTGTTTACGGAGTACTGTCACTTTTTGAATTTAGAAATGATACCTTCTTATCAAATCTGTGCGTATCTTGAAGATCCACTGTATCTACAAAAATATTGTAAGACAGTATTTCCAGATGATGACTTTAAAAAATCTTTTATGAAAGCAATGCAAGAAGATGATGCTCAAAAGAAGATGGAGTTATTTGAAGCATTAGTCAATTATGTACTCAAAAAAATGGGTGGTTTTCGTATAGATGGCTGGCATATGAAAAGTCCAATCGATGATTAAACTTAAGGAGTAGGGAGTTAGTTCAGAAACAAGACGAGCTCCCTAATTTTATGTTATTATATAGATATAATAAAAAAAGAACCTATTTTTTATGAAAATGTCAACCATTTTTAGGCCGATTATTCCAAAAAGCTTAAATAATCCTAGTTTTATCCGTAAGAAAAAGTGAGTTTTTTGCTTGAATTATGAACGGAAAGACTCGAAAAAAGCGGATAACTCTCATATAAATAGTTGATATTTTATTCTTGAACTAATTGTGATAAACTGCAATAAGGTAATAATTGATACAGAAATGGTGTGCTCCGAGGTTGCTCCATGGCTTACAGTACTTCTAAAGCAGGAGTGCTTACATCCTTTCTGCAAATCTTAATATATAAGGAAGGTAAAAATGAGTAACAGACAAATTAAATCAGATGTTATCTTAATTGGTGCCGGAATCATGAGTGCAACTTTGGGAACATTACTCAAAGAATTAGCACCAGATTGGAAAATTACAGTGTTTGAAAAGCTTGAGAAAGCAGGCGAGGAAAGTTCTCACGAATTGAATAATGCTGGAACTGGACATGCTGCACTATGTGAGCTGAACTACACTTCAGAGAAAAAAGACGGATCAATCGATATCAAAAAAGCGATTAATGTTAATGAACAGTTCCATGTTTCAAGACAATTTTGGTCGTATCTTGTAAACAATAAGCTGATCAATAATCCACAAGACTTCATTATGCCTTTACCACATATGAGTTTAGTACAAGGGAAAGAAAATGTTGAGTTTCTAAAAAGACGTCATGAAACGATGACAAAAAATCCTTTATTTGAAGGAATGGAATTCTCAAAAGATCCTGAAACACTAAAAAAATGGATTCCACTTATTATGGAAAATCGTCCAGCTGGTGAAGATATTGCTGCAACGAAAATTGACACTGGTACAGATGTTAACTTTGGTGCTTTAACACGTATGTTAATTGACCACTTAAAAGCACAAGATGTAGATGTGAACTACAAACACAGTGTTGAAAGTTTAAAACAAACTAGTGATGGTTCATGGGAAGTACGTGTGCATGATTTAGACGGCTGTAAAATGGAATATCATTCAGCGAAATTTGTCTTCCTTGGAGCTGGTGGAGGAAGCCTAGAATTACTACAAAAATCTGGTATTCCTGAAGGAAAACATATTGGTGGATTCCCAATTAGTGGTCTATTCTTACAATGTAATAATCCAGAAGTAGCTGAAAAGCATCATGCAAAAGTGTATGGAAAAGCAAAAGTTGGTGCTCCACCAATGTCAGTACCGCATCTTGATACACGTTATATTGATAATAAAAAATCACTACTATTTGGACCATTCGCAGGTTTCTCACCTAAGTTCTTAAAAACAGGCTCAAATATGGATTTATTTGCTTCTGTTAAACCGCATAATATCACAACTTTATTAGCGGCAGGCGTTAAAGAGATGGGATTAACAAAGTATTTAATCCAACAGCTTATGCTTTCAAAAGAACAACGTATGGAAGAGTTACGTGAGTTCATTCCAAACGCGAAGAGTGATGATTGGGATATTATCGTTGCTGGTCAACGTGTACAAGTTATTAAAGATACAGAAGCGGGCGGTAAAGGTACACTTCAATTTGGTACGGAAGTTGTAAGTGCTGCTGATGGTTCAATTGCAGCTTTACTCGGAGCTTCACCAGGTGCGTCTACTGCTGTACATGTTATGCTTGAGGTTCTTAATAAATGTTTCCCTCAACATATCAAAGAGTGGGAACCAAAAATTAAAGAAATGATTCCATCATATGGTTTATCTTTAGCAGAAAACCCAGAGCTTCTAAAAGAAATTAATGCAACAACAGATAAAGCACTAGGTTTGAAATAAATAAGGAAGAGCTCTCAATCTATTTAAAATTGAGAGCTCTTTTTGTATGCCTTTTCCTGGGAAATTTTTAATGCTTGCCACAATTTTAACAAAGTAACTATAAAAATTAGTATAAATCTTTTTGACTTCATCATGATCTTTTTAAAACTGGAGCCATATATCCTGTTGTTTTGTTATAGGTTGTTTTCTATACTTTTCGTAAATGTAGGAAGGGAGCCATTCAATAGATGATTAAGCTAAAAGATATTGGGACATTTCAGGAGCTACCAGAGATTGCAATGCATATTTATACTGGTAATATCACCGCTTTACGAGTAGCAAAGAATAGGGGCTGGAATATTGAAGAACATTTTATATTAAGTAAGCATACCACGTTAAGTCCATTAAACTTAGCACTGATTTTACAAAAATTTGATGTAGTAAAACTGTTAGTTGAATATAATGTCAACTTGAATGTCGAAAAAAACCCTGCTTTTTTAGTTGCTGTTCGATATTGTAAGGAGAATATCATCCGTTACCTTGTCAAACAAGGGGCAAATCTAGATGGATATAATCAGGTTGGTTCTGGAGCCTTTTCACAGGCCTACTATGGGAATAAAAAAAATATCCCACTTATTCATGAGCTCGGACTAGATATTAAAGAACATGGTGGGGCCGTATTACGTGAGGCTGTAGCTAATTATGATATGAAAACAGTCACTTATTTACTCGATGAGGGGGCAGATATTAATTATCAAAAGTCTGACATGGTTTACCCCTATGCTGCCACACCGTTAACTATTGCCTCACGCATGGGGAATATTGCTATGGTGAAATATTTGGTTGAACGTGGTGCAGATGTCTCTTTAACCGAGAAAAATGGAGAAAGAGCTTATACTATTGCCGTAGGTTTGAAAAATGAAGAGCTAGCGAATTATTTGAAAGCACAAGAACCTGCGGAACTTCATTCAATAGTAAATAAAAAATATGCATTAAATAAATATAATTTACCAGATGAATTGGTCGATTTTCTAACGGGTGATAAATTGTATCTTAAACTTCCACCAAATGATTATGACATTCAGTATATTGAGTTTTTTAAGCTTACAGACACAATTGAGATGAAGCTTGGTCGTCAAAAACTTCTCCGACTTTCGGCATATGTTGATAATTATTCTGACATAGAAGTAGTGTGGAACCCAAATGGAAAGGGCCAAATTGGGTGCTATGATGTGGAGCATGAAGAATACGCTGATTTATGCAGCTTTACAGAGTTTCTTGCTAGACCAGAAGTCTACATCATCAATTTTCTAGAAGGGGAGCTTTAGCAATGTTCCTTAATACTTGATAACTGAGAATGGAACAATGATTACCTTAATAAAAAGAGTCATCGTATTGCTCAGGAAAAGGCAGTTTCCCAAAAGAATATGCCTTTTCTTGATTATTCTAAACGCGAAGTTTGGATATACAGAATACAATAGAACGTTTGATGTATGTGGCGCAAAAGAACAGAAGTACAGCTACTAGAAGTGCTAGAGGGATACTGAAAATAATAGGTATATCTACACCGTACCAGATACTCATTTTAATTTGATCCAGTCCGAATGTTCGTAAAAAGCCAGAGAATATAGATAGTATAGCACTTAAGAGTAAGCCAATGTATAGAACTGACAATACAACAAGAGCTAGTGAGCAAAAAAAAGCTTGTAGCATTTTTAGGAATATCATTCTATTTCCCTCCGAATAATATGATGCACGACTGCATTTGAATCGATTGAATAATCATCTGTATAATAAAGCCTTTCGATGAGACAATTTTCTCCTACTATAACTACTTCACCTTCCACAATTTGTGCATTTGTATAAGATAGCTTTAACTGTTTTCCACAGATTGTGTGACAAATTAACCTTTTCTTAAATAATGGAAGAAGTGTCACTCGATCTTTTTTTATCATTACATTTTCAGCTTGCAGCCTGCCAATTTTACTTTCTCCTGATAATTTCAACTGAAAGTGATTAGCTACTAATTCAGCGGCTTTCACTACACCAAGAGCCTCAAAATGTTCGCTCTGTAGTTTCCCTTCAATTATTACTTTCCCGGTACTATTGATTTTTTGGACACAACCTTTTTTTACTTTAAGGTTACCTGCATTTGTTAGTTCATCGATTTCACAATAATCTTTTAACGTACATGAACCTGTGCTGTTAAATTCATGGACAATAACGGGAAAATAAAATGAGCTATGGCCATGAGTAGACACTTTTTGCATGCGAACTTCTTGATGTATTGTTACGGCTCCACGAATATTTAATTGCTCATACTCAATATCCAAATGTTTAATACGGCCATTCGTAAGTGTTAGGGTACGCAGTTGTTGAAACATAAAAGTCACCTCATATACTTTAATTAATATATATTTTAATTACTAAAATATATATTAATTAAAGTATATGCAACTTCCCTTTGTCAAGAACAAATGAATTCCCTAATTTTGAGGCAATAAAAAAGGATTTCAATTTGTTGAAATCCTAAAAAATTTTATTCATTAATTGATTTACTTCACGTAAAATATTGGCCATATCTATGAGTTTATCCTGTGAAAACTTTAAAAAGATTTCTTGAACCTTTTTGTCCCCATTGCTTGTTAAAGTCATTTTGACGACACGGCGGTCATTATTTTCTCTAATTCGTTGTATCAGCTCTAGTTTTTCCAGTTTATCGCACATGGAAGTGACAGCTCCAGGAGTGATACTGAAGAATTCGGCAATTTCTGTCGCCTTCATACCATCATTTATTTTTAGTTGCAGGAGTAAAATTAATTGGTTTTGTGATAACGCTTCCCCTTTAGATAAAAGCTCTACAAACATTTTTGACTTTTGCTGTATATCTAGCATTTCCTTCATAATAATCTCTACATTGTGTAGACTTTCAGCCATATAATCACGTCCGTTAAAATATTTAATGGTTAAATTATATAGCAACTAAATTAACCTTTCCAATCATTAATAATTGTTTAAAAGCTACAAGTACCTTAGCCCCTTTTATAGATGAGTCCATGGTGGGAATAGTAGCGCCAATAAAAGAAAGGAAACATCATATCAAGGTATATTATGAATTTTTTAATAGACTTCTTTTTTACATTCGTTTCACAAAAGTAGCGTGATACATTCTTCTTTTATAGACATAAAAGTACATACTTAGTGGCCACCATAGTGTCACGAAAATAGGGTAAATTGCCCATATAACGCTTGGTGAAGAAATAACATTGACTGTAATGAAAAAGATACTAATTAGCAATGTAGCTGTAACGGAGAAGGCTACAAAAGTTTTGCGTTGAGCATGATATAAAGCAAGAGGCCACCACATGACTAAAAATGCGGGATAAATCGCCCAAGGATATTGTGGAGATACCATGATATTTAGCAATGCGTAATATATAATTGTAGAAGCACAGCCAATAAGTGCTGTTTGTAACGTCTTTGCTTTTTCTCCTAAATACATTAGAAGTGGCCACCAGATAATCGGATAGATGGCATAAATGAACCATAAATGATTTGGAGCGTATAGATAATTTTCGATAATAAGAAACGAGATAATTATAGCACTACAAACGATAGAGTATTGTTTATACATTTTTTTTGACATAAAAAATAATGTAATAGGCCATAGTAGAAGCAGTATGCAAGGGTAGATAAACCACATTGTTTGAGGCGATGTCGTGTAATTGACAATCCCTAAGAAAATCATTGTCATCAAGCTCCCAGCTATAGAAAAGTTAATAAAGTTCCTCATGATTATTCACCCCATCTCTTACGCGTCCACACAAAGTACATAGATAAAGGCCACCATAGAATAGCGAAGATCGGATAGATTGCCCAAATTGTATGCGGCGTGTAATAAAGATTAATGAAAATAAAAAAGGCAATAATTAAGCTACTTCCCCAAATTGAAAACTCTAAATTTAATTTTGCCATGTTTTTCTTTGCAGGCTCTTTAACGCCCAATTCTTTTTTTAAGTCTTCAATATCTCCAAATTCTACAATTGCTTTATTAATAGCATCTTCTTGTTCTTTTCCTTGATCCATCAAATAAAATACCTTTTCTTCAAGATTTTCAATAATCTCTTGTTTTACCATTTCAGTCTCGTTGTTACGAGGAATATCTTTAAAAAGCTCATCAATATGGTTTTTTATTCTTTTCATTCTAAGCCCTCCATAAATAAATCGATTATTTCTTTTACTTCCGACCATTCTTTCACTAACTCATTTAAATAGGCTCTACCTAATGGAGTAATACGGTAATACTTTCTTTTGCCTCCATGTGAAACATCTCCATAATAGGCTTCAATAATTTCCTTTTTCTCAAGTCGTTGAAAAACTGCATACAAAGTTGCTTCCTTGATTTGAAACCGATTGTTTGTACGGAGACTTATTTCCTGAGAAATTTCGTAGCCATAACGATCCTTTTCTGAAATTAGCCGTAAAATAATCGAATCCAAATGTCCTCGGATAATATCACTGCGAACCATAAGTCACCTACTTTATTTATTGCTCTATCTGTTAGAGTAATATTAGCAAACATTACTCTACCTGTCAAAGTAATTTGTTTTCTTTTTTATAGTGCTAATATGCCGAGACAATACCACACAAAAAGACTCCACTCACTGAAAATCCTAAAAGGATTCTTTCATGGTGAGTGGAGTTCGCACAATCTTTTTACATATACAATGCAGCGAGGAAAATCCCTAAAGCTTCGTCATAAATGTCATCAAACTGGCTGAGGGGGAGAGGATTTGTACCACTTCCCAGCTCAACGGTAAAGCCCGGTCTACGCCAATCTTGAATAAACCAGTCTTTATAGCCTGCATAGCTACCTGCAGATTGAATGGGCTCATAGCCACTAACTCTACTAAATTCATTCACAAGGACTTCGGATTCTGGGGGCTCAAGATTTTCAAAGCCCCAATAAATAACGCGACCTTGTGTATGAAATGCTAGAACTCTTAAAAAATCACGTTGCTTGGTCATGTTGGCCATTGCAATGGCTTCGGGTTCAGATAAAGGCCTTTCCCCACTATAATCTCTAGGGCCAGGTGATTTGGGATTGCGGGCACTTTCTAGCTCCCATTTTGCAGGAAATTGATCATTTAAATCGATCCCATGGATATTTGCTTTCCAACCAGAAAAATCGGAGCTCCCATTATTCCATGTAATCAATTGATTTTTTAATGCTTCATCACTTGGTGGGCCTTGTAATACTAAATCGACTCCATCAGGGTTCACCATGGGTACTATAGAAAGGGATGTTTGTTGATATAAAGAAAATGGAGAAATGCCACGAATACTACTTTGATTAGTGAGGGCGAGCAAATAGTCATTTAAAAATGTTAGAATAATAGGTGTAGTAATCCATTCATTCGCATGAAACGAGCCGTTATAATGAATACGTTTAGCTCCATTGCCAATTAAAAGCTCAGGGAGTTCTTTCCCTAAAACGGAGCTCCCAATGCTTGTACTTTGGAGAAAAGGATATACGTTGAGCAGCTTTTTTATATCATTCATCATATGAGTGTACGTGTAATTTTGTTTACCTTCAACTAAGCGCCATGTAATGCGTTGAGGTATGTGAATGATCTGACCTATTTGTAAGTGATTGGGGTTGAGACCAGGATTAACGAGTAATATGGCGATGAGGGGCAGGTTTCTACTCTGTGCAATCTGCCAAAAAGAGTCCCCTTGTTTGATTTGATAGCTAATGTTTAGAAAACCAGGAATACGAATGCGTTGTCCAACTCTTAAAAATTGGGGATTAATATTTTTATTGGAATCTAGAATTAGTTGAAGTGGTATGTTAAACACTTCACTAAAATGCCAAAGTGAATCTCCTGGCCTTACGATGATATCCACATGTATTCTCTCCTTAATTAGAATTCGTTCACTATATGATGTATATGAAAAAATTCTAGACTTATTAATATGAAATTGGCAAAGTTTCTTTATTGTGAATGTTAAAAGAAGAGATAATTAGTTATTTTTGCATGTATACTAGTAATAATAATAAAGTGAAAGAAAGGTAAAGGTAGGAAAACCAAATGTTAAATAAATTGAAATTGGGTATACGCTCCAAGATTACATTAGGTTATATCGTAATCATTCTTTGCTTACTTGCTGCCGTTGTCATATTAAATAATCAAATTACTTCTTTACAAAAAGAACGGAATTTTATTATTAAATACGATTCCAATGTTCAAACTTTAACCAATGAGATTGAAAAGTATGTATTAGATATGGAATCGAGTCAGCGAGGTTTCATCATTACAGGTGAACCAAGTTATCTAGAGCCCTATGATAATGCGGCTGAAAATTGGAAGTTAGATTTTAATAATCTCTATCAGCAAATGAAGGAAAAACCTTCTCAACAGGAAAAGTTAAAAGAGATAGAGGAAACGATTGAACATTGGATAAATACTTCAGGTAAGCCAACAATCCAATTGAAAAAGGATAATAATATAGAAGCGTTGAATGAATTTTTTAAAGTAGATAGTGGGCGCCAAGATATGGAGAAAATGCGCAAATTATTTGATTCCTTCCGCTCAACTGAAAATGCTTATACACAAGCAAAGGCAAGTCAATTAGACAAACAGAATAGTAAATTAACAAGTGGCTTATTTGGGATCTTAATTTTAGTTTCTGTCATTGCCATTGTGATAGCTAGTGGAATTTCACGTTCAATCGTGAGAACGATAACGGAAGTTACACAAACCATTAAAGAAATGGCTGCTACGAAAGGTGATTTCACGAGAAGAATCCATGTGAGCTCTAATGATGAAATAAATGATCTTGCTGAAGCAACAAATATACTGTTAGAGTCAGTAGAAAAGAGAGAATGGTTACAAAGTAATATTGCAGAAATCGTGACAAAATATCAAGGTGTTTCAGCAATTACAAAATTAGCTGAGATCTTCCTATCAGAAGTAGCACAGAAAACACAAGCCTCCCTTGGTGCATTCTATGTCAGAGAAGTAACAGAGGAACAAGTACATTTTGTGAAAAAGGCTGCTTTTGCTGATGGAGATGACCGTGTCGGTATTGAAAGCTTTAAAATGGGACAAGGATTAATCGGTCAATGCGCATTAGAAAAAAGGATATTATTTTATGATAATATTCCGCAAGACTATCGCTTAATTAGAACGGGTTTAGGTGAAGTAAGGCCGCAAAATATTTTATTGATCCCTATAATTTTTGAGAATGAAGTTATAGCAGTGGTAGAAATCGCAACAATGACTAAATTTAGTGAGTTGCAGCAAGAATTAGTGCAGCAAGTTACTGAAACATTTGGCTTAACAGTGAATAGTGTGTTAGGGCGTATGGAAATTGTTCGTCTATTAAATGAATCCAGAGCAATGACAGAAGAATTACAGGTTCAGTCAGAAGAACTTCAGACACAATCTGAAGAGTTACAAATGCAAACAGAAGAGCTGACAATGATTAATGAGCAACTAGAAGAGCGCACGAAAGAGGCTGAATCTAAATCTAGAGAGTTGGAGAGGGCGAAGAAGGAATTAGAAGAAAGTGCAGAACAACTAATACTTAATTCTAATTATAAATCCGAGTTCTTAGCAAATATGTCACATGAATTAAGAACACCTTTAAATAGCATATTAATTTTATCGGAGATGCTAGCAGAAAATAGTCAACAAAACTTAACAGACGAGGAAACAGAGTTTGCTAAAGTGATTCATTCTTCTGGAGAAGATTTACTTGCTTTAATCAATGATATTTTAGATTTATCAAAAGTAGAGGCTGGGAAGCTTGATATCATTTTTAATGAAGTGAATATGAGTGAAGTACCAGTGCAAATTGAACATACCTTTGCACCTGTTGCAATGAAGAAAAATTTAGCATTCGATATTTCAAAGGCAGATCATGTTGTAGATGTATTCTATACGGATGAAAAGAGATTCCATCAAATCATAAAAAATTTATTATCAAATGCGTTTAAATTTACGGAACAAGGATCTGTATCATTAGCCATTAACCAGCTAACACCACAACAATTAACAAATAATATGCAAGACATAAGCACAGATTGGCTGGAAATTACCGTATCTGATACAGGGATAGGTATTCCAAAAGACAAGCATCAGCTAATTTTTGAATCATTCCAGCAAGCAGATGGTGCTACAGTTCGGAAATATGGTGGAACTGGGCTCGGTCTTTCAATTTGTAAGGAATTTGCTAAGCTGCTTGGTGGCTGGATTACGCTGCAAAGTGCAGAGGGACAAGGAAGTAGCTTTACGTTAACGATTCCAAGTTTACCAAATGGAATTGAAGAGGAACATTGCCAAAAGCTTGCTATGAACGAAGTTGCCGCTACGACGGTAGAAGAGGAACAAATAGAAGAACAACCACAAGAAATGGAGGAAGCTCTTCAACAAGAAGTAGAGGTCTTCCAAGGGAAAAATATTTTAATAGTAGATGATGATAACCGTAATATTTATGCGTTAAAAACTGCTCTAGAAAAAAGAGGTATGAACATTTTAGTGGCCAAAGACGGACTTGAATGTTTAGAGGTCATGCAAGCTAATGCTGAGATCGATCTTATTCTGATGGATATTATGATGCCTAATATGGATGGCTATGAAGCGATGACTATTATTCGTCAACAAATGAAACGCACAGATTTACCGATTATTGCGCTGACAGCAAAAGCTATGAAAAATGATCGCGATAAATCGTTACAGGCTGGTGCATCAGATTATATTAGTAAGCCATTAAATTTAGATCAATTAATATCGGTTTTAAGAGTATGGTTGGTTTCTAAAGGGAGTTAATGAACATGGAACAATTTCAGCCTTTGGAGCAAAATATACAATTAAATAAGCAAACAAATTTAGAAATTGATTTGTTACTAGAGGCTATTTATCGTTTATCTGGGTATGATTTTCGTCAATATAATCGCTCATCGATTTCGCGTAGAATTTTCAATAGGATGAGAATAAATAACATTCCAACGATTTCACGTATACAAGAAAAGGTCATTCATGATAAGGAATTTTTAGAGCAAATTTTGAATGACTTTTCGATAAATGTAACCGAAATGTTTCGTAACCCTAGTTTTTTTAAAGCCTTTCGTGAAAAAGTGATCCCCACTTTACGAGAGTACCCAGAAATAAGGATTTGGCATGCTGGTTGTGCGACAGGTGAGGAAGTATACTCTATGGCTATCTTGCTTCAAGAAGAGGGGCTAATCGATAGGGCAGTAATTTACGCAACAGACATGAATGAGCAAGTATTAGAAAAAGCAAAGAAAGGCGCTTTTCCTATTCATAAAATGCAGGCTTATACGAAAAACTATATGCTTGCTGGGGGTGTCCACGCTTTTTCGGAGTACTATAATACAGATTATCAATATGCCTACTTCCACCCAACATTATTGAAAAATATTATTTTTGCTCAACATAATTTAGTAACAGATCAATCATTTAATGAGTTTCATGTAGTCTTATGTCGAAATGTCCTTATTTATTTTTCACCTAAGCTACAGAGTCAAGTACATCAGTTGTTTTATGAAAGTCTAAGTGAGCAAGGTTTTCTATGCTTAGGGGATAAAGAAACATTGCGCTTTGATGAGGTTATTTCAAAATATAGTGAAATTGCTAGCAATGAAAGAATTTATCAAAAAATATATTAACGAGTAAGAGGCTATCCTAACATTGGATAGCCTCTCTTTGTTATTTATATAGAAGTGCTAGTTGCTTGAATCATTAATACACACATATCATCTGGTTGATTTTCTTGTTTATCCTTCGGTAATAAATTGTCAATCAGGCATTGTGAATAATCCCACTTGGAGGATGTTAGCGTTTGCAAATGCTTTTCTGATTCAATTTCACAGGGTCCCATTGCTTCTAATACGCCATCTGTAAATAGCACAATTTGAATATCCTGTTCATATTGAATACATTGCTTTTTAACTTTAATTTCATCGAAAAAGCCAACCGCACAGCTTCCTTGATTTAATGGAATACATGTTTTTTCGTCTATTAGTGCGTATCCAGGAGGATGACCAGCATTTATATATTCGACTGTTTTTTGCTCTGTATCAATTACTAAATATATGGCTGTAAAATAATAAAGATTATTGTCTTTTCCATCTTGCAACAGGGTCATATAACGATTCAGTTCTTTAATGACAAGTTCAGGCTCGTTTAATTGTTTAACAGCCTCTCTTAAAACAGAGGAGATAAACATACAAACAAGTGCTGCAGATATTCCATGACCCATCATATCCAAAAGTATAATGGCATAGCGATGATCATCTATTTTATACCAATAATACATATCACCCGCTAAATTTGAGGATGGTAAATAAGAAACTTCAATACGGATATCCTTCTCGTTTAATGGTGGGCTTAGTAGGCTTCGTTGTACATGAGTGGCTAAATCGAGTTCATATTGTATTTTCTTTTCATGCTGAGTGTGCCAATCTAATTCCGATTTTAAACGTAATGCAACTCGAATTCTTGCAAGCAGCTCCGTTTTATTAATTGGTTTTGTAATATAATCTACACCACCGATATCTAATGCTTCTGCTAGCTTGTTTTTATCTTCGAGCGCTGTGACAAATATAATTTGAATATCTTTCAAACTTTCATTTTGTTTAATACGTTTGCAGGCCTCAATACCATCTACTTCTGGCATCATAATATCTAACAATATTAAATCTACTGAATTTCCTGTTGGATTTGGTGCATCTAATTGTAAATAATCAAATAGCTCATAAGCAGATGAAAGAGAAACACAGTTATCATAACCTGCATTTTTTAGTATTTTTTCAATGACAAATAAATTGACTTGATTGTCATCTACTAGAAGAATGGTCATAGTTACTTCTCCTTACTCTGATTGAATTGTGCAGATTATTATTCATGTATATAAAATACTTTCAACTTTATCATTATACAAAACATCAGAGAATAAAGGTATTTTGGCGATCTGAATGTATAGTTTGCTAGAAAGTGAATGAAAGAGAGTTTACATTTTAGCTTTTCTAAATCCTTGATATATATCAAATGCATTTACTAATACAGCAGTAATCATACCGAGGAGTAAAATCTTATCTATAAAAAATGTTACCTTAGCTGAAGCTGTATCTGTGATAGTGGCTATATAGGGGATGGAGGCACTATGAATAAAATCTTGATGCATTGCCAGGGCAATAAATACAACGGTTCCTCCACCTTGAAGCAGTGCATTAGTTATAGCGATTGGCATTGTCCATTGACCTGAGCGCCATTTGACGAACGTTAAAACGACACTAAGAATAATACATAGGAAGACTATAGGGGCAAACGTTTGTAAAATATTTTGATTAAAGATCGGCATAACGAATTTCAAGCTACCGTTGTCGTTTGTTGTATAAATACCTAAAAGACGATAGGCATTCCAATAAACAAAAGCAAAAATAAAGATCCCTGAAAGACTAAAAATTGTATCGCTTAAAGTGATGACTTTGTCTTTAGGAATATTTTTTATTTTTACTAAATCATCAGGGGACCATTGTTTCGCGTTCAAAAAAGGCAGTTGAATTTTATTAGAACCAGATCGCTCAACGATGATAAAGACAACCGTGATCCAAAACAATACGTGAAAAAATACAGAAATCACGGCAACAATGATCATGGAAAATGTTGAAATAATTGTTGTGAGAAGTGCCTCTTCCCCTGCAAACAGCACTATTTTTTTAATTACTTGAATAATGATCGTCATGAACATTGCCCAAGGTATGACTAGTTTGATCGTTCCGATGTATTGGTCAAAAATATCTGGGCCAATTAAAAAACGGGGTGTATCCTGATAGCTTGCAGCAATTTTTACAGGGTTACCGAGTTTTTGGAGTACGGTTTTCACATCAGATTCTGAATATTGCTCAGGCAACATATTCTCTATAGTAGCCTTTAGATCAAGCAATATTTCTTCACGCCGCGTATTCTTATGTAGCTTTTTAGACACTTCGTGAAGATAAGAATCAATTAAAGTCATTCAAATTCCTCCTTTAATCATTTTCAATGCTCATGATTTATTGTGGTAATATATGTTATTATGGCATCTAAAAATTAATATGAAAAAATCAAGAACAACATGCAATTCTTTAAAAATGGAGGGGAAATGGTGAGAGTGATAGAGAAAATAGTAAAGGAACAAGACTTTGTATCCTTTGTAAATATCGTTGTAGGAGCCTATCCGGGAAGAATGGATGGGGCACAACCGACAAAAGAGCGGCTAAAGAATCTATTTATGTACAATCAGAGCAATGACAAGTCTCTTCATTATTATGGACTATGGGAAAATGACAAACTCATAGGTGGTATGCGACTACATGACTTTCAAATGAGCCTATTCTCTAACATGCTACCAGTCGGTGGGGTAGGATTAGTTGCAGTGGATTTATTATATAAAAAAGAGAAGGTTGCAAAGGAATTAATCGAGCATTTTTTTAGTATTTTTCTTGAGAAGAATATTCACTTCGTGGCACTGTATCCATTTAGACCGGATTTTTATAAGAAAATGGGCTTTGGGTATGGACCAAAAATCTATCAATACTTAGTAGAGCCATTAAGCTTTCCTAAGGGGCCTACGAAAAAGCACCTAAAATATTTAACCATTGAAGATCAGCAACAGCTAATAGATTGCTATAACAGGGTTGCAGCTAAAAAGCATGGGATGTTTCTTAAAACAACATCTGAGGTATCCTTTATTTTTAAAAACATTGAAAATTATGTGATTGCGATGGAACAGCAAGGTACTGTACAGGGCTATATAGTCTTTTCGTTTAAAAAGCAAAGTGACGATAATTTTATGCTGAACAATTTGGTTATTAAAGAGTTCATCTATGAGACTCCACAAGCTTTATTAGAGCTTAGTACATTCTTAAACAGCCAGGCAGACCAGGTAAATAGGATTGAATGGAATACCCAAGAAGAAAATGTTCATTTCTTTCTAGGGGATGTTAGGAATGGTACAAATCAATTAATTCCAAGTGTCTATCATGCAAGTGCCATGTCAGGAGTTGGACTAATGTATCGTATTATTAATGTGAAGGGTTTTTTTGATGAGCTTAAGACGCGTAATTTTAACGGTGTCACCCTGACACTTAAATTGATCGTTATGGATTCCTTACTCGTTGAGAATAGCCAACAGCTCATTATTGAAGCCGTTAATGGTACCATTAACATTTTAGAAAGTGGTAGCTATGATGTTGAAGTAAGCATTGATGTAGCAGAGCTTTCTTCATTGATAATGGGTGTCGTAACAGTCCAAGAGCTCTTTATGCTTAGTCAAATAACGGTTAGCGATGAGCACTATTTACAGGTATTGCAGCAATTTTTCTTCGTCATTGAAAAGCCAACATGTTTATCGGCATTTTAAAAGACTCTCACGGTTTATTAATGTTCTTTTTCTATAAAAAGAGATGATCTCGAGGGTCTTTCAAGTGGTGTGATATTAATAATAAAGTAACTTATTATTAATATTAGAATAATTAAAGAATAAATTAACGTGTTCAAAGGATGATCGTGCTCTACAATAATTAAACGAATCATCGCTGTGATACCTATATATATAAAATAGCGAAGCGGGAAATGATAATCCTCTTTAAAATATTTAATAATCATTGTGATGAACTCAAAATATAAAAAGAAAATAAGAATATTGGCAAGGAATTGTTTATAATCGCCGCCTTCCTTGGCAAATAATAAAATTTTTAGAAATTCAATTAGCTCCTTAAAAAGTAAAAATGAAAGTATGAGAGCTAGTAATACAAGGCAGACATTGAGAAATAGCTGGAGAGATTTAGGCACAGCTTTAATGAGCTGTAAGTAAGTTGAGTTTTTTTGATTCATGTAATTCCTCCAATCGAATTCCTTATTAAACGTTTCTAAATAATGAGGGAGCAACACATCATTATATGGCTATGCTTTGATACATTATGATATGAATATAACAATTTATCATTAATGTTTCTATTTGGTTTTGTAAAGTTTTGGTATATTTTCATGAAAGAAAGTTTTCAAAATAATTTAGTGGTATGCTAAAATAGATGTGCATGAATATAAAATTTAAAAGGGGTTTTTAAAATGGCAAAAGCTGCAAAAACTGATGCGAAAATTACACCAGAACGTTTAGAAGAAGCGTTAAATGTTCGTGACCGTCTAATTATTGAACTACTAGTACAAGTACTTGATGAAAAGTTAGTAATTGAGCGTCCTGTATTACGTGAGCGTCTAGGTAACCTTGTAGATCTTGCTGATCATGATGCAGAACTTAAGGAAACAATCCACGCTGTTATTAACAAACTATAATAATAAAAAGAATGCTACGGACTATGCGTAGCATTCTTTTTTATAAATTCATGTAAAGCGTTCTACTAAGTCATGCATGCGCTCTGCATCTGTATGAAGTTCCATAGAGGAGTTCATGATAGAGGTTACTGCTGACTTCTGTTCGTCAATAGAAGCATTAATTTGCTCGGTAGCTACACTGGCTATTTTAATAGCTTTCATCACAATAATCCGATTATCAGCTATTTCGTTCAACCCCTTATCGAGTGAGACAAGATGCTCCGAAATGTCGCGGATGAAGTCTGCGAGGAAAGTAAAAGCCCCCTTTACTTCACTAAATGACATCGCCTGACTTTGTGAAAGTTGCAGCGTGTGTATCATCTTTGCATCTGAATTAGCGGTATCACTTCAATATAGTTATATAATAGAAAATTCTGATAACGGATATAAGTTTATAAAGAATTATAAAAGAGGTAAGGTTCATAAAAAACCCCAATTAAGATGTTTGCTCTTAATTGGGGTTACGATTTATTAGTATACTTTATCACCGTTGAAGATAGAGTTCTTCACGATCACATAATCAACATTTCGAATAGCTTCTAGTTTTGTACCACCAGCATAGGAAATAGATGATTGTAAGTCTTGTTGCATTTCAATTAAAGTATCTTTGATGCTTCCTTTATGCTCAACATACATTTTCTTACCTTCGACATTTTTACGTTCGCCTTTTTGGAATTCAGAAGCAGAGCCAAAGTATTCTTTCACTGTTTTACCATCGATTTCGATTGTTTCACCTGGTGATTCTTCATGACCAGCAAATAGTGAACCAATCATCACCATTGAAGCACCGAAGCGTACAGATTTAGCGATATCTCCGTGTGTACGAATACCACCGTCAGCAATAATTGGCTTAGTAGCAGCCTTTGCACACCAACGTAATGCAGCTAATTGCCAGCCCCCTGTACCAAAGCCTGTTTTGATTTTAGTAATACAAACTTTCCCTGGTCCAATTCCTACTTTCGTTGCGTCTGCTCCAGCATTTTCGAGTTCGCGTACTGCCTCAGGTGTTCCAACGTTACCAGCAATGACGAAGCTGCTTGGTAGGTGTTTCTTAATATGTTGAATCATACGAATAACAGCATTTGAATGACCATGTGCAATATCAATTGTAATAAAATCAGGTACTAATTGGGCAGCTGCTAATTCTTCAATAAAAGTATACTCTTCTTCTTTTACACCAACGCTTATGGAAGCGATTAAGCCATCACCTTGCATTTCTTGAATGAAGTTTTTACGTTTTTCTGGTTGGAAGCGATGCATGATATAAAAGTAACCGTTTTCAGCTAGCTTCTTAGCAAGACTTTCGTCGATAATTGTTTGCATATTTGCAGGTACTACAGGAAGTTTAAAAGTATGTCCTCCTAAAGTAACAGAAGTATCACATTCTGAACGACTTTCTACAATACATTTTGCGGGAATTAGTTGAATATCCTCATAGTCAAATACGTTATCCATTATATACACTCCTAAAATACGAATATTTTTAAAGATTTAATTTAAATTGTTCGCCATTTGGTAATTTACATGATTTTTGAGTAAATGTCAAAGCTTTTGTGAAAATAAATAAAAAATTTAAAATTAAATGTAGTAAAATTTTTGGGTAAATGAATTTTTCATTTATAATTTGTGTTCTGATTTGTAATCCATGTACAATAGAATTGTTTCAAAAAATGACAAGGGAGTGTTGGAAATGGCAGTAGAGGTATATTTAATTTTTAATGGGAATTGTCGAGAAGCTGTTACGTTTTATGAAGATGTTTTTAATACGGACAAGGCTGAAATTATGACGTTTGGAGATTCACCCCAAAATCCTGATTATCCCTTACCAGAGGAAGCGAAGGATCTTGTTATGCATACAAGACTTTCTGTATTTGGTAGTAGAATTATGTTCTCAGATACATTTCCGGGCTCACCGTTCTCAGTTGGGAATAATGTCACGCTAGCGATTGTTTCCGATGATGAAGAACAAATGCGAAAAGCGTTTGACAAGCTTAAAGATGGTGGAAAAGTGACAATGGAGTTACAAGAAACTTTTTGGAGTAAATGTTACGGCTCGCTTACTGATAAATTCGGCGTTGAATGGCAATTTAGCCATGAGGTAAATGAATAAATAGCGCAATTAAAAGCACGATGATCCTGGGTTTTACCCAACGATCATCGTGCTGTTTCATTTAGTAATTAAAACGATTTACATAGCCCTGTAATTCATCAGCCATATCGAGTAACGTTTTAGCTGAAGAAGCAATCTCCTGCATGGAAGATAATGTTTGCTCCGTTGATGCTGCCACTTCTTCAGAGGCAGCAGCATTAAGTTTTGCATGGTCTGACAGTTCAATCGCTGTTGCTGACACTTCTTCCACCACCGCAGACATCTCCTGTGCTGATGCAGAAATATCCTCCATTTTCGGTGCCATCTCTCGAAGACTTTCAACGATACTTGTAAATTTCTTTTTTGTATCCTTGGATAACTGTAGACCTTCTTGGACATCTGAGGAAGCTTTCATCATTGTTTGAACAGATTTAGCCGTATCCTGTTGAATACCTGTAATAAGCGCAGAAATTTGTTCCGCTGATTGATGGGATTGCTCTGCTAATTTTCGAACTTCATCTGCCACGACTGCAAAGCCTTTGCCGTGTTCTCCTGCTCGTGCTGCTTCAATAGCAGCATTTAGAGCTAGTAAATTGGTTTGGTCAGAAATAGCACTGATCATTTCTAAAATTGAACCGATTTCTTTAGTGCGGTCATAAAGAGTTTTAATCATTCTATCCGATTGTGTAACAGATTCATGAATATAATTCATTTGTTGTACAGTTTGTTCGACAGATTGGCCTCCTTCTTCAGCTAGTTGAATGGCTTGACTGGATAGGTCTGAAACTTGGAGTGCGCTATCAGCAACTTCGACAACCCCTTTAGCAATTTCCTCAACTGAAATAGCGTTTTGGTCAATGCTGGTTGTTTGCTTCTCAGTACTCATAGCAACCTGTTGCATAGCTTCTGTTACCTGTTCCGATGCTGCAATATTTTGCTCAGCATTTGCAGAAAGACTTTGGGCAGAATTTTGAACCTGTTGTGAGCTTTGGTCAACATTGCGAATTAGCTTTTTTAGGCTAACTTTCATCGAGACAAATGCTTCACCGAGTTGTCCTATTTCATCTTTAGAATGAATGTCAATAAACTCTGTTAAATCACCATCACTAATTTTTAAGGCACTTTGTTTAAGTTTATTAATCGGGTTGACAACCGATTTAATCATGAAGAGCATAAACAAAACGCCAACTAAAATTGAAACTACAATAATGATTAAGTTAATCTTCAATGTGGAGGTAGCAGCCTTTGCAGCCTCTGCAGTAAACATTGTACCAATTACCTTCCAACCAGTTAGTTCATTGGTCATAAACTGCATATGACGGTCCTTTTCAACAATAGATCCGCTTTCTTGTTCATAAATTTTTGTAATATAGCTTTCTGCTGCCTCGGTACCACTTTCTTTATCTGGCTGGGCAATATAAATTTTATTGTTATCTAAAAGGGAAGCAAAGCCAGTCTCTCCAATGCGAATATTATTCGTTATGTCACTTAGTGTCGAAATATTTAAATCTAGTCCTAATACGCCAGAGCCATCTGGTAATGCTTGAGTGATTGTAATAACGATGTCACCTGTAGATTGGGTTACATATGGAGCTGTAATAGAAACCCCGCCATTACTATCTAAAGCCTGTGTATACCAAGGCCGTGTACGTGGATCAAAGCCATCAGGATAGTCTTGAGCAGGCTCGTCCAATAGTTTACCATCAGAAGTACCAATATAAATCAATTCTACTTCAGGGTGCATATTAACGTATTCATTTAGTAATGATTTAAGTTTTGGAACATTTTCATCTTGAAAGAAGGATTTATTAAATTTCTTTGAAAAATATTGTACATCCTCTAATTTTGGTTTAATCATGTTCGTAATGTTGGTATTAAGAATACGTACACTTTCAGTTGCACTTGCTTGTTGTTCTTCTGAAATCTGCTTTTCAGCACTTTGGTAGGAAACAATTCCAATTAACAGTGTTGGGATGAGAAGCATTGCTAAAAACGAGAAAATAAGCTTTTTTCTTAAACTTAGTTGTTTCACTTGTATTATCCTCACATAATTTTTTTGTTCTATACTTTTCCCTAGAAGGTAAATAATTCTCATTCTATCAGAAAAAAAAGAAAAGTTAAGTACTTTAGATTAATTATTTGTGAGTAATATATATGACTATCAATTATTCGAAATTTCTCAAAATTAAATATTGTTAGAAGCTATATAAAGGTCAAGATTGATGTATACTAATCTCAAAAGAGGAGGGAGGAATATCATGATTCATCAAATTGGACAGGTAATGCTCTATGTTAATGATCAAGATGTAGCGGTAAAGTTTTGGACTGAAAAAGTAGGATTTGTTGTCGTTGCTGAACAGGAAGAAGCTGGGATGCGCTGGATAGAAATTGCCCCAACGAAGGAAGCTCAAACATCCTTTGTATTGCACAATAAAGAAATTATCGCTAAAATGCAGCCAGAACTAAATTTAGGAACACCTTCCATTATGTTTTACGCCGATAAAATTGAAGAAATGTACCAAGACTTTCAAGCAAAGGGCATTAAGGTAGGGGATCTAGTAATGATGCCAATGGGTAGAGTTTTTAATTTTGCAGACCCTGAAAATAACTATTTTGCTTTAGTTGAAAAACAAGTATAAATACCAATATCTGCTCGTTTTTGTTAGATTATTGCATTAAAACGAGCAGATTTACTTTTTATCTTATTTAATAGAGATAGTCTCTATGATAAATCCTCTCCAAAAATAGATACTGTTTGTCGGTCTATTATAAATTCACGACCATTCCATTTTAAAATATTTTCTACATAACCTAATCCGTCAGCATGATATCTACCGGCAATTTCTTGATATCCTAAAATTTCATATGTCCCATCTCGATCATAATCAACGGGATATAGTCCACTAAAAGGATCTACCCAGCCTTCAATTGGTTGCTTTAAAGTGCCATCTGGATTATAGATTTCTGCTAAGTAGTCTGTACCCTTATACTGTAAATCGATGGTGTATCGTTTAGCAGGATTCGAACTTTGAACAACAGCCTTGTAGTGATCAACATAACGGACACTATATTTTAGTTTGTTATTGAAAGACTCTGCATCAAAAATAGAAAGTATTTGGTTGTTGATCGAGGCAAATATCTCGCCATTAATTATACCTCCACTACCTCCTGTATCGGAGATTACAAAAATATCCTCAATATGATTACCAGTAAAATCGCCTAAGAAAAGGGTTGGGTTATAGCCTATATTTTGTTTCAGTGGAATTTGTTCCATTTGTCTTGTTTGACCATAAAAAATAGCGAGTGTTATATCTTTCCATAAGGGACTATCAGGCTGTTTAGTGCCCATTAAAAAAATGGTTTCAAAAAAGCCATCACCATTAATATCACCAAACTTAGTTTGAATTACTTGTGGAGCGAAATAGGATAAGGTGCCACCATTTTGTGGCGAAGTGAAGTTGTTCGTCATGTATACACCTCTTTCATTAGTCTTAGCATATGTTGTAAACAAAGCTTGGTGCATAAATAAAAGGGTAAAGTTGAATCATTTTAATTCATATTAAACTAACAAAAAAACTTGTATATTACCCATTGACATTTTTAAATGTGAAAAGTATTATAAGTGTCAACGAATCTGAAAATTCAGTACCTAATAGCATCTCCCTACAATAAGTAGGCAGAGATTTTTTTTCACTAATAATTCTTAGTAAATTTATATGATTTATATTAATTGAACGGAATACTCCTCCTCTAGAGAGGAAGATGATTCATTTCACTGGGTGCTCAATCAAGTAAACCCTTCGGAAGTATCGGATTTGAAGGGGAGCTTTTCGAGCAAGCCCCAAAAAAATTTAGATACAAATATGCCGAGGTGTAATTGATATATTGTGGGAAGAAGGAGATATACTTGAAAAATTTATTTGTAAAAACAGAGCGACAACGATTTTGGTTAGAGCAACTCGCAGCTATTGCAGAGCCGATCAAGTCCAAGGCTGTTGAGGTGGATGAACAATCTCGTTTCCCTTTCGAGGCGTATCGATTACTTTTGCAAATGGGCTACCCGCAGCTTACTTTACCGAAGCAATATGGCGGAGAAGGTCTATCAGTCTATGATATGGTGCTTGTGCAAGAAACGTTAGCAAGCTATGACGAGAACGCATCTCTATCCCTTGGGTGGACATTAGGCGTTGTCGGTGAAATATATGAAACGAAGTTATGGACTGAGAATTTATTAACAGCGTTTGCTGAAGAAATAAAGGGAGGTGCCATCATTAATAGAGCTGTTAGTGAGGCAGCAACGGGAAGTCCAACGCGTGGTGGTCGACCTGGAACAACCGCTGTTTCTACAAAAGATGGCTGGCTATTAAATGGACGCAAGATCTTTACGACTGCATCTCCAGTACTCGATTATTTTCTAACTTCAGCTTGGATTGAAGAAAAGCAACAAATTGGGTTTTTCCTCATTCATAAAGATTCGAAAGGGTTATCCATTGAAGAAAATTGGGAAATGTCTGCAATGCGAGGCACAAGTAGCCATGATCTTGTGTTAAAAGATGTCGTTGTAGCAAAGGAGCATTTAGTTGAGTTACCAAGTCATCCTAGTGGCGGTAAGATAAACGGCTGGATACTCCATATTCCAGCTACCTATTTAGGTATTGCACAAGCTGCCCGTGATTATGCCATTCATTTTGCTAATCATCATCAGCCCAATAGCTTGAATGCTCCGATTAGTACGTTACCAAATGTACAACAGCTTTTAGGAGATATTGAATTAAAGCTCCATCAAGCACGTTTTGTCCTGTATGGGGTGGCTGAAGCCTACGATGATCCAGCAAGACAAGGACTTATCACAAATGAAATGGCTGTGGCTAAACATACAGTTACAAATCTGGCTATTGAAATAGTGGATAAGGCAATGCGGGTAGTTGGAGCAAAAAGCTTACAGCTGACAAATCCATTACAACGCTACTATCGCAACGTTCGTGCAGGACTTCATAATCCGCCAATGGATGATATGACGATTATTAAATTAGCGACTGCTGCAATCGAACAGAAGAAGCTATCTGAAAGTTAATGAAAATTTACATGAGGAATAAGGAGAAATGACATATGAAGAAAAATAAAATTTTTCAACTTGCTGCGGTTGGTTTGGCTTCTATAGCACTTTTAACAGCTTGTAATTCTGGAGAATCAGCTGAAAAGGATTCAGGCGATGGTGATAAGGTTCGTACGGTTAAGGTTGCCTATGATCAAGCATCAAAGCCGATTAGTTATATTGACGATAATGGGAATCCTACAGGTTATGATGTAGAAGTAATGAAATTAGTAGATGAATTATTGCCGGACTATCAATTCGAATATGTAGGCACAACGAGTGATGATTTATTGATTGGTGTAGAGCAAGGGAAATATCAAGTAGGGGTAAAAAATGCCTTCTTTACGCAAGAGCGAACAGAGAAATTTATTTTCCCGAAGGAGTTTTTAGGGTTAAGTAGTGCAGGTCTAGTTTTACGTAAAGAGGATGAAGGTGTGAAAACATTAGCTGATTTTGCGAAAAAGGGCTATTCGTTAGCACCGATTGCTGCTAATAACGCTCAATATACAATTATTGATGAATACAATACGGCAAACCCTGATAATAAAGTTAAGCTTGAGGCTGGCGATGCATTTACAGTTGATGTTGTGCAGTGGGTAAATGAAGGACGTGTTGATGGTGGTGTCATGATTGAGGGACCATTTAAACAACAGGTTCTTGCCGAAGATGGCCCTTATTATAACTTAAAAGATGAGGTTGTTTATAACGAATTTGCTGTCATTAAAACATGGCCATTGTTCAATAAAAAGGAACAAGAATTCGCTGATGCTTATGATAAAGCGATAGCACAAATTAAGGAACAAAAGAAAACAAATGAATTAAGCACTAAGTTCTATGGCCGTGATTTATTTGAAGTATTAGAAAATGTTAATCGTTAGTTGAAAAAGTAACGAATTTATAAGGCTGTTGAGTCAGTGACACTCAGCAGTCTTTATTCATAAAAACAAAAGTTGGTGAGGAAATGGATAAATATTTTGACGCAACATATATTTGGAACGCAATCCCTGTGTTAGTACCCTTTTTAAAAATTACGTTCCTAGTTGCAGGGTCCTCTATTATTTTAGGTACACTGTTTGGCTTATTGTTAGCGGCAGCCAAACTATCTTCCTTGAAATGGTTACAAAAAATCGCAAACTTGTATACAACAATTATGCGTTGTACGCCCTCTATTGTATTATTATTTCTTGTTTATTATGGTGTCCCAGCATTAGCTGAAAATGTCGGTCTCAATCTCCATTCAATTGAGACGGCTATTTTCGTAGTCGTAACTTTCACCCTGCAGTTTGCAGCAATTATGTCTGAGGTAATACGATCCGCTTATTTAGCAATTCCCAAAGGACAGTTTGAAGCAGCTGTTAGTGTTGGGCTAACACCATTCCAGGCCTACCGTCGAATCATTTTCCCGCAGGCACTTGTAGTTGCTCTGCCGAACTTTGGGAATGGCATGATCGCTTTATTACAGGAAGGTGCACTAGCTTATACAATTGGTTTAATTGATATTGTCGGTAAGGCAAATTTAATTATCGCAAGTAATATCAATGCACATGCATTAGAAATTTATATTGCATTAGCCATTATTTATTGGGTGTTATCAATTATTATAGAAAAAATATTTGCTATATTAGAAAAGGTATTTGGCAAGGGTAAGAAGACCTTAGAAACAACGTAAGGAGGCATAACTGTGAATTATCAATTTTTACTTGAAACATTTTTTGTTGCATTATCTGGTGTTCCTATCGCTCTCCTTGTGACAGTTGTTGCTTTGTTGATAGCTCTACCACTTGGTTTTTTACTGGCACTTACGAGGATTAATAAAATTCCAGTTATCCACCATCTAGCGAAAATTTATGTTTCTTTCGTACGAGGGACGCCGATCATTATACAAATCTTTATTATATATAGTAGTATCCCGTTAATGTTAAAAGTTATTTTTGAAAAGTATCATATAGAATATGATATTTATAAAATCAATCCAATTTGGTATGCATTTATTGTTTTCGCGTTCAGTTCAACGGCAATTTTAATAGAGGTATTTCGTTCTGCATTAAGTACGATTGAAAAAGGGCAATTAGAGGCAGCGCATTCAGTAGGTTTAACAACATTCCAAGCATATACTCGAATCATCATTCCGCAAGCTTTAGTAGTTGCATTGCCGAATATTTGCACAGCTACCGTTAATCTTATTAAGGCTACCTCCCTAGGCTACGCAATGTCCCTTCCTGAAATTACATTGAAGGCAAAAGTGGCAGCAAACGTTGGCTATAATTACGTAGAAGCCTATTTGGATATCTTTATCGTGTACTTAATTTTATGTAGTACAGTCGAATACTTGTTTAAGCGCTATGAAAAGTATTTAAGCAAATACAAAGCGGCACATGCCTAAGGGGTGAATAATTATGTTAGAAATTAAAAATATTCATAAGTCATTTGGTGGCAATGAAATTTTAAAAGGTGTTGATTTAGCTATTGATAAAGGGGATGTTGTTGTTATTTTAGGTCCTAGTGGCTCAGGGAAAACAACATTATTACGCTGCATCAATTTTTTAGAAAAGGCAGATCAAGGCTATGCGACATTTGGAGATATCGAAGTTGATTTTCAACATGTAAAGAAAAAAGACGTACATGCAATTCGTCAGCGCGTCGCATTTGTCTTCCAAAATTATAATCTGTTCACAAATAAAACGGCATTAGAAAATGTTACCGAAGGGTTAATCGTTGGACGTAAGATCCCGAAGGCTCAGGCTGTGGAAATTGGCAAAAAGGCACTAGACAAAGTAGGCTTATCTGAAAAATACAACGCCTATCCTAGTCAGTTATCTGGCGGTCAGCAACAGCGTGTAGGCATTGCACGAGCAGTAGCATTGAATCCTGATATTATTTTATTTGATGAGCCAACATCTGCACTTGATCCCGAATTAGTAGGAGAAGTATTGCAAGTCATGAAAAATATTGCGGCTGAGGGTACTACAATGCTTGTGGTCACACATGAAATGGGCTTTGCCAAAGATGTCGCCAATCGCGTGATTTTCATGGATGGAGGCGTTGTTGTTGAAGAGGGTAGTCCCCATAATATATTCGTAAGCCCAAAAGAGGAGCGCACAAAGAAATTTTTAAAACGTGTCATTCCAGAAGACTATACGTTCTATATATAAAATAAACAGGAGAGTCTGTAAAATGCAGAATCTCCTGTAACCTGTTATTGAAGGAAAGAAGTTACTTTATTAATGGAATAGATGAACAACTCATGCATAGCTCTCGTACAGGCTGTATAGAAATAGTACCGTTCACTTTCTCTTGAATAATTAGCGGCAGACGCATTATAGATAATGACAGCGTCAAACTCAATTCCTTTCGCCATATACGCTGGAAGTAATAAAATACCCTTTTTAAATTGCTTAGTGCTGTGAGTAATGAGTTGAATATCTATTTGGTTTCTTAATTGTTCGTATACAGCAGAGCATTCAGCTGTAGTTTTACAAATGACTGCAATTGTTTCAAATTTGGTAGAAAGATTATTGATGTTCTGGATAATTCGATCAACTAACTCTAATTCATTTGGCACAATGGTAATTGAAGGTTCAGGACCATTGCGGTTAAAAGCCTCTACTTCACTACCATCATTTAAAATATTGGAAGTGAGTGAAATGATTTGCTTTGTCGAACGATAGCTTTTGGTTAAAATCATTTTTTCGGCCTGCCCACCATATAATTCAGGGTCAAGTAGTGAAGGATTCTCAAAGGTATGAGGGTGAATCGTTTGGTGTCCATCCCCTAAGATGGTCATTCGAGCTTTTGGAAATAGTTGCTGTAATACTGTGAGTTGGAATGGTGAATAGTCCTGTGCTTCATCAATTAAAACATGACGGATCATCGTATTTGTCTGTTGCCCTTCAATTTTGTCCTGTAAATATAAAAATGGAGCGGCGTCCTCATAGGCAATAAGGCGTTTTGTTAAATTAGTATGTGTGTGTTGGCAAATATCTTCCCAATGATCGGGCATAAGATGCTGTAAAGCTTTGTAAAAAGGGCTATTTTGATCAAAGAGTTGGCGATATATACCTAAAATATGAACAAACTTTAACTTGGTAACAGAATTACGTAACGGTTTAAAGTGTTTTTTAACAATTTGTCTCGCTAATTTTTGGCGTTCTTGATCAAAATCATCGAAGGAGTTTTCTGTATAGCTTCCCTCATATAAAAGCTCACTGTAAGACTTAGAGTAGTCTTCTTTATCTAAAAGTTCAGTTGCTTCTTCTACCCATTCCTTTGTACGCTCAGCTCTTTCAAATTTCGTTAGTTGCTGTAATAACCACTCTTTCACGAATTGTAGGCGATCCGGTATCGATATAGAGGAAGGGAAGGAATAGAAGTATTCCGAAATTTCCTGTGCAGTAATAATACGTTCCCCACGAAATACAATATTTTTAAATAATAAGCCCTTATTCGATAAATAGCTTACATAGTGATCCATTAAATCTTTGAAATCAAGGCTCGCTTTATATGAAATAATACTTAATTTAGTTTCATAATGAGCGTCATCCTTTTCTGTTAAAAGATCTTCTAGTTGCTCATAAGGGTATTCCAATTGGAATTGACGACCTAATCGTTTTTCCACATACTCTATAAAAGTTAATTGTTGCATATTGTCTTCACCTAAATCGGGTAAGACCGTATGGACATATTGATTGAAAAGTTGATTAGGCGTTATTAGTAATATTTGATCGGCAGTCATTTCATTGCGATAACGATACAATAGATAGGCGACCCTCTGTAAGGCCACCGCAGTTTTACCACTACCAGCAACACCTTCGACGATGAGGTATCGGGAGTTTACATGTCGAATAATTTTATTTTGTTCAGCTTGAATCGTTGCAACGATACTACGAATATGCTCGTTTGCATTTTGGGCAAGAATATCTAGCAATAAATCATCGCCAATTGTAAGGCCTGTATTAAACATCGATTGTAGTTGGCCATTTTTAATAATAAATTGTCTTTTTAATAACATTTCTCCATGAATTTCTTCACCTAATGTTTCGTAGGATGCATCGCCAGGTGTGTAATCATAATACATACTTGAGATAGGCGCTCGCCAGTCATATATGATTATATTTTCATCCTGTTCATCCAATAATGTAGCAACACCTATATAAATTTTTAAGGGATCTTTTTCCCCATTTTGTAAAAAGTCAATACGAGCAAAATAGGGTGATTGTTGTAAACGTTCATAGACCTTCACATTTCGAATCGCACGTTGTTGTGCAAGCTCTGAGTCAGATAAAAGCTCTACCTGTTGCTTAATGGCAAAAAAAGTTTCATCGACATCCTCAGCCGTATCTAAATTAACCCTGACGTCATTCCAAAACGTTTTCTTTAAGGCGACAGCATTTTCTTTGAAGCCTTTCTCTTTTAGCTGTATTTCTTTTATTTTGTGATGAATGAGGTTTAAAGAATCCTCAAGATAAAGCTTTTCTTCTAGCCATTCTTTTTGATTTTCCAACGTTTACTCACATTCCTCTCCGTAGTTATTTGCTTCCCTTGACAATAACCCTCACCTATATAAATGGTGAGATGAAGGTAATTGTGATTCACTTTTATAGGTTGTCCAAAGACCCTAGGAAAAAGCAAAAGAGCCTCAATGCAATTATTCGATAGGGTGATTGAAGTAGGAAATTTATCATACCTCTACTCCTGAAGGAAGTATAGTCTAGTAATTTTTGTAAATTTATGCTATAATAAATGTATAAGCTAATAAGTTATTGATATACATAGACTGCTCTAAAAAAGGTGGAGCAGTCTTTTTTATATGTAAAATTGCATCATATTATGACTGATGACCATAAATTTTTATTAGAAATGATAGGCGATATACTAAAGATGACGCCACATTACACGATATAAAAACTTGAAGGGAGGTGAAAATAATGAAGGTGATCTTTACAGTGGGGTTGCCTGGTAGTGGAAAAAGTACATTTGTAAAAGAGCTAGCGAAAAGAGAAAATGCGGTTATCCTATCTAGTGACGCTATACGGGATGAATTGTTTGGTGACGCAACTAAGCAGAAATCGCGTGTGGTCTTTCGTACATTATATGAGCGTCTTAATAACTTAGTGGCAAAAGGGTTTTCTGTCATTGTGGATGCAACCAATATTGAACGGGAGCGCAGGATATTTGCATTACGAAAGTTACCAAGTACCTTTAAAAAGGAGTGTTATTATTTTGATACACCTTATGTAACCTGTGTAGAAAGAAACCAGCAACGGAAACGGCATGTCCCATTAATGGTAATGGAGAAAATGAGAAAGTATTTAGAATTCCCGACAGTAGGAGAAGGTTTTGATGAAGTGCATATTGTACATGAATCAGGTCCTTATGATATTTCTCAACAACAATTTATTTCACTCTTACAAAGCCAGCCCACTTATGAAGAACTTTTTCAAACACTTCGATCAGTTCCACTTTTTAAAGAAATTTATCAATTCGATCAAGAAAACTCATTCCATCAATTTTTATTATGTCAGCATACGTATTTTGTGTATGCGTATATCAATGAGTATTATTTAGAAAGCGATAAACTAGCTCTACAAATAGCTGCATTGTTTCATGATGTCGGTAAACCATTTTGCAAAAAATATAAACCATTACAACAACGCTATGGCTATTTTGGACATGAAAACGTATCTGCTCAACTGGTGTGCCATTTTCTATTAGAGTTAGGCTTTGAAAAGGACTTTGTGTTAAAGGTTGTTCATTTAGTGCAATTTCATATGTTAATCCAGTATGGGGGCGATCGAGGAGGAAGCCAAATTTATCACTTATTAGATGGTGATTTATTAACAAGGCTTTATTTTTTCCGTGAGGCAGATCAATTTGCCAAATAAACAATAGGGAAAGGGAGTGAAAATATGACGAAGTTAATGAAATATCCAAGAAGCTTTCATTTGCCATGGAGCAGAGGCTACACACATGATGATAAGGTTGCTAAAAATGTAAATCATTTTGTTGGGAAAGAGGTTGTTGTAACTGAAAAGTTAGACGGGGAAGGTACAACACTATATAAAGACTATATGCATGCTAGAAGCATCCATTCCGCTAATCATCCCTCTAGACATTGGGTAAAAACATTTCATGCGAGTTTTGCTTATCATATACCGAATGATTGGCGATTATGCGGGGAAAATGTGTATGCGAAGCATTCCATTTATTATAAAGCACTAACAAGCTATTTTTATTTATTTAGTATTTGGAATGAAGAAAATATATGTTTAAGCTGGGACGAAACAGTAGCATATGCGGCTGAATTAGGTATTGAAACGGTTCCTGTTTTATATCGGGGTATTTTTGATGAAGAAAAGATAAAACGTACATTTACTGGTAAATCAATATTTGATGGTGAACAAGAGGGATATGTCATTAGAAATATTGATGCATTCCATTATGATGATTTTCGATATAATTTGGGGAAATTTGTGAGACCACAGCATGTTCAAACAAGTGAGCATTGGCTACAAGAAGAAATCATACCTAATGGCTTAAAATAAAATGGAGCTAATGAAATTAAGGTGACGAATTATACAATAAAAAGGACTGAGAAAAATGTAATACTATAATAATCTTTCAAAAATTATAAACTATGAGGAAGTGTGCAAGGATAGCATATCCCTTTTCAAAGAGATTACAGGTTCGATTCCTGTCATCCTCATCATAAATAAAAATGAACTCTCTTCATTAGGACGAGAGTTCATTTTTGTTTATTTAGTGTAATTATCAAAGTAGCCTTGAATGTAAATCATAGGTGTTCCTTTATCACCTGAACCAGATGTAAGATCAGATAGGGAACCGATTAGGTCAGTTAAGCGACGAGGTGTTGTTCCTTGTGCAGCCATTTGACCAGTTAAATCCTCATCTTTATTCTGAATATATTCCGAAATAGCAGCTTTTAATTCCTCACCTCGAAGGTCCGCAAAATCATTGTCTGCTAAGTATTTTAATTTTACTTCGTTCGGTGTACCATGTAATCCCGCTGTGAACGCTGGCGAAACAACAGGATCTGCAAGCTCCCAAATTTTGCCTACTGGATCTTTAAATGCGCCATCACCGTAAATCATGACCTCTACAGTTTTGCCAGTAGCTTCTTTAATTTTTGCTTGGATTCCGTCAACAATTGGTTGGCAAGTGTGTGGGAATAATTTCACACTATCCTCAGTTGCTTTATTCGAGCCAAGAAGGCCATACTCCGCATTGAAGCCAGAACCGTTAATAGATTCAGCTAAAATGTTATCAAGGCTGTAAACTTTTTCTGCACCATTCGCTGTTAAAATACGTTTTGTGCGGAAACGTGTATGAATGTCACATGTTAAAATACTCTTTGTATAATTTAAAATTGTTTTTGGATTATTAGAGAAGATGACCTCACAGGAAGCCCCTTCCGCTTCAATTAACTCTTTATAGTATTCAATATAATCTACACCAGTAAATGTATGTTTTTTATAGCCAAAATGCTCGCGGAACTCAACCTCATTTAGTGTATCCGTCCATGGGTTAATACCTTTTACATCAAGCTCATCAATATCTACAAGGTGATTACCAACTTCATCGGATGGGTAGCTAAGCATTAATACAACTTTTTTTACACCTTTTGCGATTCCACGTAAACAGTTTGCAAAGCGGTTGCGACTTAAAATTGGGAAAATAACACCTACCGTATCATCACCGAACTTTGCCGCTACATCTACTGCGATATCGTCAATCGTTGCATAGTTACCTTGTGCACGTGCCACGACAGACTCAGTTACTGTGACAATATCACGATCCTCGATTGCATATCCTTCAATTTTTGCAGCATTTAACACTGTATCTACAACGATTTGTTCAATATTATCGCCCTCGTTAATAATAGGACCACGAAGACCTCTTACAACTGTACCGATTACACGTTCCAATTTAATCTCTCCTCATTCTCTCTAACGTCAAATGAAATAAAATCCATATGATTTTACTATACTCTTCATTAATGATATAAGTAAAATTAATAGTTCATATAATAGCTATAAGGGGTGCTTATATGATAGGGAAATTAGATTTATATCGCGTTTTTAGTGTTGTAGCAAAAAATAATAGCTTTTCGAGGGCTGCTAAGGATTTATACATGACACAGCCAGCTGTTAGTCAGGCTATGATGCAATTGGAGAAAGAGCTCGGTACACGTCTTTTTAATCGGACCCCGAAAGGTGTGACTTTGACCACAGAGGGCAGCCTACTTTTCGAATATACAAATTCAGCTTTAGGACTTCTAGATGCTGGAGAAGAGAAGTTACTGGAATTTAAAAATTTAACGACAGGGCAATTAAAGTTTGGGGTAGGAGATACCATTTCACGCTTCTTTTTAATGCCTTATTTAGAAGCGTTTCATACTATGTATCCGAATATTAAATTACAGATGCTAAATGGTACAACCTCTGAGATTTGTAATTTTATTAAATCAGGTGAGGTAGATATAGGATTTTGTAATTTTCCAATAGAAGATTCTACTTTACAGTTAACAGTATGCACAGATATTCAAGATATCTTTGTCTGCGGGGAGAAGTATAAAACACTATCATCTAAAAGTTTACGCTATGAGGATCTGTTGAAATTCCCACTTATTTTCCTTGAGAAAAAATCAAATTCACGAAAATATGTAGAAGATTATCTCCTTGCAAGAGGGATCTATATTGAACCAGAGTTTGAGCTAGGCTCCCACGATCTAGTGCTAGAGTTTGCCCGTAGTAACCTCGGCATTGCGTGTGTAACAAAGGAGTTTTCAAAGGATTATCTTCAACGAGGTCACCTCTACGAATTAACCTTAAAGGAAAGTATCCCGGCAAGAAGTATTGGTATGTGTTATTTGAAAACAGTACCTCTTTCTAGAGCCGCGACAAAATTTGTCGAAATCATTGAATCAAAAAGTTTGAATACGAGAAGGACAATCAGGAAAGCTTAGCGACTAGAAAAGTTGCTAAGCTTTCTTTTTTAATACATCAATGAGAATGTCGACATTGCGTTTATTTTTCACGGTTGGTGAGCAAAGATAAGAAAATGTCCGCATAAAATGCTGTCCTTCAAGTGGCAAAATGGTCATATCGCCATTTTTTAATTCACGTTCAATCACACAGGCAGACAGCAGGGAAAGTCCAAGTCCTTGGATAACGCTCTCCTTGACCCCTTGATTACTGCTAATAGTCAAAAGGGAATGAATCTGTAGACCATTTGCTCTGAATAAATGATCTAAATAATAGCGTGTTCCAGACCCTTCTTCACGTGCAACCCAACTTTGCTGTTGAAGTTTGTCAGCAGTAATAGGTTGTTCCCTTGTGAGAGGATGATTGCTGGCACTGACAATAAATAGCTCATCCTTCATAAATGGTTTAATCAATAGTTCATTATCATGAGCCTGCCCTTCTATGAGACCAATATCAACTTGCAATAATTTTGTATATTGAATGATTTCTTTTGTATTGCCAATAATAACTTGAAGCTCAAGCTGCGGGAACTGCTGCTGCAAGCCTGCTATGATGGGAGGCAATATATATTCTCCAATCGTAAAACTCGCCCCTATTACTAGTGTACCTTGGACCTCTTGATGGTAGGCTGCTATGTCTTCTCTCGCTGCTTCCGCAATAGCCATGATTTGTTTAGCTCTTTTATAAAGAATTTCACCAGTTGGTGTAATTTGTACAGACTTAGGTGAACGAATAAATAAGGTTGTCTGTAATTCCTGCTCTAGATTTTTAATGTGTAGACTAACACTTGGTTGAGAAATATGAAGTAATTCAGAGGTTTTCGTAAAGTTATTCACCTCAACTAGTGTGACGAAAGTTTTTAAAGCGTCGAATTGCATAGCTCCACCTCTATTATTAGAAATATTAATAATAACGATTATATATATGTATTTTACTAATAGTGTGCTTTTTAATAAAGTAATAATCAACAAGGGAGAAAGAAGTGAACAACATGGTTATAAGACAGAATAAAGAAAAATCCACCCTTACTCCAAATTTCTTGAAGGGAATATTGTTAACGCTCCTTATTGCTTTAGTAGCGAAATATATTGCTACATTCCCTTTCTTCTCTATTTTGGGACAGTTGGTTATTGCCATTATAGTAGGAATGGCTTGGCGAGCAGCATTTAAAGTACAGGATACCTGGCAAGTGGGGATTGCATTCTCTAGCAAAAAACTCTTAAGGTTGGGAATCATACTATTGGGCATGCGCTTAAATTTAGCGGATATCTATCATGCAGGTGCGAGCGTTTTCTTGATTGCAGTTATTAATTTGTTGTTTGCGTTAATGGTTGTCTACGGATTAACAAAAATGCTCAAAGTTGATGAGAAGCTAGGAATATTAACTGCCTGTGGGACAGCAATTTGTGGAGCAGCTGCTGTAGTGGCAATCGCACCACAAATTAAAGCAAATCAAAAGGAAACGGCAGTAGGGGCAGCAATTGTGGCCCTATTAGGAACTGTATTTACACTTATTTATACAGTACTCTACTCTATTCTTGACTTAACACCGACGGAGTATGGAATTTTCGCAGGTGGTACATTACATGAAATCGCCCACGTTATTGCAGCAGCTTCAGCTGGCGGGAATGAAGCAATTGATATAGCTGTCATTGTGAAATTAACACGTGTTGCACTGCTAGTACCAGTAGCCATTATTATTGGTATTTTCTATCGAAAAATGGATAAAAGCGAAGAGAAAAAGGGATTTACATTGTCTATTATTCCATGGTTTATTTTAGGGTTTTTAGCGATGAGCGCTATCAATTCATTAGGGATAATACCAGCGAATGTGGCGCAAGCATTTGTAAATATTGCTTATATTTTAATTGCTATGGCGATGGCTGGTCTTGGATTAAATGTCGAGATTAAAACATTTAAGGAGCTTGGTGTAAAGGCATTTATCGCTGGTTTAGTTGGTTCTGTCTGTCTATCCATACTGGGCTATATACTAGTCATATTTTTGACTTGATACGGGTCTGGACAGTGTCTAATTAAATAGAAAAAAGACCCTGCATGGTAGATCAGCGTGCAGGGCTTTTTAGATAGAATCAGAAGATAAGTATTTTAGTTGTTGTTTATGAACGTAAAGCTTCAATAGAAGTTGCTAATTCTGCAACTACGATTTTGCTACCGATAATTGGGCTATCAGCTTTATCTCCCTCAGAACCCGAATTTGGACGATGATGGGCTGCAGCAAATGCATCGCTATTACGCCATGCTTGGAAATGCTCCTTAGATTCCCAATACATATTTACACTCATTTCATCATAAGTAGGATCATCGGTTGAAATTAATACCTCTACTTTATGGAAGCCTTCAAATTGTTGAAGTGGTCCCGGCTTTGTGAAGTTTGGTGCCATTCTTGCAGCAAAGCCTGGCTTTACTTGAATACGATTAGTCACAATAATCATGCTATTACCCCCCCTTATTTTATTTTTGTAGGTCTATGAATGAATTATCAATGATTATCATTCGCAATCAATGATAATTGGCGTAGGAAGACATTGTCAATAGATGCCCCCTAGATATTCTCTTACGGGGGTTATGAGCAGGGGAAGGCTGACATTTAACTGACATAATCCGATGCTATAATAAAGCCAAAAGCGAGCTAGTAGCGAGGTGAATGACGATGGTAAACATACTAGTAGTAGAGGATGAATATGCAATAAGTCAGGTTTTAAAGGTATATTTACAAAAAGTAGGGTATGAGGTGTCACAATGTTTTAATGGTGGGGAAGCCTTGGATATGTTTCTTAAGACAAAGCCAGACTTAGTGTTGTTAGATATTATGTTACCAGAAAAAAATGGTTGGGCTATTTTACAGGAGATTAGGGAGTTAAGTACGTGTCCTATTATTATGCTGACAGCATTAGGAGAGGTTAATTACCGCTTAGAAGGATTTAATCATGGAGCAGACGATTATATTGCCAAGCCCTTTATAGCGGATGAGGTTGTTGCAAGAGTAAAGGCTGTTTTAAGACGTGCCGAAGGAAGCCTAGATTCATCCACAATAAAACGTTATGGATCGCTCCAAATTGATAGGAAAGCACATAGAGTATTTCTGGGAGGCGAAGAAATTATATTAACGCCAAGAGATTTATCGGTGCTTATGTTTTTAGTTGATCATCCTAATCAAACATTTACCCGTGAGCAGCTAATAGATCAAATTTGGGGTTGGGAGTATGAAGGTAGTGATCGTGCGGTAGATTTAGCAATAAAAAGGCTACGAAGGGCTTTAAAAGATTGGGATGTGAAAGAAGGAGAAATAAAAACGCTACGTGGATTGGGGTATCAGTTAAGTGTTCAAAAAAAATAAGCGTATATCCTTACTTCATTATTGGACAAGCCGTTATTTACTTACACTTTTTATAGGATTGGCTATCATTTTTCTCATCTCGGCAGCGTGGATTCGCCATACAACATTTGAAAATCGATTAGAATTAATGGAATTTTTAGCAGACGAGACGGTCTATCGTTTAACGGATACAACAAACCCAAATAATGGTCCAATTAATGGTATACCAGGTTTTATTGGGGATCGAGAGCGTTTTAATATGAGAGAAATAGATCCTATTTTATATGTCGTTGATACAGAAGGCAATATCCTTACAAGTAACCGACCCGTACCACCTGGTAGTGCTAAAAATGTAGCGGGCTTGTTGGACGATGAAGAAGGTACGAAGGAAATAACAGGGGGGCTAGAGCCTGAATATGTGGTGAAAAGAAAGATAGAAGGTAATAATCAGTTATTGGGCTGGGTACTTGTGAAGGAGAAGAAGGACAATCTAACAAGAGTTAACCAAGCATATGGTCAGCTTGCTTTATTAATTGGAGCATTAGCCTTATTGGGTTGGATTGCTATTTACTTCTTATCAAAACGTTTAGCTCGTCCAATTAAACAAGTAGCAGAGGCAGCCAAGCATATACAGGAAGGTAATTATACTGTTGATTTGCCTCAAGATAGTAAGGAAAAAGAGGTCTATGAGCTTGTTACATCTTTTGAAAATATGGCAAACAAATTAGAGCAGCTAGAGAAAACTCGAACGGAGTTATTAGCGGGCGTTACCCATGAATTGAAAACACCTGTTACCTCCATAAGTGGCTTACTACAAGCTGTAAAAGATGGTGTTGTAACAGGATTGGATGCCATGGATTTTATTGAAATGGCTATGGTTGAAACAACAAAAATGAAAACAATGGTCGGTGACTTACTTGCCTTTAACCATTTTGCTGTGGACGCAATTCCAGTTAAAATTCAGTCCGTGGATGTTAATCAGCTGTTGCGAGATGCCGTGGCGCAATGGGAAGTTTTACAGGATGAAGACAGTGTAAAAGTAAATTTACATTTGATTGAACAAGCAGTGTATGTACAGGTAGACATTGTCCGTATTCAACAAATCATGACAAACCTATTAACTAATGCTAAGCAGGCAATGGATAAAGGAACGATCACGCTCATACTAAAGGAGCGAGGGGATAAACTATCGATTATTGTGAAGGATACAGGTCACGGAATTC
This sequence comes from Lysinibacillus sp. FSL M8-0134, assembly GCF_038069745.1. Classification (NCBI taxonomy): domain Bacteria; kingdom Bacillati; phylum Bacillota; class Bacilli; order Caryophanales; family Bacillaceae; genus Lysinibacillus; species Lysinibacillus sp. FSL M8-0134. The sequence continues at coordinate 453,757 of NZ_JBBPAJ010000002.1, read as the reverse complement.
CTCTAGAGGATCAGGCTTTTATTTTTGAGCGTTTTTATAGAGGAGAGAATAAAAAATATACTATTCGTGGTTTGGGTTTAGGGTTACCTCTTAGTAAAATGATGGCACAATCCAGTGGAGGTGACTTGATATTAATTGAAAGTAATGCCTCAGGAACGTCCTTTGAGTTAGTGCTACAAAGAGCTACTTCGCTATAAAAGCGGAGTAGTTTTTTATTGTAAAAATAGTTGAAGAAAGTGTAAAGCTGACATCTGTCTGACACAAATGCTCTTTATAGTAAAAAGTGTAGACGACAAACAGAGAAGACGTAGTTTGGGATCGTCATACCGCCATATTTCAATGGTCAATGAAATTAAGTAGGGAGAGTGAGTGTGAAATGCCTAGAGTAACTTCATTTAATCCAAATGGGCGTAAGGAAATTAAACAAGCCATTTCCTATCCGGATTATACATTGTTAAAAACGAAGCTTCAGCATGTTATGCAGTTAGACAAGCATGCAGGTATGGACGGAAAATATTTAATTCGTAGTACGTATTTCGATAATTTCGCGAATAAAGTGCTGAATGAGAAGAAGGAGGGTTATATCAATCGAGATAAATATCGGGTACGCATATATGGAAGATCTAGTACCGTTATTAATTTGGAAAGAAAGAGTAAACGAAATAATTTAACGTTTAAAACTAAATGTGCAATATCTCAAACAGAATATGAAAAAATACGGGTTGGAGATTTATCATGGATGGAAAAAGACAATCGAGGATTAATTCAAGACTTATATCAAGAGATGTATTATAGCCAATTAAAACCTACAACGGTGGTGGATTATGAACGAGAGGCCTATATCTATCCATACGGTAATGTGCGAGTTACTTTTGATAGTAAGGTGCAATCAAGTCTGCGTAATACAGATATGTTTAATCAAAACTTGCCTATGGTAGATGTACTCGAGTCGAATCTTGTCATTTTAGAGGTAAAATACGATGAATATTTACCGGATATCATTAAGTATTTGCTACAGTCTGTGGATACACATGCTGAGGCCTATTCAAAATATCAACTTAGTCGGATGTATGGCTAATACAAAGGAGAATAAACATGGATACAATTAAATTTAGTGATATATTTAAATCCAACTTTTTAGAAAAAACAACTTCTTTTTCATTAATCGATTCCATTATTGGTTTAGTAGTAGCGTTTTTTATCGGACTTTTCATTTACGCTGTATATAAGAAAACCTTTAATGGTGTCATTTACTCCCATTCGTTTAATATATCATTGTTAATTATGACGATGGCAACAGCACTTGTCATAATGGGAATCAGCTCAAATGTTCTGTTATCACTTGGGATGGTTGGTGCTTTATCCATTGTACGATTCCGTACACCTATTAAGGATCCAATGGATTTAGTTTATATTTTCTGGGCAATTGTTTCAGGTATTTTATGTGGTGCAGGTTTTATCCCATTAGTCATTATAGGTGCTGTATTAATTGGGCTTGTACTACTAGTATTCGTTAACAAAATTACAGTAGAAAACCCTTATTTATTGATTGTTAAGTATGAAGAAGAGCGAGCAAATGCTGAGGTGGAGAGAATTATTGCCACACAAACAAAAAAATTCGCCCTTAAGTCAAAATCAATAATGCAAAATGAAGAAATTGAAACAACATATGAAATTCGTGTCAAACAAAATGATGCTCAATTGATGGATGAACTGACAAAAGTGACTGGTGTAAAATCTGCCATCATGCTTAGCTACGATGGAAATTTCACAGCGTAATGACCTCATTAATACAAAGGATTACAAAGAGAGGTGCAAGCTATGATTAAAACACGAATAGTCTACCTGTTCATGGCAATATTACTCCTTCTCTTTGTCGTTATATATGCTGTTCTTCCAAATGTAGGAATTAAATCGAAAAATTCTGAGTTTTCCTATGAGAATCTAGTATTTAATAACAATAAAGTAACGACAGTTGATATCGAGATAAATGAGGAAGAGTGGGATGACATGCTCGAAAATGCAGCTGCTGAGGAGTTAAAACAGGCGGATATTACAGTAAACGGCAAAAAAATTGAGAATGTTGCTATTCGAACAAAAGGAAATTTATCATTACGATCGGTTGTCAACAGTGACTCTGATCGTTATAGTTTAAAAATTGATTTTGATTATTATGATGATACTCAAAGTTTATATGGACTGAAAAAATTAAATTTAAATAATAATTATAGTGACGCTACACTGATGAGAGAATATATATCTTATGAATTGATGGAGCAAATGGGTATACCAACGCCTGCACATTCTTATATGTATGTTACAGTAAATGGTAAGGATCGAGGTTTGTTTTTAGGAGTAGAAGCAGTGGATGAGACATTCTTAGCTAAAAATTATGGCTCTAATGATGGCTTTTTATTTAAGCCAGATGGGGTAGGCAGTGATCTGAAATATATAAGTGATAATATAGCAGACTATACGGGCATTGGATTGAAAACTAATGAAGGCAATATAGATCAGTCAAAGTTTATTGAAATGCTAGATGCTATAAATAATAACGGGGACATAGAAAAATATATTGATGTCGATGAAATGTTACGCTATTTTGCCGTCAATACGGCGCTTGTAAATTTAGATAGTTATCAAGGAAATATGAAACATAACTACTATTTGTACGAACAGAATGGAGTTTTTTCTATGATTCCTTGGGATTATAATATGTCCTTTGGTGGCTTTGGTGTTGGAGGAGACAGAGGAAATAGTAAAAATACAGCCGACGATTCTACTATGATGCAAAGACCGTTAGAGCAAAACAATGAATCACTTGATCAGGATTTTAATGGAAATAAGCAACGGCAGGGCGGTGGCTTTAACATGGGAATGGGGATGTCGAGCAACTTATTAACCGAGAGTGCTATAAATTTTAGTGTAACGACCCCCGTTTCTGGCACAACGTTAGAGGAGCGACCACTGTTGAATGCCTTGCTTGCACAAGAGGAATATCGTAATAAATATGAAAGTTATTTAGAAGAGTTTGCCACAACATATTTAACTGAAGACTATGTGCAATCGATTACTAAAAAGTTAGCAGTTTTATTAACTACTTATGTTGAAGCAGATCCAACTAAATTTTCTACCACAGAGCAGTTTTTAGAAGCGGTTGAAGGTGAAAATAGCTTACCTGAATTTGCTAAACAGCGCTCTCAATCTATTTTAAAGCAACTGTCGGGTGAACTTGTCGTAGAAGCCTCTACAGCCTCTCAGAATAGGGGGATACGCACTCCAAATGAAAATGGTGAAATAAATTCTATGCCAGATGATTTTGATGCGAGTCAGCTCCCAGAGGATTTTGATCCATCACAGGGCCCACCGTTTAACAAGGAGGGCAATGGTCCAAGAGAAGGACAGAATGGGGAACAAATGCAACGCCCGGATGAAAATGGAGATCTGATAGGTATGCCTATGCCGAATGCGGCTATTGAAACATCCTATCGAGCACCTGTTATCGATAAACAAACAGTATTTACAGCAGTTGCTTGCCTAGTGATTCTTCTCCTAGCACTCCTCTTTGTTGTTCGATTCAAGCGTAGGGGTCAGTAAAAAAGTAACCATATCCAAAACTTTTGGGTATGGTTTTTGCTTTTTATCGTGCTAAAATAAAGCATTCTTTTCAGAGGAGTCTTTCATATGAATGAACAGCAGTTTGATAAACTTTTGCATATTAACACGGTTGGAGAACAATATGGTTTTCCTAAGCTTGCACACTACCATCGTTATGAGCCTACACCCTACAAAGGATTGGAACAATTATTTGCAGCATATGAGATGCCTGATCATCCTGTATTTATTGATATGGGGTGTGGAAAAGGGCGTGTTCCTATTTATGTGTACCATAAATTTCATATTCCAACCATTGGGGTAGAAATGGATGCAGGGTTTTATGCAGAAGCTGAAGATAATAAACGTAATTATCTCCAAAAGGTACGAGCACATGCACCTATTACATTTATTCATACGATAGCTGAGGCTTATGAAATAAAGCCACGCGATAATGTATTTTTCTTTTTTAATCCTTTTTCGATTCATATTTTTCGCACAGTCATTCATAATATTTGGAAATCCTATGAGCAGCAAATGCGAGATATTCATATAATTTTATATTATCCACCATATGATTATTTACAGTTTTTACATCAGGGAACGCCATTTGAATTACTTCATGAAGTTAATTTAGAAAATGAAACAAATATTAATGAACGTCTTTGTGTATTCGTATTAAAAAAAGCTTAGAGCCTTGGAGAAACCCGTTCTAAGCTTTTTACTATTTTCAAATATTACACAGTTTTAAGTGACGTGAATGAGAGTTTCATGATTATTTGCGCGATTATTTTCAGGGAAATAATCGTAGTAGTAATAGGAGACATTATAATTAGCTAAACTTTATTGTGAAAAAGTGATTCTATCTAAGAGTTTAGCACTAGATTAAAAACCTAATTAAAAGATAATTCACAAATAACTAACTATACTGAAAAATCACTCTAGACTAAATATAAAGAATGTTTTACAATGTAAAAGGCTTATATGAATAATATTTTTCATTTGTTTAAGGTAGTTATAAATAATTATTTTTGCTATTGAGCAAATGAATGTAATTGTTTATAATTATCTGAAATATCTAATATTTGAGAAACTTTCAGGGGGAATTTAATTATGAAAGAGAGCAAAAAGCTTAAGAAGTTCGGTTCACTTTTAGTAGCATCTTCATTACTTGCTGGTGTTCTTGCGGGTTGCGGTAACGGAGACGATTCAAGTTCTGGTGGAGGTTCTTCATCAGGTGGAGGTTCATCTGACGGCGATACAATTAAAATCGGAGCAAACTTAGAACTTTCAGGGAATGTAGCATCTTATGGTTCTTCAATTGGTCTAGGCGCAGAACTTGCTGTAAAAGAAATTAATGATGCTGGCGGTATTGATGGTAAGAAAATTGAACTGATTAAAGTAGATAATAAATCTGAAAACTCTGAGGCAACTGCGGCCGCTATTAAACTAGCAACACAAGATAAAGTAGTAGCAATGCTTGCACCTGCAACATCGGGGAATACAGTAGCAACGGTTCAAATTGCTAATGATAATAAAATTCCGATTGTTACTGGTTCAGGTACGGCTCCAAATATTACAGTGAACGAAGATGGTAGTGTTAATGAATATGCATTCCGTACTTGCTTTATTGACCCATTCCAAGGGATTGTGGCAGCTAACTTCGCTTCTGGTGAGCTAGATGCGAAAAACGTAGCTATCTTCGCAGATAACGCATCAGATTATGCAAAAGGTTTAGCAAAATCCTTTAAAGAAACGATTACTAAGAGTGGCGGAAAAGTTGTAAAAGAAGAAGCATATGTAGCGAAGGATACAGACTTCCGTACACAATTAACAAATATTAAAGCTGCAAATCCAGACTTTATCTTTATCCCTGGATATTATGAAGAAGTTGGATTAATCGTAAAACAAGCACGTGAGATGGGTATTGATGTACCTCTAATGGGTGCTGATGGTTGGGATTCTCCAACTTTAATAGAACTAGCTGGCGCTGATGCATTGAATAACACATACATCACAAACCACTATTCTGCTGAAGACCCAGATCAAAAAATTCAAGATTTCGTAAAGGCATTTAAAGCTGCAAATGGAGACAAAGCGCCTGACGCATTCAACGCACTTGGATATGACTCAATTTACTACATTGCGGATGCGATTAAACGTGCAGGTTCTACGGATGGGGAAGCAATTAAAAATGAATTGGCTGCAACAAAAGATCTTTCTTTAGTAACAGGTACATTCTCAGTTGACGAAAATCATAACCCAATTAAAACAGCAACAGTTCTTGAATTTAAAGACGGTAAACAAGTGTTCAACTCTAAAGTTAATCCTTAATGTTTTGTAAGCAAGGGGAGGCGGGTAAACACGCCTTCCCTTTTTTATGTTTAAGATAACTAGAATGGTAGAGTAAATCATAACTTTTTAGTAAAGATGTATGTACTGATTTTTCAATTTTCAGACAATTCAAAGGAGTGAATACGCATGGAATGGATACAGCAGCTTGTGAATGGTATTTCACTTGGAAGTATCTACGCGTTAATAGCGTTAGGGTATACGATGGTATACGGGATTATTAAGCTGATTAACTTTGCTCATGGTGATGTCTTCATGATCGGGTCATTTATTGGCTTTTACGCAATTGCTAAATGGGAGCTTGGCTTCTTCCCGGCATTATTATTGGCCATGGCCATTTGTGCAATTTTTGGTGTTTTAATTGAACGTATTGCCTATAAACGTCTACGAAATGCAACACGTATCGCAGCGCTAATTACAGCGATTGGTGTGTCGTTGTTAATTGAGTATACAACGATTTTCTTCAGAGGTGCTCAACCGGCAGCCTATCCTGAAGTTTTTAAGAATAAATCATTTGATATTTTCGGGGTACAAATTAGCAGTACATCCATCTTAATTTTATCAGTCGCAATTGTACTGATGATTCTTTTACAATTCATCGTACATAAAACAAAAATTGGGAAAGCCATGCGTGCCGTTTCCCATGATGCGGATGCAGCTCGTTTAATGGGCATTAACGTTGATAATACAATCTCTGCAACATTTGCTATTGGTTCAGCTTTAGCTGGTGCAGCAGGTGTTATCTTCGGTGTTTATTATACAAAAATTGACCCGTTAATGGGGGTAATACCAGGAGTTAAGGCATTTATCGCAGCTGTTCTTGGTGGAATTGGTATCATTCCTGGAGCTATGGTCGGTGGTATGTTACTAGGTGTTGTAGAGTCATTAGTAAGTGCTTTAGGCTTCTCGTTATGGCGTGATGCTGCAGCATTCGTTATTTTAATTTTAATCTTAATCTTCAGACCATCGGGTATCTTTGGTAAAAACGCCCGTGAGAAAGTGTAGGTGAGCGGTTTTATGAAAAAGTCTAAAGTTTTCTGGGGCTATGCCGTAATAGCGCTAGTCATCTATGCCGTTGTACAATTGTTAATTACGACTGAAGTAATTGATATGTACTATAAAAATATGTTGATTACTATGTGTATTAACATCATGTTGGCTGTCAGCTTGCATATTGTTATTGGGGTTACTGGACAATTCTCGATTGGGCATGCTGGGTTCCTTGCTGTGGGAGCATATGTATCAGCTATCATAACAACAAAGTTAATGTTGCCATTCCCACTGGCTATCTTATTAGGGGCAGTTGCAGCAGCCATTGCAGGTCTTATTGTAGGTATTCCAACTCTTCGCTTAAAAGGTGATTATTTAGCGATTGCCACACTAGGTTTTGCAGAGATTATTCGTATTATCTTCTTAAATACGGATTATGTTGGTGGTGCAGCAGGGATGCAGGTTAAATATTTATCTAACTGGACGTATGCATTCTTTGGTGTAGTGTTAACCATCCTAGTTATCTCAAACTTTACAAATTCTCGACATGGTCGTGCATGTATTTCCATTCGTGAAGACGAGATTGCAGCAGATGCTATGGGTATTAATACAACTTATTATAAGGTTGTTGCATTTGCGATTGGCTCTTTCTTTGCCGGTCTAGCTGGAGCTATCTTCGCCCATAACTTTTATATTATTCAGCCGACGACTTTCGGCTTCTTAAAGTCTTTTGATATTTTAATTTATGTTGTACTGGGTGGGTTAGGTAGTCTTTCAGGATCAGTGATTGCTGCGATTTTCCTAACAGTAGTATCTACGTATCTAGCAAACTTCCCAGAGACTCGTATGATCATTTATAGTTTAGTTTTAATTATCGTAATGCTTTATCGTCCAACAGGCTTAATGGGAACAAAAGAAATTACTGATTTATTTAAGTTTGGTAAAAAAGGAGGTACGAAATAATGACTGGAAACCTTCTTATCAATGTTGAAAACATGGGTATTCAATTCGGTGGTTTAAAGGCGGTACAGGGAGTTAACATGTACCTTAATCAAGGCGAATTGGTAGGGCTTATTGGACCTAACGGTGCAGGGAAAACAACTAGCTTTAATATGTTGACGGGAGTTTATACACCGACAGAAGGCACTATTACTTTTGATGGTAAGAAATTAAATGGACTTGCACCATTCCAAGTTACACAAAAGGGGATTAGTCGTACATTCCAAAATATTCGTCTCTTTAAAGAGCTATCTGTTTTAGACAATGTTAAGGTAGCCAACCATTCGCTTGCTAAGCATTCAATGTGGTCTTCAATTTTTCGTTTGCCCAACCACTTCAAAGGTGAGGCAGAAATGGAGCTTCAATCCATAGAGTTCTTAAAAATCTTTGGATTAGACGTCTATAAAGATGAACTAGCAAAAAATTTACCATACGGGATGCAGCGTCGTTTAGAAATTGCTCGTGCATTGGCAGCAAAGCCAAAGCTCCTTTTATTAGATGAGCCAGCAGCAGGTATGAACCCACAGGAAACACATGATTTAATGGAGTTAATTGCTTTTATTCGTAAAGAGTTTGGCTTAACAATTTTGCTTATTGAGCATGATATGAGCCTAGTTATGGGTATTTGTGAACGCATATATGTACTCGATCATGGACAATTAATCGCTGATGGGACACCAGAAGAAATCCGCAACAATCCAAAGGTAATTGAAGCGTACCTTGGCGAGGAGGTTATCGGCTAATGCTAAAAGTACAAAATATAGATGTTTTTTATGGCAACATTCAAGCATTAAAGGGCCTCTCTTTAGAAGTAAACGAGGGTGAAATTGTAACGTTAATCGGTGCAAATGGTGCTGGAAAAAGTACGTTGTTAAAGACATTGTCAGGTTTATTGAAGCCCAAAGGTGGCATTATTGAATATGAAGGCTTTTCTATTGCCGGGAAAGCTGCTCAAACCATTGTGAAGTCGGGGATTTCTCACGTTCCTGAAGGTCGTCGTGTTTTTGCCAATATGTCAGTGGAGGAAAATTTAGAGCTTGGTGCATATCTAAGAAATGATAAAGCAGGTATTAAAAAAGATATGGATCATGTTTTCGAGTTATTTCCACGGCTATTAGAGCGCCGCAAGCAGCAATCAGGTACATTGTCGGGTGGGGAACAGCAAATGCTCGCAATGGGGCGTGCTTTAATGGCGAAGCCAAAGCTACTATTAATGGATGAACCTTCCATGGGACTTGCACCATTGATGGTTAAAAACATCTTTAATATTATTGAGCAAGTCAATAAAGAGGGTACAACTGTACTCCTTGTAGAGCAAAATGCGAATATGGCCTTATCTGTCGCTAACCGTGCCTATGTACTTGAAACGGGACGTATTGTTTTATCTGGTTCGGCAAAAGAGCTTCAGGAGAGCGAGCAAGTAAAAGCGGCTTATTTAGGTGGCTTATAAAATTAGAAGGGTGTCTCAGAAATGAGATGCCCTTTTGGTTTTCCTTGTTATTAAATAATCAAAAGTAGCATGTTTACTTTATTTTTTGGTAAGGTGGAAAAAAGGAGAGATGCTTTTTGAAGTATTCAGCACAATATTTTATTAAACAATTAAATTTAGCCGAACATCCAGAAGGAGGTTATTATGTATCATCATTTCGTGCTTCAGATAATATAGCAGTGAGAGATGTTCAGAGACCAATTTATACTAGTATTTATTTCTTATTACGATCGCAAGATATATCACACTTACATCGATTGCAATCAGACGAACTATGGTATTATCACGCAGGAGGCCCACTAACAGTACATATGATCTTTCCAGATGGTACATATGAGGCGAAGAAGCTAGGCTTGAACGTAGGAGCTGGAGAAGTACCACAAATTGCAGTGCCGAAAAATACAATTTTTGGCTCATCAGTTGAGGAATCTGATACGTTTAGTTTAGTTGGATGTATGGTAGCACCTGGTTTTGATTTTGAGGATTTTGAATTATTTACACAAGAGGAGCTTTTAGCGGATTATCCTCAGCATGAGGAAGTTATTCGTAAAATGGCATACAAAAAAATCATGTAGAAAAATAGCCGTCTCATTGCTTATGAGACGGCATCATTTTTTACCATAATATCTCTTCAGGATAATTGAGCTGAATTTGAATATCATGTAACGCTTTTTTAGTCGCAATCGCTGCTTCCATTAGATGGGCTTTTAAAGCAACATATTCATGGTCCTCTACCAGCAAGCGTACAGCAAATGCAGCTAAATGTGCTTTACGTTCCTCTTTACTTAATTGGATATATTCTAGATTCAGAACATCCACATACTGTGTAGCAAAGCGAAAGGTTAACGGATTTTTAGTATGAAGCATTCTTAAAAAAACCATATAATCTTCCTCATTAACTTCTTGTTCTAAACAATTAGCAATAGCTGCTTGAAACTTGCGGATAATAGCCATCTCATTATTCCACATAGCCGCTTTGTTTAATTTTTGGTGTAAATCAATAAAATCATTTAATGCAATGGTACAAAAGATTATTTCTGGCCAAAGAATTTCTGTGGCAAAATAAACATTTTTATTTGGGAAGATCAGTTCATGTTGGGTAAGGACATTCTTATTAAGTCCATTACCGACAAACTCGAGGTGATGTTCACCGAGCATAGCATGTCTTAGTTTGTAGCAAACGCTTAAAATACGTAGTCGAGGACCCTGATAATCATAGTATTTGTTTTCGTCCCCAGTTACCTTATAAATAGCGTTGATTAATTCGTCTAAATCCCAATAATCGGCACTAATTCGTACCCCTGTGAGTTGCTCTGTACTTTGAATAGCTAACATAGTCCCCGTCCTCCCTTAAATATTTTATTTTGGTGTGTAGTTGAGTAGTCTGAAAAGCTCTGCTCGTTCCTTATCTGTCAAATCACGCCATTGACCGACTTTTAAATTGCCAAGCTTGATATTCATAATACGAATACGCTGTAGACGTTTAACAGAATAACCGAGTGCAGAACACATTCGGCGAATTTGACGATTTAAGCCTTGCTCTAAAATAATTTTAAAAACTTTGTCCGAAATCTTTTCAACTTGGCAAGGTAATGTAGTGGTATCTAAAATATCGACACCCGCTCCCATTTTTTTGATAAATTGCTCTGTTATAGGCTTATCCACCTGAACAATATACTCTTTTTCATGATGGTTTTCAGCACGTAGAATTTTATTAACGATATCCCCATCATTGGTTAATAACAATAATCCCTCTGATTCCTTATCCAAACGTCCAATATGGAATATACGCAAAGGATGGTTGACAAAGTCAACGACATTGCCTTTTATATGGCGCTCTGTTGTACTTGTAATGCCGACAGGTTTATTGAGAGCAATATAGACAAGCTGTTGTTCCTTCTTTACCTCTTTTCCATCAACACAAACTATATCCCCATCCTCAACTTGACTACCAACTGTTGCGAGTTCTCCATTAATCGTTACTTTTCCATCAGCTATCCATTTATCAGCACCACGACGTGATATGATTCCTGTTTCACTTAAATATTTATTAATACGCATAATGTTCTCCTAAATTTTATATTATTGTTAAGTATACATTAACGCCATGGATACAGTGAATTCTAGAAGCTTTTCTAGCAAAAATAAATTAATTGGAAAAGTTTTTGAAAAAGTTGAAATTATTTTATGTTTCTGACAATATATTAGGTGAGAGGGTTTCTATAAAAATATTGTTATTCCGACATAAAATAACGATTTTTGTAGATAGTTCTCATTAATTTGTGTAAAGGGGAGAAGTAAAATGGTTTATGCATTTCCAAACACTGAAGGATCGGTAGTTCAATTCAAAGAGAAATATGATAATTATATTGGTGGCGAATGGACACCTCCAACGAAGGGTCAGTACTTTGATAACGTTACTCCTGTTACTGGACAAGTTTTTACACAAGTAGCACGTTCCACAGCTGAGGATATTGAACTTGCTCTAGATGCAGCACATGCTGCTAAAGATGCATGGGGCAAAACATCACCGACAGAACGCGCAAACATTTTACTTAAAATCGCGGACCGCATCGAACAAAATTTAGAAAAACTAGCCGTTGCCGAAACATGGGATAACGGGAAAGCGGTACGTGAAACATTAAATGCAGATATCCCTCTTGCAATTGATCATTTCCGTTATTTTGCTGGAGCATTACGTGCTCAAGAAGGCTCAGTGAGCCAAATTGATAACGATACAGTTGCTTATCACTTCCATGAGCCAATAGGGGTAGTTGGTCAAATCATTCCTTGGAACTTCCCGCTATTAATGGCAGTATGGAAGCTTGCGCCGGCACTTGCAGCTGGTAACTGTGTTGTATTAAAACCTGCAGAACAAACACCGGCATCTATTATGGTGCTTGTAGAATTAATAGAAGATTTATTACCGCCAGGTGTTATTAATATTGTGAATGGATTTGGCTTAGAAGCAGGGAAACCGCTTGCATCTAATCCACGTATAGGGAAGATTGCCTTTACGGGGGAGACGACAACTGGCCGTCTAATTATGCAATATGCTTCTCAAAACCTTATCCCAGTTACATTAGAGTTGGGTGGTAAATCACCAAATATCTTCTTTGAAGATATTATGGATAAAGATGATGCCTTTTTAGATAAAGCAGTTGAAGGCTTCGTATTATTTGCACTAAACCAAGGGGAAGTATGTACATGTCCTTCTCGAGCATTAATTCAGGAGTCTATTTACGATAAATTTATGGAACGTGTAATACAGCGAGTTGAAGCCATTAAAGTTGGCAATCCACTTGATCCAAATACGATGATGGGTGCTCAGGCTTCAAGCGAGCAAATGGAAAAAATCCTTTCTTATTTAGATATTGGTAAGCAAGAAGGAGCAGAATGTTTAATTGGTGGAGAGAAAAATAATGTAGGTGAAGGCTTCGAAAACGGCTACTACATCAAACCAACTGTCTTCAAAGGACATAATAAAATGCGTATTTTCCAAGAGGAAATTTTTGGCCCAGTTGTTGCAGTAACTACGTTTAAGACGAAAGAGGAAGCACTCGAAATTGCGAATGATACATTATATGGCTTAGGTTCAGGTGTTTGGACAAGAGATATTAATACAGCTTACCGTTTTGGTCGTGAAATTCAGGCAGGCCGTGTTTGGACAAACTGTTACCATGCTTATCCTGCACATGCTGCATTCGGTGGCTACAAAATGTCAGGTGTTGGTCGTGAAAACCATAAAATGATGCTTGCTCATTACCAACAAACGAAAAACTTATTAGTTAGCTACAGCGAAGATAAACTTGGTTTCTTCTAATTTGTAGGGAGGTGCATGAGCGTGGTTGAACGTGTATTAGCTACGACAGAAGCGCTGGCACTAATCGAACTTTTAAAAGAGAAACATGGACCTGTTATGTTTCATCAATCAGGGGGATGCTGTGATGGCTCCTCACCTATGTGCTATCCAGAGGGTGATTTACTTTTAGGTGATCAGGATGTTTGTCTTGGAGAAATTGGTGGTTCTCCTTTCTACATGCACAAAAATCAGTATGATTACTGGAAGCATACACAAATCATACTGGATGTGGTGGATGGAAGAGGTGGTATGTTCTCGCTTGAGGGCGTAGAAGGAAAACGTTTTCTAACAAGGTCAAGAGCCTTCACACCAGAAGAGTTACAGGAGCTAGGGTTAATTTAACAAATATGTTACAGCGGCAAAGAATTCTGCCGCTGTTTTTTATCTTGATTCAAAGATTAACGAGGCTAAATTGTGTTTAATTTTTATGGAAAAGAGTATGTAAATCAATATTATGTGATGAATTTCTTAATAATAAAAATAGTTTTAATCGATCCTTTAAGGTCATAGTAAATAATAGTTTCCTGGTGGTTTTTCCTATCATCGTCAATCCCCCTTTTTATAGTTACTAATATTTCCTATTAAAACAAATAAATTAAGTAACATACATTAAATTAAGTTTACTTTTTATGTTAATTGTTACAAAGCGTGTGAATCTTTCTCACAATATGTAACGTAAAATGAGTAAAGGAGTGTGCTAAATATGGATTACGTGATGATTGAAAATACATTTACCAATACAGTAGAGGAAGTATCCAAAGCTGCGGGCTGGACAGTGGACCGTAAAATTATATTAGCTATTGCTAGTACATTTGTTGCGTCAGGGAAAACGTTTGATACAGCGAAGTATAAAAGTGTATTGCAAGAGATGAAGAAGCAGTCGTCGTGGATGTCTCCTTTACGATCAACAGTTGGATACAGCATTGCTGCTAATTTAATGGAACAAGAAAATGTTGAAAAGGCCGTAAAGGATTTATTAACAAATGTGAGTATCTTAAGGGACGCGAAATTTAGAAGCGGCAATTTTAGCTATATCGGAGCACAATTTTTGACAGAGGATGAAAAGGATAAAAAAGCACATGCACAGGCAGCTAGATCTTTGTTCGATGCAATCCGTAAACACCATCCATTTTTAACATCTTATGAAGATATTCCTTATGCAGTATTGCTAAGTAGCTCCAATGACGATGGTGAGTTACGTGCAGAAACAATGAATCGCTACTATAAAGAATTACGTACCTATAATTTTAACGCTGGTAATGAGCTTCAATGGCTATCGCAAGTATTAACTTTTTTATCACCTCAATTTGATGGTCAACTAGTACCAAATGTTGTGATGCTAAGAGATACGCTCAAAAAGCAAAATATTAAGGTCAGGGCTATGCACTATCCTTTACTTGGTTTTTTGGCCATACTAAATCTTAATAAAACACAACTACAAGATATCATTGATCTTCATCATGAATTAAAGGATTTGAAATTATTAAAATGGCACCGCGAATTTGTCCTGTTTATGGCTGTACAAATTGCCATTTACGACATGGCGAAGGTGCAAAAATCTCTATCCATGACCATTATGTCTTCCATTGAATTATTAATTCAAGCACAGCAAGCTGCGATGATGGCAGCGGTTAGTGCAGCCGCCATTGCTTCTAGTTCAAGTTCTTCGTGATAGAATAAGAAGGAACATATTATTTGGAGGTGCATTCAAGGATGAAGGAAACAAAACTGTGGATTAATGGTCAGTGGCAAGATACAGAGAAAAGCTATGAGCTAACATCTCCATATAGTGGTGAGGTTATTGCTCATATAGCAAAAGCATCGATTCAAGATGTAGAAAGAGCGATCGAAGGCGCACAGCAGGCATTCCAATTGTTTAAAAAAACAACAGCCTACGAGCGTGCCGAAATATTATATAAAGTCGTTGATATAATGCGACAACGTAAAGATGAATTGGCCGAGATTTTAGCATTAGAGGCAGGAAAACCGATAACAGCTGGAATAGCAGAAATCGACCGCACCATTGCAACTTATCAATTTGCAGCAGAGGGCGCAAAACAGGCAAAGGGTGAAACTGTGCCGATGGATGCAGCACCTGGAGCAGGGGATCGTATAGGGTGGACAAAGCGCGAACCGTTGGGCGTTATTTCTGCCATTACACCGTTTAATTTTCCATTCAATTTAGTAGCACATAAATTAGGCCCGGCTTTCGCAGTGGGTAATACGGTAGTGTTAAAGCCAGCAACGCAAACACCATTAAGTGCTATTGTCATGGCTGATATTTTTCGTGAAGCAGGATTACCGGACGGAGCGCTACAGATTGTGACAGGAAGTGGTGGTGAGCTTAGTGATACACTTGTTACACATCCTTATGTCAAAAAGGTAACATTTACAGGTAGTGGTAAAGTAGGTTTAAAAATTAAGGAAAAAATAGGCCTGCGTAAAATAACATTAGAGCTAGGTTCTAATGCAGCGGTAATTGTCGAACCATCGACGCCAATCGATAAAATTATTAGTCGCTGTGTGAGCGGGGCCTTTAATTTTGCGGGACAAGTATGTATTTCATTACAACGTATTTATGTCCATTCTTCTATAGTTGATGAGTTTACTAAAGCATTTGTTGCAGAAACTGAAAAACTTATAGTAGGAGATCCATTAGATAAAAATACCGATGTTAGTGCGATGATTAATCCGAATGAAGTTGTAAGAATTAGGGATTGGATTAAGGAAGCTCAGGAACAAGGTGCAGTGATTGCAACTGGTGGTGTGTTTACAGAACGTTCTTTAACACCGACCGTTATGACGAATGTCACTGCTGATATGAAAATTGTTTGTCAGGAAACATTCGCACCAATCGTCTCAATTGTTTCATATGAAACATTAGACGACGCGATTCGACTTGTGAACGAGTCGGACCTTGGTTTAAATGCAGGTATTTACACGAATATATTATCCGACGCCCTTTATGCAGCAGACGAATTGCAAGCTGGTGCTGTCATTATTAATGATATTCCGACATTCAGGATAGATAACATGCCATATGGTGGAGTGAAAATGAGTGGTTATGGACGTGAAGGAATTAAGTGGGCAATTGAAGAAATGACAGATATGAAATTTATTTCGATGAAAAAGTCATTCTAGATTTGCATCAGCTCTTTTTCTGCGATACGATGACGACAGAACATACATGAAGGGAAGTTGCATGAATTATGCCAAACAACGCTGTACCTATGAGCCAATCACGTACGGTTCAATCGCGTCTCGTATTACCCCCAGACACTAATAATCACAATTCTATATTTGGCGGAAGAGTGTTAGCTTATATTGATGAAATCGCTGCTATTACAGCAATGAAACATGCTAAGGGACTTGTAGTTACGGCTTCTATCGATTCGGTTGATTTTTTATCAGCCGCACATGTAGGAGATATTCTTGAAATCGAGAGTATTGTTTCGTCTACAGGACGTTCTTCAATGGAGGTTTATGTTCGCGTTGTTTCTCGCAATATTGAGACTGGTGAGGAAAAATTAACGACAGAATCATTTGTTACGATGGTTGCGGTAGATGAGAAAGGGAAACCAGTACCGGTTCCTGCGATTTACCCTGAAACAGATGAGGAAAAGCGTTTATTCGAAACAGGGCCAGCAAGACGAGAGCACCGTAAACAAAAACGTGCATTGCCACACTAAGTACAAGGGGAGCTCCACTATTAAAATAGTGAGGCTCCCTTTGTTATTTTACATATTTAGTTCGTTGACGACATTAATGAGCGAGTCAGAAGATGAAGAAACAAGGGTAGCACCTTGTGATAATTCAGTAATTAAATTAGAAATGGCTGAAATATCTCTAGATGTATTGACATATTGCTGTTGAATCCCTGCAACAGCATCTGCAATATCATTAAATGACTTGGATAAATTCTCTTGTGTATTGACACTATGCTGAATTTTTTGATCAACGTTGATAACAGAACTAGCCATGGTTGTAATATTACTTTCTGTTTCTTTAATGAGGTGAGAAACATTCTGCACGGCATTTTTTGTTTCCTCAGCAAGCTTACGTACTTCCTCGGCTACTACTGCGAATCCTTTACCGTGTTCTCCAGCCCGAGCAGCCTCTATCGATGCATTTAACGCTAATAAATTTGTTTGATCAGCAATGCCTGTAACAAGTCCAACAATCTCAGATATTTTTTGAGAAGAGGTACGTAGCTGATTCATCGTTACCTCAAGACTGTTAACACTTTGCAATATAACTTGGATTAAATCATTTTGTTCTTTAAGCTGCTGTTGACCACGTCTTGATTTTTCTTGAGTATCTGCAACGAAGCTCAACCCTTGTTTGGTCGCGACAGCAATATCATCAGTTTGTGAGGAAATTACTAGTAGTGAAGCGGCTGTTTCTTCACTAATCGCATTAAGCTCCTCTGCAGTACTTTGAATGGTCGTAACAAGTGCATTTTTTGTTGCATCGGCAGCTGTACGAATACGTTCTTCTTCTTTTTCATAGGCCTCAATTACAAGTTGTTGCTCAAAATTAATGATTTTACAAAAAGCGTTTATGGCACGAATAGCATCCTTTTTTGAAAGATCTACTTCATTCACAAAATTTGTGAAGGTAGAAGTGAGTGATTGGAATGATGCAATATACCATTTTGATTGTAACCCAATACGCACATGAGCCTCAGCAATTGCTTTTCTTTCGGCAATATAGGCATCATCAATATGACTTTCAAAAATATCACTTAAATGTTTATGTAATGTAATTTTTAAACGATCAATATGCGAAGTTCTATTAATAATATCAAGTAAATCTTGGCTCAAACTAATGGCTGCATAAAATTGCTCCACCATTGCAGGGATTAAGTCCTTTGCTAAAGGTTGTAGTTGCTTAATAATCGCTAAATCCTCAATCGTTAAGTTTAAAAGTTGTAACTGTTTTTGGAGATTTGGATGATTCAATACATCTAGTTTTACATCGCTCTTAAAAATTTCTGGTGTTAATGAAATTGAGTAGCTAGAACTGCTTTTTTTTGAAAACCAACTCATTATTGTTTGCTCCATTCTTAATATCCATAATAAATTGAAAGTAAAAAGTACTTTTGAAATGTTTGTTTTGTAAATTTGATAAATAATTGGTACTAAATCTATTTTACTATTAATTGCTGAATATTTGGATAAAATTTTGGATATTTCTTTATTTTTTTACTTTATTATCAGACCGTTTTGTGGCAAAGTACATTTGAATTTAAATGAGGAAACCTGTAAAATACGAACTGTTTAAACAGCTACTAATTGTTCGTAAAAAAGAAATAGAGGAGGTATTGCATGGAGAAAAAACGTTTTAAATTTGTTATTCCAGTCATGGTTATTGTCGCAATTGGTTCCATTTACATGTTACGAAACTATTATGCTGAGGTACCAGATGTTGAGCAATTATTAATTGCTGTATGTGCAACTTTAGGGTCTGGGGTATTAGCATACTTCTTATTCCCGCAACAAGGGGAAAATAAAATTGATGATCGTGGGCCGTATTAACAATAGATAAATAGCACTGCTCGTTTTTTCCAAAAAAAACGAGCAGTTTTTTGTCCTTATGGTTTAAAAAGTTTAAACCAGCCTTTATGTTTAAAGATAGCAAGCATAAAGATAACGATAATAATCATGATGCCAAGTACAATAAAATAGCTATATTGACCGTGAAGTTCAGGCATATTATCGAAATTCATCCCATAGACGCCAGCAATAAAAGTTAGCGGTATAAAGATGGTCGACACAATCGTTAAAGTCATCATAATACCATTCATACGACTTGAACTCATGGCCATATAACTATCGCGCATATCTGCTGTAAGTTCTCGATTGGATTCAACCATCTCTGTTAATTTAAGTAAATGGTCGTAGATATCTCCAAAATAAGCTCGTTCTGATTTATTTAATGAAAATCGATAAGAATTAAGCACCCGATATAAAAGGTCACGCATTGGTAAAATGGTACGTCTTAAGTCAAGCAAATCGCTTCGAAATTCGAAGACAATCTTCATAGCATTTACATTGCTTTGGTATGTAAGCTCGCCTTCTAGTGCATTTAAATGATCCTCAATTTTATAAACAAGAGGGAAATAACTATCAACGATTTTATCTATAGTTTGATAAGTTAGGTAAACAGTGCCACGTTCCCAATTCTTTGGCTGGTTTTCCAAAAGTTTTTGAACCCTCTCTATTTCGGGTACAGGGTTCTTATGGAATGTCACAATATATTTATTAGAGGCAAAGATATTTACCTCTTCCGCTCCTAATGTCTCTTCGTTTAATCGATGAATAACAAAAAAATGAAAATCATCGTAAAAATCGAGCTTTGGACGCTGTAAGCGCATTAAGCAATCTTCAATAGCTAGCGGGTGGAAATGAAAAAATGAATCCAGCAAGGATTCCTCCTCTGCAGTAGGACAGTTAAAATCAACCCAATACCATTCAAACTCTTGCTGATGTATAGTTTCCAAAGGGAAATCTTTTAGTAGTTGTTGTTTTTTTGTAATGCCAATGGTGCTTATCACAGCTTTCACCTCAAAGTTATTACTACAAAATATTTATTTAATGCTCCTCTTTAAAGCATACCCATCCACCAAACAAAGTAGTGGCAAAAAATCTACTAGGTTTTATAAAACCCGCTTTCTGTAACAATGTCACAATATCTTCTTCTCGCATAAAGGAAAGGGAGCGAATGGATTTTTCCATTTCTGCTACATCGGATACCGAAAGCTTTGTATGTTGTAACCAATAGGAACGCCATAAATCAAATTGAAGCTCTGTTTCGATCGAACCGGGTTCACCATATTTTGAGACAATGACAAAGGGGGCACCGGGTTTTAAATGTTTTGCTATTTCTTTCAATGTCGATAGCTTATCCTCATAATCCTGAATAAAATGAAGGACGAGTACTAGGCTGGCTGCATCATAATTTTCAGTAGATAACTGAGTATCTAGTATTGTTCCTTGATGGTATGACATCCTATTGGTTAGTGATTTTAAACGTTCTTTAGCTATTTTGAGCATGGATTCTGAGGGATCAATGCCAGTAAATGACCAAAAGGGTCTGCCTTCTGCAAGTTGTAAAATCTCGTTGCCGCTTCCTGAACCTACGATTAATATCTCAGCCTTTTCAGGCAATGTAGAATGATAAAAGGTTTGTATTAAACGAAGCATTGCATCATAGCTTGGTAAAGTACGACGAATACCTTTTTCATATTCATTTGCTAAAGTATTGTTAAATTCCATCATGCATCACTGCCTTCCAAAAAAATTTTTAAAAATCCAATTCAATGTGAAACTATTACGGGTATAGTTCCGTAAATAGAAGTACATAAAACATAAACAAAGGATAAGAAAGGGTTGATATATATGGAGAGTAAATGGTCTAAAGTAATCATACACGCTAGTGCATTTTTTGCGCCATGGTTAGTACCCATTATTTTCTTCTTAATTAGTTCTGATGAGGAAGTGAAAGCAATTTCCATTCAAGCATTGCTATTCCAAATCGTTATGGGAGTTTTAATTGCTATTTCTGTTGTTTTAAGCTTTGTCCTTATTGGATTACCGTTTTTACTTATTTTCGGCATTATGCTATTTGTTGTACCGATTATCGGTATCGTTAAAGCACTGTCTGATGAACCTTGGCGTTATCCAATAGTTGGACGTTGGGTATAAATTTTATAAACGCAAGTATATGCTAGTTGCATATGCTTGCGTTTTTTCTATGGCTAATAAGGGTACATTAAGTGTATGAGGAAATAGAAAACCGAACAGATATGATAAAAAAAGAGCTAGTTTCAAGAGCATAAAATAGCCAATTTCAGTACTTTTCATTTTCTATGGGCGAAATCATTGCAATTATTTTCAAGCGTTTTGTATAATATACTCAAAGAAAGTCAAAGATAGTCAAAGTCAGTGAAGCAAGCGAGGTGTATTCCTAAAATGCGTAATATATCAGACATCATAGAAGGTTACTTAAAGCAAGTACTTGAATTAGGTGGAGAAGGGCATATTGAAATTAAACGTAGTGAGATTGCTGATAAATTTCAATGTGTCCCATCACAAATAAATTATGTCATTAATACAAGATTTACTGCCGAGCGAGGTTACCTTGTTGAGAGCAAACGTGGTGGTGGTGGATACATTCGAATTTTACGTGTCCGCGCGAATTCACAGATTGATTTAATCGATGATGTTCTCAGGCAAATTGAAGGTGGAGCCTCACAAACGATGGCAGAGGATTTAATATATCGGCTTATCGATGAGCAGGTAATTTCAAAACGAGAAGCGAAATTAATGTTAGCAGCAATTGATCGCTCAACGATCGATTTACATCTCCCTCTAAGAGATACCATTCGATCAAAAATATTGCGAGCGATGCTGACAACAATCAAATATGAACAGCAAAAATAGTGAGGTGATGGGAATGATATGCGAACATTGTAAACAACGTAATGCAACAGTTACAGTAACACAAGTTCAAAATGGGCAAAAGGTGGAGCACCATTATTGTGACGTCTGCGCCTCACAGTTCCATCCATTTCATGCAGAATTTAAACAAGAGCCAGTTTCTATACAACAGTTATTATCAAACTGGTTTGGCTCACCAACGTGGCAAAAGGTTGGAGAAAAACAACAAGTACAACCACAACAGCAAACATGCCCACAATGTGGATTTTCGTATAAACAATTTTTAAAAGAAGGGAAATTTGGATGCCCAAGCTGTTATGACACATTTAGTGAGCATTTACCAAAGCTCTTTAATCGCATCCAGGCAGGACCCCAACACATCGGAAAAATGCCTGGCGCTCGCAGTAATGTGTATGTAATTAAAAAGCAAATTGAGGATATTCGTAAGCGTATGAAATCGGCTGTTGATGAAGAACAATTTGAAGAGGCGGCTAAGCTTCGAGATGAAGTCAAAGAGTTAGAGAAGCAGCTGCAATTTGAAGGTGGTGATGTGACATGATGATTGAATCATTTTTAGAGCGTGCGACGCCATCTTGGATGCATATCGAGGATGATTATTCAGATATTGTCATTAGTACACGTATTCGCCTTGCTCGAAATTTAGATGGTTATCGTTTTCCGCTGGCATTCTCAGAGAATGAAGCATTGCAAGTGGAGCAGGCAGTTACACATGCAGTAAGTGATAGCCCAACGCTTCAAAATGATTATGCTTATTTTGCTATAAAGGATTTAACACCTTTGCAGCGTCAAATTCTTGTCGAAAAGCACTTAATTAGTCCGCAATTAGCTAAAAAAGAACAAGTGGGCTCTATCCTACTTTCTGAAGATGAATCCGTTAGCATTATGGTGAATGAAGAAGATCATTTGCGCATTCAATGTATGACAGCAAGTTTTCAACTTCAAAGTGCTTATGAACAAGCAAATAAAATTGATCGTATTCTAGAGAAGGTATTACCTTACGCCTTCCGAGATACATTTGGCTATTTAACAAGTTGTCCGACGAATATTGGTACGGGTCTCCGAGCATCCGTCATGATGCATTTACCTGCCCTAACCTTAACGGGACAAATGAATCAAATTATTAACGCTATGACACGCTTAGGCATGACTGTAAGAGGTATATACGGAGAAGGCAGCGAAAATTTAGGCAATGTTTATCAAGTGTCTAACCAAATTACTCTTGGTAAGACAGAAGAGGACATTTTAGCAGATATCCAAAGTGTCGCTGAAAAGATTATTCAGAAAGAACGACATGCAAGAAGTAAATTGATGGAAAAAGCGGAGCTTGCTCTAGAAGATAGAGTATATCGAGCTTTAGGTACTCTAACTCATGCGAGAATTTTAACAAGTGAGGAAGCAGCTACCTGTCTATCTAATGTTCGTCTAGGTGTGGATTTAGAGTTGATTGCAGGTATTCATGCAACAACGTTAAATGAGTGTGTTGTCAGTATGCAACCAGGTTTTTTACAGCACTATGCAGGCGAGGCACTGCCCCCTGCTGAACGAGATCGTGTACGAGCAGAAATGCTTCGTGAGGCGTTATCTCGAGAATATACGAATAAGCCTATAAATGGGGAAAAAGGAGAGGATTTATATGATGTTTAATCGTTTTACACAACGCGCGCAAAAAGTATTACAGCTTGCTCAAGAAGAGGCTATTCGTTGGAAGCACGAATCTATTGGCACAGAGCATATTCTATTAGGGCTTATACGTGAAGGCGGCGGTATTGCTGCAAAAGCGTTAGAAGCTATTGATATTAGTCCTCAAAGAATTGAAGCTGGTATTGAAGAGTTAGTTGGTAAGGGTAAAGAAGACGTTGGCCCAATTGTTCATTATACGCCAAGAGCTAAGAAAGTAATTGAACTATCAGTTGACGAATCACGAAAATTAGGTCACTCATATATCGGCACAGAGCATTTGCTACTAGCCCTTATTCGTGAAGGAGAAGGGGTGGCAGCTCGTGTCCTAAATAACGCCGGTGTCGGTTTAAATAAAGCACGTCAACAAGTACTATTGCTACTAGGTAATAACGATAATGCACAATCTGGACAACAAGCAGCACAAGCTGCCAATACTCCAACATTAGATAGCCTAGCACGTGATTTAACACAAATTGCACGTGAAGGTACATTAGACCCTGTTATTGGTCGAAGTAAGGAAATTACACGTGTCATCGAGGTTTTATCACGTCGTACTAAAAATAACCCTGTATTGATTGGTGAGCCTGGTGTTGGTAAAACAGCTATTGCGGAGGGGCTAGCACAGCAAATTATAAATAACGAAGTGCCTGAAATCCTTCGTGACAAGCGAGTGATGACGCTCGATATGGGAACTGTCGTTGCTGGTACAAAATATCGTGGTGAATTTGAGGACCGTTTGAAAAAGGTAATGGATGAAATTCGCCAAGCTGGTAATATTATTTTATTTATCGATGAATTGCATACATTAATCGGTGCTGGTGGTGCAGAAGGTGCGATTGATGCATCCAATATTTTAAAACCATCTTTAGCACGAGGCGAGCTTCAATGTATTGGGGCAACTACGCTTGATGAATACCGTAAATATATTGAAAAGGATGCAGCATTAGAGCGTCGTTTCCAACCAATTCAAGTGGATGAACCAACAGTAGAAGAAGCGATTCAAATTATTCAAGGCTTACGTGATCGTTATGAAGCACATCACCGCGTAAAAATAACAGATGAAGCAATCGAAGCAGCTGCAAAAATGAGTGACAGATATATTTCTGACCGCTTCTTGCCAGATAAAGCGATTGACTTAATTGATGAGGCTGGTTCTAAAGTACGCTTACGTTCATTTGCAGTGCCACCAAACCTAAAGGCACTTGAAGATAAGCTTGAAAATGTTCGCTCGGAAAAAAATGCAGCCGTATCGGGCCAAGAGTTTGAAAAGGCAGCATCTCTAAGAGACACAGAGCAAAAGCTGAAAGATGAAATTGAAGCTACTCGGAAAAATTGGAAAGAAGAGCAAGGCAAAGCCGAATCAAAAGTGACTGTGGATGATGTTGCAGCAGTAGTATCGATGTGGACAGGAATCCCGGTAGCTAAAATTGCTTCCGAAGAATCATCGAAGTTGTTACAACTCGAAGAGGAATTACACAAACGTGTTGTTGGGCAAGGAGAAGCGGTAGAGGCCATTTCCCGTGCAATCCGCCGTGCAAGAGCAGGCTTAAAAGATCCAAAACGACCAATCGGTTCATTTATCTTCTTAGGACCTACAGGTGTTGGTAAAACAGAGCTTGCAAGAGCGCTTGCTGAAGTAATGTTTGGTGATGAAGATGCTATGATACGTGTCGATATGTCTGAATATATGGAGAAACATTCGACTTCACGCCTAGTAGGTTCACCTCCAGGCTATGTAGGCTTCGATGATGGTGGTCAACTGACTGAAAAAGTTCGTCGTAAACCTTATTCAGTAGTATTATTAGATGAAATTGAAAAAGCACACCCTGATGTGTTCAATATTCTTCTGCAAGTTCTTGAAGATGGTCGTTTAACAGACTCTAAGGGGCGTGTTGTAGACTTCCGCAATACAGTGGTTATTATGACATCTAACGTTGGTGCTGATGCTTTAAAATATCAAAAGAGCCTTGGTTTCAATGTAGGCGGTGCTGCATCTAAACATAAAGACATGAAGGGTACAATGCTAGAAGAATTGAAAAAAGCATTCCGCCCAGAGTTCTTAAACCGTATCGATGAAATGATTGTCTTCCACTCATTAGAAAAAGAGCATTTAAAAGAGATCATTGCAATGATGGGCAATGCATTAACGAAACGCTTAAAAGAGCAAGATATTTCGTTAGAGCTAACAGATGCAGCCCTTGAGAAAATTGCAGAGGAAGGCTATGACCCTCAATACGGTGCGCGTCCACTACGCCGTGCATTACAAAAACAAGTAGAGGATCGATTATCCGAAGAATTGCTTAAAGGTAACGTAGAAAAGGGTAATCAAGTAGTCATTGATTATGTAAATGATGAATTTGTTGTGAAGAAAAAAGAGGGAGTTTCTATCTCTAAATAATTTCATGTAAAGACAGCGAGGCTTTAGGTGCCAAGCTGTCTTTTTTTCTGTACAATTGATGATAAGAACAAATATTCGAGGTGAAAAGAATTTGGCGAAGAAAAAAACGAAATTCGTATGCTCGGGCTGTGGCTATGAATCTGCTAAATGGATGGGTAGATGTCCAGGATGTGGAGAATGGAATAAAATGGTGGAAGAAGTAGAAGTCGTAGCAAAAGGACCACGTGGCGCATTTCAACATTCTGCTACAGTAACCCAGAAAGCCCTTCCGATTATACAGGTTGAAGCAACTGAAGAATCCCGTGTTGCGACGGAAATGGGCGAATTGAACCGCGTTCTAGGTGGTGGCATCGTACCGGGCTCTCTAGTGTTAATAGGTGGTGATCCTGGGATAGGGAAATCTACTTTATTATTACAAGTTTCGGCTTTACTTTCGAATAAGGGGCATCGTGTACTTTATATTTCGGGTGAGGAATCCATTCGTCAAACGAAGTTACGTGCAGAGCGTTTGGGGGTTGTTTCCCAGGAGCTTTACATCTATTCCGAAATGAACCTTGAATTTTTAAACCAAACAATTGATGAAGTACAGCCGAAATTTGTCATTGTCGACTCGATTCAAACGGTCTTCCATCCAGAGGTAACGAGTGCACCAGGAAGTGTCTCACAGGTCCGTGAATGTACAGCAGAGCTTATGAGAATTGCTAAGACAAAGGGTATTGCAATTTTCTTAGTTGGACATGTAACAAAAGAAGGACAAATTGCCGGGCCTCGTATTTTAGAGCATATGGTGGATACCGTATTGTATTTTGAAGGGGAAAGACATCATAACCATCGTATTCTACGAAGCCAAAAAAACCGCTTTGGCTCCACAAATGAAATTGCGATATTTGAGATGCTTCAAGGAGGTTTAAAGGAAGTTTTAAATCCTTCTGAGCTATTTTTGCAGGAGCGCTCACAAGGAGCTGCGGGCTCAACTATCGTTGCATCGATGGAGGGGACAAGGCCAATTCTTGTTGAGATTCAGTCTTTAGTTACACCTACAAGCTTTAACTATCCTAAACGTATGGCTACTGGTGTTGACCAAAACCGCGTGCAACTATTAATGGCGGTACTAGAAAAGCGGATGGGTCTCATGCTACAAGCCCAGGACGCATATATTAAAGTTGCTGGTGGCGTCAAACTGGATGAGCCAGCTATTGATTTAGCTGTTTTAACTAGCATTGTCTCTAGTTTTAAGGATCAAGCAGTACGAGCAACGGACTGTTTTATTGGTGAAGTAGGGCTAACAGGTGAGGTGCGTCGTGTATCCCGTATAGAACAACGTGTTATTGAGGCAGCGAAGCTAGGTTTTAAAAGAGCCTTTATTCCCGCATCTAATATTGGTGGTTGGGATTTTCCACAGGGAATTGAAATTGTCGGTGTAGAAACGATAAAAGATGCGCTTAATGCCTGCTTCAGAGAGTTGTAAAAAAATGTGCATGTTGGATATTATTCTGACATGCATTTTTTCCTTCATTTTTGACGATGAATTCGGAAACTCAAGTAAGGGGATAAACGTCCTTGTTTATAGTAAGAAAAGAGTTATGAAGAAATAATATAAAACAAACTAAAATGGATGTTTGAAGAATTTTATGTAAATAATTTATCTAAGTTCAGGAACATTAAAAATAATGATATTTGATGACCTGATGAAAGATTTTCTACTGTAAACTATGTATAATCTTAACTAACAATAGGAGGTGACAGCTTGTGAAAAAATTTGTTCAAATTGCGTTTTTACTGATTGGAGGAGCATTAGGCCTTGTTTTCTTACCGCCATTATACGAATTGCTTCATCTATCATCTAATCCTTGGCTAGATAATCCTTACGTATCGGTAGCATTAGGCGCACTTTTACTTTTTACCCTTTCGTTTGCATTTTCCGATTATTTTGTGAAGCTCATTAGCTGGATGGAAGAGGTCCTGTTTAAGGTCCCTGTCGGAGATTTATTATTTGGTACGCTTGGTTTAATAATTGGCCTTATAGTCGCTTATTTTTTAGGCTTTGCTATCGATAGTGTGCAAATTCCTGTTATTACAGAGGTACTCCCTATTATCCTGTCATTTGTATTAGGGTATTTAGGCTTTCGTCTTGGTTTTAGAAAAAGAGATGAATTAATACAGCTTTTTACCTTACGGAGTAATAATACAAAGAAAAAAGCTACTGAAGGTGCTGAGATCCCAGAAGTACGAGGGAGCTATAAGCTGCTAGATACGAGCGTTATTATTGATGGTCGTATTGCGGATATTTCAGAAACAGGCTTCATAGAAGGTATCCTAGTTGTACCCCAATTTGTCCTCACGGAGCTTCAGCATATTGCGGATTCTTCTGATACGTTAAAACGCACAAGAGGTCGTCGTGGTTTAGATATTTTAAGAAAACTCCAAGATGAGCGTAAGACAAAAGTTGAGATAACGGACGAGGATTTTGAGGATGTACAAGAAGTAGATTTAAAGCTCGTACGACTTGCAAAGAAAATGGGTAACGACACGCAAATTGTCACGAATGATTTTAACCTTAATAAGGTCTGTGAGCTACACCATGTGAAGGTATTAAATATTAATGATTTAGCGAATGCGGTGAAGCCTGTGGTAATCCCTGGAGAAGATATGCAGGTTGTGGTTATAAAGGATGGTAAAGAGCATAATCAAGGAGTTGCCTATTTAGATGATGGAACGATGATTGTTGTTGAAGGTGGTCGTAACTATATAGGACAGGCAATTACAGTTACAGTAACGAGTGTGCTGCAAACATCAGCAGGTCGTATGATATTTGCGAAGCCGAAGGACGATTAGGATGTGGAAACATGCATTATGAAGTAGTTTTACCTGCAGCGGGAAGCGGAAAACGCATGGGCGCAGGACAAAATAAGTTATTTTTAGAGCTTTTGGATAAACCAATTTTGATACACACGTTAGAAGTGTTTCAACAAGACCCTTTTTGCACAGGGATTTGGTTGGCTGTAAAGCCGGAAGAACGCGTCTATATTCAAGGATTGCTAGAGCAATTTGGGATTACAAAGGTGAAGGGCTTGCCTGCTGGTGGTGCGGAGCGGCAGCATTCAGTTCATTCCTGTATGAAAGAGATGCAACAGGTTGATATTGTGCTTGTCCATGATGCAGCCCGACCTTTTATTACGCATGATATTATCGCCAATCTTGTACAAAGTGCACATCAAAACGGTGCAGCTATTGCTGGGGTTCGAGCGAAGGATACGATGAAAAAGGTCCGTAATGGTATCATTGAAGAGACTGTTGACCGTGACAGCCTATGGATGATTCAAACGCCACAAGCCTTTCAATATGATTTAATAGTGGAGGCTGAGGACGTTGCTGAGAAAGTTGGTTTTCTTGGTACAGATGAAGCTATGCTAGTCGAACGTTTAGGACATACGGTGCACATTGTAGAAAGTAGCTACGAAAATGTCAAAATGACGACACAAGAAGATTTACTATTTGGAGAGGCCATTTTACGCAAGCGAGCATAATTTGTAGTTTAAAAAATCTCATTGGCGATTGTTGCTAATGAGATTTTATGTGTTTGTCAACAAAATACTCACTATTTGCTATCAGCTCAATTTCCTAGGAAATATGTTAAAATGTGAGGGTATAATAGTGAGTAAATATAAAAGTGAAAGAAGGTGAATGAGACTGCGTATTTAGCAAACAAGTACTGATCAAATCCACATGTTTTGTTAAAGTAGTCTCTCTATCATATGTTTCGAATTGGACAAGGTTTTGACGTACATGCATTTGAAGAAGGTCGACCATTAATTATTGGAGGTATTACTATTCCGCATGAAAAAGGGTTAGTAGGACACTCAGACGCTGATGTGCTTTTACACACAGTTACGGATGCGGCATTAGGGGCAATTGGAGAAGGAGATATCGGTCGTCATTTTCCTGATACAGATCCAGCCTTTAAAGATGCAGATTCAGCAAAATTATTAGAGTATATTTGGAAACTGGTTGAGGATAAAGGCTATGTTCTAGGGAATGTTGATTGTACAATCATGGCACAGCGTCCCAAAATGGCCCCATATATTGGACAGATGCAAAATCGCATCGCAGAACTGTTACACGCAGAACCATCACAAGTCAATGTAAAGGCAACAACAACTGAACGATTAGGTTTTACAGGTCGTGAAGAAGGTATAGCAGCTATGGCAACAATTCTATTGATAAAGAAGTGACTGCGGATTAACAACGCTTTTATTTCCAGTAACAGAGTGGTAAAATGAACAAAGTCAATTTTTGATCGAAAATTTAGGAGGCTTTTAATTATGACGAAAGAAGTTCGCGTTCGTTACGCGCCATCTCCAACAGGTTATTTACATATCGGTGGAGCGCGTACAGCATTATTCAATTATTTATATGCAAAACATCATAACGGTAAATTCATTGTACGTATTGAAGATACGGATATTGAACGTAATGTAGAGGGCGGAGAAGCATCTCAGCTAGATAACCTAAAATGGTTAGGTATTGAATATGATGAGTCCATTGATATTGGTGGACCTTATGCGCCTTATCGTCAAATGGAACGTCTTGATATTTATAAAGAGCACGCTGAAAAGCTATTGGAGCAAGGTGTAGCTTACAAATGTTTCTGTTCGTCAGAAAAACTTGAAGCATCTCGCGAAGAACAAAAAGCAAGAGGTGTGGCGGCTCCAACTTATGATGGTACATGCCGTCACCTATCTGCAGAAGAAGTTGCAGCTAAAGAAGCAGCAGGTGAGCCATACACAATCCGTATGCGTGTACCGGCAAATGTAACGTATGAATTTGAAGATTTAGTTCGTGGCCAAGTTACTTTTGAATCAAAGGACATTGGTGATTGGGTAATTGTTAAAGCTAATGGTATCCCAACCTACAACTATGCTGTTGTTTTAGATGATCATTTCATGGAAATTTCTCACGTTTTCCGTGGTGAAGAGCATTTATCAAACACACCAAAACAAATGATGATTTTTGATGCATTTGGCTGGGAATATCCTCGTTTTGGACATATGACATTAATTATTAATGAAAACCGTAAAAAGTTATCTAAACGTGATGAATCAATTATTCAATTTGTTACACAATACAAAGATTTAGGGTATCTTCCTGAAGCGATGTTCAATTTCTTTGCACTACTTGGTTGGTCTCCAGAAGGGGAAGAAGAGATTTTCTCCAAAGAAGAATTTATTAAAATCTTTGATGAAAAACGTCTATCTAAATCACCATCGATGTTTGATAAGCAAAAATTAACATGGATGAATAATCAATATATTAAAAAGCTATCTTTAGAAGAAGTTGTGGCTTTATCTTTACCACATTTGCAAAAAGCTGGCCTATTACCCGAAGAACTTACTGCGGAGCAACGTGCATGGGCGACAGATTTAATTGCCCTTTACCACGATCAAATGAGCTTTGGTGCGGAAATTGTTGAACTATCTAGCCTATTCTTTAACGATCATATTGAATATGATGAAGAAGCAAAAGAGGTCTTAGCAGGTGAGCAAGTTCCTGAAGTAATGGCTGCATTTAAAGCACAGCTCGAGGAATTAGAAGAATTTACACCAGACACAGTAAAAGCTGCTATAAAAGCTGTGCAAAAAGCAACAGGTCATAAAGGTAAAAATCTATTTATGCCAATCCGCGTTGTAACAACAGGTGAAACACATGGCCCAGAGTTACCAAATGCAATTTGCTTAATTGGGAAAGAAAAAACAATTGACCGCGTAGGAAAATTTGCACAATAAGAGAAATTTATTGACAATTCATTCTTTCGTTGTAAAATGTATTTACATTGAAAAAGCGTTGATAAGGAGAAGTAAGTGGCGCACGCTCTCAAGAGAGGACCATCACCGGCTGAAAGTGGTCTGAGTCTAGGTAAAACTGAAATGCACCTTTGAGCGTAAAGCTGAACTATAGTAGGCTTTATCGAGTCGTTCCCGTTAAAGAACGTCCAAAGTGGAAGGCTTTTTTGCCTTCAATCAGAGTGGAACCACGTTATTTTAGCGTCTCTGTCATTCCTTTTTGGGATGATAGAGGCGCTTTTTATTTTTAGTGAAGCATCTCAAGAGCGGCAATTAGGCAAGGCTTAAAGAAGCGTCCTTACCACAATCATCTACCCAGGAGAGTCTGAAGGAAAATGACAATTGCTTTGTAGGAATTCAAAGGATGTAAATTAGACCAACATGAAGAGGGGGAGTTTTTTGTGTTTAAAAGAATGAAGGAAGATGTGGCTACGATTTTTGAGAATGATCCAGCAGCACGTAGTGTTTTTGAAGTGGTGTTAACCTATTCAGGCCTGCATGCTACATGGGCACATCGAGTGGCACATTGGTTCTTTAAAAGACGCTTTTACTTTATAGCTCGTGCCATTTCGCAAATTAGCCGTTTCTTTACTGGTATTGAAATTCATCCTGGTGCGAAAATTGGCCGACGCTTTTTTATAGATCATGGTATGGGTGTTGTTATTGGTGAAACTTGTGAGATTGGTGATAATGTTACCTTGTATCAGGGTGTCACTTTAGGGGGTACAGGAAAAGAAAAAGGGAAGCGACACCCTACTTTAGAAGACAATGTGCTTGTTGCAACAGGAGCTAAAGTTTTAGGCTCTATCACGATTGGCGAAAATAGTAAAATTGGTGCTGGCTCTGTTGTTTTAAAAGAAGTACCACCAAACGCTACAGTTGTCGGTATTCCTGGTAAAATAGTAATTAAGGATGGCGTGCGTCTAGAGAAAAAGCTAGATCATCAAAATATACCTGATCCTGTAGAAGAACGTTGTCAAGGTTTCGAGAAGCAGATCGCCGAATTGCAGCAGGAAATCGAACGCTTACAAAAGGAGAGAGAAACACGATGAGTATTCAAATTTTTAACTCATTAACAAGACAAAAGGAAACCTTCGTACCGCTAGAAGAAGGTAAAGTGAAAATGTATGTGTGCGGTCCGACTGTTTATAACTATATTCATATCGGGAATTCACGTCCTGTAATTGTTTACGATACAGTACGTCGTTATTTTCAATATAAAGGCTATGATGTAAAGTTTGTATCAAATTTTACGGATGTAGACGATAAAATTATTAAGGCAGCAAATGAGCTGGGAGAAGAAGTACATGAATTAACAGAGCGCTTTATTGCTGCATACTTTGAAGATGTAACAGCACTAGGGTGCAAAAAAGCAGATGTTCATCCACGAGTGACAGAACATATGGACGATATCATTCAATTTATTCAAGTGTTAATTGAAAAAGGCTACGCATATGAATCTGCTGGCGATGTGTATTATCGTACTCGTAAGTTTGATGGCTATGGTAAATTATCGCACCAATCAGTGGATGATTTAAAAATTGGTGCCCGTATTGAAGCAGGAGAGAAAAAAGATGATGCACTAGATTTTGCCTTGTGGAAAGCGGCTAAACCAGGTGAGATTTTCTGGAAAAGTCCATGGGGAGATGGCCGTCCAGGCTGGCACATTGAATGTTCTGTAATGGCTCGTGAACATTTAGGAGATACTATTGATATTCATGCTGGTGGGCAGGATTTAACTTTCCCGCATCACGAAAATGAAATTGCTCAATCGGAAGCACATAATGACAAAACATTTGCGCGTTATTGGATGCATAACGGTTATATTAATATCGATAATGAAAAGATGTCCAAATCTCTTGGTAATTTCATTCTTGTTAATGATATCCGTAAACAAATTGACCCGCAGGTACTTCGTTTCTTTATGTTATCTGTTCATTACCGCCATCCAATTAATTTTGCGAAAGATTTAGTAGAAGCTGCTGCATCGGGCTTAGAACGCATTCGTACAGCTTACAACAACGTGAAGCATCGCCTTACTACTACGGCGAGTCTAGGCGACAACTCAGAAGAATGGCTTAGCAAAATTGCTGAACAAAAAGCGCATTTTGAAGAGGCGATGGATGATGACTTTAATACAGCTAACGCTATTTCTGTATTATTTGAGATAGCTCGTATTGCTAATATTTACTTGAATGAAGCTAATACTTGCAAGAAAGTATTAGAAACATTTATTGAAACTTTTGAGGTATTAGGTGACGTCTTAGGTATTGAATTTGCAAAAGAAGAAGAACTATTAGACGAAGAAATTGAAGCATTGCTACAAGAACGCGTAGAGGCACGTAAAAATCGTGATTTTGCTCGATCTGATGAGATTCGTGACCATTTGCAAGCCCAAGGTATCATTTTAGAAGATACACGACAAGGAACTAGATGGAAACGAGGGTAATTAAGTTGGATAAACTTCGCAATGAAGATGTTAAGCAATTAAATGCGCTAGCGTTAGCCTATATGGGTGATGCTGTATTGGAGCAAAAAATCCGTGAACATTTACTACGCTCTGGACGTGTTAAACCAAATACACTCCATCGTGAGGCGACTCGCTATGTTTCAGCAAAAGCACAATCTATGATCGTTCATCGCATGATGGATGAAAATTATTTAACTGAGGAGGAATTGGCTGTGTTCCG
Organism: Lysinibacillus sp. FSL M8-0134; assembly: GCF_038069745.1. Classification (NCBI taxonomy): domain Bacteria; kingdom Bacillati; phylum Bacillota; class Bacilli; order Caryophanales; family Bacillaceae; genus Lysinibacillus; species Lysinibacillus sp. FSL M8-0134. Next base: position 419,401 of record NZ_JBBPAJ010000002.1, on the reverse strand, counting down.
TCGTGGACGCAATGCCAAATCCGGCTCTGTTCCAAAGAATACTGATATCCAAACCTATCGTAATAGCTCAGGCTTTGAGGCGGTGCTTGGTAGTTTATATTTATTAAATGAACTAGAACGGGTGTATGAAATCATTGCATATGCTATTCAAATAATCGAGGAATCAAAGGGAGTGTCGAAATAATGGTAGAACAAAATGGTGAAATTATTGCCGGTAAAAACCCAGTGTTAGAAGCACTTCGTTCAGGCCGCGATATGAATAAAGTATGGATTGCAGAGGGTGTTAAAAAATCTGGTGTGAATGAATTGCTAGATTTAGCTCGAGAACGTGGTGTCATCGTTCAGTTTGTTCCAAAAAAGAAAGTCGATCAATTATCGAGTGCTAATCACCAAGGAATTGTTGCTTCTGTTGCAGCATATCAGTATGCTGAACTTGAGGACTTATTTACAGCAGCTGCAAATAAACAGGAAGATCCCTTTTTCTTAATTTTAGATGAGTTAGAGGATCCTCATAACCTAGGGTCTATTATGAGAACGGCCGATGCTATAGGAGCTCATGGAATTATTATTCCTAAGCGTCGATCAGTAAGTTTAACAGCTGTAGTAGCAAAGGCATCTACAGGAGCTATTGAGCACGTGCCAGTTGTACGTGTGAACAATCTTGCTCAAACAATTGATGAGTTAAAAGAACGAGGTATATGGATTGCTGGTACAGATGCGAAAGGTTCTGTCGATTATCGAAAAATGGATGCGACATTACCATTAGCTATCATTATTGGTAGTGAGGGCAAGGGAATGGGTCGCTTATTAAAAGAAAAATGCGATTTTTTATATCACTTACCAATGGTTGGGCATGTTACATCACTAAACGCATCAGTAGCTGCAGCGCTTTTAATGTACGAAGTGTATCGTAAACGTCAAGAAGCGAATGACTAACAATGAAAAACATTTTGCTTGTTGATGGCTATAATATGATTGGATCTTGGAAAGAGCTGCGGCCATTACGTGACACAAATTTTGAAGATGCGCGCAGAAGGTTAATCGAACTTATGGCTGAATATAAAGCAGCTATAGGTTGGCGCGTAATTATTGTTTTTGACGCACACCTTGTACCAGGAGTGGAGCAATCTTATATAGAAAATGATGTAGAGGTCATTTATACTCGGAAAAATGAAACAGCAGATGAACGTATTGAAAAAATGACACATGAATTAAAGGCTAGAAATGTACAAATACATGTAGCAACCTCTGATATGGCAGAGCAAAGCGTTATATTTGGTAATGGCGCCCTAAGGAAATCAGCAAGAGAGCTAGAAATTGATACTAGCATTATCCAACATAAAATTTCACATGATGTAAAGCGAAAACAAGAAAGCAAGCCACCTTCTCGTATAGAATTAAAGCCAGATGTTGCTCTTGCCTTTGAAAAATGGAGACGTGGCTTGAAAGATTGATTGACGCATATTTTCCAATTCCGTTATACTGTTCCTAATTATCTGTTGTGACTGAGGTGATACCATGTTTAAAAATAGCATTGTACAAGTGACACAAGATTTTGAACGATTCAATGATGAAGAACTTATTGAAATGGTGCATCAAGGTAATACAGATGCGTTGGATTTTTTAATTACGAAATACCGTTTGTTAGTAAGAGCGAAGGCAAGATCCTATTTTTTGATTGGAGCAGATAAGGAAGACATTGTGCAAGAAGGCATGATCGGTTTATATAAGGCAATCCGCGATTTTAAGGGAGATAAACTTGCATCTTTCAGGGCTTTTGCAGAGTTATGTATTACAAGGCAAATTATCACGGCTATTAAAACAGCCACTAGGCAAAAACATATACCGTTAAATTCCTATATCTCTTTGGACAAGCCCATATTTGATGAAGAATCAGATCGAACGCTTATGGATGTGCTAACAGGTGCTATTATGGATGATCCAGAAGAATTGATGATTCATAGAGAAGAGTTTGGATATTTAGAAGAAAAGATGAGTGAGATTTTAAGTGAATTAGAGTTACAAGTTTTAGCCCTATATCTAGATGGCCAGTCTTATCATGAAATTTCTGCAAAATTAAACCGTCATGTGAAATCCATTGATAATGCATTGCAGCGAGTGAAGCGTAAATTAGAGCGACATTTAGTTCTTGAGGAAATGTCTTAGCCTTATAGGCCTTTATTGACATTGACAAATATCGGTGTTAGTCTTAAAAAGACATAGTGCCGAAAAAGGTGATTAAATGGCAAAAAAAGTCGTGCTGACTTGCGAGAAATGTGGATCGAGAAATTACACGTTCCCGGCTAAAGAAGGATCTACTGTACGTCTCGAATTAAAGAAATTTTGCTCGCATTGCAATGAACATACAGTGCATAAACAAACGCTATAAAAATGATATGAAAATAGACAGATATGATTGATTCGGAGGTTAAGCTAGAATGGGCAAGATCAAAGGCTTTTTCAGCGATGTAATGTCGGAAATGCGCAAGACAAGCTGGCCAAAAAGTAAAGAACTGACGAAATATACAGTCGTTGTAATTTCAACTGTAGTCATTATGGCTTTATTTTTTGTGTTAGTTGACTTAGGCATTTCATCATTATTCCGCTGGTACTTAGATTTATAATTTAGTAAATAGCATACTTTTGAAATAGCCCGTCCATAGCAATAACGGGTTTTTTCGTTTGTTTTATCTTCATTCAATCGTAGCTCCATATTATTGGTTAGGTGAAATGAAGAGCAGTAATTTATTCTCATTATGATAAGGATGCTACTAGGAGAGTATGATAGTAGCGATAGATGACTATGCTAGTTTCGGTATATATCCGCAAGCTTTTGCTTACTATTAGCGAAAATAAGATTTTCAAATGAGATGTTTGTGAAAAGAGTAAAGAATGCGCTGAGCATATCGCAAATCATTTTCACTTTTATTTGTAAGGGAGGGACGGACGAGAAGTCCTATTAATTATGGAGAAAAATTGGTATGTTGTTCATACGTATTCTGGGTATGAAAATCGTGTAAAAGCAAACCTAGAGAAACGTGTAGAAACAATGGGAATGCAAGATAAAATCTTCCGTGTGATTGTGCCAGAGCACGAGGAAACAGAAATGAAGGATGGGAAAAAACGTACAATGATGCGTAAAGTTTTCCCTGGTTATGTATTAGTAGAGTTAATTATGACAGACGATTCTTGGTATGTAGTTCGAAATACACCGGGTGTTACGGGCTTTATCGGTTCATCTGGTGGTGGAGCAAAACCAACTCCTTTACTGCCAGAAGAAGCGGACCGTTTACTACAACAAATGGGTATGACTGATAAGGTTGTAGAAGTGGATATAACGGTTGGTGAAGCAGTGGAAGTGTTAGAAGGGCCGTTTGCTCATTTCCAAGGACGTGTTGAAGAAATTGACACGGAAAAAGGCAAAGTAAAAGTGACAGTTGATATGTTTGGTCGCGAAACGATTATGGAGCTAGATTTCGAACAAATTCAAAAATTATAGTTCCAATAATAGAACTGTGAGCATGTCAATTGGTAGATGTTTCGCAGATTTTGTTAATTACTACTTGCTTAAAAAAATTAAAAGTGGTATCATTTCATAGGTCAGACTGTCATACTTTGGTTTGACATCTGTAATGATAATTTTAATGTTATCGGCAATTAGCTGACAGACAGATATTGAGTGGGAGGGGCAACCCAATTACCACATCACGGACTTAAGGAGGTGTGTCTCGTGGCTAAAAAAGTTATTAAAGTTGTAAAACTTCAAATCCCTGCTGGTAAAGCTAACCCAGCTCCACCGGTTGGTCCTGCATTAGGTCAAGCGGGTGTGAACATCATGGGATTCTGTAAAGAATTCAATGCGCGTACTGCTGATCAAGCTGGTCTTATTATTCCAGTTGAAATTTCAGTATTCGAGGACCGTTCTTTCACTTTCATTACAAAAACTCCACCTGCAGCAGTTCTACTTAAAGTAGCAGCTGGTATCCAATCTGGATCTGGTGAACCAAACCGTAAAAAAGTGGCAACGGTTAAACGTGATAAAGTTCGCGAAATCGCTGAAACTAAAATGCCAGACCTTAACGCTGCTTCAGTAGAAGCTGCTATGTTAATGGTTGAAGGTACTGCACGAAGCATGGGTATTGTTATCGAAGACTAATCCCATTTACTTGATGTTTTGTTTTTTGGAAGGTTGCGAAGTTTCTTTGTGAACACGCAACCTTTATTCGTGGGAGGTAAAATCCGCTATAACCACAATCAAGGAGGAAATATATAATGGCTAAAAAAGGTAAAAAACTGCAAGATGCAGCAAAATTAATTGATCGTAACTCACTATACAGTGCTCAAGAAGCAATCGAACTTGCTCAAAAAACTAGCACAGTAAACTTCGACGCTACTGTAGAAGTTGCTTTCCGTCTAGGTATTGATACTCGTAAAAACGACCAACAAATCCGTGGTGCAGTAGTGCTTCCAAACGGTACTGGTAAAACTCAACGCGTATTAGTATTCGCGAAAGGTGAAAAACTTAAAGAAGCTGAAGCAGCTGGCGCTGACTATGTAGGTGATGCAGAGTACATCCAAAAAATCCAACAAGGTTGGTTTGATTTCGATGTAATCGTAGCAACTCCTGACATGATGGGTGAAGTTGGTAAACTTGGACGCGTTTTAGGACCAAAAGGTTTAATGCCAAACCCTAAAACTGGTACAGTTACTTTTGATGTAACAAAAGCTATCGAAGAAATCAAAGCTGGTAAAGTAGAATACCGCGCTGATAAAGCTGGTATCATCCACGCTCCTATCGGTAAAGTTTCTTTCTCAGCAGAAAAATTAGTAGAAAACTTCTTAGCTGTATTTGATGTAGTGCAAAAAGCAAAACCTGCTGCAGCTAAAGGTACTTACATGAAATCTGTAAACGTTACAACTACAATGGGTCCAGCTGTTAAAATTGACGCTGCTAATGTAGTAGTAAAATAATTTATATATATGTTGACAACAGCAATCATACATGATATCATGATTGCTGTTGTGAATTATCCATTTGTACCGTAGACAGTAGGAGTGACTTGTCACTTAATGTTCCTACCGAGGACATCGGAATTCAGATTCTTATTTAAAGATGATGACTTTCAGCCTCTGTGTCTATTTGACTCAGAGGCTTTTCTTTTGTCGGTATAAATGACCCATTCTAATAGGAGGTGTCATCATGAGCAAAGCAATCGAAAACAAACAAGTACAAGTTCAAGAGATTACTGAAAAATTCCAAAACGCTTCTTCTGTAGTAGTTGTGGATTACCGTGGTCTTAACGTTGCACAAGTAACTGAGCTTCGTAAACAACTTCGTGAAGCTGGCGTTGAGTTCAAAGTTTACAAAAACACTTTAACTCGTCGTGCTGCTGAAGCTGCTGGTCTTGAAGGAATCAACGACGTATTAGTTGGTCCTAACGCAATTGCGTTCTCAAATGAAGATGTTGTAGCGCCTGCTAAAATCATCAATGAGTTCGCTAAGAAAAACGAAGCTTTAGAAATTAAAGCTGGTATTATTGAAGGTACGATTTCTTCTGTTGAAGATGTTAAAGCACTTGCAGAACTTCCATCACGCGAAGGTCTACTTTCTATGCTTTTATCTGTACTTCAAGCTCCTGTGCGTAACTTCGCACTTGCAACAAAAGCTGTTGCAGAACAAAAAGAAGAACAAGGCGCGTAATTTAATACGCTGCAACACTTCTGCGGCCTGATCGCAAACAATAAAACATTATCCAATTAGGAGGAAATTATAATGAATAAAGAGCAAATCTTAGAAGCTATCAAAGCTATGACAGTTCTTGAATTAAACGATTTAGTAAAAGCTATCGAAGAAGAATTCGGTGTAACAGCTGCTGCTCCTGTAGCAGTAGTTGCTGGTGGTGCTGCTGGCGCTGCTGAAGAAAAATCAGAGTTCGACGTAGTATTAGCATCTGCTGGTGCAGAAAAAATTAAAGTAATCAAAGTGGTTCGTGAAATCACTGGTTTAGGTCTTAAAGAAGCTAAAGAAGTAGTAGATAACGCTCCTAAAGCTCTTAAAGAAGGCGTTTCTAAAGATGAAGCTGAAGAAATCAAAGCTAAACTTGAAGAAGTTGGCGCATCTGTAGAAGTTAAGTAATCTCGCGTTACTTTTTAACAAAAGGAAAGCTCGTCATTTTGGCGAGCTTTTTTCTTCATTCTGAGGAGGCGTGAAAAAATGTCAGATCATTATTATACAAGCAAGCCTCAAACTGAGAGTAAACCACGTCACTGGACATTCAAGTTACTGGGGCATTCGTTTACTTTTGAAACGGATGCAGGTGTTTTTAGTAAAAGCGAAGTAGATTTTGGATCCCGTGTTTTAATAGACGCTTTTCAAATGCCAGATATTGATGGTGCGATTTTTGATGTAGGCTGTGGATATGGTCCAATAGGGTTATCGATTGCCAAAACAAATCCAGACCGTACCGTTTTTATGATGGATATAAACGAACGTGCAGTTGCGCTTTCGCAAAAAAATGCGCAAGTGAACGGTGTTCAAAATGTGCGAATATTTGTGAGTGACGGCCTATCGATGGTTGATAACGATGTGGAAGCAGCAGCTATCTTAACGAATCCACCAATTCGTGCGGGGAAGGAAACGATTTTCCGCTTTTACGATGGAGCTTATGATCGACTAGTGTCTTCAGGTGAGCTTTGGGTAGTAATCCAGAAGAAACAGGGAGCGCCATCGACAGTGAGTTACTTGGAAGGAAAATTTTCAGAAGTCGATGTTGTTGAGAAGAAAAAAGGATACTGGATAGTACGTGCAAAAAAATAAATGAAATATGTATAATTTATTGACTTGACAAATCGGCTATGATAATATGATACAATGCAAAAATATTATTTTGAGGTCGTATGCCCTTTTTGTATAATTTTGTTTTAATGTGGGTATACTTGCCAAGATAAGTTTAGTTAACCGAAAATGAGATCTTTTTGAAGACTCGTTTTCTTTTTGTCTTTCGAAATCATACACTATTTGTATGATTTTGCAAAGACCTAATATCGCTTTATTGAGGGGTGAATGAGTTGACAGGTCAACTAGTTCAGTACGGACAACACCGCCAGCGTAGAAGCTTTGCGCGTATTAAAGAGGTGCTTGAGCTTCCAAATCTGATTGAGATTCAAACGGCGTCTTACGAGTGGTTCCTTGAAGAAGGTTTACGTGAAATGTTCCGTGACATTTCGCCGATCGAGGACTTTACAGGTAATCTTTCATTAGAATTCATCGATTATTCATTAGGTGAGCCTAAATATGATGTTGATGAATGTAAAGAGCGAGATGTTACTTACGCAGCTCCATTACGTGTGAAAGTACGTCTTTACAACAAAGAAACAGACGAAGTGAAAGAACAAGATGTCTTCATGGGTGACTTCCCATTAATGACTGAAACAGGTACGTTCATTATCAATGGTGCTGAACGTGTTATCGTTTCACAATTAGTTCGTTCACCAAGTGTGTATTTCCATGATAAAACTGATAAAAACGGTAAAAAAGGTTTTGGCGCTACAGTTATTCCAAACCGCGGTGCGTGGTTAGAGTACGAAACAGATGCAAAAGACGTAGTATATGTGCGTATCGATCGTACTCGTAAGCTACCAGTAACAGTGTTACTTCGTGCGTTAGGTTTCGGTTCAGACCAAGAGATTATCGATATTATCGGTGATAACGAGTATTTACGTAATACGTTAGAAAAAGATAACTCTGAAAGTACTGAAAAGGCACTTTTAGAAATCTATGAACGTTTACGTCCAGGTGAGCCACCAACAGTAGAGAGCGCGAAGAGCTTATTATACTCTCGTTTCTTTGATGCTAAACGTTATGATCTAGCGAATGTTGGTCGCTACAAAATGAATAAAAAGCTTCATATTAAGAATCGTTTATTTAACCAAACGATTGCTGAAACGCTTGTAGATCCAGAAACAGGCGAAATTTTAGTAGAAAAAGGTACTGTACTTGATCGTCGTACTTTAGATAAAATCCTACCTTACCTTGAAGATTCATCGAAAGGTATCGGTTTCCGCACTTTATCACAAGTTGGTGGTGTACTTGAGGATGATGTAACCATCCAATCTATTAAGATTTATGCACCAAAAGATGAAGCGCAAAAAGAAATTAATATCATTAGTAATGCGTACATTGATGAAGAAGTGAAGAATATTACACCTGCTGACGTTTTAGCTTCAGTAAGTTATTTCTTCAACTTACTTTACCAAGTAGGAGCTACAGATGATATTGACCACTTAGGTAACCGTCGCCTACGTTCTGTTGGTGAGTTACTACAAAATCAGTTCCGTATTGGTTTATCTCGTATGGAGCGTGTTGTACGTGAGCGTATGTCAATTAACGACACAGCTGCGATCGTACCACAGCAATTAATTAATATTCGTCCTGTAATTGCGTCAATTAAAGAATTCTTCGGAAGTTCTCAATTATCACAATTCATGGACCAAACAAACCCATTAGCAGAGTTAACACATAAACGTCGTTTATCTGCATTAGGACCTGGTGGTTTAACACGGGAACGTGCTGGTTTCGAAGTACGTGACGTTCACTACTCTCACTATGGTCGTATGTGTCCAATCGAGACACCAGAGGGTCCAAACATTGGGTTAATCAACTCATTATCTTCATTTGCCAAAGTAAATAAATTTGGTTTCATCGAAACACCATATCGTCGTATTGACCATGAAACAGGTCGAGTAACGGACCAAATTGATTACTTAACAGCTGATGAAGAAGATAACTACTACGTAGCACAAGCAAACTCTCCGTTAAATCCAGACGGTACTTTTGCTAACGACGAAGTAGTAGGTCGTTTCCGTGGGGATAATACAGTATTCAATAAAGCTCAAATGGACTACATGGACGTTTCTCCTAAACAAGTAGTTTCTGCAGCGACTGCATGTATCCCATTCTTAGAAAACGATGACTCGAACCGTGCACTTATGGGTGCCAACATGCAACGTCAAGCAGTTCCACTTCTTAACCCAGAAGCACCATTCGTTGGTACTGGGATGGAACATGTTGATGCGCGTGATTCAGGTGCAGCTGTAGTAGCAAAATATGATGGTATTGTTGAGCACGTTGAAGCTCGCTCTATCCATGTTCGCCGCATTGAAGTCGTAGACGGTAAAGAGGTTAAAGGCGATTTAACGAAATATAAATTACAAAAGTTCATTCGTTCAAACCAAGGTACTTCATATAACCAACGTCCACTTGTAAAAGTAGGCGAGCGTGTGAAACCACGTGACATTTTAGCAGATGGCCCTTCAATGGAAAAAGGCGAACTAGCTCTTGGACGTAACGTATTAGTTGCATTCATGACATGGAACGGCTTTAACTATGAGGATGCTGTCATTATGAGTGAGCGCCTTGTAAAAGACGATGTCTATACATCTGTTCATATTGAAGAATATGAATCAGAGTCTCGTGATACAAAGCTTGGACCTGAAGAAATCACTCGCGATATTCCTAACGTTGGGGAAGATGCACTTCGTAACCTAGACGAACGTGGTATCATCCGCATCGGTGCAGAAGTACGTGATGGTGATATTCTAGTAGGGAAAGTAACGCCTAAAGGGGTTACAGAATTAACAGCTGAAGAACGCTTACTACACGCAATCTTCGGTGAAAAAGCTCGTGAGGTTCGTGATACTTCATTACGTGTACCACACGGTGCTGGCGGTATCATTCTTGACGTTAAAGTATTTAACCGTGAAGATGGCGATGAATTACCACCAGGTGTTAACCAATTAGTTCGTGCTTATATTGTTCAAAAACGTAAAATCCGCGTTGGTGACAAAATGGCCGGACGCCATGGTAACAAAGGGGTTATCTCGCGTATCTTACCAGAGGAAGATATGCCATTCATGCCAGATGGCACGCCTGTTGATATTATGTTAAATCCACTTGGTGTACCTTCTCGTATGAATATCGGACAAGTTTTAGAGTTGCACTTAGGTATGGCTTCTCGTTACCTTGGCGTTCATATGGCTACACCAGTATTTGATGGTGCCAATGAAGAAGATGTTTGGGAAACGATGGAAGAAGCAGGTATGAACCGTGATGGTAAAACAATCCTGTATGATGGACGTTCAGGTGAACCATTCGATAACCGTGTATCAGTTGGGATCATGTACATGATCAAACTTGCTCACATGGTTGACGATAAACTTCATGCACGTTCAACTGGTCCTTACTCACTAGTTACGCAACAGCCACTTGGTGGTAAAGCGCAATTTGGTGGACAACGTTTTGGTGAGATGGAAGTATGGGCACTTGAAGCATATGGTGCTGCTTATACACTTCAAGAAATTTTAACAGTTAAATCCGATGACGTTGTTGGTCGTGTGAAAACTTATGAAGCCATCGTTAAAGGTGAAAGTGTACCAGAGCCAGGCGTTCCAGAATCATTCAAAGTATTGATTAAAGAACTTCAATCTCTTGGTATGGATGTTAAGATGTTAACAGTTAATGATGAAGAAGTAGAACTTCGTGATCTAGATGAAGAAGACGATCTTCAACCAGCTGACGCACTTAACATTGCACCACAGCCAGATACAGAAGAAGAGCCAGTAGAGTCTTTTGAATAATGGAAAACCAAATTCACAGTTGTGAATAGGTCAAACTTATTTTTCAAATTAGCCGGGCAGGATTTAACGCCCTGCCTGGCTTTTTCTTTTAATAAATCATTCTATTTCTAATCCTTTGCCAAAGAGGCAATTCTTTGCAAACGATTATCGAGCTGCGTAAAAGAGTCTTTATAAAGACCTATACTAGAGGGAGGTAGGCTCCTTGATAGACGTTAATGAATTTGAATATATGAAAATTGGTTTAGCATCTCCTGACAAGATTCGTTCTTGGTCATATGGTGAGGTTAAAAAACCTGAAACTATTAACTACCGTACATTAAAACCAGAAAAAGATGGTTTATTCTGTGAGCGTATTTTTGGTCCAACTAAGGACTGGGAATGTCATTGTGGTAAATATAAACGTGTACGTTATAAAGGCGTTGTTTGTGATCGTTGTGGTGTTGAAGTAACACGCGCTAAAGTTCGTCGTGAACGTATGGGACACATCGAATTAGCAGCACCAGTTTCTCACATCTGGTACTTCAAAGGTATTCCTAGCCGTATGGGTCTAATTTTAGATATGTCACCACGTGCATTAGAAGAAGTTATTTATTTTGCATCATACGTTGTGATTGAACCAGGTGCTACAAATTTAGAAAGCAAGCAATTACTTTCTGAAAAAGAGTACCGTGCATACCGTGAAAAATTCGGAAACACATTCGAAGCTTCAATGGGTGCAGAAGCAATCAAAAAATTATTAGGCAAAATTGACCTAGAAGATGAAACACAATCTTTAAAAGAAGAGTTAAAGTCTGCACAAGGTCAAAGACGTACTCGTGCGATCAAACGTCTTGAAGTTGTCGAATCTTTCCGTAACTCAGGTAACTCACCTGAATGGATGATTTTAGATGTACTACCTGTTATTCCACCAGAGCTTCGTCCAATGGTGCAATTAGATGGTGGACGTTTTGCAACTTCAGATTTAAACGATTTATACCGTCGTGTAATTAACCGTAATAACCGTTTAAAACGTTTATTAGATTTAGGTGCTCCAAGCATCATCGTACAAAACGAAAAACGTATGTTACAAGAAGCTGTTGACGCACTAATTGATAATGGTCGTCGTGGACGTCCTGTAACTGGTCCAGGTAATCGCCCATTAAAATCACTTTCACATATGTTGAAAGGTAAACAAGGTCGTTTCCGTCAAAACTTACTTGGTAAACGTGTTGACTATTCTGGTCGTTCCGTTATCGTAGTAGGTCCAAACTTAAAAATGTACCAATGTGGTTTACCGAAAGAAATGGCGATCGAATTATTCAAGCCATTCGTAATGAAAGAGCTAGTAGAACGTGGTCTTGCACATAACATTAAATCTGCTAAACGTAAAATCGAACGTTTAAACAACGACGTATGGGACGTTTTAGAAGATGTTATCCGTGAGCATCCAGTACTACTAAACCGTGCACCAACGCTTCACCGTCTTGGTATTCAAGCATTTGAACCAACACTAGTTGAAGGCCGTGCGATCCGTCTTCACCCATTAGTATGTACAGCTTATAACGCTGACTTCGATGGTGACCAAATGGCGGTTCACGTACCGTTATCAGCTGAAGCACAAGCTGAAGCTCGTCTTCTAATGCTTGCTGCGCAAAACATCCTGAATCCAAAAGACGGTAAACCTGTTGTAACACCATCTCAAGATATGGTATTAGGTAACTACTACTTAACACTTGAACGTGAAGGTGCTCGTGGTGAAGGTACTGTATTCTATGGTCCAAATGAAGTGTTAATTGCCTATGACACAGGTCATGTACATTTGCATACACGTATCGCTATTAAAGCAAGTTCGTTAAATAACCCAACATTCACAGAAGAACAAAATAATATGTTCTTATTAACAACTGTTGGTAAAGTTATCTTTAATGAAATATTGCCTGAGTCATTCCCGTACATCAATGAGCCAACTGATTTCAACTTAGAGCATGAAACACCTGAAAAATACTTCGCTAATTTAACAATTGACGAAGAAACGCTAAAAGAGCTTGAATCAGATAATGCTTACAAAAATCTTGATGAAAAAGGGAAAATCGATGCACAACGTACAGCTGTATTACGTAAATATTTTGCATCTGTACCAGTTGTAAATCCATTCCGTAAAAAATTCTTAGGTAATATCATTGCAGAAGTATTTAAACGTTTCCACATTACTGAAACATCTAAAATGCTTGACCGCATGAAAAACCTAGGATTCAAATATTCAACACGTGCTGGTATTACAGTAGGTGTATCTGATATCGTGGTATTACCAGATAAAGGTGAAATTTTAGCTGAAGCTCAAGAAAAAGTGGATAAAGTTCAAGCGCAATTCCGTCGTGGTTTCATCACAGAAGATGAGCGTTATGATCGTGTAATCTCAAGTTGGAGTGCTGCGAAAGATGAAATTCAAGCGAAGCTGATGAAATCACTTGAGAAAACAAACCCAATCTTCATGATGTCTGATTCAGGTGCCCGTGGTAACGCATCTAACTTTACTCAGTTAGCTGGTATGCGTGGACTGATGGCCAACCCGGCTGGTCGTATCATCGAACTTCCAATTAAATCTTCATTCCGTGAAGGTTTAACAGTATTAGAGTACTTCATCTCTACTCACGGTGCTCGTAAAGGTCTTGCCGATACTGCCCTAAAAACTGCCGATTCAGGTTACTTAACTCGTCGTCTTGTTGACGTTGCACAGGATGTTATTGTGCGTGAAGATGACTGTGGTACTGACCGCGGTTTAACAATTGGCGCATTAATGGAAGGCACTGAATTAATTGAGGCTCTTGATGAGCGTATTGTTGGTCGTCATACGAAGAAAACAATCTTCCATCCTGAAACTGGTGAAGTGATTCTAGAAAAAGACGGATTAATCGACCAAGATATCGCTCGTGCAGTTATCGAGGCTGGTATTGAAGAAGTGACAATCCGTTCAGCATTTACATGTAATACAAAACATGGCGTATGTAAAAAATGTTACGGCATGAACTTGGCAACAGGTGAAAAGGTTGAAGTTGGGGAAGCAGTTGGTATTATTGCAGCTCAATCAATCGGTGAACCAGGTACACAATTAACAATGCGTACATTCCATACAGGTGGGGTTGCCGGAGATGATATTACACAAGGTCTTCCACGTATCCAAGAGATCTTTGAAGCACGTAATCCAAAAGGTCAATCTGTTATCTCAGAAATTGCTGGTACTGTTTCAGATATCACAGAAATTCGTGAAGGCTTAAAAGAAATTACTATTCAAGGTGACGTAGAAACTCGTAAATACCAAGCACCTTATAATGCACGTCTAAAAGTTATCGAAGGTGATAATGTAGAACGTGGTCAAGTTTTAACAGAGGGTTCTATCGATCCAAAACAATTGCTAAAAGTCAAAGACGTTTCAACTGTTCAAGAATATTTATTAAAAGAAGTTCAAAAAGTATACCGTATGCAAGGGGTAGAAATTGGGGATAAACACATTGAGGTAATGGTTCGCCAAATGCTTCGTAAAGTTCGTGTAATTGAAGCTGGTGATACAGAATTACTACCAGGTTCATTACTAGATATCCACCAATTCTCAGAGGCAAATGCAGATGCTGTGATGAATGGCAAAAACCCTGCAACTTGTCGTCCAGTGATCCTTGGTATTACAAAAGCTTCTCTTGAAACAGAGTCATTCTTATCTGCTGCATCATTCCAAGAAACAACTCGTGTGTTAACAGATGCAGCAATTAAGGGTAAACGTGATGAGCTTCTTGGATTAAAAGAGAACGTAATTATCGGTAAGCTTGTTCCAGCAGGTACTGGTATGCAACGTTATCGTCAAATCCGCATCGAAAAAGATGAGCTTGACACAGAAGTCGTTTCTGCTGAATAAACATTAAAATAGGGCCGAAGAGATGTATTTTCATCATCTCTTCGGACTTTTTAAAGATATTGGTTGACAGTGTAATCTGGTAATGATAATATATTGAAGGTTGATAGTTAACTGTCTGTACTTCGGAGGATATGAAAATGTCTTATGATAAAGTAAGGGCTAGTCAAACAATCATAGGTACAAAGCAAGCAGTAAAAGCAATGCAAGCTGGTTCAGTGAAAGAACTTTTTGTGGCACTTGATGCAGACAATTGGGTAACCGATTCGGCCATATCTTTCGCGAGAGAAATCGGTATACCAGTTATTCTTGTTGAGTCCAAAAAGGAACTGGGCAAGGCCTGTGGAATCCATGTTGGAGCTGCAGTAGTTGCGATTACTGTAGAGTAGTTTTTGTGTAAAAAGCACAAAGACTTTGTTTTTACCCGAAAAATGAACCACCTGGATGTGTGGTATTAAAAAAAGAAGGAATGAAGGGAGGAAAAATCGATGCCTACAATTAACCAATTGGTACGTAAGCCTCGTAAATCTAAAATCACGAAATCAAATTCACCAGCGTTAAACAAAGGATATAACTCATTTAAAAAATCTTTAACTGATGTTAAATCTCCACAAAAACGTGGTGTTTGTACTCGTGTAGGTACAATGACGCCTAAAAAACCAAACTCAGCGTTACGTAAATACGCTCGTGTACGTTTAACTAACCAAATCGAGGTTACTGCGTACATTCCTGGTGAAGGCCATAACTTACAAGAGCACAGTGTTGTTCTTATCCGTGGCGGTCGTGTAAAAGACTTACCGGGTGTTCGTTACCATATCGTTCGTGGTGCTCTTGATACTGCTGGTGTAAACGGTCGTATGCAATCACGTTCTCTATACGGTACAAAACGCCCTAAAGAAAAAAAATAATATAAAATATATAAGTTATTTACTCAATGAAAGGAGGAAAACACATGCCTCGTAAAGGTCCTGTTTCCAAACGTGACGTGTTACCAGATCCAATTTATAATTCAAAACTAGTAACTCGTTTAATCAATAAAATGATGATTGATGGTAAAAGAGGTACTTCTCAAAAGATTTTATACGGTGCGTTCGAACTAGTTAAAGAACGTTCTGGTCAAGATCCAATCGAAGTATTCGAAGCTGCTCTAAATAACGTAATGCCAGTTCTTGAAGTACGTGCTCGCCGTGTTGGTGGTTCTAACTACCAAGTACCAGTTGAAGTACGCCCAGAACGTCGTACAACTTTAGGTCTTCGCTACCTAGTTAACTATTCTCGTCTTCGTGGTGAAAAAACTATGGAAGAGCGTTTAGCTAACGAAATTCTTGATGCTTCTAACAACACTGGTGCATCAGTTAAAAAACGTGAAGATATGCACAAAATGGCAGAAGCGAACAAAGCATTCGCTCACTACCGTTGGTAATCTAAACATAGCATAAGCCCAATATGGAAGGAGAAATACCTAATGAAACGCGAATTCTCTCTAGAGAATACTCGTAATATTGGGATCATGGCTCACATTGATGCTGGTAAAACAACAACAACTGAGCGTATCCTTTATTACACAGGTAAGATTCACAAAATCGGTGAAACTCATGAAGGCGCTTCTCAAATGGACTGGATGGAGCAAGAGCAAGAACGTGGTATCACAATCACTTCTGCTGCGACAACAGCTCAATGGAAAGGCAACCGCGTAAACATCATCGATACTCCTGGACACGTAGACTTCACTGTAGAAGTAGAACGTTCTTTACGTGTACTTGACGGCGCAGTAACTGTACTTGATGCTCAATCTGGTGTTGAACCTCAAACAGAAACTGTATGGCGTCAAGCTACAACTTACGGTGTACCACGTATCGTATTCATTAACAAAATGGATAAAATGGGTGCAGACTTCCTATATTCTGTAGGTACTTTACACGAGCGTTTACAAGCAAATGCTCATCCAATCCAATTACCAATTGGTGCGGAAGATGAATTCAAAGCAATTATTGACTTAGTAGAAATGGATGTAACTTACTACGATAACGAAGAAGGTACAGCATTACGTGAAGGTCAACCAATTCCTGAAGAATATCAAGCTCAAGCAGATGAGTACCGTGAAAAGTTAATCGAAGCAATCGCTGAAGTTAATGAAGAAATCATGGAAAAATACTTTGCTGGTGAAGAAATTACTAAAGAAGAGCTTAAAGCGGCTATCCGTAAAGCGACAATCGCAGTAGAATTCTATCCAGTAATCTGTGGTACAGCATTCAAACACAAAGGTGTTCGTAAAATGCTTGATGCAGTTATCGACTACTTACCATCTCCAGTTGATGTACCTGCTATTAAAGGTACAACTCCAGATGGTGATGAAACTGAACGTCCATCTTCAGACGAGGCGCCATTCGCAGCTTTAGCATTTAAAGTTATGACTGACCCATTCGTAGGTAAATTAACGTTCTTCCGTGTGTACTCTGGTGTTCTTGAATCAGGTTCATACGTACAAAACTCTTCAAAAGGTAAACGTGAGCGCGTAGGTCGTATCCTACAAATGCACGCAAACAGCCGTGAAGAGATTTCAAAAGTATTCGCTGGTGATATCGCAGCTGCTGTAGGTCTTAAAGATACAACAACTGGTGACACTCTTTGTGAAGAGAAAAACCTTGTTATCCTTGAGTCTATGGAGTTCCCAGAGCCAGTTATCTCTCTTTCTGTAGAACCTAAATCTAAAGCTGACCAAGATAAAATGGGTCAAGCTTTACAAAAGCTACAAGAAGAAGATCCAACATTCCGTGCACATACAGACCAAGAAACTGGTCAAACAATCATCTCAGGTATGGGTGAGCTTCACCTTGATATCTTAGTTGACCGTATGCGTCGTGAATTTAAAGTAGAAGCTAACGTTGGTGCTCCAATGGTATCTTACCGTGAAACATTCCGTGGCTCTGCTCAAGTTCAAGGTAAATTTACTCGTCAATCTGGTGGTCGTGGTCAATACGGTGACGTATGGATCGAGTTCTCTCCAAACGAAGAGGGTAAAGGCTTTGAATTCGAAAATGCTATCGTTGGTGGTGTAGTTCCACGTGAATATATTCCAGCTGTTGAAGCAGGTCTTCGTGACTCGCTTGACCGCGGTGTAATCGCTGGTTATCCATTAATCGACATCAAAGCGAAATTATTCGATGGTTCATACCATGATGTTGACTCAAACGAAATGGCATTTAAAATCGCTGCATCTATGGCACTTAAAGCTGCTGCATCAAAATGTAGCCCAGTTCTTTTAGAGCCAATGATGAAAGTTGAAGTTGTAATTCCTGAAGAATATCTTGGTGATATCATGGGTAACATCACTTCTCGCCGTGGCCGCGTAGAAGGTATGGAAGCTCGCGGTAACGCTCAAGTTGTTCGTGCGATGGTTCCACTTTCAGAAATGTTTGGATATGCAACAACTTTACGTTCTGCAACGCAAGGTCGTGGTGTATTCTCAATGGTATTCGATCATTATGAAGAAGTACCTAAATCAATCTCTGAAGAGATCATCAAAAAAAATAAAGGTGAATAATTGAAATTTCATCTTGCATAAAGTATAACTAATTTGTAAGCTATGATTGCAGGATAGGGGATGGGCCCGTTCTCTATCAGCATTCATTCTATAAATTTTAAATCTAAAACATACAATTTTGAGGAGGCAATCTCTAATGGCTAAAGAAAAATTTGACCGTTCTAAAACGCATGCTAACATTGGTACAATCGGACACGTTGACCATGGTAAAACTACTTTAACTGCTGCAATCGCTACAGTTCTTTCTAAAAAAATGGGTGGTACAGCTAAATCTTACGCTGACATCGATAACGCTCCAGAAGAAAAAGAGCGTGGTATCACAATCAATACTTCTCACGTAGAATACGAAACTGCTACTCGTCACTATGCACACGTTGACTGCCCAGGACACGCTGACTATGTTAAAAACATGATCACTGGTGCTGCTCAAATGGACGGCGGTATCTTAGTAGTATCTGCTGCTGATGGCCCAATGCCACAAACTCGTGAACACATCCTTTTATCTCGTCAAGTAGGTGTTCCATACTTAGTAGTATTCATGAACAAATGTGATATGGTTGACGACGAAGAATTATTAGAATTAGTAGAAATGGAAATCCGTGACCTACTATCTGAATATGACTTCCCAGGTGACGATATTCCTGTAATCAAAGGTTCTGCTCTTAAAGCTCTTGAAGGTGAACCAGAATGGGAAGAAAAAATCGTTGAATTAATGGACGCTGTAGATTCTTACATCCCAACTCCAGAACGTCAAACTGACAAACCATTCATGATGCCAGTAGAGGACGTATTCTCTATCACTGGTCGTGGTACAGTTGCAACTGGCCGTGTTGAACGTGGTCAAGTTAAAGTTGGTGACGTAGTTGAAATCATCGGTATTGCTGAAGAAGCTAAATCTACTACTGTAACTGGTGTAGAAATGTTCCGTAAATTATTAGACTATGCTGAAGCTGGAGACAACATCGGTGCTTTACTTCGTGGTGTAGCTCGTGAAGAAATCCAACGTGGTCAAGTATTAGCTAAACCAGGTTCAATCACTCCACACACTAACTTCAAAGCTGAAGTTTACGTTTTATCAAAAGAAGAGGGTGGCCGTCATACTCCATTCTTCTCTAACTACCGTCCTCAGTTCTACTTCCGTACAACTGACGTAACAGGTATCTGTAACTTACCAGAAGGCGTTGAAATGGTAATGCCTGGTGATAACATCGAAATGACAGTTGAACTTATCGCTCCAATCGCTCTAGAAGAAGGTACTAAATTCTCTATCCGTGAGGGTGGCCGTACTGTAGGCGCTGGCGTAGTTGCTTCTATCCAAAAATAATTTTAGCTTATGCTAATTTCAAACCAATCTGTAGGGACGCCTACAGATTGGTTTTTTTGTGTTAAAATAAAGGGAAAATAAGGTTTTTATTAGTTTATGTGTATATAGTTGTTAGCATGTCATTTAGAAAAAATATTTAAAAAGAAAGGCGTTTTGAATATGGAAATGAAAATATTGCTGATTGAAGATGATCCTTCTATTTTTAGGATGATTCAAGAACGGTTTGCGCAGTGGTCATTACATGTTTTCGGACCTAAAAATTTTCAAAAAGTAATGGATGATTTTATAGAGGAGAAGCCTCATCTTGTGATAATCGATATTCAATTGCCTGCCTTTGACGGCTTTCACTGGTGTCGAGAAATCCGTCATCTTTCAAAAGTACCAATTCTTTTTCTATCTTCCCGAGATCATCCTATGGATATGGTAATGGCCATGCAAATGGGGGCAGATGATTTTATACAAAAGCCCTTTCATATGGAAGTGTTACTTGCAAAAGCACAGGCTATATTGCGAAGAACATATGACTATGTTGATGATAAAATGGACGTCACACGTTTTAATGATGCTGTTATTGATTATGCTAGAAGTGAAATTATGTATGACGGGAGTATCGCTTCATTAACTAAAAATGAGCTCTTTATATTACGGATTTTAGTAGAAAATGCTAATCATATTGTTTCGAGAGATGAGTTAATGAGAAAACTGTGGGATGATGAACGTTTTGTAAACGATAATACTTTGTCGGTAAATGTTAATCGATTACGTACAAAGTTAGAGGATATTGGTTTACGTGATGTGATACAAACGAAAAAAGGCCTGGGGTATATGGCAGTGAGCCAAGGGATGTGAGTAATTTGATATTATTTATTAGAGAACGCATTGCATGGATAGGCTTTTTTATCTTCATTATTGTAATGTTAAATATGTTATTTCTTCTAGATGTTGGTTTAAATAGTGTCTCCATTTGGTATGTTAACGTTAGTTTGCTTGTTAGCTTTTCACTTTTTTTGATGTGGCGTTATATTTTTGAAGTTGGGAAATTAAAAGATTTCCTGGGAAATATGGATAGCCATCTTGATGATGCACATAAAGGCGGACTTGCTTTAACTCCTTTTCAGGATGTATGCTTTCGAAAAGTTGAAGATATCCTTGATGAGAAGAACAGGGAATTAAATCAAGCTAAAGTGCAGCTACAAGAGTATTCAGATGAGTTATTGGCATGGGTTCATGAAGTAAAGGCACCTTTAACAACCATTAATTTAATGTTAGAACATGTTGAAGACTTACAACTGCGTCGAAAATTAGAGAATGAATGGCTGAGGTTACATCTTTTGGTTGACCAACAGCTGCATCTAACAAGGTTAGCCTCAATTGAAAAGGATAATTATTTAAATAAAGTTGAACTGAAACCGATCGTATATAAAGAAATCAGGGATTTGCAAGCATGGTGTATTGAAAAGGGGATTGGCTTTGAAGTCGATGAGCTCACAGAGTCGGTTACAACGGATCCTAAATGGCTGGCGTTTATTGTTCGACAAATACTCTCAAATGCCATCAAGTATAGTCCAGCAAGTTCTGAAATAACGATCTTTACTGAACTTGACCCAACCGGAGCCACTTTATTACATATTAAAGATGTAGGTATTGGAATACCCTTGGAAGATCTACCTAGAATTTTTCAAAAATCGTATACAGGAACAGCAGGAAGAGAATCCTCACAATCTACAGGAATGGGTCTTTATTTAGCGTATAATGTAGCCCAGAAAATTGGTATTCGTATTAATGTTCAATCGAGTGTTGGGGAAGGCTCATTATTTACGTTGCGTTTCCCATTACAAAATGAATATATCAAACTAACAGGTAGATGACGAAAATGTCACCTACCTTTTTATATTGTCATGTAAAACGCACGAATGTTCAGATGTGACAGGGTACACTTGGAATATAGAAAGGGGCGCTATCAAGTGACAGTTTTAATTGGTCGTAAGATAAAGAAAGTATATGGTAAAAAATCAACCGCTCAAGAAGTATTAAAGGGTATTGATTTAGAAGTGAATAAAGGTGAGTTCGTAGGGATTATGGGTCCTTCTGGCTCTGGGAAAACAACACTTTTAAACGTCTTATGCTCAATTGACTTTGCGACAGAAGGTGTTATTGAAATAAACGGTCATAATTTGCGTGGTATGAAAGAAAAGGCTTTAGCGAACTTCCGTCGAGAGCAGCTTGGTTTCATTTTTCAAGATTATAATTTACTGGACACTTTAACAGTAAAGGAGAATATTCTTCTACCGTTAGCGATCAGTAAGTTACCGAAAGCTGTTGCAGAAAGTCGAGTGAAGGAACTCACATCCTTACTAGGTATCACTGAAATTTTAAATAAATATCCTAATGAAATATCAGGTGGGCAAAAACAGCGTACATCTGCTGCCCGTGCACTTATTACGAATCCATCGTTAGTGTTTGCTGACGAGCCTACTGGTGCATTAGATTCAAAATCAGCCACAGCCTTGCTCCAAAATCTACAAAACATTAATGAGACAAAAGAAGCGACAATCATGATGGTTACGCATGATGCTGTCGCTGCAAGCTTCTGTACACGTGTTTTATTTTTAAAAGACGGTCATATTTATAGTGAGCTATATAAAGGCGATAAAACAAGACAGGCTTTCTTTCAGGAAATCATGCATACTCAAGGTGTGCTAGGCGGTGATGGTTATGAGTCTTAGTAAGTTAGTGCTAAAGAGTATGAAGAAAAATATGAAGCACTACTATCTATATTTTTTTGCACTTATTTTTAGTGTTACTTTATATTTTTCCTTTGTAACATTGCAAAATAATTCTGAAGTATGGGACGCTGTTCAAATGAGCGGAACGGCCACAGCAGGATTTAAGGCAGCAACTTATATTCTATATTTTATCGTTTTGTTCTTCGTCCTATATGCAAATCACTTATTTATGAAGCGACGTAGCAAGGAAATCGGCTTGTACCAATTGATAGGCATGACAAAGGGATTGATTGTCCGTTTATTAGCAATCGAAAACATTTTATTATTTGTTGGGGCTGTTATTTTAGGAATGCTTGCTGGTTTCTTTAGCTCTCGTGTATTTGCGATGATTTTATTACGTGTACTTGAAAAAGAAGCGCTTGTAACTATGACGTTTAGTACACAGGCATTACAGCAGTCAATGATTGTCTTTACCATTCTTTTAATCATTGTCCTTGTACAGATGGCTTGGATGATCCATCACGTTTCATTATTATCATTATTTAGCGCAGCCAAACAAGCAGACGAGCGTGTAAGACGTTTTAGTGCATTACAAATGGCAATTGGCTTTATCGGGCTTGTCCTGATTGTTTATGGCTACTATGCGTCAACAAAGTTATTTGATATTGAATCTGCAGGTAACCTATTTATCAATATGATTATCATATTAGCTACTACAATAGGCGGGACATTCCTTGTCTTTCGTTTCTCAGTCGCATTTATTATGAATACGATTCGTTTAAAGAAAAAAGGGCATCTATCAATTCGAGATGTACTAGCATTAACGCCAATTATGCATCGTATGAAGAGTAACGCAAAGTCTTTAACACTTATCACCGTGTTAACTGGTGTATCGCTAGGTGTAACGACTTTATCCTATATCGCCTACTATTCGTCAGAGGCATCTGCATATAGCCAAGTACCAGGTGATTTCATTCTGCTTGATGGGCAAGGTACTCAATTTTTAGATGAGTTAGAGAACAATAACATTGCCTATGATAAAGTAGATTATCGTTTACAAGGTGTAACAGCTTCGGTAGGTCAATTAATGTCTAAAAAGCAAAAGGATAATCCTTTATATACAATGGAAGGAACCATTTATACCATCCCACTTTCGGATTATCAGCAAAGTGTTCCAGAAGCCTCATTAACAGGTAACGATGTTATTTTAACAAACTATGGAGGGTATATGGCCGAGATGTTCCCCTTAGAGAAGGATCATGACTTAAATGTAACGGCAGGGGAGCTGAAGGAAACATTTCACGTTGTAGAAGTTCATGATAAAAGTATTATTAGTGGTGTTGTAACAGCTGGTGGTGGCGGCCCAATCTTTGTTGTGACAGATGATATGTTTACAAAATTATCTACACAATCAGAGTTTTATCCTTGGCACCAACAAACAACCATTACTTTAAAGTCAAAAGAGGAGTTAGAAAGAGCAGAGGAACTATATATTCAAACTAATGCGGGTGTTGTTACGGCTACAGAACCTGAAGGTGAGACACAGCAATATACTCAATCATCTTATGAAGGGAAACGTAAAGATAATATTGAGTCATTAGGTCTTACAATCTTTACAACAGCATTTTTAGGATTAGCATTTTTAATGACGACTGGTAGTATTCTATACTTCAAACAAATGTCAGAGGCAGAGGAAGAGCGTGGTTCCTATACGATCCTAAGAAAAATTGGTTTTGCAGAAAGAGATATAATGAAGGGCATATATATGAAGCAAGCGTTTAATTTTGGTGTTCCATTAGTTATTGGCTTACTGCATAGCTATTTTGCTGTTAAATCAGGTTGGTTCTTATTTGGCACCGAGTTAACGGCCCCATTATGGATTGCGATGTGCTGTTATATCGCTTTATATACAATTTTCGCCATCCTTTCGGTAGGGTACTATAAAAAAGTGGTACGAGAATCATTGTAACAATTTAATAATGAGAAACTCAAAACAGTGTGATGATTCTATTTCACACTGTTTTTATTTTGAAACCGTGAAAATCCTTGACTTTCAATTATCAGAATAATAAAGTTTAACATGTTAGTAATTTAGCAAGTGAAAGTGAAGTGTGGTTATGAATGCAGTTATAATGGCGGTAGCCGTTATGTTAATATTAAGCTTACTCCGAATTAATGTGGTTCTTTCCTTAGTTTTAGGAGCCTTTGTTGGTGGCCTGACAAGTGGGATGGGCATTGAAGCAACCGTCCAATCCTTTACAGAAGGGTTAGGGGCAGGAGCAACAATTGCTTTAAGCTATGGTCTTCTTGGTGGTTTTGCTATTGCCATTGCCAAAACAGGAATACCAGAATTAATGATTGCTGGAATGTTAAACATCCTCAACGGAGAAAGTAATAGAAAAGGGTTAGTGAAGGTCTTAATTTTTTTCCTTATTTTCGTGATGTCTATTTTATCTCAAAATGTCATTCCTATTCATATTGCTTTTATTCCATTAATGATACCTCCCATTTTAAAAATTTTAAATATGTTGGAAGTTGATCGACG
Organism: Lysinibacillus sp. FSL M8-0134; assembly: GCF_038069745.1. Classification (NCBI taxonomy): domain Bacteria; kingdom Bacillati; phylum Bacillota; class Bacilli; order Caryophanales; family Bacillaceae; genus Lysinibacillus; species Lysinibacillus sp. FSL M8-0134. The sequence continues at coordinate 394,744 of NZ_JBBPAJ010000002.1, read as the reverse complement.
TATAATTGCAACCCTAATTGCTGTAGGCTTAATAGGTACTTACAGTTTTGTGCCTGCTGGTTTTGGAGCGATTTTTCAAGATATCGTGGCAACGCAAGTGTCGGAGGCTGGAATGACAGTATCTTCACGTGATGTTCCTGCAGCAATGGCGATCCCAGTGCTAGGCATGCTGGTAGGGTTGATTATGGCTTTCATTATTTATCGTAAGCCACGACAGTATAGACAGGATGATGTGGAGACGGAATCATTAAATGTTAACGTCACCAAGTATGTTATGTTTTCTACTGGACTTGCATTAGTTGTAGCGTTATGTGCGCAAGTACTAACAGATTCAATGATTGTAGGTTCGTTCGCTGGCATTATGATCATGTATTTTACAGGTGCGCTTAAATGGAAAGAGGCAGATGATATTCTATCTGAAGGAATGAAGATGATGGCCTTTATCGGGTTTGTAATGATTGCGGCAAATGGTTTCGCAGCAGTTATTAATGCTACTGGCGATGTGGACAGTTTAATTACAAGCTCTATTACTATTCTACAAGGAAATAGAAGTCTAGCGATCTTTATCATGTTGGTTGTTGGTTTAGTTGTAACGATGGGGATTGGTTCATCGTTCGCAACAGTGCCTATTATTGCTACGTTATTTGTTCCTTTAGCACAAGGGTTAGGATTGAGTCCTTTAGCAATACTATGTTTAATTGGTACGGCAGGTGCGTTAGGAGATGCAGGCTCTCCAGCTTCAGATTCAACACTTGGACCGACTGCAGGTTTAAACGTAGACGGACAGCACCATCATATTTGGGATACCTGTGTCCCGACATTTATTTTTATTAACATTCCCCTGATTGTATTTGGCTGGATTGCCTGTGTTTTCTTTTTATAAGTTAGAAGTAGTTTCTATAAACTATAGAGACTACTTCTAACAAGTTGTTTGAAATGTCCGAAAACGTTGATATAACAACCTTAAGTGTTGCATTATGTTTTAAAATTTTATATACTAGTAAACGGCTTAAATAAGCGAAGAAAATAGTAGTACTAAGAATATCTGCAACATTTAAAAGAATTTAGCGAAAAGACTTGCTTATTCTTTTTTTATTGTATATAATGTTGAATGTTGGTCTTTGACTGCGATGAAGCGAGAGGTTGCCGACACACCCGGCCGCTTTGCCATGGCGGTGTGTGGGAGAATTTTCGTGGAGAATGTCTAGAAAATAGGCGAGAAGGAGGGAAAATAATGGCAAAACAAAAGATTCGTATTCGTTTAAAAGCGTATGATCACCGTATTTTAGATCAGTCTGCTGAGAAAATTGTGGAAACTGCAAAACGTTCAGGTGCAAGTGTATCAGGTCCGATTCCACTTCCAACTGAGAAGTCTGTGTACACAATTCTTCGTGCGGTTCACAAGTATAAAGATTCTCGTGAACAATTCGAGATGCGTACGCATAAACGTCTGATCGATATCGTTAACCCAACACCACAAACTGTTGATGCGTTAATGAAACTTGATTTACCATCTGGCGTTGATATCGAAATCAAACTTTAATGGTAAAAACAATATAACTTTTTAAAACTTACAGGAGGTGTGACAAATGGCTAAAGGAATCTTAGGTAGAAAAATTGGTATGACACAAGTTTTCGCTGAAAACGGCGATTTAATCCCGGTAACAGTTATCGAAGCTACTCCAAACGTAGTTCTTCAAAAGAAAACTGTTGAAACAGACGGCTACGAAGCAATTCAAGTTGGTTTCGAAGATAAGCGCGTTAAGCTTTCTAATAAACCAGAACAAGGTCACGTAGCAAAAGCGAACACTGCTCCTAAGCGCTTCATTCGTGAATTCCGCAACGTGAACGTGGAAGAATACGAAGTTGGTCAAGAAGTCAAAGTAGAAATTTTCGCAGAAGGCGATGTAATTGATGTAACAGGTGTTACTAAAGGTAAAGGTTTCCAAGGTGTTATCAAACGCCACGGTCAATCTCGTGGTCCAATGGCCCACGGTTCTCGTTACCACCGTCGTCCTGGTTCAATGGGTCCAGTTGCTCCGAACCGCGTATTCAAACAAAAGAAATTACCTGGTCAAATGGGTGGCAATGTAGTTACAATCCAAAACTTAGAAATCGTGAAAGTTGATACAGATCGTAACTTACTACTTGTTAAAGGTAATGTTCCTGGTTCTAAAAAAGCTCTAGTTACAGTAAAAACTGCAATTAAAGCTAAGTAATCACTTCAGGAAAGGAGGAAACAGGAATGACAAAAGTATCTGTACTTAGTCAAACAGGTGCTTCAGTTGGTGAAATCGAATTAAACGATGCGATCTTCGGAATCGAGCCAAATGAAGCAGTATTATTCGACGCTGTAGTAGCTCAACGTGCTTCTCTTCGTCAAGGTAATCACAAGGTTAAAAACCGTTCTGAGGTTGCTGGTGGTGGTCGTAAACCATGGCGTCAAAAAGGAACTGGTCGTGCTCGTCAAGGTTCTATCCGTTCTCCACAATGGCGCGGCGGTGGTATCGTATTCGGTCCTACTCCACGTAGCTACTCTTATAAATTACCTAAAAAAGTTCGTCGTTTAGCTCTTAAATCAGCTTTATCAGCTAAAGTAGTAGAACAAAACTTCTTAGTTCTTGATGCTCTAACTCTAGCAGCACCAAAAACAAAAGAATTCACAAAAATTCTTAAAGATCTTTCTTTAGAGAAAAAATCTTTATTCGTAACTGCTGACCTAGATGAAAACGTAGCATTATCTGCTCGTAACATCCCAGGTGTAACAGTTTTAACTGCAAATGGAATCAACGTTCTTGATCTATTAGGTCATGATAAAGTTGTATTCACTAAATCTGCAGTAGAAAAAGTTGAGGAGGTGCTTGGATAATGGAAGCACGTGATATTTTAAAACGTCCGGTCATTACTGAGCGTTCTTCAGAACTTATGGCAGAGAAAAAGTATACTTTCGAAGTAGACACTCGCGCTAACAAAACTCAAGTAAAAGACGCTGTAGAAGAAATCTTTGGCGTAAAAGTTGAGAAAGTAAACGTTCTTAACTACAAAGGTAAATTCAAGCGTGTTGGCCGTTACGGTGGTTACACTAACAAACGTCGTAAAGCGATTGTTAAATTAACTGCTGATAGCAAAGAAATCGAATTATTCGAAATGTAATCCTTAATGGATATATGATTTGAACACTCAAGAAGGAGGGAAACACAATGGCGATTAAAAAGTATAAACCTACCTCTAATGGTCGTCGTAACATGACGTCATTAGACTTTGCGGAAATTACAACTAACAAGCCTGAGAAATCATTGCTTGAACCAACTAAACGCAAAGCTGGTCGTAACAACCAAGGTAAAATCACTGTTCGTCATCATGGTGGTGGTCATAAGAAGCAATACCGTGTTATCGATTTCAAACGTGTTAAAGATGGCATTCCGGCAAAAGTTGCTACTATTGAATATGATCCAAACCGTTCTGCGAATATCGCATTAATCAACTACGCTGATGGAGCAAAAGCTTACATCTTAGCACCAAAAGGTCTAGAGGTTGGTCAAACAATCGTTTCTGGTCCAGATGCTGATATTAAAGTAGGTAACGCATTACCATTAGCAAACATTCCAATGGGTACAACAATCCATAACATCGAGTTAAAACCTGGTAAAGGTGGACAATTAGTACGTTCAGCTGGTACTTCTGCTCAAGTACTTGGTCGTGAAGATAAGTACGTAATCGTTCGTCTACAATCTGGTGAAGTACGTTTAGTTTTAGCTACTTGCCGCGCTACAATCGGTCAAGTTGGTAACGAACAACACGAACTTGTACACATCGGTAAAGCAGGTCGTAGCCGTTGGTTAGGTAAACGCCCAGAAGTTCGTGGTTCTGTAATGAACCCTAACGATCACCCACACGGTGGTGGTGAAGGACGTTCTCCAATCGGACGTAAATCACCAATGACTCCTTGGGGTAAACCAGCACTTGGTTACAAAACTCGTAAGAAGAAAAACAAATCGGATAAATTTATCATCCGTAGTCGTAAAAAATAAAGTGATTAAACTACGGTTCTATGTGAGAGCCGTGGTGGAATCACGGAGGGAGGTTCCTACATGGGTCGCAGCTTGAAAAAAGGACCTTTTGTTGATGACCACTTAATGAAAAAAGTGGAAGCACAAGAGGCTTCTGAGAAAAAACAAGTTATTAAAACTTGGTCACGCCGTTCTACAATCTTCCCGAACTTCATCGGTTTAACGATTGCTGTATATGATGGACGTAAACATGTTCCTGTATACGTAACAGAAGATATGGTAGGCCATAAACTTGGTGAGTTCGCACCGACACGTACTTACAAAGGTCACGGTGCAGACGACAAGAAAACAAGACGCTAATTTTGAGAGGAGGTAAATCCTAATGACACAAGCTAAAGCTATCGCTCGTACAGTACGCATTGCTCCTCGTAAAGTACGTCTAGTTGTAGACTTAATCCGAGGTAAGCAAGTTGGTGAAGCAGTTGCAATTTTACGTCATACTCCAAAAGCGGCGTCTCCAGTCGTTGAGAAAGTATTAAAATCTGCAGTTGCTAACGCTGAGCACAATTACGATCTTGACATCAACTCTTTAGTAGTTTCTGAAGTATTTGTTGACGAAGGTCCAACATTAAAACGTTTCCGTCCACGTGCACAAGGACGTGCAAGCGCAATTAACAAACGCACAAGCCACATTACTCTAGTGGTATCTGAGAAGAAGGAGGGTTAATCCGTGGGTCAAAAAGTACATCCAATAGGACTACGCGTTGGTATTATTCGTGACTGGGAGTCAAAATGGTACGCTGAAAAAGACTATGCAACTCTACTTCACGAAGACATCAAAGTGCGTAAATATATTGAAACGGCTCTTAAAGACGCTTCTGTTTCTAAAGTAGAAATCGAACGTGCTGCAAACCGTGTAAACATTACAATTCACACTGCGAAACCAGGTATGGTAATCGGTAAAGGTGGTACTGAAGTTGAAAACCTTCGTAAATACCTTAGCGATTTAACTGGTAAACGTGTACACATCAACATTATCGAAATCAAACGTGCTGATCTTGACGCTCGTCTAGTAGCTGAAAACATCGCTCGTCAATTAGAAAACCGTGTATCATTCCGTCGTGCGCAAAAGCAAGCGATCCAACGCACAATCCGCGCTGGTGCAAAAGGAATTAAAACACAAGTATCTGGTCGTTTAGGTGGCGCTGATATCGCGCGTGCTGAACATTATAGTGAAGGAACTGTTCCACTTCATACTCTACGTGCTGACATCGACTATGCACACGCAGAAGCTGATACTACTTACGGTAAATTAGGCGTTAAAGTATGGATCTACCGTGGTGAAGTTCTTCCTACGAAGAAATCTGTGGAAGGAGGCAAATAATATGTTATTGCCTAAACGCGTTAAATACCGTCGTGAACACCGCGGCAACATGCGTGGCGAAGCGAAAGGCGGTAAAGAAGTAACTTTCGGCGAATGGGGCTTACAAGCTCAAACTGCTAGCTGGATTACTAACCGTCAAATCGAATCTGCTCGTATCGCGATGACTCGTTACATGAAACGTGGCGGTAAAGTTTGGATTAAAATCTTCCCACATAAACCTTACACTAAAAAACCTCTAGAAGTCCGCATGGGTTCTGGTAAAGGTTCTCCTGAAGGTTGGGTAGCAGTAGTTAAACCAGGAAAAGTAATGTTCGAAATTGCTGGCGTATCTGAAGAAGTTGCACGTGAAGCACTTCGTTTAGCATCACACAAACTTCCTGTTAAATGTAAGATCGTAAAACGTCAAGAAACTGGTGGTGAATCTAATGAAAGCTAATGAAATCCGTGACCTTGCTACTTCTGAAATAGAATTAAAAGTGAAATCACTGAAAGAAGAGCTTTTCAACCTTCGCTTCCAATTGGCGACTGGTCAATTAGAAAACACAGCTCGTATTCGTGAAGTGCGTAAAGCAATCGCGCGTATGAAAACTGTTATTCGTGAAAGAGAAATCAGTGCAAATAACTGATAAAGGAGGTTTTCAAGTATGACTGAGCGCAATCAACGCAAAGTTTACACGGGCCGCGTTGTTTCAGATAAAATGGACAAAACTGTAACTGTTTTAGTTGAAACTTACAAAAAGCACAAGCTTTATGGTAAGCGTGTAAAATACTCTAAAAAGTTTAAAGCTCATGATGAGTTAAACACAGCGAAAATCGGTGATATCGTACGTATCATGGAAACTCGCCCGCTATCAGCTACTAAACGTTTCCGTCTAGTAGAAGTTGTAGAAAAAGCGGTTATTATTTAATAACTATTTCGGAACAACCAATTTCCGAAGGGAGGTAACCTAAGTGATCCAACAAGAAAGTCGTATGAAAGTTGCTGACAACTCAGGTGCACGTGAAGTTCTTACAATTAAAGTGCTTGGTGGCTCTGGCCGTAAAACTGCTAACATCGGTGATATCGTTGTTTGTACAGTTAAGAAAGCAACACCAGGTGGCGTTGTCAAGAAGGGTGACGTTGTTAAAGCTGTTATCGTTCGTACTAAATCAGGCGTTCGTCGTAAAGACGGCACGTACATCAAATTTGATGAAAATGCTTGTGTAATTATTCGTGATGATAAATCACCACGCGGAACTCGTATTTTCGGACCTGTTGCACGTGAACTACGTGACAGCAACTTCATGAAAATCGTTTCTCTAGCTCCAGAAGTTCTTTAATTTCATGACAGTGCCAATCAAGGAGGTGCGACAGCATGCATGTAAAAAAAGGTGACAAGGTTAAGGTGATCACTGGTAAGGATAAAGGCAAAGAAGGCGTAATCCTTGCAGCTTACCCAAAACAAGATCGCGTTCTTGTTGAAGGTGTGAACATCGTGAAAAAACACGTTAAACCTAACCAATTGAATCCACAAGGTGGTATTGTAAGCCAAGAGGCTGCAATTCACGTTTCGAACGTAATGCTAATCGATCCTAAATCTGGCGAGCCGACTCGTGTAGGTTATAAAATCGAAAACGGTAAAAAAGTTCGTGTAGCAAAAAAATCAGGTGCAGTAATCGACTAATTAGTATAAATAGAAGGGAGGTACACACATGAGCCGCCTAAAAGAAAAATATTTAAATGAAGTTTCACCTGCTCTTATGAGCAAATTTGGATATAAATCAGTTATGCAACTACCAAAAGTTGAGAAAATCGTTATCAACATGGGTGTTGGTGATGCAGTTCAAAACTCAAAAGCGCTAGATGCAGCTGTTGAAGAATTAACAATTATCACTGGTCAAAAACCAGTAGTAACTAAAGCGAAAAAATCGATCGCAGGTTTCCGTCTTCGTGAAGGTATGCCTATCGGTGCTAAAGTTACATTACGCGGTGAGCGTATGTATGAATTCTTGGACAAATTAATTTCTATCTCACTACCTCGTGTACGTGACTTCCGTGGTGTTTCTAAAAAAGCATTCGATGGTCGCGGTAACTACACTTTAGGTGTTAAGGAACAATTAATTTTCCCAGAAATCGATTACGATAAAGTTTCAAAAGTACGCGGTATGGACATCGTGATCGTAACGACAGCGAATTCTGACGAAGAAGCTCGCGAGTTATTGACACAATTCGGTATGCCGTTCCAAAAGTAATCAAACAAGGAGGGCGAAAACGTGGCTAAAAAATCTATGATCGTTAAACAACAACGTAAGCAAAAGTTTAAAGTGCAAGAGTATACACGTTGTGAACGCTGTGGTCGTCCACATTCAGTATATCGCAAATTCAAACTTTGCCGTATTTGTTTCCGAGAACTTGCATATAAGGGACAAATTCCTGGCGTGAAAAAAGCCAGCTGGTAATCCCCTAATTTGGGAAGGAGGTAAATGTAATGACAATGACTGATCCGATTGCAGATATGCTTACTCGCATTCGTAATGCGAACATGGTTCGTCACGAGAAGTTAGAAGTACCAGCTTCCAACGTGAAAAAAGAGATCGCTGAAATTTTAAAGCGTGAAGGTTTCGTACGTGACGTAGAATACGTGGAAGACAACAAACAAGGTATCATCCGTATCTTCTTAAAATACGGTAAAGATAACGAGCGTGTTATCACTGGCTTAAAACGTATTTCTAAACCTGGATTACGTGTATATGCTAAAACAAATGAAGTACCTAAAGTATTGAACGGTCTTGGTATCGCTTTAGTGTCAACTTCACAAGGTTTATTAACAGATAAAGAAGCTCGCGCTAAACAAGTTGGCGGAGAAATTCTAGCATACGTTTGGTAATTAGCAATAAATGAATGGAGGTGCAACTAAATGTCTCGTGTAGGTAAAAAAATTATCGAGGTACCTGCTAACGTAACTGTTACTGTTGATGCAAACAACACTGTTACTGTTAAAGGTCCTAAAGGCGAACTTGTTCGTTCTTTCCACCAAGATATGAAAATTGAGCAAGAAGGTAACGTAATCACTGTATCTCGTCCTTCTGAATCAAAAGAACACCGCACAAACCACGGTACTACTCGTGCGCTTCTTGCGAACATGGTTACTGGTGTTTCTGCAGGTTTCGAAAAAGCTTTAGAACTTATCGGTGTTGGTTACCGTGCGCAATTACAAGGTAAAAAACTTGTACTTAACGTTGGTTACTCTCATCCAGTAGAGTTCACACCTGAAGATGGTCTTGAAATTGAAGTTCCTTCTAACACTAAAATCATCGTAAAAGGTATCAGCAAAGAACGCGTTGGTGCTCTTGCATCTAACATCCGTGACGTTCGTCCACCAGAGCCTTATAAAGGTAAAGGTATTCGTTATGAAGGCGAATATGTACGTCGTAAAGAAGGTAAAACAGGTAAATAATGCGGCTTAAGCATTAGAAAGGAGTGACCCTTGTGATTACGAAACAAGATAAAAATCAGGTTCGTAAAAAACGTCATGCTCGTGTACGTTCTAAAATTTCGGGTACTGCTGAGCGTCCACGCTTAAACGTATTCCGTTCTAACAAGAACATTTACGCGCAACTTATCGATGACGTAGCAGGCGTAACAATTGTTAGCGCATCTTCTCAAGAAAAAGGTTTCGAAGGTGCTGGTAGCAATGTTGACGCAGCAACTAAAGTCGGTGAAACAATCGCAAAACGCGCTACGGAAAAAAATATTACTGCTGTAGTATTTGACCGTGGTGGTTACTTATATCATGGACGCGTTAAAGCTTTAGCTGAAGCTGCACGTGAGAACGGTTTAGAATTTTAATAAGAAGGAGGGACACATTTCATGAGTCGTATTGACGCAAACAAACTTGGAGAACTTGAAGAACGCGTAGTTACTATTAACCGTGTTGCTAAAGTTGTTAAAGGTGGACGTCGCTTCCGCTTCACAGCATTAGTTGTAGTTGGCGATAGAAACGGTCATGTTGGTTTCGGTACTGGTAAAGCTCAAGAGGTGCCAGATGCTATCCGCAAAGCTGTTGAAGATGCGAAGAAAAACTTAATCGAAGTGCCACGCGTAGGTGGAACAACTCCACACTTAGTGCAAGGTCGCTTTGGTGCAGGAGAAATCCTAATCAAACCTGCTGCTCCTGGTACAGGAGTTATCGCTGGTGGTCCAGTACGTGCCGTACTAGAACTTGCTGGTATTACTGATATTCTTTCAAAATCACTTGGATCTAACACACCAATTAACATGGTGCGTGCTACAATTCAAGGTTTAACTGAATTAAAACGCGTAGAGGACGTAGCTAAATTACGTGGTAAATCAGTGGAAGAACTATTAGGATAAGGGGGGAAAGATAATGGCTAACAAATTAGAAATCACCCTTACTAAATCTGTGATTGGTACTAAACCTGCACAACGCAAAACTGTTGAAGCTTTAGGTTTACGTAAATTACACCAAACTGTAGAGAAAGCTGATAACGCAGCTACTCGCGGTATGCTTGATAAAGTAGCTCACTTAGTTACTGTAAAAGAAATTTAATTTTCAATTATTGAACAAGGAGGTGCCACCCACTATGAAACTGCATGAGTTAAAACCAGCAGAAGGTTCTCGTAAGCAACGCAATCGCGTTGGTCGTGGTATCGGTTCTGGTAACGGTAAAACAGCAGGTAAAGGTCATAAAGGTCAAAACGCTCGTTCTGGTGGCGGTGTACGCCCAGGCTTTGAGGGCGGTCAAAACCCATTATTCCGTCGTTTACCTAAACGTGGCTTTACGAACATCAACCGTAAAGAATACGCGATCGTTAACCTTGATGCTTTAAACCGTTTCGAAGACGGTGCAGAGGTAACTGCTGCATTATTACTTGAAACTGGTCTAGTGAGTAACGAAAAAGCTGGAATTAAAGTTCTTGGTAACGGAACTCTTAATAAAAAGCTTACTGTTAAGGCTCATAAATTCTCAGCTTCAGCTAAAGAAGCAATTGAGAATGCCGGCGGAACTACTGAGGTGATTTAATGTTTCAGACAATCTCTAACTTTATGCGTGTTCGAGATATAAGAAATAAAATCATTTTCACTCTTTTAATGTTAATCGTTTTCCGTATTGGAACATTTGTTCCGGTACCTAACGTTGACGCTAATGTATTAAAGGCAACTGATGAGTTTAACCTCGTTGGTTTCCTCAATACTTTTGGCGGTGGTGCTTTAAAGAACTTCTCCATCTTTGCGATGGGGATTATGCCTTACATCACAGCCTCAATCATTGTTCAGTTATTGCAAATGGACGTAGTACCGAAATTTGCTGAGTGGGCAAAGCAAGGTGAAGTCGGAAGACGTAAGCTTGCACAATTCACTCGCTACTTTACTATTATTCTTGCTTTTATCCAATCATTCGCAATGTCATTCGGTTTTAACAGAATGTACGGTGGATCATTGATTAAAGAAGAAGGCGTTCTAACGTATGTTACAATTGCTATAGTATTGACAGCGGGTACAGCATTCCTAGTATGGCTTGCTGAGCAAATTACTGCTCATGGTGTTGGTAATGGTATTTCTGTTGTCATTTTCGCAGGTATCGTTGCAGCATTGCCTACAGGAATTAACCAAATCTTTGCACAGCAAATCGAGGGTGCAGGAGATAAATTATTTATCAACATCATCATCCTTGCGTTGCTTGTATTAGTTTTATTAGCAGTTGTTGTTGGAGTTATTTACGTGCAACAAGCACTTCGTAAAATTCCAATTCAATATGCAAAACGAGTTACTGGGCGTAACCAACAGACGGGTGGTCAACAAACGCATTTACCGTTAAAAGTAAATGCTGCAGGGGTTATTCCTGTAATCTTTGCTTCGGCGTTTCTGATGACACCTCGTACGATAGTTCCGTTCTTCGGTGAAAATAATGTAACAACATTCATTAATAACACTTTTGATTATACAAAACCTGTTGGGATGATTATTTATGTTGCATTAATCATCGCGTTCACATATTTCTATGCATTCGTACAAGTGAATCCAGAAAATGTGGCAGATAACTTGAAAAAACAAGGTGCTTATATTCCGGGTATTCGTCCTGGTGAAAACACTCAAACGTATTTAACAAGCGTGTTATATCGACTGACATTTGTCGGCGCGATTTTCTTAACTGTTATTTCTGTAATGCCGATTATATTCATAAACTTTATGAATTTACCTGCTTCAGTGCAGATCGGTGGTACTAGTATTATTATCGTAGTCGGCGTAGCGCTGGAAACGATGAAGCAGCTAGAATCTCAACTTGTTAAACGTCACTACAAAGGCTTTATGAAGTAATGTTGGTTTTTAGGGAACGTTCCATCGTTTCCTTAAATCAGCAAACCTTTTGTGGGAGGAATATTTCCTAATGAATATCGTTTTAATGGGTCTGCCAGGTGCTGGTAAAGGCACACAGGCAGATAAAATTGTTGAGAAGTACGCAATTCCTCATATTTCTACAGGCGATATGTTCCGTGCTGCAATCAAAGAAGGTACTGAACTAGGCTTACAAGCTAAATCGTTTATTGATCAAGGTGCACTTGTACCAGATGAAGTAACGATTGGTATTGTTCGTGAGCGACTGGCTAAACCTGACTGTGAAAAGGGATTCTTACTTGATGGATTCCCACGTACTGTTCCTCAAGCTGAAGCTTTAGATAGCATCCTTGCTGATCTAAATAAAGCGATTGAGCATACAATTAACATTCAAGTTGAAAAAGATGAGTTAATCGCTCGTCTATCAGGTCGACGTATTTGTAAAACTTGTGGTACTTCTTATCATTTAATTTTCAACCCTCCAGCTGAGGAAGGAAAATGTGATAAAGATGGTGGCGAGCTTTATACACGTGCAGATGATAATCCTGAAACGGTTGCGAACCGTCTGGAAGTAAATATGAAACAAGCACAACCTTTACTTGATTTCTATAAAGCAAAAGGTGTGTTAACTAATATAGATGGACAGCAAGATATTAACAAAGTGTTTGCTGATCTTGATGCTCTTTTACAGGGCAGCCGCAGCTGATACCCGGCTCCGGGCGCAGAATACTGCTTCCGCGGGAGGCATGCGGGAGCAACAACGAAACATAATTTTTTTGAGAGTTGCAAAAGCATATTGTGCCCGGTATATATTTCTACCAAAAAGTGCAACATACCTTTTGGAGGAGTATAATGGGTTTCGTGGAAGCATCTGTGTAACGGGTATGAATATCTCATCCAAGACATTCCGGTATTCGTGTAAACATGGGAGATTCAGTGCCCTTACTGGTTCTGTATATTCCGTGGATTGTGTGAAGCGAAACCAGACGAGCGTCTTTCAAACATCTCTCATACAATCCAAACATATGTTGAAACGAGGTTGCTTCTATAGTTGCAGCAGATATCCGTTTGATGTAACGATGAGAACTTTAATTTGCATATAGAGAGGAGACAGAGTAGATGGCGAAAGATGATGTAATTGAAGTCGAAGGGACAGTTGTTGAGACTTTGCCAAACGCGATGTTTAAGGTAGAATTAGAAAATGGACATGTGATTCTAGCACACGTATCTGGTAAGATTCGTATGCACTTTATCCGTATTCTACCTGGAGATAAGGTTACTATCGAGTTATCTCCTTATGATTTAACTCGCGGTCGTATCACATACCGTTTTAAATAATCTTTTGCGCTCCGGACTACTAAGGAGGTTAGGTTAGATGAAAGTGAGACCATCTGTGAAACCGATCTGCGAAAAATGTAAAGTAATTCGCCGACGCGGTAAAGTAATGGTAATCTGTGAAAATCCTAAACATAAACAAAAACAAGGTTAATTCTAAAGGAGGTGCACAACGTACATGGCACGTATTGCTGGTGTTGATATTCCTCGCGACAAACGCGTGGTAATTTCATTAACGTACATTTTCGGTATTGGTAAAACTACAGCTCAGAAAGTACTAGCTGATGCAGGTATTTCAGAAGATACACGCGTACGCGACTTAACTGAAGATGAGTTAAACAAAATCCGTGAACAATTAGATTCTTACAAACTTGAAGGTGACTTACGTCGCGAAACTTCATTAAACATTAAACGTCTGATGGAAATCGGTTCATTCCGTGGTATCCGTCACCGTCGTGGCTTACCTGTTCGTGGTCAAAATACGAAGAACAATGCGCGTACGCGTAAAGGTCCTCGTAAAACAGTTGCGAACAAGAAAAAATAATTGGTAAAGGAGGTTCCTTCTTAACATGGCTCGTAAACAACAAACTCGTAAACGTCGTGTGAAAAAGAATATCGAATCTGGTATTGCACACATTCGTTCTACATTTAACAATACAATCGTAACGATTACAGATATGCAAGGTAACGCTGTATCTTGGTCAAGTGCTGGTGCTCTTGGTTTCCGTGGTTCACGTAAATCTACACCATTCGCTGCTCAAATGGCTGCAGAAACTGCTGCTAAAACATCCCTTGAACATGGTCTGAAAACGTTGGAAGTAACTGTTAAAGGTCCTGGTGCTGGTCGTGAAGCTGCTATTCGTGCACTTCAAGCTGCTGGTTTAGAAGTAACTGCTATTAAAGACGTTACTCCAGTTCCTCATAATGGTTGCCGTCCGCCAAAACGTCGTCGCGTGTAATGGGTGCGTCTCATATTGTATGAGAACATCATTTTTTGTACAGACTGTCTTGTGCAGATAATAAACGATACGTCATTGACGATCGAATCTATGATGGAAAGAACCTATACATTCGATGTTTTGAAGGAGGGTAAATAAAATGATCGAAATTGAAAAACCAAAGATTGAAACGGTGGAGATCAGCGAAGATTCCAAATATGGAAAGTTTGTTGTAGAACCGCTTGAACGCGGATATGGAAACACTTTGGGTAATTCTTTACGTCGTATCCTTCTGTCTTCATTACCAGGAGCTGCTGTCACTTCAATTCAAATTGATGGTGTTCTTCACGAATTCTCAACTGTAGAAGGCGTAGTAGAAGATGTAGCTTCAATCATTTTGAACGTGAAAAAACTAGCTCTTAAAATCTACTCTGACGAAGAAAAAGTTATTGAGATTGATGTAAAAGGCGATGGTACAGTTACGGCTGCTGACATTACACATGACAGTGACGTAGAAATTTTAAACCCAGATCTATATATTGCAACAATCGCTAAAAACGGTCATTTACGTATGCGTATGTATGCACAACGTGGCCGTGGTTACACTCCTGCTGATCAAAACAAACGTGAGGATCTTCCTATCGGCGTGATCCCGATCGACTCTATTTACACTCCAGTATCACGCGTCAATTTCCAAGTGGAAAATACTCGTGTTGGTCAGTCTTCTGACTACGACAAACTTTCTCTTGATGTGTGGACAGATGGCAGCATCGGTCCGAAAGAGGCGATTTCGCTCGGAGCAAAAATTTTAACCGAGCATCTTAACATCTTCGTTGGCATGACGGATGAGGCACAAACTGCTGAAATCATGGTCGAAAAAGAAGAAGATCAAAAAGAAAAAGTTTTAGAGATGACTATCGAAGAGCTTGATCTTTCTGTTCGTTCTTACAACTGTTTAAAACGCGCTGGTATTAATACAGTACTAGAACTTGCGAATAAATCAGAAGACGATATGATGAAAGTTCGTAACCTTGGACGTAAGTCACTAGAAGAAGTAAAAGCGAAGTTAGAAGAGCTTGGTTTAGGATTACGCAAAGAAGACTAAGCGATTTAAAACAACTAACAAGATCAGATTTTTTTCTATAAAGGAGGGAAACATCCATGGGTTACAGAAAACTTGGTCGTACAAGTTCTCAACGTAAAGCGATGTTACGTGACTTAGCTACTGATTTAATCATTAACGAGCGTATCGAAACTACTGAGGCTCGCGCTAAAGAAGTACGTAAAGCTGTTGAAAAAATGATTACTTTAGGTAAACGCGGAGATTTACACGCACGCCGTCAAGCTGCTGCATTCATCCGTCGTGAACTAGTAACAACGACTGATGCTGAAGGTAACGAAACAACATCATTTGCACTTCAAAAGTTATTTGATGATGTTGCACCACGTTATGCAGAGCGTCAAGGTGGTTACACTCGTATTCTTAAAGTAGGTCCTCGTCGTGGTGACGGTGCACCTGTTGTTGTGATTGAACTAGTTTAATCATAAGAGAAAACTTGTGGTGAAGAGGGTGGGAATCACCACCCTCTTTCTTTATAAATGATTTATACGACAAATAATTAAGCTGAGCGTTATGATGAGCGGACACTCTATGTGGTGTGGCGTCTCGTTTAGCTCTCCGCACCTCATTCAGGAGAAATAAGGGCTTGAGCACCCGTATTTCTTGTAAATGTAACGACTAGCGCATTTCTATCGAATGAGGTGCGCGCTTTTTTATTATTAAAGACAGCGCCAATTTGTGGTGCTTTTTTTAATATATGGATTTTATTTTGTTATCCATTACCCTATTATTAGTTTGACTTGTTATTGTAGTATTTTTCTTTTATCGACATACGGAATGTAGTAGAATTCATACATAAAAAAGTGTAAGTTAGTTAGTAAAGCAGAGCATGGAGAGAGGAGTACTAGATATGCCTGAAATTTTATCTTTAAATAATGTGACTTTTTCATATACGCCAGAAGATCAAGCTAGCCGTAATGCTGTCGAAAACGTTAGCTTTGCAGTTGAAGAAGGTGAATGGATTGCCATAGTAGGTCATAATGGATCTGGTAAATCCACAATCGCTAAGTTGATGAATGGTTTATTATTTCCTCAACAAGGAGATGTACGTATATTACGTGAGCCTTTAAGTGAAGATAACCTTTGGGAGTCCCGCTCTTTAATGGGAATGGTATTTCAAAACCCTGACAATCAATTTGTCGGCGCAACCGTGCAAGATGATGTAGCATTTGCACTCGAAAATAACGGTGTACCTTTTGAGGATATGGTAAAGCGTGTCCATGCAGCACTGGATCAAGTAAAAATGAGCCAGTTTTTAGACCATGAACCGCATCATCTATCAGGAGGGCAAAAACAGCGTGTTGCCATCGCTGGAGCACTTGCATTAAAGCCAAAGCTTCTTATTTTAGATGAGGCTACATCTATGTTAGATCCACAGGGGCGTGCAGAGGTGTTGCAAACTGTCCAGACCTTACGTGCGGAAACAGGATTAACAGTTATATCGATTACACATGATTTAGAAGAGGCGATGCTAGCAAATCGTGTTCTTTTTATGAATGATGGCAAGAAATTTGCAGAAGGTACACCTGCTGAAATCTTTGCACTCGGGGACAAGCTAGTTGAATTCGGACTGGATTTACCATTTGCCTTGAAGTTATCAAAGCTATTGCAAAAGGAAGGTGTTCCGTTAATGGGACAACATATGACAGAAGAAGAGTTGGTGAATGATTTATGGACATCAAACTTCAACAAGTAAGCTATGCCTATTCGCAGGGGACGCCTTTTGAAAAGCGGGCTCTTTTCGATGTAGATTTTGATATCCCCTCCCATACTTATCAAGCGATTATTGGCCATACTGGTTCTGGTAAATCGACTATTCTTCAGCATTTTAACGCACTTCTAAGACCTACTTCAGGAGAAGTACATATTGGGGATCGCATTATTGTAGCTGGTAAAAAAGCAAAGGATTTAAAAGCTGTACGTCAAAAGGTCGGTATTGTCTTTCAGTTTCCAGAGCATCAATTATTTGAAGAAACGGTTTTAAAGGATATTATGTTTGGCCCTATGAACTTTGGAGTATCAGAGGAGGAAGCAGAAGCTCGTGCAAGGGAACTTGTTAGCTTAGTTGGTTTACCTGACAACGTACTTGAGAAATCCCCATTCGATTTATCAGGCGGTCAAATGCGTCGAGTGGCGATTGCAGGTGTTTTAGCAATGGACCCAGAGGTTATTGTATTAGATGAACCTACGGCTGGTCTTGATCCACGAGGTCAAAAAGAAATTATGGATATGTTTTATCAGCTTCATCAAGAACGACATCTCACAACAATTTTAGTAACACATAGTATGGAGGATGCGGCACGATATGCGGATAATATTGTGATTATGCATGAAGGTAAGAATGTCTTAAGTGGAACACCACGGGATATTTTTAAAGATGTAGAAACATTAAAGAGTTTCCGCTTAGAGCCACCACGTATTGTTCGCTTTCAGCAGAGGGTTGAGCATATGATAGGACGTTCCTTCTCTAAGGTTTGCTTAACAGAGGAGGAGCTTGCAGCTGAAATTGCTCAAGGCCTAAGAGAGGAGCGTGCAGAGCCATGATGGAAAAAATGATATTTGGACGCTTCCTCCCTGGTGATTCACCTGTGCATAAACTGGATCCAAGGTCTAAGCTCATTTTTGTCTTTGCGTTTATTATTATTGTCTTTTTGGCTAATAATACAGTGACATACGCTATGTTACTGGCATTTACACTATTGGTAGTTTTAATATCACGGATTCGCCTATATTTTTTAATTAATGGATTAAAGCCTGTTATCTTTCTGATGGCCTTCACATTCCTTCTTCATATATTTATGACAAAAGAAGGCGTTCCTATTTTTGAATCAAAGTTCATTACCATTTATGATGAAGGAATTAGACGAGGGATCTATATTTCTATACGATTTCTAGTATTAGTCTTTATGACGTCGATTTTAACATTAACAACATCACCTATTTCTATTACAGATGGTATTGAGGTGCTTCTAAATCCATTAAAAGCATTGAAGGTACCAGTACATGAATTGGCTTTAATGATGTCTATTTCATTGCGTTTTATTCCGACCTTAATGGATGAAACAGATAAGATTATGAAAGCACAAATGGCACGAGGTTCAGACCTATCCTCTGGACCGATAAAAGATAGAATAAAAGCTGTCGTACCATTGCTTGTACCTCTTTTTGTCAGTGCCTTTAAGCGAGCTGAGGACTTAGCAACAGCGATGGAGGTAAGAGGCTATCGTGGTGGTGAAGGTCGTACTAGATATCGTAGACTAAAATGGGATATGGGCGACACATTTGCGCTTGTGCAATTAGTAGCAATAGGGGTATTGCTATTCTTCTATAGAAGTTAAAAGGAGTAAGCTTTATGCGACGATTAAAAGTAATTATCAGCTATGATGGAACGCATTTCTCAGGCTATCAAGTACAGCCTGGGGAACGTACAGTGCAGGCTGAACTGGAGCGAGTACTAGCTATTATGCATAAAGGGGAAAAGATTAAAGTAACTGCAAGTGGGCGTACAGATGCTAGAGTTCATGCAACAGGGCAAACATTGCATTTTGATACACCACTCTCCATTCCAACAGAAAAGTACCACAAGGCATTGAATGTACAGCTACCTAGAGATATTCGTGTATTATCGGTAGAGGAAGTGGCAAATGACTTTCATGCACGCTACAGCGTTGTAGGGAAAAGATACCGCTATATATGGTCTTGTGAGCTTATTCAAAGCCCATTCCGCAGACATTACACGGTTGAGACAAATGGGGTTAAGCCTAATGTTGAGGCAATGCAGGAGGCAGCAAAGGCTATAATCGGTACACATGACTTTTCGTGCTTTTGTGCGGCGAATACAAGTGTGAAGGATAAGGTACGAACAGTTAAGACTCTGCAATTTGAATGGCATGGAGAAGAGCTTCACATGGTGATTGAAGGTAATGGCTTTTTATATAATATGGTGCGTATTATTGCGGGTACACTTTGGGAGGTTGGTGTAGGTCGTCGTACAATAGACAACTTGGCACTTGTAGTCGCTTCTGAAGATCGTGATAAAGCCGGAAAAACCGCGCCACCACAAGGCTTATACTTAGAAAAGGTGTTCTATTAATAGGGTTCTGAAATTCTGAACAACATCACCAGGTGTTTAATGAAATTGCTTGACTTTAGAAGTCATTCATTATATGATAACAGATGGTATTTTCATTACCACCACAAATAAGCCCCGAAACTTATAGTGTAGTTTAATGAAAAATAACGGTAATCGAATCGATTAGGAGGATATATACATGCGTACAACATTCATGGCTAAAGGTCACGAAGTAGACCGTAAATGGTTAGTAGTTGATGCAGAAGGCCAAACTCTTGGACGTTTAGCTTCTGAAGTAGCTGCAATCTTACGTGGTAAACATAAACCAACATTCACACCAAACGTTGACACAGGTGATCACGTAATCATCATCAACGCTGACAAAATCCATTTAACTGGTAACAAATTAGAAGGTAAACTTTACCGTCACCACACTCAATTCGCTGGTGGTTTAAAAACTCGTACTGCTGGTGAAATGCTAGACAAGTACCCAACACGAATGATCGAATTAGCAGTTAAAGGAATGCTTCCTAAAAACTCTTTAGGTCGCAAAATGTTCACTAAACTTAATGTTTACACTGGAACAGAGCATCCACATGCTGCACAAAAACCAGAAGCATACGAGCTTCGCGGATAATATAAATTAAGAGGAGGATATTACTTTGGCACAAGTTCAATACATCGGCACTGGTCGCCGTAAAAGCTCTGTAGCTCGCGTACGTTTAGTACCAGGTACAGGTAAAATTGTTATCAACAAACGTGAAATCGAAGAATACGTACCATTCGCTGCATTACGTGAAGTAATTAAACAACCATTAGTAGCTACTGAAACTACAGGAAGCTATGATATCCACGTAAACGTTAACGGTGGTGGATACACTGGTCAAGCTGGTGCTGTTCGTCACGGTATCGCTCGTGCTCTACTTCAAGTAGACCCAGATTTCCGTGCTGCATTAAAATCAGCTGGATTACTTACTCGTGATTCACGCATGAAAGAACGTAAAAAACCAGGTCTACGCGGCGCTCGTCGTGCACCTCAGTTCTCAAAACGTTAATATCAGCGTTTATACAAAAACTCTTTCTACTTTTGTGGAAAGAGTTTTTTTGTTAGGAAGCAATATAAAAGAGCAATCTTTGGAGTGATCCCAAAGATTGCTTAGTATTATTTTTTATGAAACTGACGATGTAGTTGATGCACCTGTTCAGCTAGTTCTGCCACCGGGCCTTCTACGATAGTATCTTGAATTACTTCTTGTATGGATAGATTACGAACACGGGATGCAGAAGATATCTCCATATCTTTTAGCCATTGTGCTAATTGTTTAGAGGAGCTAGCATAAACAATTCTTCCTAACCCCACCCAGCCATGAGCCGCAGCGCACATTGGGCAATGTTCGCCTGAAGTGTAAACTGTTGCCGTACTTCTTTCCTCGGGACTCATATTTTTAGCTGCCCAACGTGCCAATGCAAATTCGGGGTGCTGTGTATGGTCACCACCAGATACATGATTTTGATCTTCTGCTAGCACCTCGCCATTAGCAGCCACAAGAATCGAACCGAATGGCTCATCACCAGCATCTAGCGCATTTTGGGCAAGTTCAATACATCTCTTTAGATGCTTTAAATCTGTTTCTTGAATCATGAAAAATCCTCCTTATGTTAGCTATTAGAAGAGCGCTCAGATTCTGCGTTTTTTAAAATACTTTCGATTTCATGAAAACCTAATTTTTTCGCATGCTGCAACGGTGTAATACCGTCTCTATCGCCAATATTTAAATCAGCACCATAATCGACCAATAATTGTACGACTTCCTGATGTTTCTCACCGCCATTACCTAATATGACTGCTTCTAATAGGGCTGTCCAATGTAAATGATTAATGTGATTAACATCAATATCTGAATGATTAAGTAGCTCACGAACTACTTCTACATGTCCACGTTCTGAAGCTGGTATGATAGCTACTCCCCCAAAGCGATTCGTTAGCTTTGTATCAGCTCCTGCTGCTATAGCAAGCTTTACTATTTCAAGGTAGCCTGATGCACCTGCATGTAAAAGTACATTCTCAAGATTATTATCTCTACTATTAATATCAGCGCCATGCTCAATAAGTACCCTCACAGTATCCACCTGATTATTATAGGTTGCAGCTAAGACAGCTGTTCTTCCAATTTGATCGGTGGTATTGATATTCACTCCATTTTGCAGAAGCGATAATACTTTCTCCGTATTACCGTTCGCCGCGTTAATAATCAATTGATCATCCATTTCCTACACCTTCTTTCATTATATTCCCACAATAAAGCAGCTAAGTGTTACTAGCAGAATTGATTTCGTGCTATAGCATCATTAACCGTCTTATAAAAATATGGTAACATGGAGCGATTTACACGAATAATATTTAAAAAATATGCATGGCTTAGCTTTTTCATATAATAGACAAGCACAGATTGTACAACGATGAGATCGAAGAAGATGTTTGATAAGTCAGTTACCCAATTTAAAATTATTAAAAATATTTTCGCATAAGTTTATGCTTTTTTAAGAAATTAATTAGAGGGAGTTTAACATTCCATTCTAATATAGTTTTGAAGGTATAAGAAACCTTTCGATTTTTCATAATGAGTTTGACATAACTCAAAAATATAAACAGTGGAGGTAACTAGCTATGAAAAAGTTCTTAATAATTTCTGTTGCAGCAATGGCACTACTTGCAGCATGTCAAGATAAGGAGCCTGCAAAAGGTAACACTACGAATAGTGAGGAAGTAAAAACAGAAGGTGCTACATCAGAAAATACTACGAATGACCAGGCACAGGAGCAATTAACGAAGGGCCAAGAAATGGCCAATATCCTAAGCAGTACAAACTGGCAAGGTACAAAAGTATACGATAAGGACCAAAATGATTTAACTGCGGAGAACGCAAATTTCATCGGCTTAGCAAAATATGATGTTGCAACAGGTCACTATGAATTTTTTGATGCTGCAACAGGTGAAAGTCGTGACGATAAAGGAACATTCTTTATTACAAATGATGGGAAACAAAGGATTTTAATTTCTGAATCCAAGAATTATCAAGCAGTTGTAGAGATTATTGAGTTAAACGATAGTATCTTTACTTATAAACGAATGGGGAAGGATGCTGCTGGGAATGATGTAGAAGTATTTGTGGAACATATACCTTATAAAGAAAAAGATTTGGCATTTACAGATTCGGATAAAACACTAGATGCATCAACTGGTGATATTGTTACAAACATTGATGGAGACAAAATTTTAGCAAACACACTATGGCATGGAACTGTTGTTTTAGATGAAGCGGGTCATGATGTAACAGAATTCAATTCAAATTTCATCAGCATTGCAAAATATGATGCTGATACAAATAAATATGAATTTTTCAATCCTGAAACGGGTGAAAGTCGTGGAGACTATGGCTACTTTGATGTCATCCATGATAATAAAATAAGAGCTCACGTTTCTCTTGGTGACAATAAATATGGTGTCGCACTTGAAATTACTGAAATGAATGATAAGAAGTTTACGTACAAACGAACAGGTAAAGATAAAGATGGTAATGATGTAACGGTATTTGTAGAGCATGAGCCATACGAAGGTGAATTCGAGCCAGAATTTACAATGCAATAAAATTGTTCTTCCTCCCTTTAATATAGAAGAAACTAAAACTCTCAAGTTCAATACTTGGGAGTTTTTTTTTCTTTCTGGCATAGTTCATCCACTAATTTCGTACACTATATGTAAAAGGGTGGTGGATATGGGTGAAGCGCTGGCTTGCACTAGGAGTAATTATGCTAATGAGTATAGTGGTCGTGGCATATGAAACAAATGCTTCGGACCGTAACTTCTTTTTACCAGACCCACTTGGTGGCATTAAAATTGTCATTGATGCAGGGCATGGTGGGGAGGATGGAGGAGCTTCAAAGGGCGAAGTAATTGAAAAGGATATTACACTTGCAATTGCTCAGCATGTAGAGAAGCAATTAAAGAAGAAAGGCGCAACAGTCGTAATGACACGTACAAAAAATGGAGATGTTATTGATGAGCATGCGCCATCAGAAAAATATGGGACATTAAGAGAACGGAAAAAGCAGGATATCTTTTTAAGAAAGGATATCGTGGAAAAAGAAAAACCAGATGTGTTTATTACTATTCATGCAAATGCCATACCGGAAACAAAATGGCGTGGTGCCCAAGTATTTTATCATAAGGAAGGACATGCTGATGGTGAGATATTAGCTAAAAGTATTCAGCAATCCATTCGTAATAACTTAAAAAACACCGATCGAGAAGCGTTGTCTATTAAACAAATCTATTTACTGAAGAAAGCGGAAGTACCTGCAGCATTAGTGGAAACTGGATTTATTAGTAATGATGAGGAACGTGCACTATTAATAGATAAGAATTACCAAGAAAAAATGGCAGATGCTATAGTTGAAGGTATAGAAGAGTATTTATTAGCTAAAATTGAGTAGAGCAACATCTACAACGTAAATCAAATCATTATGATATACTAACAATGAGACAAGATAAGGGGAGTGTTCGCCGTGATTACTGAACAACAAGTACGAGAAATACTGGGACAACTACAAGATCCATTTTTACATAAATCGCTTGCAGAAACAGATGGTATTACAAACGTAGCAATTAAAGAAGAAAAAAATCATGTCAGTGTAAAAGTTGCGATCGCTAAATTAAACACACCAGAACAATTACAGCTTCAAATGAAAATTGTTGAGGTTTTAAAAGAAGCGGGTGCAAACACAGTCGGTATTCGCTTTGAAGAATTATCAGCAGAAAAATTACAAAGCTTCCGTGGCACAGCTACAGAATCAGAAGCTCAGGATATTTTATCACCATTAAGCACAGTTCAAGTAATTTCTATTGCTTCTGGTAAAGGTGGTGTAGGTAAGTCTACTGTATCTGTTAACTTAGCTGTTGCTTTAGCCCGTTTAGGTAAAAAAGTGGGCTTAATTGATGCAGATATTTATGGATTTAGTGTGCCAGATATGATGGGTGTTACAGATATGCCTAAGGTAGTAGACAATCGTATATACCCAGTAGATCGCTTTGGTGTAAAAATGATTTCTATGGGCTTCTTTGTGGAAAACAATGCACCTATCGTATGGCGTGGGCCAATGTTAGGTAAAGTATTAGATCAATTCTTCCGCGATGTTGAATGGGGAGAGCTTGATTATTTACTATTAGATTTGCCACCGGGAACAGGTGATGTAGCATTAGATATTCATCAAATGTTACCGTCATCAAAAGAAATCGTTGTTACAACACCACATCCAACGGCTGCATTTGTTGCAGCTCGTGCAGGCGCTATGGCTCTGCAAACAGACCATGAAATTTTAGGTGTTATTGAAAATATGGCTTGGTTTGAATCTAAATCAGGCGAGCGAGAATTTGTCTTTGGTCAAGGCGGTGGTCCTAAGCTAGCTGAAGAGCTACGTACAGAGCTACTTGGACAAATCCCACTTGGGCAACCTGATTGGACGGATGAAGATTTTGCTCCTTCTGTTTATGCTGAAAACCATTCAACAGGTCAAATTTATTTAGATATCGCAACGAAAGTCATTGAGAAATTAAGTAAATAAATAAAAAACCGGATAATCTCCACTTTGGGGAAAATCCGGTTTTTATATTGCTATTCTGGTTATTCAGTGCCTTTTTGCTCCTTATCCGTACCGCCACCACTATCGCCACTTGCTTCCTTCTTATCGCCACTTCCAGATGAACCCGTTTCGCCGCCGCCACTCTTTTTAATAAGTTCTTGCCATTTAGATTGCATTAAAGGGCTTTCGATTGTATCCTTCACGACTTCCTCCATTTGCTTGCGCATATTGGATGATTTTAGGATGGTTTCTAACTGCTTCTGCATATCAGGTTGCCCGAAAAAAGCCTCCATATCCTTTTGGAAAGTAGGATCTTTTATTAATTCCTTCATAATATCCTGTTGCTGTTTTTGCATGCTTTTCGCAACAGTTTCTTTAAATTTTGGATCTTCAAAGGTTTTCTTCCAAAAGTCTTCTGCTTCCTTGGAAAGTAATGTTTCTTCTGTAGCCTTTTTCACTTCATCATGCTCTAAAATCAAAAGCTCACGGAAACTTGGCTCTTCTAAAAGCTGTCGCAATGCCTTCTTACCATCCTCTGTTTGTAAAGAGTCGATCATGA
Organism: Lysinibacillus sp. FSL M8-0134; assembly: GCF_038069745.1. Lineage (NCBI taxonomy): Bacteria > Bacillati > Bacillota > Bacilli > Caryophanales > Bacillaceae > Lysinibacillus > Lysinibacillus sp. FSL M8-0134. Next base: position 369,348 of record NZ_JBBPAJ010000002.1, on the reverse strand, counting down.
TTTTTTTTATTTCATCATAGGACATGGTAGAGGTTTTATCTTGTGCACAGGCAGAAAGAAAAAGCATTAAAATCAATAATAAGATGAATTTTCGCATCGACAATCAGTCCTTTCTCTAGATAGACTCTTTCAATTATTGTTCACATTTCTGATGACTTTATGTATTGGATAGGATGAGAATTAGCTTTTTTAACAATGCATTGATAAAATAAGGACAGATATATTGAGAAATTGGGGGACTTTTAGTTGTGACGATACGAAATTGGGCAAAGTTTTTCTTCTTTGCAATGCTCGTTGGTGGTGTAGTCAACGGAGTTTTTAGTTTATTTATTCGCTGGGAATTCTTCCAACCCTACATAGTAAACGGTCAATGGGGCGAGTTTTTTGCTGGTCTTTTATGGATGGTTTTCTTAGGCTTTACAATGAGTGTTATTGCACAGGCAGGTTTTTTTGCTTATTTAACACTTCATCAAGTAGGTGTAAATATTTTTAGAACACTGACATTATGGAATTGGGTACAGCTTTTATTAATCGCAATTACTATTTTTGATATTGTCTTCTTCCGTTTCGTACCGGGGGTAAAGGATGGGCAAAGCTGGTTATTTTATACGGGTTTATTGATCGTTCTCATTTTTGGAGCATTAGCGACAGCGGTCCAAAAAGTAAAATTAACAGGAAAAAAACATGTATTAATTTCTGCCCTTTTCTTTATGATTGTGATTACAACATTGGAATGGACAATTGCTTTAATGGGTCGTGATGAAAACATTAATGAATATGTTGCGCTATTATTATTCCCGTTATTGGCTGTTAATGCGTATCAATTATTAGTATTACCGAAATATAATGCAAAATCCGATGAAGATCGTCAAAAATTAGAAGCACGTCGCAAAGCACGTCGTCAACAAGCAAAAAATGCATAAGAAAAATTGCCTCTACTAATGGAGGCAATTTTTTTATGGGGATTTTTTTGTTTGAACCTTATAGCCAAATATATTTTCTTCAATTGACATAAACTTATTTTGTTGTATAAGTTTATTTAGATCTTTAAAAGGTATTTTATTGTTTTGATGGAGCGGGAAAAATACAAAATCGCCTTTTTGCAATTTTGGAGTCTTCTCACCTTGCCAAATAAGAGAAGGTGACAATAAATTCATTTGTTGCTGAAACAGAGATTTTTGCAGGTCCTGTGAATATTGATGATTCCGAGTAGCGAACCACAGTGGTTTTTCCTTCAAATATTTTTCATAGGTATTAATTTCTTTTTCTATGAGAGCAATGTCTACTGGTTCATCTGTTGAATCTTCTGGGCCAAGCAACCCCGTAGGTAATTTTCGTTCATGTATGATTTTTATATGTTCGGGGGAACGCTTAATCCAATCTGTATCTAAAAGTAAAAGTGGATAAGGTTCTTTTACCGTTTGGAGCCATTCTAATAGAGAGTCATCTGAGAATGAAATCTCAACAATAAGAGACGTACCATAATGTCCTTTCGTGACTACTACTGGTGCATTAGCAATATTAAATACAGAAATCATCGTTGAATTTATAGGCTTTAGAAAAACAAAGAGAGTTACGATAAAAAGCAGTGAAATCAACGTTTTGCGGACCATAATAATAACCCCGTTTCTAAAATTTTAAAGAAAAAATGAATCTCTTTAAAAAAACTTATGATTTACTGTTGACTTTCATGAATAATCGATGTTATTATGTATAAGTCGCCAAGAGGTGACAGAGAAATCAACAACATGAACCTTGAAAACTGAACAAGCAAAACGTAATCAATAAAGTTTTAAGTAACTAGTTTCGGCTAGTGAACAAAACAAAATTTTGGACATCAAAATTGATGCCAGCAAAACAATTTGAGCTAATCAAATTTCTTTTATGGAGAGTTTGATCCTGGCTCAGGACGAACGCTGGCGGCGTGCCTAATACATGCAAGTCGAGCGAACAGAGAAGGAGCTTGCTCCTTTGACGTTAGCGGCGGACGGGTGAGTAACACGTGGGCAACCTACCTTATAGTTTGGGATAACTCCGGGAAACCGGGGCTAATACCGAATAATCTGTTCCACCTCATGGTGGAACACTGAAAGACGGTTTCGGCTGTCGCTATAAGATGGGCCCGCGGCGCATTAGCTAGTTGGTGAGGTAACGGCTCACCAAGGCGACGATGCGTAGCCGACCTGAGAGGGTGATCGGCCACACTGGGACTGAGACACGGCCCAGACTCCTACGGGAGGCAGCAGTAGGGAATCTTCCACAATGGGCGAAAGCCTGATGGAGCAACGCCGCGTGAGTGAAGAAGGTTTTCGGATCGTAAAACTCTGTTGTAAGGGAAGAACAAGTACAGTAGTAACTGGCTGTACCTTGACGGTACCTTATTAGAAAGCCACGGCTAACTACGTGCCAGCAGCCGCGGTAATACGTAGGTGGCAAGCGTTGTCCGGAATTATTGGGCGTAAAGCGCGCGCAGGCGGTCCTTTAAGTCTGATGTGAAAGCCCACGGCTCAACCGTGGAGGGTCATTGGAAACTGGGGGACTTGAGTGCAGAAGAGGAAAGTGGAATTCCAAGTGTAGCGGTGAAATGCGTAGAGATTTGGAGGAACACCAGTGGCGAAGGCGACTTTCTGGTCTGTAACTGACGCTGAGGCGCGAAAGCGTGGGGAGCAAACAGGATTAGATACCCTGGTAGTCCACGCCGTAAACGATGAGTGCTAAGTGTTAGGGGGTTTCCGCCCCTTAGTGCTGCAGCTAACGCATTAAGCACTCCGCCTGGGGAGTACGGTCGCAAGACTGAAACTCAAAGGAATTGACGGGGGCCCGCACAAGCGGTGGAGCATGTGGTTTAATTCGAAGCAACGCGAAGAACCTTACCAGGTCTTGACATCCCGTTGACCACTGTAGAGATATAGTTTCCCCTTCGGGGGCAACGGTGACAGGTGGTGCATGGTTGTCGTCAGCTCGTGTCGTGAGATGTTGGGTTAAGTCCCGCAACGAGCGCAACCCTTGATCTTAGTTGCCATCATTTAGTTGGGCACTCTAAGGTGACTGCCGGTGACAAACCGGAGGAAGGTGGGGATGACGTCAAATCATCATGCCCCTTATGACCTGGGCTACACACGTGCTACAATGGACGATACAAACGGTTGCCAACTCGCGAGAGGGAGCTAATCCGATAAAGTCGTTCTCAGTTCGGATTGTAGGCTGCAACTCGCCTACATGAAGCCGGAATCGCTAGTAATCGCGGATCAGCATGCCGCGGTGAATACGTTCCCGGGCCTTGTACACACCGCCCGTCACACCACGAGAGTTTGTAACACCCGAAGTCGGTGAGGTAACCTTTTGGAGCCAGCCGCCGAAGGTGGGATAGATGATTGGGGTGAAGTCGTAACAAGGTAGCCGTATCGGAAGGTGCGGCTGGATCACCTCCTTTCTAAGGATTATTTCGGAATACAAACCTTGGGTTTGTAAGATTACGTTTTGCGTTCAGTTTTGAAGGTTCATTCTTCCGAATGAAATACTTCAAATATTTGCTCCTGTCGCTACGCTTTCGTCGCAAAGCTGCGAAGAAGTAGAAGCAGGCAGTAACTTTGTTCTTTGAAAACTGGATAAAACGACATTGAAATTGTAACAAACACATTTATTTTTTAAGTTTTTTATAGGCTTAATAACATTAGTAAGGTTTCAAGACACGAGCAGTTCTAGGAAGCAATCGAGTGAATGAAGGAGCGTACTTCAGTACGTGACTGATTGAACGAGTGAAGCTGACAACGAAATGCGATGTGTATTGAAAGCTGTAGGTTAAGTTATTAAGGGCGCACGGCGAATGCCTTGGCACTAGGAGCCGAAGAAGGACGGCACTAACACCGATATGCTTCGGGGAGCTGTAAGTGAGCTTTGATCCGGAGATTTCCGAATGGGGGAACCCACTACGTTTAATCGCGTAGTATCTTGACGTGAATACATAGCGTCTTGAAGGCAGACCCAGGGAACTGAAACATCTAAGTACCTGGAGGAAGAGAAAGAAAAATCGATTCCCTGAGTAGCGGCGAGCGAAACGGGAAGAGCCCAAACCAAGAGGCTTGCCTCTTGGGGTTGTAGGACACTCTATACGGAGTTACAAAAGAGCGAGTTAGATGAAGCGACTTGGAAAGGTCCGCCAGAGCAGGTAAAAGCCCTGTAGTCGAAAGTTCGTTCTCTCCTGAGTGGATCCTGAGTACGGCGGAACACGTGAAATTCCGTCGGAATCCGGGAGGACCATCTCCCAAGGCTAAATACTACCTAGTGACCGATAGTGAACCAGTACCGTGAGGGAAAGGTGAAAAGCACCCCGGGAGGGGAGTGAAAGAGATCCTGAAACCGTGTGCCTACAAGTAGTTAGAGCCCGTTAATGGGTGATAGCGTGCCTTTTGTAGAATGAACCGGCGAGTTACGATTACGTGCAAGGTTAAGCTTTAGAAGGCGGAGCCGCAGCGAAAGCGAGTCTGAATAGGGCGAAATAGTACGTGGTCGTAGACCCGAAACCAGGTGATCTACCCATGTCCAGGGTGAAGGTAAGGTAACACTTACTGGAGGCCCGAACCCACGCACGTTGAAAAGTGCGGGGATGAGGTGTGGGTAGCGGAGAAATTCCAATCGAACTTGGAGATAGCTGGTTCTCTCCGAAATAGCTTTAGGGCTAGCCTCGTGATGAGAATACTGGAGGTAGAGCACTGTTTGGACTAGGGGGCCATCCCGGTTTACCGAATTCAGACAAACTCCGAATGCCAGATATTTATACACGGGAGTCAGACTGCGAGTGATAAGATCCGTAGTCAAAAGGGAAACAGCCCAGACCACCAGCTAAGGTCCCAAAGTAATCGTTAAGTGGAAAAGGATGTGGCGTTGCACAGACAACCAGGATGTTGGCTTAGAAGCAGCCATCATTTAAAGAGTGCGTAATAGCTCACTGGTCGAGTGACGCTGCGCCGAAAATGTATCGGGGCTAAACGATTCACCGAAGCTGTGGATTGACATCTACGATGTCAGTGGTAGGAGAGCGTTCTAAGTGCGTTGAAGTCAGACCGGAAGGACTGGTGGAGCGCTTAGAAGTGAGAATGCCGGTATGAGTAGCGAAAGACGGGTGAGAATCCCGTCCACCGTATGACTAAGGTTTCCTGAGGAAGGCTCGTCCGCTCAGGGTTAGTCGGGACCTAAGCCGAGGCCGACAGGCGTAGGCGATGGACAACAGGTTGATATTCCTGTACCACCTCCTCACCGTTTGAGAAATGGGGGGACGCAGTAGGATAGGGTAAGCGCGCTGTTGGTTATGCGCGTCCAAGCAGTAAGGCGTGTGTGTAGGCAAATCCGCACACTGTAACGTTGAGCTGTGATGGCGAGTCCGTATGGACGAAGTTCCTGATTTCACACTGCCAAGAAAAGCCTCTATCGAGGTGAGAGGTGCCCGTACCGCAAACCGACACAGGTAGTCGAGGAGAGAATCCTAAGGTGTGCGAGAGAACTCTCGTTAAGGAACTCGGCAAAATGACCCCGTAACTTCGGGAGAAGGGGTGCTCTTGAGCGTGCAAGCGCATGAGAGCCGCAGTGAATAGGCCCAGGCGACTGTTTAGCAAAAACACAGGTCTCTGCAAAACCGTAAGGTGACGTATAGGGGCTGACGCCTGCCCGGTGCTGGAAGGTTAAGAGGAGTGGTTAGCGCAAGCGAAGCTGCGAATTGAAGCCCCAGTAAACGGCGGCCGTAACTATAACGGTCCTAAGGTAGCGAAATTCCTTGTCGGGTAAGTTCCGACCCGCACGAAAGGCGTAACGATCTGGGCACTGTCTCAACGAGAGACTCGGTGAAATTATAGTACCTGTGAAGATGCAGGTTACCCGCGACAGGACGGAAAGACCCCGTGGAGCTTTACTGTAGCCTGATATTGAATTTTGGTACAACTTGTACAGGATAGGTAGGAGCCAGAGATCTCGGAGCGCCAGCTTCGAAGGAGGCGTCGGTGGGATACTACCCTGGTTGTATTGAAATTCTAACCCATGCCCCTTAGCGGGGCAGGAGACAGTGTCAGGCGGACAGTTTGACTGGGGCGGTCGCCTCCTAAAAGGTAACGGAGGCGCCCAAAGGTTCCCTCAGAATGGTTGGAAATCATTCGTAGAGTGTAAAGGCACAAGGGAGCTTGACTGCGAGACCTACAAGTCGAGCAGGGTCGAAAGACGGGCTTAGTGATCCGGTGGTTCCGCATGGAAGGGCCATCGCTCAACGGATAAAAGCTACCCCGGGGATAACAGGCTTATCTCCCCCAAGAGTCCACATCGACGGGGAGGTTTGGCACCTCGATGTCGGCTCATCGCATCCTGGGGCTGTAGTCGGTCCCAAGGGTTGGGCTGTTCGCCCATTAAAGCGGTACGCGAGCTGGGTTCAGAACGTCGTGAGACAGTTCGGTCCCTATCCGTCGTGGGCGTAGGAAATTTGAGAGGAGCTGTCCTTAGTACGAGAGGACCGGGATGGACACACCGCTGGTGTACCAGTTGTCTTGCCAAAGGCATCGCTGGGTAGCTATGTGTGGACGGGATAAGTGCTGAAAGCATCTAAGCATGAAGCCCCCCTCAAGATGAGATTTCCCATTACGCAAGTAAGTAAGATCCCTCAAAGACGATGAGGTAGATAGGTTCGAGGTGGAAGTGTGGTGACACATGGAGCTGACGAATACTAATCGATCGAGGACTTAACCAAATTGTTTGAAGCATTCAATGCACCGTTTATCCAGTTTTGAAAGAACAATACTTTCAACAATAAAAATGAGAGCTTCAAGACACAAGTAGAACAAGGAAGCAACCGAGTGATTGAGGGAGCGTACTAATGTACGTGACTGATTGAGCGAGAGCAGCTGACGGAGTAATACGCCGTGTATTGAAGGTCGAATATAGTCTAGTGATGATGGCAAAGAGGTCACACCCGTTCCCATACCGAACACGGAAGTTAAGCTCTTTAGCGCCGATGGTAGTTGGGGGCTTCCCCCTGTGAGAGTAGGACGTCGCTAGGCGCAAAAAGTCGCTGCTGATACACTCAGTAGTGGCTTTTTTTATTTATGCTGATAAAAAAATTGTATATAGTAAGAAAGGCGTTCCTTAATAGGAGCGCCTTTTTATTTTCAATATGTTGTTATGAATGCGTATGAACAGTAGAAGCTCGAAGTTCAATACGGCGAATCTTCCCGGATGTTGTTTTCGGTAACTCATCAATAAAGACGATACTTCGAGGGTATTTATAAGGCGCTGTTAACGTTTTTACATGCTCTTGTAGCTCCTTTATTAACTCTTCTTCATCACGGGCCTTGAAGCCGTCTCGTAAAATAATAAAGGCCTTTACAATATGCCCTCTAATTTCATCTGGCGCGGCAACAACTGCACACTCTTGTACAGCTTCATGTTTGTTTAAGGCATCCTCTACCTCGAATGGTCCGATGGTATAACCAGATGAAATAATAATGTCATCTCCACGACCTTCAAACCAGAAGTAACCATCCTCATCGCATTTTGCCTGATCACCAGTAATATACCAATCACCACGGAATGCTGCTTGAGTACGTTCAGGCTCCTTGTAATATTCTTTAAATAGAGCAGGGGAGGATTTGTGAACGGCAATATCACCAACCTCGCCAACCGGTGCTTCATTACCTTCATTGTCGATAATACGTACAATATTACCTGGTGTTGGAACACCCATTGATCCTGGACGTAATTCAGTGTTTTCAAGTGTACCAATTAATAATGTATTTTCTGTCTGCCCGTAACCATCTCGTACTTTAAGTCCAAAATGCTTCATGAAAGTTTCGATGACTGGACGATTTAATGGTTCACCAGCAGAAACGGCACTACGGAGAGAGGAAAGATTATAGTCTTGTAGATTATCAATTTTCGCCATGATACGATATTCAGTCGGTGTACAACATAGGACATTAATTTTTTCCTCTTGCATTAATTGAAGGTATGTCTTTGCATCAAACCCACCATGATAAACGAATGCTGTGGCACCAAGCATGATTGTGGATAAGAAAGGACTCCAAATCCATTTTTGCCATCCCGGGGCTGCAGTTGCCCAAACTAAATCACCTTCACGAACGCAAAGCCATTTTGAAGCAGCTGTTCGAATATGTGCATATCCCCAGCCATGTGAATGAACAACACCTTTAGGTTTACCGGTTGTCCCTGAAGTATACGAAAGGAATGCCATATCATCACGTTTTGTCGCTACAGCTGTAAATGTAGTTGGCTGTGTACTTGCTAATTCATCTAAAGAAGTCCATTCTTCTTTTGCACTACCGATAACTAATTTGTTATTTAATGCGTCTACAGTAGAAGCTATTTGATCAACCTCACCAGTAAATGCCTCATAGGCAATAACGGCACTAGCAGAAGAATGTTCCATACGATATTCCAAGTCACTTGCACGTAGCATTTCTGAACATGAAATAGGAACAATGCCAGCCTTTAAGCAGCCAAGAAAAACGAAATAGGCTTCTGGTAGGCGAGGTATAATAACTAAAACGCGATCCCCTTTTTGAAGCCCTATCTTCGTAAACGCATTGGCGTATTGGTTCATTTTTTGGACAAGTTCAACATATGAAACTGTTCTTCTCTCTTGTTGTGTATTTAACCAACGTATTGCTTGACGATCACTATCCTGCGAAAACTTTTCTAATTCCTCTGTGATGTTATAAAACTCAGGTGCAATTAAATCATTTGATACCATAAGAACATTCCTCCCCCAGGAAATTTGATAGAAAATTCATAAAACTATTTTTATTTTAACAATTACAATAATATACAGCAAGAATATTTAGTACGTAAAATAGAAATATTAGATATAATAGAGAACTATTATGCATTGAATTAATCTGTAAGCATCCTTCGACAAAAAAATATAAAAATTTTCACCAAATGTGTTGCATTATTTAGAATGCTTGCTATAATAAGAAATGTACTTAAGAGGTTATTTAAAACCGAATTGAATAGTATTGTTCCGAAGTAGCTCAGTTGGTAGTAGCACCTGACTGTTAATCAGGTTGTCGCAGGTTCGAGTCCTGCCTTCGGAGCCATTTTTTTGTCCATTTTTAAGATTCTGTTGTACATAAAAATTTTTTTGTAGAAAAGTGTTGCAACAATTAGGAAAAGATGTTATTATAAGTCTTGTCCTGTTTAAGACATAAGAATGGCCCCTTGGTCAAGTGGTTAAGACACCGCCCTTTCACGGCGGTAACACGGGTTCGAATCCCGTAGGGGTCACCAATAAAACATAGGCTTTAAAAAGAAAATAAACTGTGATATAACACCTGTTTCTATGGAGGATTAGCTCAGCTGGGAGAGCATCTGCCTTACAAGCAGAGGGTCGGCGGTTCGAGCCCGTCATCCTCCACCATTATTGTGTTATTCCGGAGGGGTAGCGAAGTGGCTAAACGCGGCGGACTGTAAATCCGCTCCTTAGGGTTCGGCGGTTCGAATCCGTCCCCCTCCACCAGTTTTATAAATGATTGGGGTATAGCCAAGCGGTAAGGCAACGGATTTTGATTCCGTCATGCCTAGGTTCGAATCCTAGTACCCCAGCCATTTTTCTTTTATGAGCCATTAGCTCAGTTGGTAGAGCATCTGACTTTTAATCAGAGGGTCGAAGGTTCGAGTCCTTCATGGCTCACTTTTTTAGAATAAAATACATTCAAAAGTGTTATATTAATTACTGATAACTAATCTCTTACTGAAAACAGTAGGAGATTTTTTTATGTTCTCTAAATTTGAATAAATATGCATATTTTTGTCGGGTTGAGCCAAGTGGTATGTAGGCTTTACAATAATCTTATAACTTTTAGGGGGTATAAAAACATGAATAAACTTAATATTTCTATTATTGGAGTACCAACAGATTACGGACAAGCACGTCGTGGTGTAGATATGGGACCTAGTGCTATCCGTTATGCGGGGGTTGTAGAACGTTTAGAAGCTATTGGACACGAAGTACAAGATCAAGGAGATATTCGTGTTAGCCAAAAGCAAGCGGATGCCGCAGTAGATGAAAAATTACTTAATTTAGAGGAAGTAGTGGAGGTTAGTACTGCTTTAGCTAATAGTGTGCATGAAGTAGTGGAACAGAAAAAGTTCCCGCTTGTATTTGGTGGAGATCACAGTATTGCGATTGGGACATTAGCGGGACTAGGTGAGCATTATAAAAACCTTGGTGTTATTTGGTATGACGCTCATGCGGATTTAAATACACCTGAGACAACACCTTCAGGTAATATCCATGGTATGCCATTAGCGGTTAGTATCGGACTAGGTCACGAACGTTTAGTCCAAATTCGCAACTATGCTCCAAAAATTAAACCAGAGAACGTTATTATTATCGGAGCTCGTTCAGTAGATCCTGGTGAGCGTGATTTGATTAAAGAGCAAGGCATCAAAGTTTATACAATGCATGAGATTGACCGACTTGGAATGACGCGTGTCATGGAAGATGCACTCGCTTATTTAAAAGAGCGTAATGTTGATGGTTTACATTTATCTCTTGATTTAGATGGATTAGATCCGCTATATACTCCAGGGGTTGGTACGCCTGTTCCAGGAGGAATTACGTATCGTGAAAGTCATTTAGCAATGGAGATGCTACAGGAATCTGGGATGGTAACATCAGCGGAGTTTGTAGAAGTAAATCCAATTTTAGATGAGAAGAATACAACGGCAAATGTAGCTGTTGCATTAATGGGATCATTATTTGGAGAAACACTAGTTTAAAGAAAATTTTACAAAAAATTGCCTGTTGCCACATTGCATAAAAATCTTTTGCTATAATTAAATTAAAACGAAACTTTTCTTATCGATGGGTCGTATAGTATAAGACAGTTGTAAAGGTGGAGAAGTCAACACGATGGATGCGTTAGTAAATAAGAGAATAAAACAAGTGCTTAAAGGCGATCAAAACGCATTTGCCGATATTGTGAGTCTCTATCAGCACAAACTGTACCAAGTATGCTATCGAATGTTAGGCAACAAACAAGAGTCCGAAGACATTGCTCAAGAGGCTTTTGTGCGTGCTTATATGAACTTGCATACATTTGATCAGAAAAGAAAGTTTTCGACGTGGCTTTATCGCATAGCGACAAACCTCTGCATTGACCGTATTCGAAAAAAGAAACCGGATTATTATTTAGATGCAGAAGTAGCTGGTACAGAAGGGCTTGATATGTATTCGCAAATCGCAGCAGACGACCAGCTACCAGAGGAGCAGTTAGAGCAAATGGAGCTGCAAGATCGCATTCAATATGAAATTGGACGTTTGCCGGATAAATACCGTTCAGTTATAGTATTGAAGTATATAGAAGAGTTATCGTTGCAAGAGATTAGCGAGATTTTAGATATGCCGCTTGGAACGGTGAAAACAAGGATTCACCGCGGACGTGAGGCATTACGTAAACAGTTAAACAATCTGTAGGAGGGGGAGCGTCATGAATACTTGTCCAGAGCATATTATAGACTATATGCATGATTATTTAGACGGTGACATTAGTCGTGAGCATGAGCAAGAGTTGAAACAACACTTGCATACATGTAATGATTGTAAACAGTTGATGCAAGAATTGAGTGAAACAATCGCCTTTGTGAAGAGTGCTTCCCATATTACAGCGCCTCCGGATTTTGAAGCAGCAGTAATGGCTCGTTTACCTAAGCCAAAAAGTCGAGTAGGTATACAAAAATGGATACGCCGGCATCCGTTTTTTGTGGCAGCAGCAGTATTTTGCTTATTTATGAGTGCTACATTATTAGGTAGCTTCATGGATGATCAGCATTTCTCCGTAACCAAACAACCAAATTTAGTTGTGGATGGTCAAACGGTGATTGTACCTGAAGGAGAAGTGGTGAAGGGTGATATTGTTGTGAAAAACGGCGATTTGATTGTTGAAGGTGAAGTTGATGGCAACGTCACAGTGATTAACGGGCAATATATGGCATCTTCAGCGGTAGTTTCCGGAAGAATTGAGGAAATTGACGAAGTATTTGAATGGCTTTGGTATACGATTAAAAATTCTGTAAAGACGGCCATGACATTTGAGGAAAAAGAAGAAACTAAATAACACTCTATACGTCCTAAAAAATAGTGCACGTGAGAGGCTGAAAGGTCTACTCTTTAGAGTAGACTTTTTATTTGAAAAAAGTTACATTTGTTAAGAATGTGATATACTTGAATGTGTATGGATTCGCAATGAAAAGTGGGGGATGCCACGTGCAAATTATCGAACATTTCACGGATTTAACTCCTGTGAATATTGTTATTAACTTCATTGATGTACTGCTCGTTTGGTACGTTGTTTATAAAGTCTTAACCCTCATTAAAGGTACAAAGGCTGTCCAATTACTTAAGGGAATTTTCGTCATTATTATTGCACGAATTGCAACAGACCTTTTAGGGTTACAAACACTAGGCTGGATGTTACAACAGGTCATTGAGTTTGGTTTCTTAGCGATTATTATCATATTCCAACCTGAAATCAGACGTGGTCTAGAACAAATTGGCCGAGGAAAGCTATTCCAACGTTCATCTAGTCAAGAAGAAGAAGAACAAACAAGACTCATTGAGGCTATGAAGAAGTCTGTTAGTTATATGGCTAAAAGACGAATTGGTGCGTTAATTTCTATAGAAAAAGAAACGGGTCTTAATGAATATATTGAAACAGGTATAGGACTAAATGCTGAAATTTCGTCAGAACTTCTCATTAATATCTTTATACCTAATACGCCGCTACATGATGGAGCGGTTATTATGCAAAAAGATAAAGTTACGGCAGCAGCATGTTATTTACCACTTTCTGAAAGTCCGTTTATTTCAAAAGAGCTAGGGACACGTCACCGTGCTGCACTTGGTTTAAGTGAAGTTACAGATGCTATTACAATTGTTGTATCAGAGGAAACGGGTGCAATTAGTCTTACATTAAACGGTAATCTCCATCGCAATCTTTCTCTAGAGGAGTTCGAAACACTGTTACGCAAAATGTGGTTCGGTTCAGCACAGGAATCTAATGCAGCCTCTAAGTTGACTTGGAGGGGGAAAAAGAATGGATAAAATGATGGATAGCCCTTGGGTATTAAGAATCATCGCGCTATTTTTAGCATTTTTGCTTTTTTTCTCAGTTCGTACTGAGCTATCTCCAATAAGTAAAACAACAACGAACGAACAAACAGATGTCATTCGTGATGTTCCAGTAGATGTTTATTACGATAATGAAAATCTTATTGTATCAGGCTTACCTGAAACAGTCGATGTTACCATTGAAGGTCCAATGCCTCTGGTTTTAAAAGCAAAAGCCGCAAAAGACTTTTCTATATTTGTTGATTTAAGCAATTTATTGATTGGAGAGCATGATGTAAAGCTAAAATACGAAAATATTTCTGATAAGTTAAAGGTTACATTAGACCCTGCAACAGTTCATGTGAATATTGAGGAAAAGGTCACACAGGAATTCCGTGTTGACCCTGAAATGAATAAGCGTCTCATCCAAGAAGGTTATATATTAAAAGATATGACAGCCAATCCTCCTACCGTTTACGTGACGGGTGCAAAAAGTGCTATTGAAAGCATAAGCTATGTAAAAGCTACTGTTACAGGTGAACAAGGTCTTACTCAGTCATTTTCACAGGAGGCAGCAGTAAAAGTATTAGATCGAGATTTAAATAAGTTAGATGTGACAATTGAACCTGAAACAGTTAAGGTTCAAGTAGATATCGAAGAATATAGTCGAGAGATACCTGTTGTGCTCAGGGAAACAGGGCAAGCGGCACAAGACATTACGATTAATTCATTAACATTTACACCGAAAATGATTAAAGTATTTGGTAGAAAATCAATTATTGATGGTTTAACTGAAATACCAATTACAGTTGACCTGTCAAAAATTACAGAGTCCAAAACATATGAATTTGATGTAAAATTACCAGATGGTGTAACAAAAATATCTGACAAAAAAATAAAAGTGAAGGCAGATATTACAAAGGTAGAGAAAGAGGAACAACCGAAAACACCAGCTTCTACAGAGGAAACGCCACAGTTACCGCCACCTCCAACTGAAGAAACTGATGAGGTTGATGATAACACTACTACTGATAAAAATACGCCAACTGAGGAAACGGAAGATATTGATTCTTAAACAATATGTGACTATAATTTTATTTTGATTCTAAATCAAAAATCCAATCGGAGTTTGTTTTGGTGAGTAGGAATTATTCTTTCACCAAACAAACTGGCTGATAGGAATATTAATAATTACCAATGAATGAACAAAACAGACTTTTCCAAAAGTAGGCGGACAAGTGTCTAATGAATTTATTCATTAGGCACAGTCTTGCATTGAAGGAGAGAATAAGTAGAATGGGTAAATATTTTGGAACAGATGGCGTCCGTGGCGTCGCGAATAGTGAATTAACACCGGAATTTGCATTTAAACTTGGTCGTATAGGTGGCTATGTTTTAACAAAGGATGCAACTGACCGTCCAAAGGTTTTAATTGGTCGTGACACACGTATTTCAGGTGAAATGCTTGAAGGTGCACTTGTTGCTGGTCTTTTATCAATTGGAGTCGAGGTAATGCGTCTGGGTATTATTTCAACGCCAGGTGTGGCATATCTTACTCGTATTATGAGCGCAGATGCAGGCGTCATGATTTCAGCTTCACATAACCCAGTTGCTGATAATGGCATTAAATTTTTTGGTCCGGATGGCTTTAAGCTAACTGATGCACAAGAAGAGGAAATTGAAGTACTACTGGACGCTCAAGAGGATACATTACCACGTCCAATCGGCGCAGAATTAGGTTCTGTAAGTGATTACTTCGAAGGTGGTCAAAAATATATTCAATACTTAAAGCAAACAGTGGATGAAGAATTTGATGGTATCCATGTCGCACTAGATTGTGCACATGGTGCAACATCATCATTGGCTACACATCTATTTGCGGATCTAGAAGCTGACATTTCTACAATGGGTGCTTCCCCAACTGGCTTAAATATTAATGATGGTGTAGGCTCAACACATCCAGAGGGATTAGCTAAATTTGTTTTAGATAAAAATGCAGATGTAGGTTTAGCATTTGATGGTGATGGCGACCGTTTAATTGCTGTAGATGAAAACGGTAAAATTGTTGATGGCGACCAGATCATGTTTATTATTGGTAAGCATTTAAATTCGGTTGGACGATTAAAGAAGCAAACAATTGTTTCAACAGTAATGAGCAACATGGGCTTCTACAAAGCTGTAGCAGACAATGATATGCAAAGTGTACAGACAGCTGTAGGAGATCGTTATGTTGTCGAGGAAATGCGTGCCAATGATTACAATTTAGGTGGCGAACAATCAGGACATATCGTTTTTCTAGATTTTAATACAACAGGTGATGGTTTACTTACAGGAATTCAGCTTGTTAATATTATGAAAGCGACAGGTAAAAAGCTTTCAGAACTTGCTGCTGACATGAAAATATTCCCTCAGCGTCTTGTTAATGTTCGCGTAACAGACAAGCATGCTGTGACGGATAATACGAAGGTTGCAGCTGTAATTGCAGATGTAGAAGCTGAAATGGCAGGCAATGGTCGTGTCTTAGTACGTCCTTCAGGTACAGAGCCACTAGTACGTGTTATGGTGGAAGCTGCAACAGAAAATGATTGTGAGCGTTTTGTTGAGCGTATTGCGGACGTTGTACGTCAAGAAATGGGTTTAACAGAATAGTGTTAATTAGAAACTCGATTTCCATTTACAGGAGATCGGGTTTTTCTTATTTGTAAAAATGTTTTAAATAAGTGAGATGGGGAACAGTAATAAGGAGTCACAATAACAAGGAGTGTTTTATTGATATGGCTAAAATTGCTACAGTTATTACGGATATGTTCGAGGACATTGAATTTACAAGTCCTAAAGAAGCTTTAGAAGCGGCTGGACATCAGCTAGTAACAATTGATACGGAAGCAGGTAAGGAAGTAAAGGGGAAACATGGAGCGACCGTAAAAATCGATAAAGGCATTGATGAAGTAAAAGCTACAGAATTCGATGCTCTCTTTATCCCTGGTGGTTTTTCTCCTGATATATTACGCGCGGATGATCGTATAGTGGCATTTGTTAAATCCTTTATGGATGATATGAAGCCTACCTTTGCCATTTGTCATGGACCCCAACTGCTCATTACAGCTAAGACTTTAAATGGTCGTGATGCAACAGGCTATAAATCCATTCAAGTAGATTTAGAAAATGCTGGGGCAATATTCCATGATGAAGAAGTCTTTGTTTGTCAAAAGCAGCTTGTAACAAGTAGAACACCAGATGACCTCCCAGCCTTTAATAGAGAAATCGTTAAATTATTGGGTAGTAAATAAAAAGCGGGCACAAGCATGAAGTTGCTTGTGCTTTTTTATGGCTCTGGCGTTGAACTGTAAATGAATTTATATGTTATTTGATCATATCAATTGGTAACTCTTTTATGATAGCTAATATTATTTTGTTTACATAATTGTCACGAAAAAGCATTATGAATAGGTCTTTTTTATAACGAAAATTTGACGGATAGCATATGATTGAGTATGATGGAGAAGTTGAAGATGAGGTCCGACCTTGTTCTTTAACGAGCGCATAAGGAGGGGAAGAAAGCGTAAAATCGGAAAACAATTATAGCGCCTGAGCTGAAGAAATCGGACGAATAGATCTTCAGCAGACGAGGTGGAGGATTATCGAAAATTCGGCGGATGCCTCCCGATCGACATACCCGATTGTCATTTTTCATTTTGAAAGCATTTAAGTGATTGAATGTACAGAAAATGAAAAAGGTATAGTTAAAAGCAAAAGATAAATAGAAGAAACTTCACATATCGAAAGAGCTCGGTTCAGAATGGCTGAATCAGTAATTTGTTTGCATGTACAGGAGGCTTTATTTTTTATAAAAATAAAGTATAGCTTGTCCATTCAAAAAAGTTCGATAAGATGAGGTCTAATTTGTCATTGCATTAAATTGACATTATCGGAGGAAGAAAAATTATGTGTGGAATTGTAGGATATATTGGGGAATCAGATGCAAAGGAAATCTTATTAAAGGGCTTAGAAAAACTAGAATACCGTGGCTATGACTCAGCGGGTATTGCAGTTCGCAATGAAGAAGGCGTAACGGTTTTTAAAGAAAAAGGACGTATTGCCGACTTACGTGAAGCGGTAGATGAGGAAGTTGCAGCAAAAATTGGTATTGGTCATACTCGTTGGGCAACACATGGTGTGCCAAATCGTTTAAATGCTCACCCACATCAAAGTGCATCAGGACGCTTTACACTTGTGCATAATGGCGTTATTGAAAACTATCATTTATTACAAAAAACATATTTAAAAGGCATTCCAATGAAATCTGATACAGATACAGAGGTTATCGTCCAATTAGTAGAGTTATTTGTGAAAGAAGGTTTGAGCACAGCTGATGCTTTCCGTAAAACTCTATCTCTATTACATGGTTCATATGCACTTGCACTATTAGATGCAGAAGCGGCAGATACGATCTTTGTAGCGAAAAATAAATCGCCACTTCTAGTTGGAATTGGTGAAGGCTTCAATGTTGTAGCTTCAGATGCAATGGCGATGCTACAAGTAACAGATCAATACGTAGAGCTTCACGATAAAGAGGTAGTTATTGTACACAAAGCAAGTGTTGAAATTACAAAATTAGATGGTTCTGTAGTAGAGCGTGCGCCATATACAGCTGAGCTTGATATGAGTGATATTGAAAAAGGGACATATCCTCACTATATGCTTAAAGAAATGGATGAGCAGCCTACAGTTATTCGTAAAATTATCCAAGCATATGAAGGGGACAATGGCGATTTAACGATTGACGCAGAGATTTTAGAGGCATTACGAGCTGCAGATCGTTTATATATTATCGCAGCAGGCACAAGCTACCATGCAGGATTAATTGGTAAGCAATATTTCGAAAAAATGGCGGGTATTCCAGTAGAGGTTCATATTTCTAGTGAATTCGGCTATAATATGCCATTACTTTCAGAAAGACCATTATTTATCTTTATTACACAATCAGGTGAAACAGCAGACAGCCGTCAAGTGCTTGTGAAAATTAAAGAGCTTGGTTACCCAACATTAACAATTACAAATGTACCTGGCTCCACACTATCACGTGAAGCAGATCATACATTGTTATTACATGCAGGTCCGGAAATTGCAGTAGCTTCTACAAAAGCTTATGTTGCACAGGTAGCGGTTCTTGCTTTAGCAGCCTATGTAACGGCAAAGGCAAATGGCAAAGGCTTAGAATTTGATTTAAAACAAGAGCTTGCGATTGCTGCAAATGGCATCCAAACTATCATTGATTCAAAAGACGTGTTAGAAGATATTGCAGAAGACTACTTAAAAATCGCACGGAACGCATTCTTCATTGGCCGTAATATGGACTTCTATGTAAGCCTTGAAGGGGCATTAAAACTAAAAGAAATCTCTTACATCCAAGCAGAAGGCTTTGCTGGTGGAGAACTAAAGCACGGAACAATTGCCTTAATCGAAGAAGGTACTCCAGTGTTTGCTCTTGTCACACAAGCATCCGTCGGGCTAAACATCCGAGGTAATGTTAAAGAAGTAGTGGCTCGTGGGGCATATCCATGTATTATCGCAATGGCTGGCATTGACGAAGATGGTGACCGTCTAGTAATACCACATGTACACGAATTACTAACACCACTTGTGTCTGTAGTGCCACTACAATTAATTAGTTACTATGCTGCTCTACATCGCCGCTGTGATGTGGATAAACCACGTAACTTAGCAAAATCAGTGACTGTTGAGTAAGGTTTTATGTTAAAAAAGTTGTGAAATAAAGGGTTATTCCAAAAAAGAGCAGCCTTTCCTCATACCGAGTGGAAGACTGCTCTTTTAATAGGGTCCATATAAAGTTGAGGCCTCTAACGACAACACTATAGTAATCTAATAAATTTTTATACTAATAGCCAATTCCGTCTGTTTCCCAAACAAATCCTACAGGCCAAAATGGAATTTTATAGAATCCCGAAAGATCATTTCGTTCTGCTATTTCTTCCACCTTGATCTCCGTATCATCAAAGGTATCCTCGTTTATTTCCTCGACTTTTTCTGGAATCTTGATATAGCCAGATGTTAATTCGGCTATATGGAAGGCATGTTGAAAAACAGCAGCCTCACCAACAGGTTCGTACTCAGGAATGAAATATGGCATAACGATGGTATGTTCAAAGTTCATCGTATGTAGAGCACCAACATCCATTGAAAAACCTACATTTGCTTTATAAAAACCAACGACTTTAAAATTCATTACTTCAGAAATCAATTCTAAGGGAATTATATCACCGATTTTATAAATCTCTTTATATGCATTCCCTAATACAATACTAATTGGTTCGTCCGGTTCTTTAAGCGTAAAATCAGATATTTGAAGATTCCTACCCTCTTCAATACTATCATCAAAGCGATTGAAGACACTTTCTCCTAATAAAACTGTCTTTAGGGGCGTTGTCATAATCTCTTTACCCTCCCAATCAAACGAAACCATATTAATTGGATTTTGGGTTTTCATTTTAGGATCTGCGGCTAGATATTCTTCATATCCATCTACAAAACTTGGATCACCATCATATTTCCCTCTATAAAATAAGGGATTTTCACTCACAAGAACATAATCAAAAGCCGTTTTCATTTCATCATACATAGCCTTTACTTCTTCAATAGGTACATCTGTTACGCCATTTGAAAGTTCTTCAAAGGCAAACACAGTTTTATAGTACGGTTCAAAATTATGTACATCAGCAATGTAATCAATGTAATCCTCGTAACTATCAAACGACGTGGGTTTTTCCGCTTCCTCTGTTTGTGATTTTTCAGGTGTGGCTGTTTCGCTCTGAGTTTGTTCTACATCTGCCCCACTATCACCCTCAGTTCCGCTACATGCTGCTAATAAGAAGATACACATAACTCCGCCAATGCTATAGAAAAGCTTTAGAAAACGTAAAAACAAGGTTTTTACTAAATTACCAAGCGTAGAAGATACGAGGTGTTGCATTTGAAACAATTCCTACAGCTGGGTGAGGGGTTGCATTGGCGATAGAACCTTTATTTAACATATTGGACCCTGTAGTATCAAGTCGTCCATTAGACCAAATTTCTGCCCGGGCAGTGAAGCGTGGCGCAGTTGCTTCTACCCAGCCAGCTGCAACATGGTCCCCTCCGTGATTATTTGGAGATACATATAACCGAACATCACTACCTAAAACTTGATAAGAAGCAAGAGTAGTAGCACGCCCTTCCATATTATCTGCTGTTGCCGTACCGTATCCACCACCTGCAGAAACGTCCATTGTATAGACTTTGCCATCCACCGTAATTGTTTCCGGCAACTCTGGAGCAGAAGTTGGTGCAGCAGAAGCGGCTGGTATACTAGAAGCCACCGTTCCAGCGATCATCAATGCCGCCGCCATGTTTCTAAAAATATTACCTTTTTTCATACTAATCATCCCTTCTGTTCTTCTTTTTCCCTTATAATTACGGAAAAATTATAAGGTTATTAAAACGTAACATTAATGGAATAATTAGTCAAATATGTATCCATTTACAATTCTATTGTTAATCAATGAGACATTAGTGCTTTTTTCATAAATAGCGTATGTTCTATTGAGCGAATATAATTGCCAATAATGATAGCTGAAATACACTTCAAGACGTGTTAATTTAACATTATCAAGCATTTGGATAAGGATAGGTTGATTACCGATACCAATATATTTAAATAATAGAAAAAGACTAACTTGGTAACATATAAATAGAAAATAATGATAAAAAATAAAATAAAAGGTTGTTTTATTTTCTCTTTGTCTTTCTTTATAATAATAGAAGACCATTTGAGACAAGGATTAACAAAAGTGTGCCAGGTTTAGTATTATTTGATATGATTTTTATCAACCTATGTTCCTTTTCTTTGCCAATAAGAGCAACATAGCCAAGCCAAAAACCAGTATTTAAATTGAAAATTAAATATGGTATTATAATATTAGTAAAATATTAACAATTACCTCTTCTTTTTTTTGCTCAAAAAGCGAACATATGTTTATTATTCGAAAAATGTCATAAGCAAAGGATGTGTTTTATTGAAAATGCTGAAATTATCCTAGTAGAATATATAAGTTCAATAAAGCTAAAATACACTAAAGCCCACTTAAAATTATTAAGTGGGCTTTTAAAGCTTATAAAGCGAATTGAAATATATTATATAGCGTTTGCGATTAACAATAAATCATTACAAACTCCCAGTAATTGAAAAACTTCTAGCTAAAGTACTTGGTCCTCCTAAATAACCAAGACCTTCGTTAGGATGAGCAAAAATCTGGCGATTACTTACCCCATTATTTAATGTTAGATAAAGCTCATGTGATGGAGCTCTGTCATGCTTACCTTCAAAGCTATAAGTACCATTACTATTAGTAACAACTCTCATGAGAATATCTATCTCATGTCCGGATATTGGTATATAGGGATTTCCGACTTTATGATAATAAGTATAGTCAGCTTTTGTATAAGTATGTGTATTTTTTACTCCATACATTAATTCATCTGATGCTGTTTTTGAAGAAATAAGTTTTTTGTTATCGTCATACGCAGTTGTTTTACCTACATTCTTACTAAAATCATGCGTTGAATCATAAGAGAAAACTGTTTTGCCCCACATTTTTGTTCGGTATTTTTCCGAATCAAAACTGAAAGTCCTATTATCTCCTCCGAAGAATGCAATTCCATTTAACGGAATAGGATCTTCAATATAATCCATTGGAAGGAATGTTTTATAAACCCAAGAGAAACTTGTAGTAGGTGTTGCTAGCGGTTGAATTGGCAATGAAGGAGGAGTTGTATCTACAATTCTAATTATGCTAACTGGTCGGCTTTGACTCATTTGTTCAATTTCTTTATCACTAAGATCAAGAAGCTCATTGTCTGATAGAAAATTCTTTGTTTCTACCTTTTCACTATCGGAAAGAGGAATTGAGAATTCAATTTCATATGTGTATGTAGAATTCTTAACTATGCTTACGTCTGTATAATTACTATCACTTATAGTAGCTATTAATTCTTGATTCCTGAAAACACGGTATTCTTCAACCCCAGGGATATCATTCCAGTCTAGATTAACCCCTTCACTTGATGCAATGCTGGTAATAGAAGTATCAATTTCGGTTGAGGATGCTAGAGTTCTCATATTTAGTTTATTTGTATTTTTAAGAGTAGTTGTAATAATATGTTGGCTGTTGGTGATGTTGCCGTCATTATAAGCAACTATATAAAAACTAACTAAACTATTCGACTCTAAATCAACTAATTTATAACTATTCTGGTCTCCGTTATAAATAATATCACCTTTATTATCGATAATTTTAAATAAATCCCCTTTAAAATTCCATTGTACGTCTATAGAGTTGAAATCTGGTGTTACACTAACTGATGGAATGGTTTTATCGGACGCACTTGCTTCCATTATATCTGAAAAGCTAAAAAACATTACAAAAGTTAGTAACAAAGTAAGAGTTAATGGTAATTTCATGCAATTTCTCCTTTTATTTAATTTTTAAACTCGAATATATACTATCATATATAAAATAGAAAAACTTGATTTTTTAATAATTAAATATTATGATATAATAAATTTATTGGAAAAATATCATAAAATTACTTAAATATTATTAAGTAGAAATGGAGTAAATATGAAAAACAAAACACTGCAGTCATCATTTCATAGACCTTATATTAAATTCCTTTCTGCAATTTTCACAGCTATCACAATACCAATATTTTTGGGAGTATTTAAATACTTTTCAGCAGGTGAAGGAAGAACCGATGAATTTTTTTCTAATTTTGGATATGAATTTACAATAACGTTGATTATTAATCTAACATTTCTTTTCATCATCATTTTTCCTTTGTCTATACTGATTGATGGATTAATTATAATGAAGGTTAAAAATAAAAAAACATTTATATTTCCATCATATGTTATTTCTTATGTTCTCATAGGAATAATAAGCGGATCAATATACTCGTATTTTATTTCAAGCTTTAATCCTATTAGTTCGATATTATATGGCCTTGAATTAACATTTCTATTTGTTATATATCAATTTACTTTTAATTGGTTAATCAACAAAATTAAAATAATTTTATCTAAAAACGCCCAGAGTTAAATCTGAGCGTTTTTTTAGATTTTTGTTGAGAATTTATGTTAATACCCTTGTTAAAAAGGTGAGAAAGTTGAGGTATCTTATAAGTGATTTAGTTCTTCTAATAATACCTTTTCCCTCCATGATTCCAATCACCTTATTTTTTTCGTCAGTTATTTCACCAGTAAAAGCACAAGCTGATTGATTTTACTGGTGAAATAAAGCTCGTTCATCCTCGACAAAAAATTGGGGGCATTTTCTACAATCCTTAGTTTTTACGAAGTTCCATTGGATGACTAATACTGCCAAGTTAATCTACCTTTCTTATAAGTCCTGTACTTTCTAATAGGGGGCTACAACTTCGTATTCTATTTGTGGGTTGGTATTTAATCATAAAAGAAATATAAAAAACTGGAACAATCGTGAAGGAACTGAAAAAATTAATTGGATAGACAATAATACAGTGGTAATAAACGGTCATACGTTAGATGTGTCAAATGATAAATTTAAGTTTAGAAAACAATAATACTCGCCCTTTTCTTCAACAATCGGGCGCGATTCGGTAGTGACCCCTTAAAGTTAGAGTTTTTATTATGCAGCTAATTGGCTGGCATGTTTTCGGTAATTTACCGGACTCATGCCGGCCAGTTTTTGTTTAATACGAACATTATTATAATAATTGATATACTCATTTATTTTCTTTTGTAATGCTTTATAAGAGATTAATTGTTCTCCATAATACATTTCCTGTTTTAGTAAGCTAAAGAAGTTCTCCATGGCCGCATTGTCTGCGCATGTTGCTTTACGAGACATGCTTTGAAAAATCCTGTTCTGCCTTAATGTTTTCACCCACGTATTGTGTTGATAGTGCCATCCTTGATCAGAATGAATTGTTGTCCGATATTCAGCACGCTTTAGAATAATTGGAAGTGCTTGTTTAAGTGAATCTAACACAAAATCTAGGCTTGGCCGTTTTGACATACTAAACCCAATAATCTCACCATTATATAAATCCATGATCGGACTTAAATATAATTTTTCATCATCTGTACATTTAAATTCAGTTACATCAGTCACCAATTTTTGAAGGGCATATGACGTTCTGAATCTACGATTCAAAAGGTTTTTAGCGACTTTCCCAACTGTTCTTTTGTATGATTTGTAGCGTGATTTACGTACGAATTTTACACATTTTAACCCTAGGTTTTTCATGATTCGTTGTACCTTTTTATGATTAATTGTATGTCCTTGCACTCTTAATTCCGCATGAATTCGGCGGTAGCCATATCGACCTTCATGTTTTTCAAAAGTCTCTAAAATCAAGACTTTCCTCTCTACGTCTGGATCCTTTTGCCCCATCTGTTTGATATGATAATGATACGTCGCTTCTGGATTTTATTGATAACAAAAACCCCAGTTTGATACTGGGGAGACGGTTTGTCAGGTAAAAATATTATTTTTCTGGATAATCTACATGTAATGGTGGTGGAACTAACCAACCTTTATTTTTATTTAGACGAAGTAGTTTTGCACCGATTTGAGCTTTTGCTGTATGAAATTGACTATACATTAGTGCAATATCTTCTCGAGTAGATGTTCCCATTCCTTGACTGCATGCAACTAATCCTGTAGCAAGGTCGGCTGTAAGTGCAGCACTTATTTCAGGATCATTAAATTTTGCTCCAGGAGGAATATCTTCCACCCTTGCAACAGGTCGTTCGGGTGAAGCAGGAGGTAGAGCAATACCATTAGTTTTTAGAATTTTTTCTAATTGTTTTACTCATCTCTACAAAGTTCAATAATATCTTCAATAATTTTCTTAAGGTCTTCATCTCCAGCATGATTGTAAAATGTTTGATAGCCAGAAATTATACCATAGTTCACAACTAAACCCGACCAAACACTAAATACTTCACCATAATGCAATGGTTCATCTTTTGGATTTCCACCCATAATACCCATAATTACAATGTAAGGATAGTATGGTTAAAATTTAAAAAAATTTATTTAAAAAATTATGTTACTGAACATTTTGAGGACATCATGTAATAGTATTTCAATAATAGGGCGCTTTCCTGGAAACGTGGAAGATTAATTAGAGTTCAAAACAAACTATTGATGCATTGCTGCTGAACAATAAGCGCATATAAAAACACTGTTTATCAGTCTATTTTCCCAGAATTAAATAAATACTTTTAGACCGGAACATATATTTAAATAATAATATTTCGGTTATCTTGGTAGTTAATTACCAATTTACTTGCAATGCATATACTTTTGCGTTTATTTTTCTATTGAATGTCGGTACATCTAATGCAAGTGAAGTAGTTTTAAACGACACAGAGATTGAAAAATTGAGAGAAAATTACATATCACTAGGTATTGATGAAGTATCAGGAGAAAAGCTAATTCAAAAAGTATTAAATGGGGAGCTATTAGATTCACAAAACCCTGAAAAAATTAAAGAAAAAGAACATGAGCTTGTTTTACTACCAGATGGCGAAACAAATATCATAGTTTTTGATGACGGTTCGAGAATTGCTTTACAAATGGAAGAAGAAAATTTAATTACACCATATGGGTATTCTGAAGTACCTGTGAGCAACAGTTGTTCTTCAGGTTCTGGATATAATACATGTACTGTTACAGTAAAATACAATGATTTAATATGGACTATTTCATATAAAACAACAGTAACTCGTGTACAGGGTGGACAAACTACAATAACAGATCCTAGAGACCTATATGTTGATATGGTTTTATACGATTGGTTAACATTGGATCAAAAAGCTACTAATCCAACGGCAACTAGTTCAAAACCAGCTAGAACTGCTTGGAAATTCAAGGCTTCTCATAAAACAGGTTTGTACACTGTTACAAGAGATCTTGCAGTATATGCAACAAACTCAAGTATTTATACTAGACTAGAATGGCAATAATTTTTTAAATATTAAAAGACAAAATCAATTATTTAGGTTTTGTCTTTTTATATTTAATATGAATTAGCCGTAAGGGAGATAAATTATGGACATTATAGTTTTAATAGCAATATTATTAATTATTTTTTTCACGAGTAGCACAATAGAAAAAAAAATAGAAAAAATGAATGATAAAAATTCAGAGATAATTGAGTTATTAAAAGATATAAAAAATGAACTTAAAAACAAATAAAACATTGAAATTTTTTTGCCTTATTCCTAAAAGGAGTAAGGTATTTTTTTCTCATTAGAAATTTGTACATAAATCCATCGTTTTGTATACACGGAATATACTCTACTAAAAAATCAGGTTTATTAATTTGAAAAAAACCATATTTGTCTTCTAGCTTAGGAGTTAAAAAGTAAAGGTTCAAAAATGCAGGCAAAAGGTTCTAGCCCCTGCTGTTACAGAATCAGACTTGAACTGAGAGTTCTTTGGATGTAGATGAGTTTCAATATGAAGGGAGATTTTCTAAGTGTCATACATCAAAAGAAATGTTAGATCTTTACAATAGCAACAAGACTGTAGGTATGTTTAACAACAGGAAGTAAAGAAGCGTTAATGATACACAAATATGGATTTTCCCCAACATAGATGATGACGAATCTAATTTTCGTGTATTTTTATATTCAACAATCGTGCGCAATTGTTGGGCAACAAATCAACTATAAAAGTAAAAGGATCGAGCCATACACAATTATTATAAATAATCGAGAAACACACTTTCCTTCCAATGATAATGAAAATTAAAAGCAAAACCCACAATAAAGGAGCTTTATGTCCTATATTGAGGATTTTTATTAATTCCTAAGTATACAACTTTTTTGCAACACTTATGTGGATATCTTATCCAATAAAAAGAATTTAAAAATGCGTCTTTTAGCGTTTGAAAGTATAAGACCTTTTTTTAACTTAACAGTGAGTAATAACTAATACTGTCACATTATATAATTTTATTTGTCCTATAAACCTTGGTACAGAGTAGTTGTTGCTGTATCAAGGTTTATATTTTTTCCTAGATTATTTTTTATAAAGATTAAAAACTTCTACAATAATTATAATTAATGTTTTCCTCTCAAAATTCCTCTGTCATCTAATGGTATATAAAACCTTCAACTGATTGGTTGAAGGTTATTCAAATATTCCTTTGAACTATAGTATAATCAAGAAATTAAGTTTGATTAAAATTAGCCTTTCTTATAATATTTAGTAAGTTTTTCATATTCAAAATAGCAGTCAGATTACATAGCTGGTCACAAAGTTTTTAGGTAATTGGAGTGGCATATTTTTAACTATAGTGGGGTGAAAATTAACAATAATAAATGAAGTACACTAGTCGAAAAGGAAAAAATACATTGAAGAAAAATAAGATTCCATTACAAACAAAAATATTGGGACTAATTAGCACCCTGATCCTTTTTATTGTATGTCTTCTTGCAAGCGTATTTGCTTACTTGCAATATGTTGATGCTAGGACGCAAGTAAAACAATTAGCATTGCAATCGGCTATGACTATTTCTCTCATGCCGGAACTTAAAGAATCTATTGGGAAAAGCGATTTAGAGCTAAGTTTTCGTCCAATTGCTGATCAGGTAATAGATCAGGTAAATGCGGAAAATATTATTATTGAAGATCGAGAGAAGATTATTTATTCGCATAGAAACCCAAGTCAGGTCGGTAAGAAGAGTTTTGACCATACAAATAATCATGGATTAATATTTGGTGGCTCTAATAATTTTGAAGTGGAACGCGAGAGTGGTTCTGTTTTAATAGGGAAGGTTCCTATCATTGCAGACAATGGAGAGTACACTCGTGTAATTGGAACCGTAGCAGTTGAATACGCGGAAAAAGACATCTATCAAAATATTTACAAGCGTGTTAAGTCTATTCTCATTGCATCTTTAATTGTTTTAATTTTAGGAATCATTGGTGGTATTTTTTTAACCAAAAGTATTAGAAAAGATACTATGGGCCTGGAACCGCATGAAATCTCGTCATTATATAGGGAAAGAAGCGCCATTTTGTTATCGGTCAAGGAAGGGATCATAGCAATAGATCATAATGGATTCTTAACTTTAATTAATCATTCTGCAAGGTCAATGTTGAACCTTATTGATGATTCCTCGATTGGCCAACATATTAAATTTGTATTACCATCCATTAATATCGACTATGTCCTGCAGAAGGGTAAGCCAATTCATAATGTAGAGATAATAATAAATGATAAAGTATTTATTTTTAACTTTATTCCAATCATTGAAAATGAACAGATTGTGGGTGTAGTTTCTAGTTTCCGAGATAAAACAGAGCTGAAAAAGCTTATTGATACGATCACGGAGGTTCGCGAATATTCAGAGGGACTTCGTGCCCAAACTCATGAGTACGCTAATAAACTTTACTTATTATCAGGGTTAATTCAATTAGAGAGATACCAAGATGCATTTGAATTTATACAAAAGGAGTCAACTAATCATCAGCAACAGAACCGTATACTTTTTAATCAAATTCATGATATAAATGTTCAAGCTATACTATTAGGGAAACTAGGTAAAGCATCGGAAAAGAAAATTACTTTTGAAATTGATCCCGATAGTTATGTAGACCTCTTACCAAGTCATATTGGAATCACTGATATCGTTACAATCATTGGAAACCTTATTGATAATGCTTTTGATGCAGTAGCCAACCAAGAAGAGCGAAAGGTGATCTTTTCAATTACAGGAATTGGGAATGATATCATTATTGAAGTAGCAGATAACGGAAAGGGGATTGCTGAAGACGTGTTAGATTCTATATTTGATTTACACAGCTCATCTAAAGGTAAAAACAGAGGGTACGGCTTATTTAATGTTAAACAAATTGTAGATTCTTTAGGTGGAACAGTAGAAGTAAATAATGACAAAGAAGGAGGGGCCATTTTCACGGTATTCCTTCCGAAAAAAATTAAGGGATAAAATGAAACCTACTCAGTGAAATTTTCTAGAGCTCCACTGATGTTGAAATTAAGGGTTTACTCCCATCTAAGACGTTAAACGGGTTGGTGTTTATATACCAGCAAAGCGAGATAAAAGAAGGAGAGGAGAAAAATGATTAAGGTTGTCATAGCGGAAGATGATTTTCGAATTGCACAAGTACAAGAACAGTTTTTGCAAAAGGTACCAGATGTAAAGGTCGTTCAGAAGGCACTGAATGCAAAGGAAACAATGGAAATACTAGAGAATTACGAAGTTGATTTGCTTTTTTTAGATATCTATATGCCTGATGATCTTGGAACAAATTTGTTATCAAAGATTCGAGAAAATTATCCTTCAATTGATATTATTATGGTGACTGCTGCAACAGAAAAAATAATGCTTGAAGCGGCTGTGAGATATGGTGTTAGTAATTATTTATTGAAGCCAGTGACCTTGGAGAAGTTTGTTGAAGCAGTTGAAGAATATAAAAAGAAGAAAAGACTACTAAGCCATAGTGATGAGGTGAACCAAGTATTGATTGATCGATATTTTGGGGTAGCTAATCAAACCTCCGTCAATCAAAAAGATTTACCTTCAGGTGTAGATCGTCATACTTTGGACAAAGTGAAAAAAGTAATGAAAGAACTAAAAGGCGGTATTTCCATTGAGGAAATGGGTGAACAAATTGGAGCATCACGTACCACTGCAAGAAGGTATTTAGAGTTTCTCGTTTCAATTGATGTTTGTACGGCAAAACATGAATATGGAGTCGTCGGTAGGCCTGAGAGGAAATATTACTATAAAGGATAACAAGGTTCGATCAATAATATGGACAAGGAATGAACAATGAGAAAAATAATGAGTATTTTCACGCTTATTGTCATACTTTGCTGTGGTTGTTCACAAGATGATGGGCAAGAAGCTATAACAGATACAGTAACAATCATTGCTCCAAGCTCTATAGGTGGAGGTTGGGACAAAACAGCAAGAGCTATACGGGACATTTTAGTGAATAACAATTTGGTTGACGAAGACATTCATGTACTGAATAAAATAGGTGCTGGTGGAGAGCTAGGATGGAAATATACAAAGCAGCAAAAAGATCATGTGCTGGCAATGAATTCAAGCCTACTCATTACCAATCATTTATTGGGACAAAGTAAGTTAACTTATAAAGATTTTACACCGATTGCCACCCTAGCTACTGAATGGGATGTTGTCATTGTTTCAAAGGATTCAGAAATAAAAAGTGCAAAAAATTTAATGGAGAAGCTGAAAGAAATACCTCAAGCATATAAAATAGGTGTCTCCCCGAGATTAGGCAATGATGATCAGATTTCTTTTGTATTAGCGAGTAAACAGGCAAAAGTAGAACCTGAAAAACTAGATTTTTTTGTATATGAAAATAGCAATCAAGTAGTGGATGCATTATTAAAAAAGCAAATAGATGTTGCAACGATGACTTTATCCGAGGCTAAAAAATATTATGATTTGAATCAGGTGCAACTGCTCGTCATTTCATCAGAGAAACGATTAAAGGAGCTTCCCGAAATTCCTACATGGACAGAAGAAGGAATTGATTTAGTTTTTAAACATTGGCGCGGCATTATGGGACCGCCTAATATGTCAAAAAGGGAAATCGAATTTTGGGAGATGACATTTGCAAAAATGGTAAGAACTGAAGAATGGAAACAAACTTTAAAGAAATATATGTGGGAAGATTTTTATATGAACAGTAGTGAAACCTCAAAATTTCTTGATGAGGAAAATAAGAAATATGAGAAATTATTAGAAATTTATTAAGAAGAGCTACTCTTTAATATTTTAATGGAAAATTAATGGTTTTTTCTTCTTTATTATATTCAGATATGACTTACAAGGTTGACTTATGAGACCTATGTTTTTGTCTTTCTACCATTTCATACATGTGGTAGAGAGATCATGCATAGTCCTAGGTTAGCCTTTTTTGATTTGTGTTAGGGAAGACATTAGGTGGCGTAAATCTTAAATTTACCGTGAACAAAATGTACGAAATAGATAAAAAGAAATTAATAAACATTAATTTGTAAACGATTACATTTGATCGAAATTATTTTATTATAGGGTAAATATTCGAAAAATTAGTTATTTATCGAATTGGTAAATAATTTAGTAGAGCAATTGGGGGGAGAATTATGCTAGCAATTTTAGGCTTTTTAATGATATTAGTATTTATGATTTTGATTATGACGGGACGTCTTACAGCAATGATTGCATTAATTGTAGTTCCAATTACGTTTGCAGTTATAGGTGGATTCGGAAGTGAAATGGGTCCGATGATGTTGGATGGAATTAAAAGTGTCGCTCCAACAGGGATTATGATTTTATTTGCAATTCTATTCTTTGGTATTTTGATTGATGCTGGTGTATTTGATCCAATCATTAAAACAATTCTAAGGTTAGTAAAAGGTGATCCTGTAAAAATTGCCATTGGAACAGCAGTTTTAGCTCTTTTGATTTCTTTAGATGGTGATGGTACGACAACATACATGATTACTATTTCTGCATTTCTGCCGCTTTATAAAAGAATTGGCATGCGACCAATTGTATTAGCTGGTATTGCCGTTTCAGCTTCAGGTGTAATGAATCTTCTACCTTGGGGGGGACCAACGGCAAGGGTTATGACAGCTTTGAATCTTGAAATGTCAGAGGTTTTTACACCCGTAATTCCTGCAATGATTGGCGGCGCTATCTTTGTTCTGTTTATGGCATTTATGTTTGGAAGAGAAGAAAGAAAGCGAATTGGCGTTATAGAATATGATTTTGAAGCTACAGCTCAGCTTGCTGCAACAGTAGAAGATGACCATTTAAAACGTCCAAAATTAATTGTCTTTAATTATGCTCTAACAATCGTCCTTTTAGTAGCATTAATTATGGAGTTATTACCACCGGTTACATTATTCATGCTTGGTTTTGCGATTGCGATTACTGTAAACTATCCAAAATTAAAAGATCAAAAGGAACGTATTGCGAATTATGCTGACAATGCATTATCTGTTGTTTCAATGGTTTTTGCAGCAGGGATTTTTACAGGAATTCTTTCAGGTACATCAATGGTAGATGCGATGGCAAACTCAGTTATTGATTATATTCCAGATGCTATGGGTTCACATTTTGCTGTTGTTACAGCGATCCTTAGTGCACCATTTACATTCTTTATGTCAAATGATGCCTTTTACTATGGAGTACTGCCGCTACTTGCTAAGGCAGGAGCAGTATATGGCATTGATCCAGCCTTAATCGGTAGGGCTTCCCTTTTGGGGATGCCAGTCCACCTTTTAAGTCCACTTGTTCCATCTACTTATTTATTAGTCGGTATGGTTGGAGAAGATTTCGGCACATTACAACGTATCTTCTTAAAGTGGGCATTCGGCTCTACAATTGTCATGATTATTGTTTGTGTAGTATTAGGAATTTTTCCTCTTTAATGAATTATCGTTACGCAATATCTCTTATCCATAAAAACAGAATCGGCAAATCAATCTGTTTTTATTTGGATAATCAACATAATTAAACATTTCAATCTAAAAACGCCCAGAGTATAATCTGAGCGTTTTTATTACGCTTTAATATGTACAATCAAGCGTCATCCCCACCCATTTAAGATTATTGCATTAGTTTTGAATAGATAATTTTAGAACCGGATATAAATATAAAAAAATTGAAAGGAACTAGTTATGGAATTTTATAAAGAGAAGGAAATCTATTGTTTTAGCTGTCGTAAAAAAACTATATTTACCTGTAAAGATATGCATAACAAAATTGGGGTAGACAGCCATTGTAGCGAATGTTCAGGTATTTGGTTTGAGTGGCAAAATAGAGCAGTTGAAAGAGAAATGGAAAAATGGATTGAATATAATAAAGGGCTCCTTAACTAGTTTTAGGGTGGATAGAGGTTTTGGGACTATCCAAAATTAATCTATACCGATCGTAGCTTAGTAGAAAATAAAATCATTTACCTCTATTTTTCTTAGTAGTGAAATGATTTTTTTATTAGATCAATTTCCATAATTTATTATTTTTTATATAAAGATGTAACCTTTTAAAATAGTAAAACGTTTAATATAGTAAGCCAATTAATCAAAAGGTGTTTATATTTCTAAGATAATGTGGGTGGGTTTTCAACTAATCAAGAAATAGTTATGTATAACTTATGCAAAGGAGTGTTTTTATGAAAAAGCTATTGATTATAACAAGTTATTTAGGGTTTTTTCTACTAGGAGGTTTGACTTTTACGTACTTCTCAACATCTGAAGCGGCTAGCATTACGAAAAAGATCGAAGTAGTTCAGGATAAGATTAGTTATTATGTAGATAAAGTTAAAAAAGTACCCCCTGAAGGTCAATCTGGATTTATCTATCAAGGCACTACATATGTTCCAATGCGCTTTGTTGCTGAGTCTTTAGGAGAAAAGGTGACATGGGATGGGAAAACTAAATCAGTTTATATTGGTGATGTTCCAAAATTCATCTCTTTAAAAGATGTAAAGCCTATTGGAAGTGAGGAAGACCACTTCTTCCACAATCCAAGCACTGTCGTTATTAGTACAGGAGAGAAGTTTGAACAATCCTATCAGCTTGGTGGTTATCATGGCGGAGGAGCTGTACAAGATCATACCGTTGAATATTTAGCTAACGGAAATTATAAAGGATTCGAAACATATTTGGCGCCAGTTAAAAAGTTAGTAGCTGGTTCTTCAGGTATAGGGTCCTTGAAGATTTATGCGGATAATAAATTGATTTACGATAGTGGCTCAATAAAAGACAAGGTGAAGGTAAATGTTAATTTAGAGGGAGCTACAAAAGTGAAATTTGAAATTGTAGGAAGTGGATTAGGTATATTAAATCCTCAATTTGTTCAATAATCGTTACGTTTATAAACAGAGAAGATGACATGTTGTCATCGTCCTAGTATTGGTATCTATTTATTAAATGCTAAGTTACAAAATAAGCGGGTAAAAGTATTTAATATCATTTAGAGTAAGACGTGGATGATGTAAAGCCGTCTTATTAAAAGTGAATTTTTCTCGTAAAAGTTAGATTACTTTCTAACTTTTGCGAGTTTTTTTTATGCATGCCTAGTAAATAGTATTTTATTTCCAACAATCTAAATAGTCGGATTATTGTTGCAACACTAAAAAAATCATGATAATATTAGTAAAACGTTTTACTAAAACGTTTTACTTGTGAAGGGGATGAACATATTGAGAAATAAACGAATTGCAACGATTGGGGATGCAATGGTCGTTTTTAATCCATCTAAGACAGGTCCTCTACGTTTCGTTCCTTCCTTTGAGCGAGCTGTTGGTGGTGCAGAATTAAATTTTGCAATAGGTGTTACACGTTTAGATATGGAAGCAAAATGGATTAGTTGTATTGGAGACGATGAATTTGGCAAGTTAATTTATAACTTTGCGCGTGGTGAAGGAATCGATGTATCACATGTTTTACGAACACCCCATATTCCAACGTCTATCTACTTTAAAGAAATTCGGGAAGACGGGGCAGGTAAATCGTTTTATTACCGTAACCCATCACCTCTACTTGAGTTGACAGAAAATCGTATAGATGAGTCAGTACTTGATGATGTGGATTTATTACATATTAGCGGAGTGTATTTAGCAGTATGTGAACATAACATTCAAGTTGCATTGAAATTAATTGCCTTAGCACAGGCAAAAAGTATTCCTATATCCTTTGATCCAAATTTACGTTTAAAACTATGGTCTATAGAAGATGCCAGAGAGGTTTATGAAAAAGTGTACCCATCTATCAATCTTCTGCTAACAGGACAGGATGAATTTGAACTTTTATTTGAAGGGCGAACAGTTAAGGACGTTCAAGAGAGTTATAAAATAGATGAAATTATTGTAAAAAAAGGTGAGCAAGGTGCAACGGTTTATACAGCCACTGAGCAGTATGATCGAGAGGCTTTTACTATTCGTGCTATTGACACAGTTGGAGCAGGGGATGCATTTGATGCGGCCTATGTCTATAGCTATTTAAATGGTGATGATATCGAAGAACGTCTCCGTTTAGCCAATGGCGCAGGTGCATTGGTAGCAACGATTAAAGGAGATAATGAGGGTCTTCCATCATTGCAAGAGTTAAGACAATTTATCGGCGACGAAAAATTAATTGAACGTTAGGGGTTGTCAGGAGTGCAAAAAATTGAAATTTTGAAAGCGTTGTCAGATGCAAAAGTTGTCGCTGTTATTCGGGGACGTTCACCCGAAGAAGCGACGGAAATTTCAAAAGGTGCCATTACAGGTGGCATTCGAGCAATTGAAATAACGTATACAACACCTTTTGTTGAAGAAACCTTTAAAGCATTACGCGATTGTGATGCAATAATTGGAGCTGGCACAGTATTGGATGTTGAGACTGCACGTCACGCCATATTAAACGGTGCAAAATTTGTGGTTAGTCCTAGCTATAATGCTGCGATTGCGAAGCTTTGTAATCGTTATAGCATACCGTATTTACCAGGGTGTATGACTATTACAGAGATGGTGACAGCCCTTGAGGGTGGTAGTGACATTATAAAATTATTCCCGGGAAATCAATATGAACCAAGCTTTATTAAAACTGTTAAAGGCCCTCTCCCAAATATCACAATTATGCCTACAGGCGGTGTTGGTTTAACTAATATGAATAAATGGTTAGATGCTGGTGCGGTAGCGGTTGGTATTGGAAGTGATTTAAATAAAGCATTTGCAACAGATGGCTATGAAGGTGTTGTAGCTCAAGCAAAAGCTTATATGGAAAATCTATCAAACTAGGAGGTAACAAGTATGAATATGACTTTTAGATGGTATGGTCGTGGCAATGATACAGTGAAACTAGAAGATGTGAAGCAAATACCTAATGTTAAGGGGATTGTTTGGGCACTCCATCACCTACCAGCAGGGGAAGTATGGTCTAAAGAAGCTATTCAAGATGAAGTTGATTATATTCAGTCTTTTGGATTCCATACAGATGTCGTAGAAAGTGTCAATGTCCATGAAGATATTAAACTAGGATTGCCAACACGTGATCAATATATTGAGAACTATAAACAATCTATTCGGAACCTTGGTGAAGTGGGTGTTAAAGTTATTTGCTATAATTTCATGCCAGTATTTGATTGGACACGTACAGACTTATTCCATCCATTAGAAGATGGCTCAACGGCTCTCTACTTCGACAAGGAGAAGGTAATGAATTTAGATCCACAAGAACTGGTGAATGAAGTAAGTGCTTCTTCGGATTTAACCCTTCCAGGATGGGAACCAGAACGATTAGCTCGACTTTCAGAATTATTTGAGCAGTACAAAGAAGTTGATGAAGTTAAACTTTGGGATAACTTAGCTTACTTCTTACAAGCTATTTTACCAGTTGCAGAAGAAGTAGGTATTCAAATGGCGATTCATCCAGATGATCCACCGTATTCAATCTTTGGCTTACCGCGCATTATTACAGGATCAGAAAGCTATGAAAAATTAATTAAAATATCTGATTCAAATGCGAATGGCTTTACGTTTTGCTCAGGTTCAATGGGAGCAGACCCACAAAATGATATGGTAGCAATCGCTGAAAAATACGCACATCGTGCTCCGTTTGCCCATATCCGTAATGTGAAAATCAAGGAAAATGGTAGTTTCTTTGAAACATCGCATTTTACATCGGATGGCTCAATCGATATTAAAAATATTGTCCGTACATTAAATGACCAAAACTATGAAGGCTATGTTCGTCCAGATCATGGTCGTCATATTTGGGGCGAACAATGTCGTCCAGGCTACGGCTTATATGATCGTGCACTTGGCATTATGTATTTAAATGGTCTTTGGGATGCTTATGAAAATCTAAAGAAATAGGTGACATGTATGAAAGCACTACAAGTAATGAAACCTTTTGAAATGGCTTTAATTGATGTAGCAGAACCAGTGATAACAAATTCAACAGACGTGCTTGTACAAACAGCATATGTTGGAATATGTGGCTCAGATATGCATATTTATCATGGTTCGAATCCATTAGCGACATTACCTCGTATACCAGGGCATGAAGTTGTTGGACGTGTATTAGAGGTTGGCCAAGAGGTACAAGGATTAAAAGTGGGTGACAAAGTTGTTGTCGAACCAATTCGTTATTGTGGTGAGTGCTACGCTTGCCGTAAAGGACAACCAAACGTCTGTGAACAGCTTTCTGTTTTTGGTGTTCATGAAGATGGAGGTATGCGTGAGCGTTTTGTAGTTGCAGAAAAGCAATTGCATAAAGTAGCAGATCACACACCTTTTGAAGAGGCTGTCTTAATCGAACCTTACACAATTGGCGCACAAGCCGTATATCGTGGTGAACTACAGAAAGGTGAAACCCTATTAATTCAAGGTGCAGGACCGATTGGCATTTGTATTTTAAAGATGGCTAAATTAATGGATGCTCGTGTAATGATTTCTGATTTGGATCCAGCTAAGCTTTCATACGCAAAAGAACTTGGAGCGGATGAAGTTGTCAATGTAAAGGAACAAGATTTATTAGAGGCTGTTAATCAATGGACAGATGGAGTAGGTGTCAATGTATCTATTGATGCGGTATGTATTCCACTAACATTTAAGCAATCGATCGATGCTGTTTCAGTTGCTGGAAGAGTGGTAGTTCTTAGCTTTGGAGAGGAAGCCATTGAGCTTGCCCCCCTACCAATCACGAAAAAGGAATTATCGATAAAAGGATCACGTTTACAAACATTCCAATTTGAAAACGTAGTGAAGCTTGTTGATGCTGGGAAGCTACAGCAACAAGGTTTAATTACACATACTTTCTCATTACATGAAGCAAAAGAAGCCTTTGAATATATAGAAAAAAACCCAAATGAAGTACGTAAAGTTATTTTAAAAGTAGGTGAGAAAGGTGCATGAAGCATTACAAAATAAAGTTGCCGTTGTAACAGGTGGTAGTGGTGTTCT
Source organism: Lysinibacillus sp. FSL M8-0134 (assembly GCF_038069745.1). Lineage (NCBI taxonomy): Bacteria > Bacillati > Bacillota > Bacilli > Caryophanales > Bacillaceae > Lysinibacillus > Lysinibacillus sp. FSL M8-0134. The sequence goes on along the minus strand of NZ_JBBPAJ010000002.1, from coordinate 331,194 downwards.
TTGCTCAGAGATGGCAAGGGAATTGGCTAGGCAAGGTATGCGAGTTGCCATTTTAAATCGTACAGCACAAAAAGGAGAAGCAGTCGTCCAATCGATTAAAGAAAATGGTGGAGAAGCTATTAATTTTACTGTGGATGTTTTAAACAAAGAATCATTAATAGCATCGAGACAAGCAATTTTACAGCGTTATGGTCAAATTGATGTTCTTATTAACGGAGCGGGTGGCAATCATCCAGATGCTATTACGGCTGATGAAGTATATAAAGAAGAATCAATTACACCCAATTTCTTTGAATTAACGGCAAACGGTTTTGAAAGCGTATTCTCGAATAATTTTACAGGTACGTTTATAGCTTCTCAAGTTTTTGGAGAAGCATTGCTGAAAACGAAGGGGACGATTATTAATATTTCATCCATGAGTTCCTATGCCCCTATGACAAAAGTGCCTGCATATAGCGCGGCAAAAGCAGCGATTAATAACTTTACGCAATGGATGGCTGTGCATTTTGCAGAAGCATGTCTACGAGTTAATGCCATCGCACCTGGATTTTTTATTACTGAACAAAACCGTAATTTATTGCTGACTGAAGATGGATCACTAACAACCCGTTCAGAAAAAATTATTACAGCTACACCACAAAAGCGTTTTGGAAAACCACAAGATTTATTAGGAACATTATTATTTTTAGCTGATGATACATACTCAGCATTTGTCACTGGCGTAACGATTCCTGTTGATGGTGGATTTATGGCTTACTCCGGCGTTTAACAGAGGGGATTTATTTCAAATTTAGGGGTGAATGATATGAAACAACAAGGTATTTTTGGAGATGGCAAAACGGTTGTTATTGTCATGCTATTTTTAGCGGGTGTCATTAACTATTTAGACCGTTCAGCATTATCAATTGCAGCACCATTTATTCAAGAAGATATTCATCTAACGTCAACACAATTAGGGATTATCTTTAGTAGCTTCTCTGTTGGGTATGCCATTTTCAATTTCTTAGGTGGAATGGCTTCCGATAAATTTGGTGCCAAGTTAACGCTATTTGTAGCAATGATTGTATGGTCTTTATTCAGTGGAGCAATGGTATTAGTAGTAGGGTTTGCTTCATTAATTATTGTTCGTATTGTATTTGGTATGGCGGAAGGGCCACTATCCTCAACCATAAATAAAATGGTGAATAACTGGTTCCCAGCGGATAAACGTGCCTCTGTAGTAGGGCTAGCCAATAGTGGTACGCCACTCGGTGGTGCGATCGCTGGTCCAATTGTTGGTTATATAGCATTAGCATATGGCTGGAAGTATTCATTTATTGCGATCATGATCCTTGGATTTGTTTGGGCAATTGTATGGTTTAAAGTAGTAAAAGAAAAGCCGAACAAAGAAGACAGTGTAGAATCAATGGCACAATTAGAAATTGCAGCAGAAGATATCAATCATAGTCGTGGCCTGTCTTATTATTTAAAACAGCCTACAGTATTATTTACAGCCTTCTCATTTTTTGCCTATAACTATATTCTGTTCTTTTTCTTGACTTGGTTCCCAAGCTACTTAGTGGAAGCTCGTGGCATGGCTGTTAAAGATATGAGTATCGTAACAGTTATCCCATGGATTTTAGGATTCCTAGGTTTAGCATTGAGTGGGATTGTATCAGATTTCATTTATAAACGCTTTATGCGTAAGGGTGTTTTATTCTCTCGTAAAGTCGTTCTAGTTACATGCTTATTCTTAGCTGCTGTCTCTATTGGCTGTGCAGGTATTGTAACAACAACAATTAGTGCTGTTGCGCTTGTTGCCACTTCCGTTTTCTTCTTATATTTAACAGGGGCTATTTACTGGGCCATTATTAATGATGTGGTGGAATCTAAGTATGTTGGATCTGTTGGTGGATTTATGCATTTTCTTGCAAACACGGCGGGGATTATTGGACCAACTTTAACAGGTTTCCTAGTAGATAAAACAGGAACGTTCTCAGCTGCTTTCCTACTTGCAGGTGGCTTAGCAGTCATCGCTTCATTAGCAGTTATTAAATTTGTTACACCAATAGTTCATAAAGAAATAGCTTAGAAATAGAAAGGATGGATTCAAATGAACAATCAGTCAGTTATTAAAATCCATCCGATGGACAATATTGTCATAGCCTTGAGTGATCTTCCTCAAGGCTTTTTACTTCCATTGGATGGGATAGAAATAACGTTACAGCAACCAGTACAACGTGGGCATAAGATTGCCATCACAACTCTTTCTAAAGATACACATATCACAAAATATGGTTTTCCAATTGGTCATGCGACAGAAGAAATCCCATTAGGTAGTTGGGTTCATTCACATAATATGAAAACCAATTTATCAGGAGAATTAAGCTATGAATTTAAACCCAAAACACATCCCATAGCAGAGCCTCGTCATGTACAGCGCACGTTTAAGGGCTATCGTAGAACAGATGGTCAGGTTGGCGTGCGGAATGAAATCTGGATTATTAATACGGTTGGTTGTATTAACAAGGTAGCTGAAAATTTGGCGAAGTTAGGCAATCAATTATTAAAGGCTGACAATTTTGATGGTGTACAGCATTTCGCACATCCATATGGTTGCTCACAACTGGGTGATGATTTAACGTATACACAAAAAATTTTAGCTAATTTGGTTCACCACCCTAATGCAGGGGCGGTCATTGTATTAGGGCTAGGATGTGAGAACAATTATATTGAGTTATTTAAGAAAACAGTCGGGCATTATGACGAACAACGCGTAGCCTTTTTAAATGTTCAAGAGTCAGCAGATGAAATGGAAGAGGGGCAACAATTGCTGGAAAAGGCCTTTGACTATGTGACGACATTTAAAAGACAAGCATTACCTATTTCAGAACTGAAAATTGGTTTGAAATGTGGTGGTAGTGATGGTTTCTCTGGCATTACAGCTAATCCGATGATTGGCCTATTCTCTGACCAATTAATCTCAGCAGGTGGATCAACGGTGTTAACGGAAGTTCCAGAAATGTTTGGTGCTGAACAGATTTTAATGGAACGTGCAAAAGATGCCGCTGTTTTCGAGGATATTGTGCATTTAGTAAATGATTTTAAACAGTATTTTATGAAATATAATCAACCTGTATATGAAAATCCCTCTCCAGGAAACAAAGCGGGTGGAATAACAACATTGGAAGAAAAGTCACTTGGCTGTATTCAAAAAGGTGGATTCCAAGAAATAAAAGAGGTGCTTGATTACGGCGACCGTATGTCAACAAAGGGGCTACATCTACTAAATGGCCCAGGAAATGATCTTGTATCAACAACAGCACTTGCCGCAACAGGCTGCCAAATTGTTCTTTTCTCAACAGGTAGGGGAACACCGTTTGGAGGACCTACACCTACAGTTAAAATTTCAACAAATACTCCACTTTATGAACGCAAAAAAAATTGGATTGACTTTAACGCAGGGCAGTTAGTGGATGGTAAGCCTATGGATGAAGTAGTCGATGGATTTATGGAGTATATATTAGCGTTAGCTTCAGGTGAAGTACAAACGAATAATGAGAAGTATGGTTTCAAAGAAATCGCCATTTTTAAAGATGGCGTGACGATGTAGGAGAGAAAATGACATGAAGCATCCTATTAAAATTATGCAAATAGGTGATGGGAATTTTATTAGAGGCTTTTTTGACCTAGCGGTTGAAAAACTTCAAGTTCCTTGCAGTATCGTTTCAGTTGCAGCGACAGCAAGAGGAAAAACGGTCAAACAACTAGAAGAACAACAGTTGCAATTCACTGTGATGGAACGAGGGTTAAAAAATGGTGAGGTTGTAGAAGAAGAAACCTCCGTTAAGGTTATTCAAGATACTATTCATCCATATGTGAACTGGCATTCATTTTTGCAATATGCGCAGTCAGAAACACTTGAAATGATTGTGTCAAATACAACAGAGGCCGGAATTTATTACGAAAATATCCCTTATCCAACTGCCTGTCCAACAAGCTATGCAGCAAAGTTAACAGTCTTCCTAGAACAATATTTCAATCATTTTCAAGGTGAAAAACAACTGGCCATTGTGCCTCTGGAATTAATAGAACAGAATGGTTCTACCCTAAAAATTATTTGCCTACAGCATGCTAAAGACTGGAACCTGCCTACAGCATTTAATGAATGGCTTGCTACTTTAACTTTTTGTAATACACTAGTAGACCGTATTGTAACAGGTTATCCACAAGATTATCACGGTGAAGATGCCCTTTATACAGTTTGTGAACCCTATTTCCTTTTTGTAATTGATCAGAAAGAGCCGTTTAAACATTGGCCAACAAATAATGATTTACCTTTTGTATTTGATGATTTAGACATGTATCGGAAACGCAAAGTTGCCATTTTAAATGGTAGTCATATTTTGCTTTCAGCATTTGGGAAAATTTTTCAATATACAACTGTAAGAGATGCATTTTCTAACACAGGTATTCGAGCATTTATTGAAAAAGTAACAAATGATTTTACCAAACGATTTCAAGTGGATGAACACTATCAGCAAGATGTTTTTGAACGTTTTTTAAATCCATTTATTGAGCATCAGCTATATGATATTCAATTAAATGAGTTATCAAAGTGGCAAACGCGAATTGCACCATACGCCGAAACAGAAATATACTATCAAGCTTTAGCGTTAGGAATCTATGCAATGAATCCAAGACGCTTTTCCATGCGTGAATCGGATCAGATTATTGAAATACTGACTGAAATCCATAACCATTTTGAACAAGGTCAAACAGAGCCAATGCAACAATTTATTGAACAACATTTCCAGTGTGATGCAACTAAGGTTATTCAGCAATTATCCACAATTCATAGATTATTGGAGGAAATAGCATGCGACAATTGATCATTAATGAACCATTTCAAATGGTGGAACGTGAGGTAGACAAGCCAATTATTAAAAAAAGTCATGATGTTCTATTAAAAATCACACATATTGGCGTGTGTGGAACAGATACACATGCTTTTGCAGGTGAACAGCCATTCTTTAGTTATCCACGAGTGTTAGGCCATGAACTAGCTGCTATCGTGGAGGAAGTCGGTGAAGCAGTTAAGGACATCCACGTAGGAGATCGTGCAACAGTTATTCCATACATTCATTGTGGAGAGTGTGTTGCATGTCGTCGAGGTCAAACAAACTGCTGTAAATCTTTGAAAGTATTAGGTGTACATATGGATGGTGGTATGGGCGAATATATCGTAGTTGATGACAGTATTGTCATTACAGATAATGCTGTATCAGGTGACCAATTAGCCATTGTGGAACCATTAGCTATTGGTGCCCATGCAGTACGTCGTTCGGAACTAACAGAAAATGATACGGTACTTGTTATCGGTGCAGGGCCAATTGGATTAGGAGCAGCACGTTTTGCTAAGTTACGCGGTGCAAAAACAGTATTAATGGATTTGAACGAAGAACGTTTAAAAGAAGGACAGGCATGGTCGGAAGCGGATGGTGTGATTGTTGGTAGCCATGACATAATGGCGCAGTTACATGAAAAATTTAATGGTGAACTTCCTACAGTTGTCTTTGATGCAACAGGTAATCAACAATCAATGGAATCTTCATTCCAATACGTAGAAAATAGCGGCACATTAGTATTTATTGGTTTAATGAAGAAGACCATTACATTTAATGATCCTGAATTTCATTCAAAGGAATTAACGTTAAAGAGTAGTAGAAATGCTACTTTAGAAGATTTTGAGACAGTGATGAACTATATGCAGTCAGGAGCGATAAAGCAAGGCTATGTTACGAAAAATATTGCATTTGACGAAGCGATTTCTTACTTTGAGGCAAAACAATATAACACGAACAAAGCGCAAATTTATTTTAAATAATGGGGAGGACTTTCAATGAATATTTCTGTATCAGCATTAAAAGAATTAGTTGCTCAAAAATTCACAGCTCATGGTGTTGACGCTGAAACTGCGGCGCAAGTAGCAGATGTTTTGATTTATGCAGATTTACGTGGTGTCAGTTCTCATGGCGTTATGCGTGTGGAACATTATATAACACGTTTAAAGGCAGGGGGCATAACGAAAAACCCAAATTTTTCAGTTGAAAAGCGTGGCACAAATCACCTTCTATTTAAGGGGGATAATGGTTTTGGACATGTTATTTGTAAGGAAGCAATGGATGAAACGATTAAAATAGCAAAGGAACATGGCTCATGTACAACGATTATTCAAGAAAGCAGCCATTGTGGGGCACTCGGCTATTTCCTTGAACAGGCTACGAGCAAAAATTTAATTGCTATCATGTGCTCTCAAACCGACTCAGCAGTTGTCCCTTTTGGAGGAAAAGAGCCTTATTTTGGCACGAATCCGATAGCTTACGGTTTTCCAACAGACGATAAACCAATCATTTTGGATATGACAACAAGTAATGTGGCCCTCGGGAAAATTTTATATGCACGTGAAAAAGGAGAGACAATCCCTAATACATGGGGAGTTGACGTACAAGGGGCGCCAACTACAGATCCTCATCAAGTAAAATCTTTAACACCGTTTGCAGGGGCAAAAGGATATGGTATGGCACTTGTAGTAGATGTTCTCTCCGGAATTTTAGCAAGTGCAGCTTTTGGTCCACATATTTCAAAAATGTATGGTGATTACGAACAAAAGCGTAATCTAGGACAATATTTATATGTATTAGATCCAAATATTTTTGGAGATATTGATCAATTCAAAGCAAATATCTCACAAATGATTAATGAATTACATGATGCTCCAACGGCACCAAATTTTGATCAAGTACTGGTACCAGGCGAAATTGAACAGAAACGAAGTGCGGAAACAATGGAAAAGGGCATTGATTTACCTGAACAAGTGTATAACTATTTGAATAGTTAATTTAACTAGTAAAGTATGCTATGCTACATAATACCAAGGAGAGTTTTCATATTTATAGGTAGGAGATTGATTTTAGTGAAAAAAACAACAATTGCCGATGTTGCGCAATATGCAAATGTTTCAAATAGTACCGTCTCTCAATTTTTAAATAAGCGATATGAATATATGAGTGTAGAGACCCGTAAGAAAATTGAAGAAGCTATTGAAACTTTGCAATATCGTCCAAATTTAATGGCTCGTAGCTTAAAACAGAAATCCACCTTTACGATAGGTATTATAGTAGCGAATATAATCCATGACTTTTCAACAAAAATTATTAATGCATTGGAAGCAGAGTTCGATAAAGAAGGCTTCCATATGATTGTATGTAACTCGGCGGATAACCCTAAAAAAGAGAAAAAGCATATCGAAACCTTACTAGAAAAACAGGTGGACGGCTTAATCGTTTTTCCAACGGGAGAAAATAAAAATCTCTATATAAGACTTCATCAACAAGCAATGCCAATCGTTTTTATTGACCGATTTATTGAGGGAGTAGATATTCCTGCTGTGTTGCTTGATAATTTTTCTGCAATGGATATGGCGGTAGAGACGTTCCAAAAACAACCATTAGCCATTATCACTACTTCTTTAGCCTTACCGATTACTCCTCGTGTAGAACGTTTAGAAGGATTTCGACAAGCGCTCAGAAATAGGAATCTGTTGATTGATGAGCGCTATATAAAAAATGGTGAGCCAGCTGAGATGACAGAGATATTCAATCAATTATTTACATTGGAACAACCACCAAAGGGAATTATTGCGGCAAATGATCGTATTTTTCAGGAATTAATGCTTTATATTAAAAAAAGAAACTTACATGTGCCAAATAATGTACAAGTAATCGCTGTTGATGATGTACCATATGCAAATTTTTTAACACCTTCCATTACAACCTTGAAGCAGCCCATTTTACCAATGGCTCAGAAGGCGGCTTCGTTGCTCCTAGCAAAAATCAAAAAAGAACCACTAGCTGATGAACAAAAATTATATCGCTTTAAACCGATTTTAATTCAGCGAGATTCAACAAACTAAACAAGCAACCCAAAGCTATGCATTTAGCTAGGGTTGCTTGTTTTAGTTGCACTGTAATTCATAGATAGATATGATTATCTAAAGGAATACTTTTATGTAAAAAAAGACCAATAATTCATTCTTGGATGATAGAAAGGAGACTTATGAGCACCATTAGGAAGTATCGTCTCATTCTGTTTGGCTTTGGTTTCTCATATTTGGGAAATTGGGTGAATTTAGTTGCCCTTAATTTATTAGTTTGGCACTTAACAGAGTCCCCAGCAGCTATGGCTAGTATCTTTATTGTGGGGCCAATTGCGCGTATTATAACGAGCTTTTTTGCAGGTTCTATTATTGATCGATCCAATAAACAAAAATTGATGATTTATAGTGATATTGTTCGTGGCATATTGATTTTATTGTTACCGTTTACATCCTCGATTTGGCTTATTTATTGCGTATTATTTTTATCTAATATAGTAAGTAGCTTTTTTGGACCGAGTAGTACCTATTATATTTCAAAATATATTCCAGACGAAGATAAACAATCCTTTAATGCAATTTTAGGAATGTTTAGCTCTGGCTCGTTTTTAATTGGACCTGCATTGGCTGGGTTTATTATTGCAATATCCAGTGTATCTGTTGCGATTTGGTTTAACGCCTTGACGTTCTTTGTCTGTGCTTTCTCGATTTTTAAGCTTCCAGCAGTAGAAGATCATCAGAACATGCATCGACAGCGCATTACTTGGCAAATGCTAAAAGAGGATTATGGTGTTGTCTATTCATTTACAAAGAAAGAGGGCGCTTTTGCAAAAGTTTTTCTCTATTTTCAAGGTGCTTTAATGATTGCTTTTGCATTAGACTCACAAGAAGCTACATTTATTAAACAGAACTTACAAGCTTCAGATGGTCTATATGGTGTAATTGTCAGTATTGCAGGAATTGGTGCCATTATTGGAGGAGCAATGGCTGCACGATATGCTAAAAAGTTTTCGACAAGACAATATATTGTTTATGGTCTGCTCCTGACAATGATCTGCTACACATTATTTTACTCATCACCGAATGTTACATTAGCAATTATTAGTTTTATTGCCTTAGGGATATGTATGTCATTTTGTAATGCAGGCTATAGTACATTTTATCAATTAAGTGTTCCAACAGCTATCATGGGGCGGTTTGGCAGTGTTTCAACAATGGTAATAAATGTACTGCAAATTGGTTTTACTTTAGCTTTAGGATTGCTAGCCGAATGGTTTTCGCTACAAATGGTTTGTATCGTATTTGGTGCGGTCGCTATTTTTATCTCGCTTATTTTATATGTATTTATGCATTCAAAATCAGCATATGAGGGTTTGAAAGAAGAGATTGTCTGAAGTAGGACCACTCTAATTTTAGCTAGTATTAGTCATGTTAAAGAGAATTTCTCTTAGTAAAAGTTAGCACTCATATAATCAAAAAAACAACCCAGAATAATGTTATGTCAAAATTTTAGGAGGTTAACATGGCTAATTCAAGACAACGAAAACCAGATGATCGATCCAATAATGTTGAACGAATTCAGGGTATTATTAAAAATACCGAAGAAAAACTTCATGAAGCAGAAATTAGTATGGAGTTTGCAGATCCTATGCAAAGTAAAATGGTAAAAGAAAAAAATGAGCGTCGTAAACAATCGATAGAAGCGTTGAAAGATGAAATGAAAGATGAAATGGCAGCACGTAAAAATGGCGAAGTGTAGTACTGTATTGTTGGAAATAAAGAAATAAAACATCGACTTCCCATAAGGGTAAGATATCATTGATCAGATGGTTTAGATGTCCTATCAGGATTTCTATATGGCCATCTGCTTTTTTATTTTCAACATGCTTCATGTTATGGTGGCTTTTTATAATTAAATTACATAGAAAAATCTAAAAAAATGAACCTTTCTTAATAGTCATTTGTTTATAAGTTAGAACAAGCAGAAAGGAGTGCCATAAATTGACTGAACGTGAATTATTCGATTCATACAACAAAGATGTATACCGTACTTGTTATTACATGCTACGGAACACCCAAGATGCAGAAGATCTTTGCCATGATGTCTTTGTCATCGTCTTTCGTCAGGATTGGAAAAGCGTTGAACACATAAGAGCTTGGATTATGCGTATTGCAATGAATCAATGCTTAAATCTACTAAAAAGAAAGCAATCTCACCTGAAAAAACAGAGTCAGATTCAATTGCTCCACGAACAGACTACGGCATCAGTTAAATCTGTCGACACCATTGTACTGGAAAAAGCAGCAGAGGAGGAGTGGGAAGATCTTCTAAAGCAGCTACCAGAAAAGCTGATGGCTGTTATCACTCTCCGCTATATCGGAGAATTATCGCTAGCAGAAATTGCAGAAACATTAAAGATCCCAGTAGGCACAGTAAAATCTAGGCTTCATAAAGCATTGAAAATCATGCGAAAAGAACTGGAGCAAAATCAAAACCTTTGGTTGAAGGGAGAGAATCAATTTGGAACGCATTGAGAAGAAGCTTAAAAGCAAGATGAAGACAACCAATAATGTACAGTATCCTGATTTTGATCAAATGTGGAGCAGTATCCAGAAAGATGAGTTAAAGACTTTAGAAGAACCAATCGAACTTCGACCTCGTAGAAGGAAGAAATTTGCTTTAATAGCGGGCCTAGCTGTGGCTCTAATGGCTACCCCTGTCTATGCAGCATTGAATTATGACTGGTCTAACATACTTTCGTATAGAGAGGGAATTCAGTCTGCTTTAGAACAGGGCTTAGGCCAAAAAGTTGAACAATCTGTTACGAAGAGTGGGTTTATGCTAACCGTACATACGGTGTTTATTGATGAAAACAGAACCTTCCTTTTGTATAGTTTAAAACCTGACGCCTCTTGGAAAGGAAAGGATGTTAGTTTTGATCAAATTGGTCTTACAGACTCTAACGGAGATTTTATTAAAGGAAATTATGCACATCTTTGGAATGAAGATCTCGGCCTCTTCCAAGGATATTTTGAGACAGACTGGGTTGCTGATGACCAGAAGTCCAATATTAATTTCTCGATGAAAAATATTCATTCGATTGGTAATGAAGAGAAGTCAATTAACTATAATCCTAATGATACTAATACGCAGGTTTTCACTATTCAAAAGGATGGAATTGATAATGTAACTATACAAGCTTTTGAACAACCAGAGGGGAAAATACTCCTTCAATCAGCCGTTACGTTTACAGACGCTAAAATGAAGAACAAGTGGGTACGTATCAAGGCTTTAGATGATAAGAATCAACCTATACAAGAAGCGGAAACACCTGTTTTTGGTACTCCTGGAGCAACAGATGAATACTTGAGTCAACAAATTTTTACTAAAGATAGCTTAAAAACCAAAGGGTCAAATTTTCAACTGGCGTATGAACATACTTTAGGTGTTGCAGAGGATACTTGGAGTATTGAGATGAATCTGACCAAAGAGCAACTGAAAAAAGGATCATTTAGAAAAGTGGTAAATATTCCTTTAGAAAATGTCCCTGGTGGAACAAAAATTCATGAAATGAAAGTTACACCAACACAAGTTCGATTAATTCTGACAAGTGAAGAGAGATATGCTCATCAACCTTATATGGATTATCAACTGGATATTGGAGGAGTACTATTAGATGGAGGAAGATGGGATGTAGAAAATGATCCCTATAAAGTAGAACTTCGCTTTGAAATGACGGGGGTTGATGTGTCGATGTTGGCGAAACAATCTATAACCTTAGTAGCCAAACACCGAGTGGATGTAGAAGATGGCGATCATAAACCGATTCGTTTGACTGACATATCAGAGAAACCTCAAATTAAAACATCTACGATTGGGGAGTTTCCAATTACATGGACGTATTATAAGAAGGACAATAACCTTTACGTTGAATCCTTTAGCTCTGATCCAACGTTTGGTGGTGTCAGTCAAACTTATTACCTAGACCATAAAGATCGAAATTATGGGATGCCTCTCACAGTAGGATTTCTCGGTGATAATAATAATAAGAATATAGATGAGTATAAGAATTTCAAAGGTAAAGATCTTGATATATATGTTTGGAAATATACTACGAACCACCCAGATGCAGAGCTACGTGTGCCACTACAATCTTTGAAATAAAAGGCTTACCAATCCCACTTATTTGGATACTTCAAATGAGTGGGATTTTATTTTTATAGAGTTACCGCACATGTATAATTAAATAAGTTACATTAGAATTGCACACGATTATTAGTTTGATTTACCTCTTAGTATGAGGAAGAAAGGAAATTTGAAATGGAACATTCTTTGAAAAAAGCGATTGTCTTGCAAGCAGTAGAAGAGCCGGTTACATACACGGACAGTAAACTAGGTGGTCAACCTTATTGTAAGCCGGGTGATGAATTCCCCATCCATGAGAGTGGAACACCTTATATGTTTTTGGCACAGCTTAATTTTTCACAGCTACCTAAGCTAGAAAATTACCCACAGCATGGTCTTTTGCAGTTTTTTGTATTGGCAGATGAGGATTATGGTCTTTATGAGGATGGCTATTATTGTAGGTACTATGAGGAAATTGAAACCTCCGTTGATATTGAGCCTTTTTCTGAAGAAGAAGAGGAGTATGAGCTGTGTGAACCGATCATCTTTGGTGGCCCTTATGCATTAAAAGCTACTTTACAGGAGGAGTTAGTACCTTATACTGATCCACGTTCAGTTCACTATGAATTACCAATGGAGGATCCTGAGTATGGTAAGTATTTTGATAAAACGGATAGTAGTGGCACAAAGATAGGGGGCTATGCGTTCATGGATAAAAATAGTTTTGATGAACATAATAGCCATGCCGAATTGCTGTTTCAATTAGATATGGAAGGTAATGATAAAAAGACCTATGCCATGATATTAGATTCAGGTACAATGCAATTCTTTATTGAAAGAGAAGCCCTAAAAGCTAAGGATTTCTCCAAGCTATATTATTATATTTATAGTTTGTAAAATAGAACTATTTTAAATTAAATGAGGAGATTCATGTTATGCCCTCTACTGAAAACAAAAAATCCTTTACATATAAGCTTGGTATAGGCGTTATTATTTTTTCTCTTTCCCTATGGTTAGTCCCAATCATTACACCATTCACACCCATACCTACAAAAGTAAAGGCTGGGCTTATTCCAGGAAGTATTATTGTAGCTGAAATCATGTTTTGGCTAGGTGCTCTACTTGTTGGGAAGGAAGTAGCTAACAAATTTAAAAGTTACCTCAACCCTAAAAAATGGCGAGAAAAAGACGACACGAAATCGAAGCAATAATCAAAGCACTTGTTTGAATTTTTGTATCGCTTCATTACATCTCCTGAAGCGACTGTTCATATATGGCTGGATCAATTCGTTAAAAATTTATATTTTAAAAACTGAGAGCATATAGTCATTAATTTGGCTATATGCTCTATTTTTTCTCTTCACGGTAACTATATCCCTATTGTGGGTCTTGGTCGCGTAGTGGGGATAGTTACACAAAATTGCTAAATAAAAGTAAATTATAGTTGCAAATCTGGTTTAATGTGTATATATTGTATATAAAGTATATATACAATATTTCACGAAGAGGTAATTGCATGCAAATTATTATTTCAAACAGTTCAAAAGAGCCTATTTATGAACAAATATATGCGCAGATTAAAAAATCGATCTTAACAGGTGAATTACAAGAGGGGCATCCATTACCTTCCATGCGCCAGCTAGCAAAGGATTTAGAAATTAGTGTCATTACAACGAAACGAGCTTATGAAGAGCTTGAAAAAAACGGCTTTATTTACTCTATTGTTGGAAAAGGTTCGTTTATCTCTGAACAAAATACAGAAATCATGAAGGAAAGAAAAATGAAGGCTATTGAGGAAAAGTTATTAGTGGCGATTCAAAATGCGAAGGAAATGGATATTAGCTTAGTTGAGTTAAAGGAAATGCTTACTTTATTGTATACGGAGGATGAGTGATGGAAAGTGTTATTGAATTACAACATATACAAAAATCTTTTAAAGGTTTTCAAATAAAAGATCTTTCGATTAACGTTAAGAAAGGTTTTGTCACAGGGTTTATAGGAGGGAATGGAGCAGGGAAATCGACCACAATTAAAATGATTATGAATTTATTACAGCAGGATAGTGGGACCATTTCTATTTTCGGTAAGAGTTATAAGAAACACGAAAAAGAAATAAAAGAGCGAATCGGTTTTGTCTATGATGAGAATATTTTTTATGAAAATATCACACTAAATGATATGAAAAGAATCATTAAACCAGCTTATAAAAACTGGGATGACAAGGCATTTCAGCAGTATATTGAACAGTTTGAGTTACCTCTGAACAAAAATATGAAAACCTTCTCAAAGGGGATGAAGATGAAGGCATCATTAGCGATTGCCTTAGCTCACCATGCGGAATTAATTATTATGGATGAGCCAACGTCAGGTCTTGACCCTATTTTTCGCAGAGAGCTTCTAAATATTTTACATGAATTAATGCAAGATGAAGAAAAAACTATATTTTTCTCAACACATATTACAACAGATTTAGATCGCATTGCAGACTATATAACCTTTATTCACCAAGGTGAGCATATATTTACGAAGGAGTTTTATAAGATTGAAGAGGATTATGCCGTCGTCAAAGGGACACTTGATCTATTAGATCGTGAAACGGAGCAGGAGTTCGTGTCCATTCGCAAAACAAACAGCGGATTTGAAGCGTTAGCGAATGAGAAACATCGTATTAAAACTATATTTGGTGATACCGTTGTTGTAGAAAAACCCACGCTTGAAGATATTATGTATTATACAAAGAAGGGGTGGTAATATGCTGAATCTTATTCTAAAGGATATCTTAATCCAAAAAAACACGCTCATCATCTACATAGCTACTATTCTACTTTATTTACTGGTTAATGTTTCTCCGGTATTTATAGTATTTGTTTATAGTGTTGTTTTTATTTTAAATGCTTTCTCTAGTGATGAAAAAGATAATGCCAACATCTTACTTAATTCATTACCCTATACACGAAAAGAAATTGTTAGTTCAAAATATATTGGAGCGTTAATTTTTACAGGATTATTCATATGCTATACGTATTTAGCCAATTATCTTTTAAATGGAACAGTGGTATTAATATTGTGGAAAGAAATATTACTTAATATGGGTCTCGTTATGATTGCCATATCATTTATTTTACCGATATCCTATAAATTTAAAACCAAGTATCTAACTATTATTTGTATTGCTTTAGTTGGAATGTATATGGTCGTAATAAATTATTTTGTTCCTAACTTTAATGATAGGTTAAGAACCCTAGTGCAAAATTTTATGACTGTACAGGAACTACAACTATACCTTTTTGCCACAATCATTACTGTTCTGTTATTTATTAGCTCATGGTTGCTATCGATACGTATTTATGAGCGGAAAGCTTTTTAAAACTTTCAATGAGGTACTAAAAAAGTGAATGGGGTGTTACCATGACTAGATTTTGTGTGCTGACTATTGGTAAGACACACAGTGGTAAATCTACATTTGCACGAAGTTTAGAGCAGATGTGCCAAAATTGTATTGTGATAGATCAAGATCAACAAGCACAATTTTTATATGATTCTTATTCTAAGCTAATCCCGAATAATGGGGAAAATACGATTAAATATAAATTAACAGAAACACTCGTACAATATGCGGTAGATCATACGAAGTTTCATATTGTGTTATGTAATTCTAATTTAAACGAATTTAATAGAAACCGTCTTATACAAAGGTTTAATAATAGCGGATTTCACATCATCATTGTCAAATTTGATTTACCTATAGAAATACTGGAATCTAGAATTAATGAGGCGAGGCGTGATACCTCTATTTTGCGAACCGTTCAAACTTTTAAGGATGTTCTTAACTCACAAAAAGATTATCAGCTAAAGAAAAGTGTAGAACATGCATACAAAGAATTTTATGTAACAAACGAAATTCAAGTAGATTCTGTTTTAAGTGAACTAAAAAACTTGCTAAACGGATAGTTTAAAGAAGAAAAAACGGCTAATCCCATTGAATAAAGGGAATCCAGCCGTTTTTTAATTACAAAGAAGATTTAAAAGCAACTTTCCATATCACCATATTGATAAAGAAAAGCATAATGAAATAAACAGTGGATCCGAAAGTAACCTGACTAGCGATTAAAAAGTGTAAACCTGCCAGCATAGCTAAAGGGATAAACAGCAACATTGTTTTCCAGCCTTGAGCATCTCCAATTTCATCATAGGGTCTGGTAAAGGGTATTTTGTTGCTCATCATAACAAAACAGAAGACCGTATATAGCCAGCTTGTTACTAAAACCACTAACAAATCTGGGATAATTCGAACGCCGTAAATATAGCAAAATACAATACTTAGTACGATATATAAAGGTATATACAATTTAATTAAAAAGGCCTTTAAGCTACCTTTTTGTAAACCTATATAATCTTTAATCGGAAGTGTTTTATAGATCCAAGCGGCCTTATATTTAGCAGAATGACCAAGGAAAAGCACTGCAGAAGGAATAATTAGCATACTAAAATAAATCGTTAAGTAGCCCATACTGCTCGAGTAGTCAATCTCCTCAGATCTGCTAAAGGTAAAGATAAAAATAAATGGGATAATAAATGAAAAACCTAAAGAAGGATAGACTTTGAGCTTAAACTCTCGCTCTTGCCTCATCATCAGAGTGGAAAAACGATAGAAGGCTCGTTCTTCATGTGTTCTACAAATAAGAGATAATAACAATGATTTGAGTCTATTGTTCTTCTCTTTTTTAGATTTACTTGTACTTAGTAGTTTTTGAAGATTGCGTTCAAACGTTGGGATGAGTTTGATATATAACCAAATAGAGATGATAGGAATAATCACTGCTAAGATACTGTAGATTACTGTTAATAAGGATGTGTCACCATGAAGTATTAATTCATACGGAGCGGCGAACCACATCGGGATGAGGAAGAGGCTCCACCAATGAAACGAAACCACCATATCTAAGTTAACAAATTCAAATGATCGAATCAGCACTTGATAACCAATCATGAGCATCAGAGATAGTGCAATTTGTACATAGTTAATCATATCCTTCAACTTTTCGCCATCAAAGAAACGTAAGATAACGATATATAAAATGGCAGTTAACGCCACGATAAATAAATTAATGAGTATGATTTCAAAACCTGTTAAAATAAAAAATACAATTCCTTGCGTAAAGAGGCTGATAACAAGGGGGATAGCTGTTAAGGCAATTGTTAAATAGGATAAATAAATAAAAATATGCATAAATTTTGCGGCATTAATAGTTCTAGCAGAAATCGGCTTCGTCGAAAGTATACTTTTATCTCGCACATCTAAGAGCACAGAAGAAAAGTCAGAAATTAAAGAAGTCATAATTAAAAATATAATCATTGCAAAGGCAATACTCATTTGAAAAAGAAAGTTTTGACCAAATCCCATAAGTGGGATGAGTATAAGTCCGAATAAGACATAAATCCATAGAGACTTAATATATCCAAATTTTTGATCGTCTTTCTTTTTATTCTGTTGAAATAGTGTGGGTACTTTACGCTCATCCATCGTTAGTTTAAGTTGTAGAATTTTTCTCATCATGTCATAATCAATGCCCATTTTTACAAAAAGCCATCGAAATATATCAAGCAATTGAAGTGTTTTAAAATCCGTCATAATGACACTCCTTGTACGATGGAGACAAACTTTTCTCCAATCTCCTGATGTTCATGGAATCCAGTTAACTGGTTAAAAATTCTTTCCAGCGTTCCTTCCATGTTATCAGCTTGTAATTGGGCAAATGTTCCGTCCGCAGCAATTTTCCCATCATACAGCAGGATGATACGACTACTGATTTTTTCAACGACATCCATAATATGAGATGAGTAGAAGATGGTTTTTCCTTGGGCAGCTAGCTGAGTTAAGATTTCTTTAAATATCATGACACTGTTTGCGTCTAAGCCGTTAATCGGTTCATCTAAAAATAGTAGGTCTGGATTATGTATGACGCTTGCAATGATTAGTAGTTTTTGTCGCATACCCTTTGAATAAGAAGAAATTCTAGAATAATACGCTTCACCAACACCAAACAGTTCCATTAGCGATTTCGATTTGTCAGATGCCTCCTCAAGCTCCAGTCCATACAGCTGCCCAATAAATGTTAAATATTCATAGCCTGTTAAGTTATCATAAACATCCGCAATTTCAGGAACATACCCGATTTTCCGCTTATAATCAATTTGATCCTGCTCTATGGTTTTTCCAAAA
Source organism: Lysinibacillus sp. FSL M8-0134 (assembly GCF_038069745.1). NCBI lineage: Bacteria > Bacillati > Bacillota > Bacilli > Caryophanales > Bacillaceae > Lysinibacillus > Lysinibacillus sp. FSL M8-0134. The sequence goes on along the minus strand of NZ_JBBPAJ010000002.1, from coordinate 312,930 downwards.
AGCTTGATTTCTCCGCCATAATCGCCCTCAAGCCCTAAAATTAATTTTACAGTTGTACTTTTCCCAGCGCCATTTGGGCCAATATAGCCAATAATTTCTCCTCTAGATACATGAAGGTCAATCCCCTTTAAGATTTCCTTGTTCCCATAACTCTTCGTTAAATTCGTAATCGTTAAAATTTCCTCCATTTCCTAGCTCCTTTCTAATTTCTAGAAATTTTACCATAACTACACTATAGCATACTTATAAGTAGAAAAATTCCTTTTGGTAAAATGAAACCAGTTCATTTCCAGCTTTGTCTAACTTTATAAGAAGGGAGGGTTTATTATGACAACTGATGACAAAGAAAAATTGCTTTATGAAGTAATGGATCAACATGGGGATTATTTAAAAAGATTAATTTATACATATGTAAAAGAAATTCAGAAGACGGAGGATCTTTTACAAGAAGTTTTTATTAAATTTTATAAAAGCCTTGATGTCTTTGAAGGACGTTCTACTATTAAAACATATTTATATCGAATAGCAGTGAATGAATGTCAAAATTACTTAAAAAGCTGGCATTATAAAAAATTTGAAGTGACAGAAAGAGTGAAAAATTGGTTAAAGAGAGACTCTATTGAACTAGATGTTTTACGCCAAGAGCAAAATCAGTCTATAGGGCAAATAGTGAATTCTTTACCCATCAAATATCGAGAAGTAATTTGGCTCCACTATTATGTTGAATTATCAATAGCAGAAATGGCTGAAGTGTTAAAATGCTCTCCCAACACAGTTAAGACCAGGTTAGCTAGAGGGCGGAAATTAGCAAAAATAACGATAGAGGAGGGTAATTTAGAATATGAGTATTAAAAATGAACTGGAGAAATCAATACCTACGTCTATTAAATTTACAAAGAAAGATAGAGCAGATATTTTGGCTAAAATAAACCAATCTCCTAATTATAAATATCAGTGGAAACCTTTGGTGGTTTCTATTTTTGCAGTTGTCCTAATTGGAATTAGTCTCTTACCTACTCTTCAAACAGTAGAGAAAACTACAATAGATTCTCCCTTAGCTACTACAGATACGCGTGATGAGTCTCAATTAGTAGAAAGTACTGCTATAAAGCCACTTCCACCTCTAACAGAAGAAATAAAAAAACAGTACTATGCGCAATATGTAAAAATTATAGAGGAGGCTATGGCGCTGAAATCAGGTTTAAACATTGCTGTTGGACCAATGGAGGATTTCGAAGATGAATATTGGATTTCACCTGAAGAATTTGAAAAGAATGTCCAATCTTGGGTAAAACAACATTTAGCCACAGAACGCGAAAGAATTAATAACTACCTGATTACACCAGAACCTGTAATTACCAATGACGATGGTAGTACTACTAAAAAAACCTATATGTACTTCCCTGATATTTTAAGAACTGTTGAAGTAACAGGGGATTTTGAAACGCAATATGATGCATCCCACAAACGCCAACTGTTTTCTTCTGTTGAAAATGTTTCTACAAGCCTAATAAAAACGCAATCAGGAACGTGGAAGCAAACCTCCTATAAAACAGCGTTAATTGACGATGGGCGAACATTTAGTATTCAAATAGAGGGGATATTTGAGCTAAATACAATACAATACGAGAAGAGGTTTACCATTGAATTTTACTGTGATGAAAATGGCAAAATCTTTTAATCGTGACCACTAAATTAATTTCTCCGAATTTAATTCATCAATTTTCTTATACGGTCTCTTTTTCTCTTGGCTTTATAAAATTGCTCATCACCATTTGTCTGGACGTTCTAAAAAAGAAAAATAAAGGTTTTCAATTTTGATTGGGTTTTAAGAGGGGGCAGATAGTTGAGCGGGCCTATAAAGAAGCCCACAGTTATGAAGATATGATTTATCAGCTATTAGAAAAGTTGAATCCGGATGAAAGAAGGATTAGGTGATACTAATAAATAGTAGAGAAAATCATATTTTCTCTACTTATTGTACATGGGATATTTCGGGTATTTTGAAGCTGGTATTGTATTTAGCAATTCCCATATAATTAATGTTGTAAAGGGAAGATTGGGAGGTATGGAATGTTAATTAAATCCAATGAAGATTTGCTTGTTTTATTAGACGGTTTGTTGCGTGAGCCCCAACATTTCTGGAATGACTTTTATGATACATTTCAAAATATTCCTTTCTTTGTGAATAAGCCTGACGAAAATCTTGTACACTACTTTGAGAAGAATATGATTAATCCTGGTAAAGTGTTGGAAATTGGCTGTGGTGCTGGACGAAATGCTATTTATTTAGCTAAAAATGGATGTTTCGTGGTTGGAGTGGACATATCCGATAACGCACTGAAATGGGCTCAAAGAAGAATGAATGAAGAAAATGTCAATATAGAATTCGTCTGCGCTAATATTTTTGAGTTGGATTATGAACAGAATAGTTTTGACTTTATTTATGATTCAGGATGTTTTCATCATATAGCGCCACATCGTCGTGTTAGTTATATAGATATGATTGATAAATTATTAAAACCAGGTGGCTACTTTGCTTTATGCTCGTTTGAGGAAAATGGTGCATATGGCGGTTCTGCCATGACGGATGAAGAAGTATATTTAAAACGAAGTTTAGAGGGAGGACTTGGCTATACACAAAATCAATTAAAAGAAATATTTCACTTTTTAGAGGAGATAGAAATAAGAAAAATGTTATCTAGGTCTACGGATGATCTATATTTCGGATTAGATGGATTTATTGTAGGATTATTTAAAAAAGAAATAGCTAGGTAAACAAAGATGAGAAAAATTAAAGTGGTATTGTCAGAGTATGACTTGAATTGGGAAGAACAATTTTTATATGAGAAAAGAAGAATTCAAAAAGTTATTGGACATGCATTATTAGGGATTGAGCACATCGGTAGCACATCTATCAAAGGTTTGAAGGCCAAGCCCATTATTGATATTCTACTAGGCGTCAAAAGTATAGAGGAGGTGCCAGAATTAATAGAGGCGCTAAGTAATATTGACTATGAATACGTTCCGAAGCTAGAGCTAATGGATAGAAGATTTTTTAGAAAAGGGTTATGGGGCCAAGGAACATGTCATTTACATGTATGTGAATATAACAGTAAAGAGTGGAATGATAAATGCCTGTTCCGAGATTATCTCCGAATAAATCCTCAAGCAGCGAAAGAATATGAAACGTTAAAAGAACAGCTTGCTAATCACTTTCAGTATGATCGCCAAACCTATACCAAGAAAAAAGGGCCGTTCATTCAAAAAATTATTGCTAGGGCAAAAGTTGAAGACTTACTATAAAAGCCATTCTCAACAATATAGAGAATGGCTTTCTTCTATTATAAATAGTCTATCTAGCAAGCTCGACAACGGTATCATAAAAAATATTAGTTGCTACAATAATATCTTCATCTGAACTGTATTCTAAAGGATTGTGACTAATACCGTCCTTTGAACGGACGAATAACATCCCAATCGGTGCAATTTCCGCGATATTCATGGCGTCATGCCCAGCACCACTGATGAGGGAGTAAGGACGTATTCCCTGTTTTTCAATGCTTGTAGCTAATTGTTGTTGTAGCGCTGTATTTGTTTTTGCAGGTTTAATGCGCTGTAACACTTTAGAAGTCAATGTGACATGTCTTCGTTTAGCAATCAGTTGCAGTTGTTGCAATATGGCAGCCTCTAATGTACTTACTTTATTTTCGTCAATATCCCGTAGATCAATCGAGAATGTGACCTTGCCAGGAATAACGTTTGTGCCATTTGGAGAGACAGTCAACTTGCCGACAGTTGCGACAGATTCAGTTGTGTCATTTAATAGCTGCTCAATAGTTAAAATCATTTCACTTGCTGCAGTTAGCGCATCCTGACGAAGCGGCATAGGTGTTGCACCAGCGTGTTCGCTGACACCTGTTACGGTTACCTCTAGCCATAATGGGGCTGCTATGCCTGTTACAACACCGACGGGTAGATCTTCATTCTCTAATACTTTTCCTTGCTCAATATGCATTTCTAAATAAGCTGTAATGTCATTACGTTGTGCATTTATTAAAGGATAAGGAGTCAAGTTGAATTCCTTCATTGCCTCTTCAATGGAGATGCCAACTTCATCTTTATGCTGTAATTGTTCCTCTGTTAATAGGCCAGCCATTGCGCTACTGCCAAGTAGACCAAAGCTAAATCTCGTACCTTCCTCATCTTTAAAGGCGACAACTTGAATTTTTTTTGAAGGTAGTAACTGTTGCTCGTGCATAGTATGTACCACTTCAATTGCCGCTAGCACACCTAATGCACCATCATATTTACCGCCTTCTGGTACTGTATCAATATGAGAGCCTAGCATTATGGTTTCATTACCCTCACCATAAGTTCCAATAAGGTTTCCAACTGCATCGACTGTTACACGCATTCCTGCTTGTTCCATATAAGTTGTGACTAACTCAATGGCTTGCTTTTCTTCCGGCGTGAACGAGAAACGATTAATACCACCTGTTGCTTCATTACGGCCAATTTGGCTTAAGTCTTGAAGATGCTGTAAGAGTCTATCTCCATTAATCATGACAATCACTCTTTCATTTGGAATTGGAAGTGGCATTGACCTTCACGCAAGACAAATTGGTCATGAACCACCTCTAAATTTTTATTGTACCCTTTGGCAATAGAGGGGTCGATCACTTTGCAATATAAAATGCCGTATTTGCCCATATCATCATCAGCCCATTGTTGACCTAGTGGGCAGTGAGTAAATGTTTGTTCTACCTCATTTTCTTTATAGACGGTTTCAATTTCAAATAAATCACTACGGCCCATATCATAGTTTGTTAAATAGTTATCCACTGAATTTTCTAGGCCGTTTGTGCGTGCACGTTGAGCAATACCTTGGCCCCGTTTATGGCCGAAACGTTCGACTGCGCGCATGATGACCTGTTCACCCGCTTCACCAAACTCATCTACAACTGGCTTAGCAATTTGTGCAAACATTTTTGAAAAACGGGCGAACGTTGTTAAATCCGCAAATTTCTCTTCACCTTCCACGATCGATGGTAAATATTCAAAGAAAGTATGATTTTCGCCTTCTGCTGTTGCCTTCTTAGCCATGGCTTCAGCGTCCTTTAAACCAAATGCCTCTAAACCTTTTTGTATTAATTCACGACCATGCTCCCCATATTGCTCTGTAATGGAGAGATGTAACTCTGTAAACATTTTTGCCGTAATTACGTCCATGGATAAAGCCTTCATCATTAATTTTTCCCTTGCCATTAGTATGAGCCCCCTCAATACAAATCTTATTGATTTACTTGGATTTTATTTTTATTATAGAGGTGGCTAGTAAATGAAATCAAATGAATATTTACACAATTTATTATGAAAAAAAATCATAAAAGGAGATGGCGGTAATATGGCAACATTGGCACAATATATTGCTTTCCATACGCTGATCAATACGGGGAATTTTACAGAAACAGGATTAAAGCTAAATCTTACACAGTCTTCAATCAGTCACACGATTAGTAATTTAGAGGCAGAATTTGGTTTGTCACTAATTATTCGAAACCGTAACAATATTGTTTTAACGAGTGAGGGAAAGATTATTTATGAGCATATCTCAAAGATATTGCAGCAACAGCAGCAACTAGAAACCTCAGTCGCTAAATTAAAAAACCTAATTGGTGGTACGTTATCCGTTGGTATTCTACCAAGTGTTTCACTTGTCTTACTGCCAAAGGTTTTAGCGTACTTTGAACAGCATCATCCGGATTTACACATTCGTTTGTTGGAAGGGGATTATGACCAAATAGAGGATTGGTTACATAATGGGGTAGTAGATATTGGATTTTTAGTACAACCACATTCTAAACATCTTGTATTTGACGCGATTTTTGATGATGAACTTGTCTGCATCATGGCGAAGGAGCATCCATTAGCAAAAGAGAGTGAACTTAACATTGAGCAATTACAGGATGAACGTTGGATTATGCCTAAACGTACTATTGACCGAGATGTATCAAGGGTTTTAGCCAAACATAAAATCCACCCGAATGTGGTATATGAATTATCGGTCGATCAGGTCATTTTAACAATGGTTAATGAAAATTTAGGTATTTCCATTGTTCCGAATTCTCTCTTACTACATGCGCCAAGTAGTTTGATTAGAAAAAAATTTTCTCAAGCATATATTCGACAGGTTGGAATTGCATACAAACACAGTGTTCATCTTTCTCCGGGGGCTTTAAAGTTTGTAGAAATATCGAAATACTTTGCATCCTTTTTACAAATTTAGTTATTGACAATTAAAATAACCCGAACTATTATCTGATAAAACCAATTGGGATTGTTTACTTTAATCAGATGGAGGACGTTTGGGTTATGCATACGATTGTTTATGTTGAGATATTTATCTATTTACTCGCAATGCTTGGAGTTGGGATTTACTTTAGCAAAAAAGATTTATCACATAATGATTACTTTCTAGGGGGCAATAAACTACCTGGCTGGGCGCTAGCCTTTTCAGAACGAGCTACTGGGGAGTCAGCCTACATGTTTTTAGGGGCAATTGGCTTTATTTATGTAGCAGGACTTTCTGGCATTTGGATTTTATCAGGCATGCTCTTAGGGGTAGTTGCTTCATGGTTATTTTTATCAAAACGTTTTATGACTGAGCAACAAAAATATAAGGTGAATAGTTTAACAGACTATATTGCTGTCAAATTTCCAAAGCATGCTGACATTATTCGTTGGCTAGCTTCTGCGGTTATGGTGTTATTCTTTGTTTGTTATTTAGCTGCTCAATTTTCAGGGATGGGCAAAACGATTTACTCCTTCTCAGGATTAAACATTACTTGGGGTACAATTATTATTGGTGCAATAATAATTGCCTATTCATGTATGGGAGGATTTATGTCTGTTGTGTGGACAGATACAATCCAAAGTTTTTTAATGCTCATCTCATTTATTATTGTCCCTATCGCGGCTTATATGGAAATCCAACATCAGGGTTTAAGCATTTCAACAGAGCTTGCGAATATGGGCAATGGTGCGGATAGCTGGGTGGGCGGCTTAAATGGACTTGCTTTAGGAGCTATGCTATTTACAAATCTGTCATGGTTCTTTGGTTGGCTAGGCGGACAACCTCAATTAAGCTCTCGTTTTATGGCTATTACAACTGAAAAAGAGCGCATTACAGGACGTAATATGGCCATCATTTGGACGCTCATTGTATATGTAGGTGCTTTCTTATCAGCTATTTTCGCATCCACTTTGTATAAACAAGGCTCTATAGAAGACCCAGAGATGATTTTACCTCATATGGTATTTGAAATCTTACCACCGTGGGTTGCGGGAATTATTGTTGCAGGTATTTTAGCAGCAATTATGTCCACAGCATCATCACAATTATTAGTGATTACAACGTCTATAAGTGAGGATATTATCCACAAGACATTACGTTGGAATGTTTCTAGTAAAAAACTAGTTCACCTTTCTCGTCTAGTTGCAGTGATTAGTGGGATTGTAGGTATTATTATTTCACTTAAATCAGGCTCAGTCATTTATAATTTAGTTTCCTTTGCATGGGCAGGGATTGGTAATACATTTTCTGTTGTCATTCTTTTAATCTTTTTCTGGAAACGTGTTTCAGGTATTGGGGTCATTGCCACAATTGTTGTAGGTTTCATTAGTGCAATTGCATGGTCTCTCTCTCCTATGGAGGCCATTGTTTCGGCTAAGGCAGCGACATTCTTTATTTGCTTAATTGTTGGGGTTATCGTGTCTTTAGTATGTCCTGATAAAGAGCAAGAGCAAATAAAAGTGTAGAAGTTTAAAAGTATTTTGGAATAATAAGTGGAACTCCTGTTTTGAAGATATTTCTCAAAATAGGAGTTTTCTTTTTATACAATTGAAATATGATAAAAGGAAGAGCAACCACTCTAACAGGAAATTACATAATGTGTGGACCTTTTAGATAAACGATGGATATGCAAAAATGAAGCAAGGGGGTTAGGAAGTTGTTTAATGATTTTAAGGTTTTAGATGAAGGTCCTGTTTATGTGCAATTAAAGAAATATGTTCAAGATATGATTGTCAAGGGACATCTATTGGAGCATCAAAAGCTTCCATCTACCCGTGAACTTAGTAAGTTATTAACAGTCAGTAGAAATACAGTGTTGAACGCATATGCCGAATTAGAGCAAGATGGCATTATCTATGCAGTGAAGGGCAAAGGGCATTTTGTTGGAAAGGTTACTACATTAAAAACATCGTCTATTATTGAAATGGATTGGAAGAAGAGGTTAAATGATACGACTTTATTAGCAGATGAAATTGATTTAATAAGACAAGATATACACTGGCAAAAGGGCATGATTTCTTTTATTAGTATAGCCCCAGAAGAAAAGCTTTTTGATGTTGAAAACTTCAAAAGGGCATTCCTCACAAGAATGTCCATTGAAGGAGATATTGTTTTAAATTATGGCTATGCAAAGGGATATAAACCTTTAATTGATTACCTTCTTGGTTATATGGAAATGAAGGGTGTAGATATTTCTAATAAAGATATTTTGATTACTAATGGTTTTACGGAGGGGCTAGATATATTATTGTCCTCTTTCGCCAAAAAGTCAGGGCGTGTTCTATGTGAAAACCCTACGCATCATGCAGCATTGAAGCTTTTCCATATGCATGGATTAGACATTCATGGGATCGATATGAGTGATGATGGGGTTGATATAGGTCAGGTGGAACAAGACTTAGCGGAAAAGCAATTTGATTTTGCCTATTTCATCCCGTCCTATCATAATCCAACTGGAATCGTCACTTCTTCTGAAAAAAGGAATGCTATTTTCCAGCTCTTTTCAAAATACCAAATCCCCATTGTAGAGGATGGCTTTAACGAAGAATTAAGGTACACAGGTTCTCATTTGGCACCACTGATAGCCTTTAGCGGATCAGGTAATAACATTGTCTATATTGGCAGCTTCTCTAAAATCCTATTTCCAGGCCTACGTGTTGGCTGGATTTTAGCAGATAAAGAATTAATCAGTTATTTAGAGAGCATGAAAAGAGCTCGAACGATTCATACATCGACATTAGATCAGGCGGTGTTATACCAATATTTGCAGGATGGCTATTTTGAAAAATATTTAAAGAAGGCAAGGTCTGTTTATAAGAAAAAATATGAGCTTGCTCGTCAAGCTTGTATGCAATATATTCCCTTTAGCAGAATAACAGGTGATGGGGGCCTCCATCTTTTTATAGAGCTAGAAGAGGGTGTAGATGCACGGATACTATTGGAGAAATGTTATAACAAGGGTGTCGTGTTTTATCCGGGAGATGTATTTTTCACAAATGGAAGAGGTAATAATACATTTCGTTTAGGATTTTCTCGATTATCAGACGAGGATATAATTCGTGGAATTCAAATCATCGGTGATACATTGAAAAATGACATGAGGGGTTGAGAAAATGAAGGTTGGCGTAATCATGGGTGGCACTTCCTCCGAAAAGCAAGTTTCGATTATGACTGGTAAGGAAATGGTCGCTCAATTAGATAAGCACAAATACGATGTTGTTGCCATTACGTTGGATGACAACAAAGAGGTAATAGATAAGGTTCGTGACATTGATGTGGCGTTGCTGGCACTACACGGTAAGTTTGGAGAGGACGGTACGATTCAAGGTGTATTAGAAGCATTGGATATCCCTTATACCGGGAGCGGTCTGTTAGCTAGTAGTTTGTGTATGGATAAAAATATGACTAAAAAAATACTACGCTATGAAGGGGTTGCTACACCTAATTGGCTGCACTTTGTTAAGGGCGAGGAGCTTCCTTTACAGAATATAGAGCTTATGGGCTATCCACTTGTTGTTAAACCGAATGCGGATGGCTCAAGTGTAGGTGTTCACATCGTTCACGATCGGAGTGCCTTATTAGCTGCTGTTACGGACGTATTTAAATCGAATAACGAAATTATTATCGAGGAGTATTTGATCGGTGACGAGATTACATGCGGGATACTGAATGAGGAGCTATTACCTGTCCTATCAATCAAACATACGGCAGTATTTTTTGATTATAAGGCGAAATATGATGATACTTCCACGATAGAGGAGCCAATAGAACTTCCGCCTGCTATTCATGAACGAGTAGCAAAGGCTGCTATGATTAGTTACAAGGCATTAAAATGTAGCGTTTATGCTAGAGTGGATATGTTGGTTAAGAATGGCGTTCCTTATGTGCTGGAGGTTAATACACTCCCTGGAATGACACCAAATAGCTTACTACCAAAAAGTGCACAGGCTGCTGGAATTAGCTATTCAGCATTATTGGATAGCATTATTGAAAGCTCCTTACAGATTAAGAGAAATGGATAAAATAGAGAAAACACCTTTTGTTTTTGCGAACAAAAGGTGTTTTTGACTTTTTTAAGATTTTGCTAATTCAATAAAACCTTCTCCAAAAACGTCTCTTACATCATGAATGGCAATAAAGGCGTCTTTGTCGACCTCTTTGACAATTTTTTTGAGCTTTACAACTTCTTGCTTACTAATCACAATATACAGGATTTCCTTTTGTTCCTTTGTATAATAGCCATGGCCTGCAAGAACTGTAACACCACGATTCATATAAGCAGTCACCTGTCCAGCAATTTCTTCAGGTTTTTTGGAGATAATTGTAACAGCCTTTTTAGGGTTAACCCCCTCAATGACAAACTCCATCACCTTTGTGCCGATATAGAGCATAATAATCGTTAGCATTAACGCCTCTGCCCCAATAATAAAGTAAGATGAAAAAGCGACAATTAAATCAAAGAATAGAAGTCCATAGCTAATACTCCAACCAAGATATTTGTTAGTAATTCTAGCTAAAATCGTAGAGCCTGCCGTTGTACCACCAACTCTTATAATCAAGCCAATGCCGACTCCGGCAAAAACGCCACCAAAAATCGTATTGACGATAATTTCATCTGAGGAAATAGACCAAGATTCTGTTAAATGTAAGAACAGCGAGTGGAAGGAGACCGCAATAATTGTGTAGATTGTCGTTTGCCTATTTAAAAATTTATAGCCGATGATCAGTAAAACTGCGTTCATAACAAAGCTGACAATACTTGGCGACCATCCGAACAAATAGTAAGCTATAATTGTTAAGCCTGTTACGCCACCCTCACCCAAATCATTCGGAATAACAAATAAGTTAACCGCTAGGGCAAAAAGCAAAGCTCCAAGCATAATCATAAAAATATCAATAACGTATTTTTTCATTCACATAACACCACCATATCGAAGTTTATTTTTTTCTTAAATTCCATACTATATCAGGTTTTCTCTAAATGATATACTTTTTAGAATGTTCATTTGTGATATATCGACAATAATTAGTTTGTCTTTAGAAGGAATATTGAAACTTGACATATTGTAGATAGAATTTATAATAATCGTAACAATTCAAGGAGGATTATTAAAAAATGACACATGCTATGAGACTACGTTTCCCAATGTTGAACCAATAACTAAATAGGGTCAAAAACTCTGTTTGTGAAATCAGAGTAAACGGGATAGTCTGTCCTTTTTTAATCATCTTCATATGTATAAGAAAAGGGAAGCAAGGGCTTCTTTTTTAGTGAGAATAAATCTACACTATCTCTTTTACTTTTCAACACAGACAAAACCAAGTCTGTGTTTTTTTATTGAATATAGGGAGGGAAATGTAATGTACAGTCTATTATTCTTTTGATACGAGCTTTTAATAGAAGCTCGTATCGATACCATAGCTATCGATACGAAATAATTAAATTTCGGGAGGTAGCAACATGGAAAAGGTTTGCTTTGAATTAGAGAATGTAGTCGTGACTTATTTAGATCAAGAGATATTGAATATAGAAAAATTAGCTGTGCATCAATTTGACCGAATAGGAATCGTTGGTAAAAATGGTGCTGGTAAAAGTACATTAATGAAATTACTTGCTGGGAAGATTCGACCAACAAACGGGAGGATAAAAAGCCATGTTCATTTCGGGTATTTTGAACAAGTGGAAGCACCGACATCCACTAAACCAGATCCAGCCTTATTGGGCAAACTTGCCGTACCCAAGCAATCTGACCAGCTTAGTGGTGGAGAGCAAACACGATTAAAGCTAGCACAATTATTTTCTATTTATGAGGAAGCTTTGCTCATTGATGAGCCAACAACACATTTGGATCAAAAGGGTATTTCTTTTCTACTTGATGAATTGCGCTATTATTATGGGGCACTTATACTAATAAGTCACGATCGTGCTGTACTAGATGATCTGGTTACAACCATATGGGAAGTTGAAAATGGTAAGATCACAATTTATGCGGGCAATTACAGTGATTATGCTTACCAAAAGCAATTAGAACGAGATCAGCAAAGTCAGGCATATGACCAATACTTGAAAGAAAAAAGCCGACTTGAAAAAGCTGTTGATGAAAAGCTGAAAAAAGCTGAAAAAATTGCTCAAGCAGGTAGTATGTCGAAAAGAGAGGCTAACGCAAAACCGAATCGTATGTTTATGACAAAGTCCAAAGGCACAAGTCAAAAAGCTGTGCAGCGTGCAGCTAAAGCCATCGAGCATCGAATAGAAAAGCTCCGGAAAGTAGAGGCTGTACAGGGAGAGAGAAAAATAGTTTTCCGGCAACCGAAGCCTTTAAAACTACACAATAAATTTCCGATTATGGCCGAGCAGCTCTGTTTACACGTTCAGGAAAAGGTACTATTGGATAATGTAAGCTTTCAAATACCATTGGGTAAAAAAATTGCGCTTACAGGTAGTAACGGTTGTGGTAAAAGTACCTTACTACGACATATCGCTAATAATGGTGAAGGATTAACCATCTCCCCTAAGGCTAAGATAGGTCATTTCCTACAGATGAGCTATCAATTTAAAAGCGAGGAGACCGTTCTGCAATTTTTGAAAAATCGCTCTGAATATGATGAAGGCCTATTACGAAGTATGCTTCATTCCATGCAGTTTATAGGAACCGATATACAAAAAGTCGTAAAGTTTTTAAGTGGTGGAGAAGCCATACGCCTCCAGCTCTGTCAGCTGTTTTTGGGAAACTATAATATTTTACTATTGGATGAGCCGACTAATTTCTTAGATATTCATGCATTAGAAGCGCTTGAGCAATTTATGGCTGCCTATGAAGGAACAATCATCTTTGTCACGCATGATAAAAAGTTCATCAAAAATGTAGCGGATGTCCAGTTTGTAATAGAAAATAAAAAGATATTTTAAATAAAAAGTGCGATTCTTTTATTAGAAGAATCGCATCTTTTTTATTGAATTTTTATTTTGAAGGAGGTAAAAGGGAAAATTTGGCGAAGGTGTAAGATAGACATTATAAAAAGGGATGATGACGATGATCAATACGAGTGTGACGACAAAATTAAAAATTAATCAGCCAGCCCATAAAGTATTTGAAGCCATTATTTCTCCCACTGAGATCGGGAACTATTGGTTCTCTAGCAGCTCTGAAAGATGGGGAGAGGGTAAAAGAATTACGCTTAAATATGATGAATATCAGTTCGAGGGTGTCATCACCGTACTGGAATTGGAGGCCAGTAAAAAAATTGTGTTTGTTTGGGGCGAAGAGCAAGGAGAAGTGACAATGGTTACCATTACCCTTGAAGAGTCAGAAAAGGAAACGATTATTACTGTAGTGGAGTCAGGATTTAATGCACATGACCCAGAAATTGTGGCAAAAATGATGGGTCAAAAAGAGGGATGGGTTTATACGTTAACATGCCTCAAAGGATATGTAGAGAATGGAATTAGTACTTTAAGAGCTTCGTTAATTCATTGAGGAGGAAGGGTATGACAACGGCTAACAGCGATGGAGTTTGCCTTGAATCAAACAAGAGCTTCTATTTGTATCCTTGTGGGAGTGATGCTACCAGAAGAAATAAGCACAGAAAATAGTGTTACGCTTAAATAATCAATCGTCTACAGCGATGGTTGCTGGAAGTAGCAGAGTGATGGGAGGAGAATATGAGAACGTTGTTTTGGGTGATTGGCATTGTTTTAGTTTGTGCAGTATCAGTACTAGGCATTGTCTTTTGGAAGTTTCAGAAGGAAATTAAGAAGGATGATCCTGAATATATTGTGCAATTTATCAAGGAACATAAAGAGGATAAAAATGTTTCTGTAACAATTCAATACAATCAACAACATTGGGTGGAGCTCAATACAAAGGAACCGTTACCGCTTGCAAGTACGGTTAAAATAATCGTAGCCATCGCTTATGCGCAACAGGCAGCAGATGGTCGTATTAATCCTCAGCAACAGGTCGATCTAAAGGAATTAGAGCCATTTTATATTCCTAAAACAGATGGCGGTGCACATGAAGCATGGTTAGCACAATTAGACCTTCAGGGTATGGAAAGTGTCCCTTTGAGCGAGGTAGCAAACGGTATGATTGCGTATAGTTCCAATGCGAATACGGATTACTTAATGCATATACTCGGTCTTCAATATGTAAATGATGTTCTTACACAACTTGCTGTAAAAGAGCATGAGCCCTTATATCCAATCGTAAGTGCTATCTATATTCCCACTCAATTAATGGAAGAAAAGAGTTTAACGAAAAAAGAAACATTAACAGCTTTAAGAGATATGGATATGACTGAATATCGAGAAAGGGCATTGACTATTCACGAGAATTGGGTAGAGCACCCTTTAACAAAAGAAGAGAAAGCAAAGGCACTAAAAATGCTCAATATGGATTTTCAAAAGGTATGGTCTGATCGTTTAATAAGGGCTTCCACAGACAATTACATCTCTATTTTAGAAAAATTGAATAGTAAAAATTATTTTAGTAAAGATGTACATAAGTACTTAGATCCTGTAATGGAGCAGTTGATGCTTAACCCCAAAAATCAAGAATGGCTCAAACATGCAGGCCAAAAGGGAGGATCGACAGCTTTTGTGTTAACTTTAGCTGCCTACGCGGAAGATAAAAAAGGCAATCAAACGGAAATCGCCTTTTTTGCTAACGACTTAAATACGATGGAACAACTGAAATTATCTAATAGTATGAATAGTTTTCAATTGAAATTTCTTACAGATGAGGGCTTTCGGATGCGTTTAAAAAAGGAGTTGTCTGAGTCGTGAGTTGCCTTTAGCAGGGAACTCATAGTACACCAGCAGTAGGATCGTGCAAGCTAAATCCAAGCTCTGCTTCGGCATCTCGTTTCCAATCATCTTCAACTCCTTGTTCAGGAACCCATTTTATCGCAGTACTACTAGATAGATAGCTTTTTGACCAGTCTCTCATACATGACAACTTCGCCCACTCTTTTTATAGGTGTACCTTCTTTCATTCAACTGCATAAACTAATGTTATTATGCGTGAGAGGATTGAGTTGAATGTATCACCCTTATTATGGAAATAACCAAATGTATTATTATGGCTATCATCCGGTTTATTGGACCTATCCAAATCAAATAGAGCAAGGGGAAAGAAAGATTGTAAGAACTGACTATGGGCCTGAGCCATTCATTGTAGACATTGAAGAGGTAACAAAGCAAAACAAAAATTATCGCACAGCATTGTGGACAGGTAAAAACCTACAAGTAACGGTGATGAGTCTCAATATAGGTGAAGATATAGGCTTAGAAGTTCATCCTCATGTCGATCAATTTATATGTATTGAGGAGGGACATGGAGTAGTACAAATGGGTCCTACAAAGGATTATTTAAATGATCAACGATATGTCTCAGAAGATACGGCTATCATGGTACCTGCAGGAACTTGGCATAATCTTACGAATACAGGCAATAAACCGCTAAAGCTTTATTCGATTTATGCGCCACCAAATCATCCATTTGGAACTGTTCACATAACAAAGGCAGATGCGATGGCAGCAGAATGATAGAATGGCAAAAGTGACAGTTAGGGCTGTTGAACAAACTAATAGAGTTTTTAAAGTGATGGATAGAATGCTAAAAATAAACTGATAGGAACTAGGGAAATACCCTAGTTCAGTTTTGCTTTAATTGCATGAGAGCGCCAAAATATTGCTGTGCTGTTGTAAAGCAAATAAATGCTAGCAGCTCACTAATTTCTGCCTCTGTTAAATAGTCTTTTAAAACAGCTGTGACATTAGGAGCTGTATGGCCTTTTGAGGCTAGGAAGGCTTCGGCAAACCCTGTACATATCGCTGTTTTCTCATCATAATGCTGTGGATCGGGTTTTCCCTTTGCCTTACAATATTGACAACCATTTTTTTGAGCCAATGTTTTGCGAACCTCTTCTTTTAATGGAGCAGATAAATGCCCATCCTTTTCGAGTACCTCGCCCAACTGTTGCCAGTGCAACTGTATGCCCTCGTTATAGCCTAAAAGTTGTTGAAATGGCGTTAAGCCTTTGTCGTGTAAATGAATTAGTGTCATAAACATCCCTCCTTTAATTAGTGTAAAATGTGAATAACGAAGTTGACATACAAATTCGAAGGAAGATGTTATTATTTTCTTTTAAAAAGAAGGGATATTTCCAAAATGGATTTCATTAACGAATTGATACTAAAAGAGTTGAAAAAAGATAGTCGGATTTCCATCAGTGAATTAGGGAGAAGGGTACATTTATCTGCACCAGCTGTTCGTGAAAGAGTAAAGCAATTAGAGGAACAAGAAGTTATTAAGAGGTATACACTAGATATAAATCAAAAGGCATTAGGTTTTCCAATTGAAGCTATAATCGAAGCAACAATCAAAAATAATCGCTATGCGGATTTTAAAGATTATATTAAGGCTTATACAAATATGGATTTTTGTTATCGAATATCTGGTGAAGCTTGTTTTTTATTAAAAGCCCATTTTCAATCTTTTTCTGATGTAGAACAATTTATTGATGAATTACAACCATATGCACATACAAAAACTAATTTTATCTTTTCTGATATATGTGACGACATTTATTAAAGAAGGAGATAGTGATGGATATCAAATTATTTGTAGATGAAATTGATGCATTAGTACATTTTTTAACACAAAATGAATGGTTTTATCACACGGATCAGCATGTAAAAGCAGAGTCTGTTCGAGCAGCGTTTGCAAAGGGTTTTTTTAAAGACGATCGTGAAACATATTGGTTACTTGAAAATGAAGAAAAAATAGGGGTTATGATTATTCATGATATAGGCGATACTATCCCTCTTTTTGATATTCGTTTAGATGCAAAATGTAGAGGGAAAGGATACGGTGTCCAAGCACTACGTTGGCTACAAGATTATTTATTTGGCGAAAAAGGTAAGGTCCGTATTGAAGGCTATACAAGGGTTGATAATATTGGCATGCGCAAGTGCTTTAGCAAAGCTGGTTTTGTGAAAGAAGGCTATTTGAGAAATGCGTGGGAAAACGAAGATGGTACAGTGACGGATAGTATTTTGTATGGTGCCATTAAAGATGATTGGGTTTTAGGAGAAACTACACCCATTAAAATAGATGAAGTACCATTTTAAATATTTGTAAGGAGCGCTTTGACATGAACAACGAGTTATTAAGTGTCTTAAGAAAATCTTGGTCGATTCATTCTAGTTCTAAATGGAGTTTAGATAACCCTGCAAAAGGACAATGTGGAGTCACTTCTTTAGTTGTACAGAATATCCTTGGTGGCGACATAAAGAAGACATTTCTTGATGAAGGTTGGCACTTTTATAATGTAATTAATGGGGAAAGAATGGATTTTACGAAGGAACAGTTTTCATACATAATTGACTATCAAGATATCGATTCAAATAGAGCAGAGGCTTTTCAAGATACGAATGATGACCAATATAGTTATTTAAAATCACAAGTGGATAAGATTTTAAGTAAGGCAGAGAGCTAAATTTCTCTGCCTTTTAAAATTAAAAAAGAAAGGTGTTGACGTTTAGTAAAATATCGTGTTATTATTATCTCGAATTCAAGATATATAAATTCAAGATAAATGAATTCAAACCTTTAGTTCTCGCAAGGAGGTACAATTATGGGTTTTTTGAATAAATTATTTAGTTCAAAAAAAGAGGAGGAACAAACAATGGCAGAATTAAATATTGGTATTATTATTGGATCAACTCGTGAGGGGCGAGTAAGCCCTCAAGTAGCACAATGGGTAAAGGAAATTGCAGATCAACGCGGTGACGCAAATTATACAGTAATTGATATTGCTGATTATAAATTACCTTTATTAGGCGAACCAGGACAAGATGCTTCAGGAGCACAAGGTTGGTCAGAAATTATTGCTAAACAAGATGGTTTTGTATTCATCGTACAAGAATACAATCACTCTATTACAGGAGCATTAAAAAATGCACTAGATTATTTACGTGTAGAGTGGAATAACAAAGCAGCTGGAATCGTATCTTATGGTTCTGTTGGCGGTGCTCGTGCAGCAGAACATTTACGTGGCATTATGGGCGAGCTTTTAATCGCAGATGTACGTGTTCACCCAGCACTATCATTATTCACAGATTTTGAAAATGGAACAGACTTTAAACCAAAAGAAGTACAAACAGATTCAGTAAATCAAATGTTAGATCAATTAATCCCTTGGTCTAAAGCGCTATATACAATTCGCTAAGCTTATATAGTTTGAGGTAGGTTGTAATTGGGCACAGTAAAGGTAAGAAAAATTAGTCATGAAGGGGCTTGTTAACATGAAAAAACATACAGCAGGTATTCACCATATCACAGCGATCGTAGGACATCCGCAAGAAAATATTGATTTTTATGCAGGAGTGTTAGGCTTACGTTTAGTAAAACAAACAGTAAACTTTGATGATCCAGGCACATATCATTTATATTTCGGTGATAAAGGTGGGAAACCAGGAACAATCATTACATTCTTCCCTTGGGCTAATGCTTATCAAGGACGTATTGGTGACGGTCAGGTCGGTGTCACAACGTATGTTGTACCAGAAGGGGCACTACCATTTTGGGTTAATCGCTTAGCGAAGTTCTCTGTTCCTTTCCAAAAAGCTGAACGTTTTGGTGAGCAAGTCATTCAATTCGATGATCCGCATGGTCTGCATATTGAACTCGTTGCACGTGCTGAAGGTGAATTAAATGAATGGACATTTGGTGAAGTCACACCTGAAGTTGCCATTAAAGGCTTTGGTGGAGCTATTCTATATTCAAGCCACCCTGAAGAAACGGCAAAAGTTTTAACAGAGGTAATGGGTTTTGAAAAAGTAGCGACAGAAGGTGACTATACTCGATATAAATCTAGTGCAGAGATCGGCAATACAGTAGATTTAAAAACAGTTGCAGGTCAACGTGGTCAAATGGGTGTAGGGACAGTTCACCATATTGCGTGGAGAGCTCAAGATAATACGGATCATTTAGAATGGCAAGAGTATGTTATGAATCATGGACAACATGTAACGGAAGTAAAAGATCGTAATTATTTTAATGCGATTTATTTCCGTGAACCTGGCGAAATTTTATTTGAAATCGCTACAGATCCTCCTGGATTTGCTCATGATGAAACACCAGAAACAATGGGTAGCCAATTAATGTTGCCACCTCAGTATGAGCAGCATCGAGAGCAATTAGAAAGAACATTAATCCCGATTAAAGTGCGTGAGCTTGATTAAGAGGGGTGAGTCGCTTGATTTTGATTGATCCTAAGAATAATTCAGAGCGCGAAAACTATAAGTTATTGATTGGAAGTATTATTCCAAGACCAATCGCGTTTGTAACGACGAAGTCAGAGCAAGGGGTTATCAATGGAGCACCATTTAGTTACTTTAATATCGTGTCATCCAATCCACCGATGATTTCTTTAGCGATCCAAAGACCAAATGGACGTTTAAAGGACACAGCTCGACATATCCATCATCAGCAACAATTTGTAGTTCATATTGTCGATGAAGATAATGTAGAGCAGGTGAATGAAACAGCAGCTTCATTGCCTGTTACAGAAAGCGAACTTGCACGAACAAATTTTACATTAGTCGATAGTCAACAAATTGCCGTTCCTGGCATTCGAGAAGCAAAGATTCGTATTGAGTGTCGCCTAGTACAATCCGTTCCTTTGATGAATGGGGAGGAACAGACAGGAGATTTATTTATTGGAGAAGTTGTTCAATTTCATATAGATGAAGCAATTTATCATGAAGGAAGAATCGATCCAAGAAAACTAAATGCTGTTAGCAGGCTTGCGGGATCAAACTATGCTAAAGTTGGCGAGATTTTCTCGATAGAACGTCCACAATAGATGAACAAATAAATGCGAAAATGTTGTGTTATCAACATTTTCGCATTTTTATATCTCTTGATTCATGGGTGATTAGAAGGCGAAATGACTAATCAAATATTGAGTGCGCGTGCCATGGCATCTAAATAGTTCTGAATAGCCAGCTGACTTATTTTCGCTTCTGGCACAAAGACCTCAAAACAATGGTAACTGCCAGGGTAGAGGTGGAATTCAACCTCAACTCCTGCCTGTGCAAGACGTGTTACATAATCAAGGGTTTCATCACGAAATAAATCAAGTTGACCAATACATATATAGGTTGGCGGTAATCCTGCTAAGTTTTCGGCTCTTGAAGGGACTGCATACGGAGAAAGGGCATTAATGTTCTCTTCCTCTCCTAAATACATACGCCAGGCAGTCATATTATTTGTTCTATTCCATGTTGCATGATCATCAATGATCTCATAGCTAGAATGTGTTTCGTTTCGGTTATCAAGCATCGGATACAGTGGCATCTGGAATATAATTGATGGTCCTCCTTTATCGCGAGCCATTAATGCTAGTGCTACTGTTAATCCTCCACCACCGCTTGCACCAGCAATTGCCACCCGTCTGACATCGATACCAAGTGATTGCTCCTTATTAGTCATCCAAACTAATCCAGCATAACAATCTTCAATTGCTGCTGGATAAGGATGTTCAGGTGCCAGTCGGTAATCGATGGATACGACAACGCAGTTAGCTGCTTGAACAAAGCGTTCACATAAAACATCATCCATATCAGGGTGTCCCATGACAAAGCCACCACCGTGTATCCAAAGCATAGCTGGAAGTTTATCCTGCTTCCGTTTAGCTGGTTCATAGATTTTAACCAACATTTCGCTCCCGTCATCTCTAGGAATCATCCGGTTGCTAGTAAGTACATGTTCTGATCTTTTCGAAGGTGAATGGGACAGGAGACTTCGACTCCAAGTTAAATCCTCCTCCAATCGAAAGCCAGGAAATTCTGTGTAAGCCTTCCTTAATTCTGGTAAGACTCGGTTAATAATGGTCATAAATAAACTCCTCCTGTTGAATAATGAAGTCTTAAAGAAATGGCTCTCCTTCTAGAGCCATTTCAGCTTCCCATTTGGCGACTTCCTCACGTACACGAGGGGCAACTTCTGTTCCAAGTAGTTCTATAGCTTGCATGACTTGATCATGTGGCATTGTACTTAATGGCACGTATAGCATAAAGCGTGTAATTCCGACGTGTTTACGAAGGTGAATAATTTTTTCAGCAACAGTATCTGGATCTCCGACATATAATGCTCCGTCAAAACTTCGTGCAGCATCATAACTAGAACGATCATAATAAGGCCATCCTCTTTCTTTGCCTAATTTATTCATACCAGCCATTGTTGATGGGAAAAATGTGTCTGCTGCCCATTCCCTATTCGGCCCAACAAAACCTATTGAATGAGAACCTACTTGAAGTTTTGATAAATCATGACCTGCATGAAGCGCGGCCTTTTTATACAGCTGTACAATCGGTGCAAACTGCATTGGGCTGCCACCAATAATGGCTAGCATAAGCGGTAATCCTAAAAGGCCAGCACGCATAGCAGATTGTTGATTTCCTCCGCTAGCCACCCAGATTGGGAGAGACTCCTGAACTGGTCTAGGATACACACCTAAATTATTGATTGCTGGTCGATGTCTACCTTCCCAAACTACTTTCTCGGACTGTCGAATGTTAAGTAGTAAGTCTAAATGTTCCTCAAATAGTTCATCGTAATCATGTAAATCGTAGCCAAATAAGGGGAAGGATTCGATAAAGGAACCACGACCTGCCATGATTTCTGCACGTCCATTCGATAGTCCATCCAATGTGGGAAAATCCTGAAAGACACGCACAGGATCAGCCGAAGAAAGGACAGTTACGGCACTTGTGAGTCGAATGTTTTTCGTTTGAGAAGCAGCAGCAGATAGCACCATTGCTGGAGAGGATGCGGCATAATCTTCTCGATGATGCTCGCCAATGCCAAAGACATCTAATCCTACTTGATCTGCAAGAATCATCTCTTCTACTACTTCACGTAAACGCTGGGCATGACTAATTACTTCACCACTGTGAATGTCTGGTTTTGTTTCTACGAAAGAAGTAATTCCTATTTCCATTTTGTATATCTCCTAATCAAATTAATAATTTGTAAATCGTTTTGTCGTTACCCAAAAAAGAAGGGCGATCGTGCTAATAGAAGCTCCAAGCAAGCAAACGCCTTTCCAGCCGAAGAGTGCATACGTCTGTGTAGAAGCGATTGAACCGCCAGCGCTTCCGATAGAATAGAACACCATATAGCCAGCGGTAAGACGGCTGCGGGCTTCGCTAAGCAATGGAAGAATCATCGCCTGGTTTGTGACATGAACTGCCTGTACAGCCAAATCAAGCAACACGATACCTACAATTAATGCCCATAACGACTGTTCTAAATAGTTGATAAACAACCATGAAATGAGTAAAAGCATTAAAGCAATACCTGTGGTTTTTTGTCCAAAACCTTGATCTGCTAATTTCCCTGCCTTTGCAGCCGCTAAAGCACCAGCCACTCCAACAAGGCCAAATGCTCCAATGACACTGTGTGAAAGAGCTAATGGTGGCGCACTAAGTGGCAGAACAAGTGGCGTCCACAAAATACTGAAATCAGCAAAAATTAGCATGGCTACAACAGAGCGAATACGTAATGTTCTTTCTTGAATAAACAGCGTAAACACGGAGCTAATTAGCTGCCAATAGGATAGTGATTTTACTTCACGCTCTACTCTTGGTAACACTTTGAGAAACAGACTGACCATTAAAAGCATGAGGGTGGCAGAGACAAGATAGACAGAACGCCAGCCTGCAAGATCTGTTAATAGACCAGCAAAGGTTCGAGCAAGCAGTATACCTATGACGATGCCACTTGTGACAATGCCAACGACACGACCACGATTTGTAGAAGAAGCCATGGTTGCTGCAAATGCCACCAGTGTCTGTGTCACAACGGCAAGTAAACCAACTAGGGCCATACCAGCGAATAGCACTACAATATAGGAGGCAGTACCGACTATAAACAAAGCCACGGTGGATAATAGCATTTGACCAATAATCAAGCGTCGTTGGTTTAGTAAATCTCCAAGTGGCACTAGAAGTAGTAAGCCTAGACCATAAAAAATTTGCGTGATAGTAATAATCAAACCAATAATCGAATGATCAATAGCAAACTCTAGAGCTAGTTGATCAAGCAACGGCTGTGCAAAATAAATATTGGCGACAGACATTCCGCAGGCGGTTGCAAATAATAATGTTACAGCTTGAGACATCGTAGGTTGTTGACTTAAAGAGGGTGCATCTTTTTGTGGTTTTGGATCATAGTCCACGCTGTATATTCTCCTTTCGTAATGAATTGTCATCATAACATACCGTTCGGTATAATATAATTATTGGTAAATATATCTTAGTCGTATTTATCATGTCAAGGTTTATTAAAAATAATGTATAAATGGTTTGATTTATAAAGTGGAAATTGACAATAATAACAATAGGTAATACAATAAATACATACTGTTTGGTATTTAAAAATATAAGACCTACTCTCGAATCCTTAAATAACGGAGGTAAAATTTGAATGGCAAGAACCCGTGAATTTGATGAGGAAAAGGTATTAGAAGCTGCTATGCAATTATTCTGGGAAAAGGGATATGAAGCGACTTCTTTAAGTGATCTTACTGCTAGAATGGAGATTCAGCGTCCTAGTATTTATTCAACCTTTGGGGATAAAAGGGAGCTATTTGAAGCAGCACTTCGTAAATATACGACATCTCGAGCGGCTGATATACGAGCAAGACTTCAAAGTCATTCATCTGTAAAAAAGGCATTTACTATTTTTTTCGAAGATGTAATTGCTGGAGAATATACAGGTGATATTAGTAAGGGGTGTTTTTGTATAAATACAATGGTAGAACTGGCACCTCATGATGAAAGATTTGAGATCTTGACTAGAGAGCATCAACTTTATTTAGCTGTCATTTTTCAAGAGACGATAGAACGAGGAATCCAGACTGGTGAATTGGATGCTGACACAGATGCCAAATCATTAGCACAAGCTTTAATTGTTGCGTTAATAGGGTTAACGGTCATGCTGAAATCACAGCCCCAAAGATCATTTGTTGACAATGCAATTGCAACTACTCTTACATTACTTAAATAAAACAATGTATGAAGGAATGGCAGAAGAAGCGGTGCCCCTTTAGGAGTGGTAAAGGGGTACTTGGGGGAATACACAAAACTGCACACTTTATTAAAATCTAACATAGAATGATTTTATAATTCCTTACAAGCCCATGCGTCTATCTCAACCTTTAAGGAAGGAGTAGCCAGTGCTACTACGTAAATTAATGTCATGCAAGGTAGATGATCTCCCAAAAAATCACCTATTATTTCCTTTCGTTGACTAGCTTCCATATCTCCTACTAAATAAAATACGAGCTTTGTAATATCACGAACCTCCATATTAGCATTTTCTAAATTTTTTCTAATATTTTCTAGCGCTATCTTCAATTGAGCTACCGCGTCTTCAGGTATAGTTCCATCTGGTTGCATGCCAATTTGTCCAGATAAGGTTAACCATCTATGTGGACCAGTGACTTCGATTTGATGGACATAAGGAGCGACGGGTTGATGAATATTCTCAGGGTTTCTTGAAATTTTCATGGAATCAGTCCTATCTATTTCTAAATTGTACTTTTAATCAAGTTAACATAAGGTATCGGTAATTAAAAGATTCTTACAAATACCATTATAAAAGAACATACAAATTGGATATGCTGTTATAAAGGGTTATAATAGATTCATAGAATGTAGGCTTATACGCTGATAAAGCTTTCACAAAGGATAAAAGTATTGACATTTTAATTTGACAAGACATACAATTCACCCACGCCTTAGGTTTTATATAGACACTTCTTTAGAAACATAAATTTCGTCTTATTTTGAAGGTAGCTGGCTATACTTAATTAATAAGAGGGAAATTTTTACATAAGAATGATGCGTATTGTTATAATTCAATTTTTTATTGTGTTTAGTTGATAGTGTAGCCCTAGGTAGCAGAAACAGCGAGGCCGTTTTGTAGAAGGAGTGAATAAATGACTAATTTCTTTCGGAGTAATGGATTTAAACGTTTTATAATTCTAGTTGGTATTGCTATTGCCTTATATTTAATGCGTAGTATGATCAATCTAATTCTGCTAACGTTTATTATTACCTATTTGATGAATCAGCTTACTACGAAGACGACGAAGGGTATTAAAAAATATGTACCGATGAATGAAAAAGCTGTTACGGTAACGTTATACCTTTTACTTGTTGCAGGTATAGTTGCAGTGATATACAAATATTTGCCGATTGTGACCCAACAAATTACACAGCTTTTTGATCTAATTGCGAGTTTTAATCTCGATCCAGATGATAATGAAATTGCTAGGTACTTAGCTCCTACCTTTGAGAAAATTGAACTTGGGAAATATTTAGAGCAAGGTGTAGATTTAACTCTTAAAAATATTACGAATATTGGTAAAATCATTATGCAAATATTGATTTCACTTATATTGAGTTTGTTCATTCTGTTAGAAAAGAAGCGCATTATTGAGTTCACAGCAAAGTTTAAGGATAGTAAGGTTGGACCACTTTATGATGAACTTCATTATTTCTCAAGAATATTCATTCGCTCATTTGGTAAAGTAATTGAGGCACAGTTCATTATTGCAGCGGTTAACTGTGTGCTATCAGTAATTGCCCTTTCTATTATGGGCTTCCCACATTTGATTGCCCTTGGTATCATGCTCTTCATTTTAGGCTTAGTACCAGTTGCAGGTGTCATCATTTCATTAATTCCACTAAGTATTATTGCCTATAGTATCGGTGGTTTGATGTATATTGTCTATATATTAGTGATTGTCATGGTATTACATGCTATTGAAGCCTATTTTTTAAATCCAAAGCTAATGTCCGCAAAGACTGATTTACCGATTTTCTACACATTCATGGTCATTCTCTTCTCAGAGCATTTCCTTGGTGTATGGGGATTGATTATAGGTATTCCACTATTTATGTTCCTTCTTGATATTCTGGGGGTAACATCCTCGGAAGATCCTCACAAGAAAGCAGTAGTGGTACCCAATGAGAAACAAATAGAATAGATCTAACAAAGGAATCATCCACATATACAAGATGGTTCCTTATTTAATGTTCAAGGGGGGGATTTAAATTGATAAAAGATCAACAAGTCTATTTAAGACCAATTGGAATGATATCGAAAGTATTGCAAGATGTTTTCAAAATGAAGAAATTATGTACATGACAGGAACTCGTAACTTATTAACAAAGGAACAAATTAAAGAAGCTATTCAACGGTTTAGAGAAGATGCCTCTCGTTATGATTTTGCAATTTGTTTAATTGACAACAATCAAGTAATAGGTGATTTAGCAATCATGGAAGTTGATTTAGATAATAAAAAAGCCATGTTCCGTATAGCCATACATAGTATAGAGTATTGTGGCAAAGGATATGGCACTGAAGCAGTGCAGCTTGCCCAAAAGTTCACATTTGAGGAGTTGAATTTGAATCGCTTAGAATTACAGGTGTACTCCCATAATACTAGAGCAATTAAATCCTATGAGAAAGTTGGTTTCAATAAAGAAGGAATATTAAGACAGGCACTATTTATGAACAATACTTATTCAGATGAAATCATAATGAGTATATTGCGAGACGAGTATATAAAAATATAAAATAGAGATTTTTAGCCAACACAGACTTTTTGTGTTGGCTTTTATTTTCTTCACTATTGAAATAGATATTAAGTTAATAAATAAAATTAAATTGCTAATTATTTTTCTTTTATGTATATTATTACAAAAATAATTAGATAAATACACCTTGATGACGAGAATGCTAATACCTTTGAGGATCTACATTTTTAAGTGGCCCTTATAATTTTATAGAAATAAAGGAGAGATGGAAGATGAAAATACAATATCCTACTGTAAAAATCCCTCTAACTATTGGGGTAACTGCTCCATCTAGTGGAGTTGAGAAGCACCTACATCTTTTAATAAAGGAGGCAGAAAAGCAATTAGTACAAAGAGCTCTTAATGTTGTCATTGGGAATACTGTATGGACACAGGATAAGGGGAGAAGTGCAACAAAAGAAAAGCGCGTATCTGAGCTCACGGACTTTTTATTACATGAAAATATTGATGTTATCATGCCTCCGTGGGGTGGTAGTTTTCTGATGGAAATATTACCTTTAATTGATTGGGAAAGGATTAAAAAAGCAGGTCCAAAATGGGTATTAGGCTATTCGGATATTAGTACTCTATCATTTGTTTACACAACTATGACAGGATACGCTTCTGCACATGGTGTCAATTTTACAGAACTATCAGCACCTAAATGGGATGAACTTTCTTCTAAATGGATAGAGGTGATTTCATGTAACGCTAGTCAATCGATAATTCAACATTCTTCAGATTATTTCCAGTCGACTTGGGAGCATGTATATAAAAACCCCGCTACAGGATTTTATTTTGACTGTGCAACCGAATGGAAGGTTCTAAATCATGAGCGTAGTAATCGTATAACAGGTAGATTAATAGGTGGCTGTTTAAATACTTTGCAAATCCTTATTGGGACACCCTTTGACAACACTCAATCCTTTATAGATGAATATTGTTCAGAGGAAGGAACAATATGGTATTTGGAAAGTGTAGGGATGGATGCAGCAAAAATTTACCGTGCGTTGTGGCAATTAAAATATAATGGCTGGTTCTCTAAATGCAATGGTGTCCTTATTGGGAGAGCGGGATTATATGAAGATATAGGGGATTTTACATTAGTGGATGCATTGCGAGACATCTTTGATGAAATGGAGATACCTGTTTTTTATGATGTAGATATTGGCCATGTACCACCCCAATTAATTTTAGTTAATGGAGCAGTAGGTGAAGTTGTAGTGGAAGATGGGAAGGGTACTCTGAAAATGCAATTTTGTTAAGAGAAACAGAAAGAGATCTCGTGAGGTCTCTTTCTATTTAAGCATTTTGGAAGTTGAAATCGTCCGTGGATTTTTCTTAATGTACCAGTAAATAAGGCAGGCTGTAATTCCCTCCGCTACTGGAAAGGTCCACCATATTGCCTGTGGGCCAAGGAATTTAGGCAATAGGATAAGTGTCGGTATAAATAAAATAATACTACGTAGTAACATAATGGTTGTAGCAATTCGAATTTTCTCTATAGATTGAAAGAATTCTGCGAGCACCATATTAATACCTAAAAATACATAGCCAATGGCAAAGTGAATAAAGCCTTGAGCAGCCATGCTACGAATTTCAAATGAGCTATCTCCGAATAATGCCATTAACTGCGAAGGGAATAACATGGCAATAAGTGCTGTCGTTAACCCTAAAATAAAAGCAGTAGCTAAGCCGATTTTTAATAATGCTACTAATCTTTCTATTAATCTTGCCCCATGATGATAACTAACTAATGGTTGAAGGGCCATACCGATCCCAAGGAAAATTGTTAATAATACAGTATGGATATAGTTGACCATGGCATAGGCTGTAACGCCATTTGCCCCTAAATAGTGTAAGAAGGTCACATTATATAAAATAACGATAACAGCTACCGAAGCTTCTACGATAAAGCTAGGTAGTCCAATAGCAAAAATTTTTCTTAAATCTGACAGATTAAAAAATGAAGGGACAAACTTTAATTCAGATTGTGGGCGGAAAAAATGGAGACATAGTACAGACGTACCTATAATAGTAGCTATGGCTGTTGCTAAGGCACAGCCTGTGACACCATAATTTAGTACAAAGATAAAGACATAATTTAAGATAATATTTAATACTGACGTCGTTATTAAGCCAAGCATAGCAAGTCTCGGGTTACCATCGTTTCGAATGAAAATACTTAATAGATTTTCAATCGTGTAAAACACACCAAAGAGTAAAATGACGTGTAGGTATTGTTGCACATATGGAAATGTAACGTCGCTTGCTCCAAATATAAAGGAAATCTCCTTTAGATTGAACGCAAGAAGTCCAATAATCGTGATCACGACCATTAGCATCGTAGTGAACGCCAATGTAAAGAGTTGGTGGGCTCGTTGTTTATTCCCCTCCCCAAGAGAAATCGAGTAAAGTGTAGCTCCTCCCATACCGATCCACAGAGAAATCGATAGCAAAATTGAGAAAATGGGGACGGCAATATTAACCCCTGCTAATGCTGATGGTCCCACGCCATGACTAACGAAAATACCATCCACCAAAATATTAACAGACATCAACAGCATACCAATCATTGCTGGAAATAAGTACGATAAAAACAATGGTTTTAGTGGTCTTGTTTCAATTGGATTAATGGTTGTCATGTCCATATACCTCCAGCACCATTACTTTTTCTCCTTTGTCATCTAGTTCACCATTAAACATAAAACCAAATTGTTTATATAGTTGAATGGCTACAGCGTTATTTTCATACACACTTAAATAGATTTGGCGACAGTTGAACTTTACCGCTAAGTATTGAATAAGTTGCTGTAAAAAATGTTTACCTAATCCTTGCTGTTGATAGCGTTCATCAATTAAATAGCGATCTAGCCATACACGCTGACTGTGATCTTCGTGGGGGAATAGACCATACATAGCGAAGCCGATTGCGATGTTATCTTTATACAGACCTAAGGGGGTAAAGCGTTGATCCAATTCTGCCTCTGCTAAGCATTGGTCTGTTGATTCAATAAAATGTTGCTGATTATCAGCGATATGTAATGCTAAAATTTCTTGCTTGTTAAAAGCTGTAATGTCACGAATCTCCGTGAACATAATGTCAAAACCTTTCTATTTTTATTGTGAATAGGTACAATTTAAAGTATATAGTAACTATATAGTCAAGGGAGGAAACTCAAAAAATGCTTAATAAAAATGTAAAATATTTTACAACGGGTGAATTTGCCAAAATATGTAAGGTTAATAAACAAACATTAATTTATTATGATCAAATTGGTTTGTTATCTCCCATCATGAAAGATAGTAAAGATTATCGTTATTATTCACTTGCACAATATGATTTTTTTGGTGTCATTGAATTATTAAAGGCAGTTGGTATGTCATTAAAGGATATTCAGCAATATATGGCGGAGAAATCCCCAGAAAATTTTTTAGAATTAATGCATCAGCAAAAGGAAATCGTAGCAAAGAAACGTCGAGAGCTAGAAATGATTGAAAATATCATTGATGTCAAAATTAAAACAAACGAGGAAGCACTTCACCTTAACTTTGACGATATTACAATTGAATATTTTCCTGAAGAAACACTATATCTAAGTAAAAATATCGAAGATTCTACAGAAGAGCAGTTTGTAAAGGCTGTATCGGATTTTATCGAGGAGTTAGATCGTTCTCAATTGGATACAGGTTATCCAATCGGTGGAATGACAAGGAGAGAGCAGGTTTTAGCTGGAAATTACGATAATTATAGCTATCTATATATTGAACAACCTAATCCAAGAGAAGGACATCCTTATTTTAAAGCAATTGAGGGTGAATTTGTTATTGGTTATCATGTAGGACCTTCTGCGAAGCTTGGAGAGAC
Organism: Lysinibacillus sp. FSL M8-0134; assembly: GCF_038069745.1. Taxonomy (NCBI): domain Bacteria; kingdom Bacillati; phylum Bacillota; class Bacilli; order Caryophanales; family Bacillaceae; genus Lysinibacillus; species Lysinibacillus sp. FSL M8-0134. The sequence continues at coordinate 282,048 of NZ_JBBPAJ010000002.1, read as the reverse complement.
ATATACACGATTATTTAATGTCATGCATGAAAAGGGCTATGAATTAGGTCAATACGTTTATGAGGAATATATTTATGATGCCGTTATTAAAAATCGAGAGGAAGAATATGTGACAAAGATTATGATGGAGGTAAAAAAATTAAGTAAACACAGCTTAAGAAGAACGAACTAAATTGGTTGAGTAATTTATCATACTTGGATGCTTTGATGTCAGTAAAATAAGAGTATTTTGTAGTTAAATTAAAAATTAACCTCATTAGTAATTGATTTCCTGACGATAGAAATAAAAAAGACGGAAATTTGAGCACGATGTGGAGATGAGCAACAATGTGGATTGAGCGTTGGAATTTTTTGATGAAACAGCTGAAGCAACAAGGTGCCTTTGTACATCCAATTGAAGTACAACCTGTCGCTAGTGAACAAGATTTACGCAAGGTAGAGTCAAGGCTTGGTATACAACTTCCTAAGAAGTTCCGTCAAGCAATGCAAACCAGCTCACAACAAGTGAGTATCTATTGGTCGTTGCCAGATGAGGCTATCTTGCCAAACGAACTGATTGATACGCCATCAGGTGAGTTTGGCTGGAGCTTGAAAGACTTAGATTTCCCATACTTTGGCGGGGATGATAAAAATCTTGAACAACAATACGTACAATTTTTTACTGCAGGTAATGGGGATGCGCTTCTTATCAAGCTAGAGGATGAATCGATTTGGTATTGGAGTCATGAAGAGGATGAATTTGATTTCCTTGCCGACAGCTTTAATACATATGTTGACAGTATGACAGCTTTAGGATGTATTGGGGTAGATTGTGGGCAACACCGACAATTTTGTAGCGAAAATGGTTTGGATATTCATCTGACAAGCTCACAAATATGGCTAACATGGCTAACGCAATTTTTAAGCTCTAATTTACAATTGGCTAAAGCTAGTCTAGAATCGTTACTTCATTATGTTTCCATGCATGGCGTAAAGGAAGCTCAAGTGCAGGAAGCTTTCTTGCATTTTGATAAAGAGAAGGTGTATCAGGCTCTCCAACATAAAATTATGCGGGCGCTATCTCCATCAGATCAAAAGGCATGGAGTGAAGTGCTAATAAAGGTATGTTCAAAAGAGGCTGAAAATTGGGTAAGAGAGCTTTGGCAAGAGAAAAGCGATATTCCCAACTGGTTGCGTGATTATTTAACGGCACATTGTTTGCCAGCAGATGAAGGCTTAGCATTCATTTTATCTGATATGGAAAAGGATAAGATTAATGCTTATACTGCCTTACATCGATTACATCATTTACACAATCCAACCATCATAGAATGGATGAGGCCATATGTGGCATTTCCAATCGATGGTTGGGATATGCTGTTGGCAGAGTCACAGCCTAGTGCTGATATATTACTTGAATGGTTGAGTGGTAGTGAGGCAGAGAGGATTACCTCAATCAGAGCTATTTGGCATATGATGCAGCAAGGCAAAATCCCAACGACAATTGTTGACGAGGGAAAATGGCGGCCATTGCTGACCTATTGGCATGAGCATGAGGTTCTTCGTAAAAATAGACAGTTGTTTAGCCAAGTTCTTAATCATTTGGATAATTGGAAACTGGCAAGCTTTATGCAACAAAGGAGAGAGTAGTTTGAATCATTTTACAATATTTGCGTCTAAAAATGATGTGGATGATATTCAAGACAAAATAGCAGAGGTATTTGCAAAAGGCTTTACCATTGAACGAGGTGATAGTGGATATTTAGTAAAATCCAAAGGGCTTTTCAAAAAATCCAGATGTTCTATTACCGTTTTATTTGAAGATACTAATCCAGATTATTTCACTCAAAATATCCCGGGGATGATGGGGTATTACGATAGAATTCCTTTTCAGGATGAAGATTTAAAAGAACAGGTTATGATACAAATATCTGTATTCAATACAGTCATTGCAATCGAAATGGATAAAGAGATAACGGAAAACCATATGCAACTATTTACGAGACTGCTAGCAAGCATAGGTGGTGTAGGTTTTCTACCGGATGGCACTTTACTGGATCAGAGTGGTAGCGTTATTGTTTATTCTAATGGGGAGTCAGGTCCTGCAAATTTTAGACCTCAAGCCTGTGCAAGGAAGATAAGAAGTCAGGAAGTGACATCAGAGCAGGGGGAAACACGAAAAAACAGAACGATTGCCTTTTTAACAGACAAAGAAATCCCTTATGCAACTTCTCTACCCCAACTGCCACCATTAGAAGGTTGCCGCTTTAAGAGCCAAGAAGAAATTGCAAAAAGGGCAGTTTCCCTGTTGATTGTTATTCAATTTGCCTGTGATGTAGCACAAAATGGAAATATTGAAGAGTCTAGAGAATTCTTCACTAATATGTTACGTACATATGAGGTGCAAGAATCTTTAACAGAGCATGAAAAATTCTTTCTTGAGACTCAGCATCCCAGTCCTCAAGATGCTGTCAATATTTCATGGCAGTATGAAGCCTATTGGACACTCATTTGGGCATTAGGGCTTGTAGAAGAGCTAGATTTCCCTGACGACGTATGTGATTGTGAATATGCTATACAGGTCGTTTCTCGTTGTGAAACATTTGAACAATTTTATAAGCAAACAGTATTGCGCAGTAAGGAAGAGATATTAGATGAAGCAGATAAGATCTACAGATTACATTGGGCTTGTGTAGATAGTCGAATAAATGGACAAGTAGCTCCTTTATCGTTAAATGAAAGTGTTGTGATGGAAAGACGTAGAGGCTTATTCTGGATGATGGGCTATCAAGATGAAGAATGGGATACTATATCAATGGATACTTAAAGGAATAGCAAACTAGGAAGCCTAGTTTGCTATTTTAATATATGAAATTATTTCACATAAGTTGGCTTATTCACCTTATCAATTAAAAGTATACCATCGTATTGATCGCGAGGAACTAAGCTTTCCTGTATCATACCCCAACTGTAAGATAAGCGGGGCTCGAACATCCATGAGTTGCCTCGTTCATTCTGGCGGTTGCGCAAATCAATGAATGTGTAAGGTTTACTAGTTGAAGACAGTATATCCTCAATAGATCCCTTGATAGGAGGTAAAACAGCCATCGGTTCACCCATATTATTTGCTGTCTCTCCGCTAGTCATATATAGACCTAATACATAGCTATATTTCTTGTAGATTTCTGGTAAACGTTCCCCCATTAATTTGACTGGATAAGGGGAACCCATTACTTCCGATTGTGCCTTACGAATATGGTCGTTATGTGCCCATACGATGAACTTTTCTGTTGGATAAACCTCCTCAGCTAACCAAAGTAAGTTCTCCATCATCGATTGATCACGCCATTCCATTGTTTTTAAAAATGTTTCAATATTATTTTGTTCAATATCAATATTGGACTGGATCGTTAGCTCCACATATTCGTCTGCTAAGCGAATGCGATCTGTTACAGTACGTTCCATTAGTTTGACAATATGAGACTCGTTTGGATAAGCCGCTTGTAATTCTTTTTCTTTCAATTGAATTTGAGACTTTACTTGTTTATACACATCTATGATTGTAGCTTTTACTTGCTGATAGCCCTTTAAATCTTTCCCGGAGCTCCATTCAGCTAGTTGTTTCTCAGCTTCACTAAATTGTTGAGCTAACTTAGGATTCTGGAGCCAATCGCCGTTCGTAAATGCCCCTTGCTGTTGAATATCGAAGCCAGTAAGTATAAGTGGTTGTTCTGTTGCTTGAGTTGATTTTGCATAGTCAAACAGAGGCAATGTTTCTTTCGTCCACCAAACTCCAAAAATAGAATCCTTCATTGTTTGTAGAGCTGCTTGTTTGTCAATTTGCCCTTGGGCGTTCATCACATTACCCATACCACTTTCAAAGGCAAGAACATTATAGCCCATTTCCTGATGCAAAAATTGTATTAAACGTGTTTTAACATGATTGAATTGTGCCACACCATGAGAGCTCTCTCCTAGAAAAACAATACGTTTATCGTGTAATAACGGCTTAAGCATCTCCAAATCCTCAAATTGATTAGAAGGGATTTTCGTTCCACTCGATACTTCAGGTTGGATGGATGACAAACTGTAAGCATGATCGTTCACCCACTTTTTCCAATCAAGTAATGTTTCATTAGAGGTCCTAGCCTGTTTAACTGTAGATTTGTTTTCTATATTGACCTGTTGCTCTTTTGCAGGAACAGCTGCAGAGACACTTGCTACGCCGTTCAATGTCATTAAACTTGCCAGTGCAAAACTTAATAAAACTTTATGCTTCCTAGCCTTCTTCATTGATAATCAGTCCTTCTCTTTATGTTGATACTAATTATAGAGAGCTTAGTTTAAAGCTTAGGAAGAGTTAGTTTAAATTTTGTTTAAATTTGGTAGGGTCAGTTAAAAAGAAAAAACATCTTCGATTAATGAAGATGTTCGATTGCTATTTATAATGGTACGTACTAGCTCTAACATGGTTACGTTGGATTTGATTGAACCATGCGCGGTCTTTTTCTTCTTGTTTTAACGTACCAACAATGGAGGAGGAGCAGCTCACACAAATTTTAGCCTGTGTAATTTGTCCACAACGTTCACAAGGTGCACCTAAATTAGGGAAAATTGATTTTTTTAACTTTCCTGCTTTTACCCATTTGAAAAGCATCTCAGAGGACACTCCTGTTAAAGTGACAACCTCATCATTTGTTAAGTAGCGATTATTTTTTCTTAATAGAAAGTGATGCAACTCTGAAAATATATCTTCTTCTCTCACATCTATTCTCTTATGAAATAGCAACATTACAAGTCCTCTCCTCGTCCCATTAATTAATAGTTTCATTAACTGTTATAGGTTGTTCGTCATATTTATAATTTTCCCAACGATTACGGGCAAGCTTTCGATATTTTGGCGAGACATTTCTATCAGCGATTAAGCGAGAGAAGCCTTTTTGGGCTTCCGCCATATCACCAAGTCGGAGGCTTAGTTCAGCATGTAAAAACTGAATTCTCTCTCCACCCTCCTGATTGGATGCAAAGGATTTACTATAAAAGTCTCTTGCTGCAAAAAGGTAGCGTTTTTCGGATTCTTCATCGTTTTTTAAACGATATAGCCAACCTATTTTTAATGCGAAATTCGCCATTAAGAGAGATTCTTCCATTGAAGCACGGGATACTAAATAAGCAAGCTTAAAACTGATTATGGCATCATCGATTGTACGTTCCTGGCAGATGTCCATGGGTTTTTGGAGCTCTTTAATGTATAGTTCATCAATGAGCTGCATGAACGGTCCATAAGTCCTTGTCATAGATTTGTGGTAGGCGTAGCCACAATGTGGGCATACAGCGACCTCATACAGCAAAGGATTTAGGCCATCATAAACAGGCATGAAATCTGTTTGTTCCTCGATGATTTTATATCGATTAGGGCGTACTTTATATGTTGTAAAATGCCTTTTGCAAAATTTGCAATCTACACTACTTTCGTAGTAATAAATGTTAAATGCCATAAGAATCAACTCCTTTGCCTGCTTTAGAAAATTATTTCTTTTGTTCTATCTATTCGTTAAAAAGTGTCGTTCAATATATTTAAATGATTATCTTTTATTTTAACAATTCTGTGTTCTTTGGTATACTCCTTTAGAATTATTAAAATAAAAATAATCATTACATTATTTATTAATTGTCACTAGAACTGTTCCTTTAATAGTATTTATCGGTGCTGTTAATGTAAGTTATATAGATGGTTGAAAGTTTGTCGAAATACGTACAAATATTTTATTAGTAATCGTTAAAGGGATTTTTTTGTGTGGTTCAAAAGTATTGTTTTGGAGGATGATTCAAGTTGAACTATAAAATAGTGTTTTTTGATGTAGACGGCACACTCATCAATTATGAGGATGGCTGTGTAGAAGAAAGTACAAAGCAGGCAATTGATTTATTAAAGAATAAGGGAATTCACCTTGTAGCAGCTACAGGAAGACCTTTATCCATGTGCCGTGAGTTGGAAGAGTTGGGGATAGAGACCTTTATTACGGCAAATGGTGCATATGTGAAACATCATGATCTTGTCCTACATAAAACGCCTATTGCTAAAGAGATTGTCCAAAATGTTGAGGCTTTTGCAATGGAACAACAGCATAGCTTAACATTTTTTACAGAGCAGCTAGCGATGAATAGCATACAAAGTCCAGCTGCTTTACATGCTATGCAGGAAACATTGTCTTTGGGAGATTTTCCGGTTATAAATGAAAAAATTACGAATGAGGAAGTTTTTCTCATGTGTCTATATACAGATGAACAGGGAGAAAAAAGATATGTTAGTCAATTTCCGAATATATTATGGCAGCGATGGCATCCTTATATTGTGAATGTACTACAGCAGGATGTTTCCAAGTCAATAGCTGTTCAAGCAGTACTAGATTATTTTAACATTGATTCTAAAAATGCCATTGCTTTTGGAGATGGGGATAATGATATGGATATGCTGGAGCTGGTAGGATTAGGAATTGCTATGGGAAATGGCAGCTTAGCTTTGAAAAACGTTGCTGATTTTGTTACAAAGAAATCTACCGAGGGCGGTATTGACTTTGCTTTGCGTCAGCTTCAAATAATTTAAAACAATCTTCAAGTTGCTTCTTCTGTTTTCCGCAGTTTGATTATAATGAAACCTGTATATTTTATAGTTAAAAAATTTTTAGGTGGGATAGTTTATGGCACATCACGTGCAATCTCTAATTGAACATTACGGGTATTTTGGCATTATCGTAATCCTAATTGGAGGTATAGTTGGATTGCCACTTCCTGATGAAGTTTTCTTAACATATGTAGGTTATAGTGTTTATAGGGAAAGCCTTGAACATATCCCTGCATTAGTAAGTGCCATGATTGGCGCAGTTGGAGGTATTACTTTAAGCTACTATATTGGTTATCGATTTGGCTTACCATTACTACAAAAGTATGGGCCAAAAATTCATATAACTGAACAAAAAATTGATTTTACGAAAAAAATGTTTGCCAAAATTGGACCTATCTTATTGTTAATAGGCTATTTTATCCCTGGTGTCCGCCACATAACAGCGTATATTGCGGCTATTAATAATTATCCATATAAAAAGTTTGCGTTCTTTGCCTATACAGGAGCATTTATCTGGACATTCACATTTATAACGTTAGGGAAAATGCTTGGAGAGAAATGGCGGTTTGTTGGTTACTACTTATCCCATTATAGTATGTATCTCATCCTATTATTTGTTCTATTAATGTTCGTCGTTTACTTTATATTCAAAAAAAGAAATGTACAAAAATAAAAGTCGGTATCTCTATACCGACTTTTAAGTTATGGCAAAATAGCAAAGGAGCGAACAGGGAATCCAGATGCTTTTTCTGGTTTAGGTACAATATTAAAAATAATTGCACCTGTTGCAGGTAGCTTGTCTAAATTAGTCATTAACTCAATTTGATAAGTGTCTTGTTCGAGCACAAAGTATTCACCATCTAGTTTGCCATTTTTACGAAAATCAGCTGCTGAATCAGTATCGAATGTTTCGTGACCAATCGCACTAACTTTACGTTCCGTCAGTAAAAATTGTAAAGCCTCTAAGCCCCAACCTGGAATATGGTTATACCCTTCCGCATCTTTATTGCTGAATGCTTCCTTATCTGGCCAACGTTTACTCCAATCGGTACGTAGCGCTACAAAGGTACCTGCCTCAATTTTTCCGTGCTGTGCTTCAAACTCAAGTATATCTTGAACACTTAAAGAAAAATCATGATTGCTAGCAGCTTCTTCGGACTTATCAATGACAACAAGGGGAAGAACAAGCTCTTTTAAATCGAGCTCTTCAAGGTACCGTGTGTCTCGCACAAAATGAATGGGTGGGTCGATATGCGTACCATATTGACCAGGGAAAGTGAACTGTTGTGCAAAGAACCCATCATCGTGAGAGAATAATGTTTCAAATTTTGCATCTTCGAACATGAAAAAATGGGGTGAGTTAGGGCCGAATGTATGTGTTAAATCGACCCATTGTTTAGATTTTAATAATTGTAATGCTTGTAATAATTCATTAGGCATCGTTTTCCCTGCTTTCTTAAAATAGTAGTAAAAAAAGAGCCCCCTATAGAAGAGGACTCCTGAATAAACAACGGTAGTTCATCTTCTCATCTTCAAGGCTTTGGAATTAGGCCAATTGGAATTAGCACCATACTGTTGAGCTGGTTGCTGAGACTTCATCGGGCCAATCCCTCCGTCTCTCTTGATAAGAAAAATATAAGAATTTTCAGAAATAATAATACAAACACTTTATCATAGTTTTCTATAGTTTACAAGTTCAATAGGGATACAAGGTTAGGGTTTTTTTCACCAATTTAAATTCAATATGACACCACAACAGCCATTATCAATTAGACGTATTCTAAAACTATCAGGTGTATAGTTCGTTTCGAATTTCATCGTAATACCTGTGGATGAAATTAATTTCTCCACTTCTGCTTTATTTGAAAGTTGTGCTGCATTCATTAAATCATGGGCAAATTGCTGGGAGCTTTCAATTTTATCCGTCAGTAATTGGGCTTGCTGCATAATTGCCTTTATCCGTGTAACCGATGATTTTAATTTATGTGTATCAACAGGTGGAAAGGGATTGTTGGTCGGCATTGCAAGATGTTGGGGAAAGGATCTTACAGCAAGGTGGTTGGCAATTGGTGGCGCTGAGTAATGATAGGGATGAACGAAATACGGATAAGGATTGTAATACAATGGAATTCCTCCTATCCTATAGCTGATATCTTATCTTATGTATTCAAGCGAATTTAGGTGTAACTCCATTCTTGTCTTACTTATAACACAAAAAGGAAGCCACAGGGAGCTTCCTTTTTATCAATATTGTATATATACCGATGTTAAATTACCAAAATATCAAGTAAATGCTAGATAAACGGACTAACAATATTATTGTTTTTTATTATCGAAAAGCAACCATAATAATGTAACAATCGCTGCTAGCATAACCATTAGGAATCCATAAAGAGGCGTATGTGCTAATGATTGATGGCGAATAATAAAACCTCCAATATAGGATCCTAAAAATATACCAATGTTAAAAGCAGAAATGTTTAATGCTGAAGCCATAGAAATAGCTGACGGCACATATTTTTCAGACAGTAGAACAGCATATAACTGTAATCCTGGGACATTCATGAACATAAATAATCCCATTGTCAGTACCATGACTAAACCGATAATCGGTGATTCAAGAGTGAAGCCAATACCAAGTAACGCTAAGGCAAGTCCAACAAAAATTATAAAGATGGAACGTAGCGGATTTTGGTTAGCAAAATGGCCTCCTAATGTATTACCAATAGCAACGCAAATACCATAGACAACTAATATAATTACTACTGCATGTGGGGAATAGCCCATATATTGCTCTAAAATAGGTGAAACATACGTATAGACTACAAAGGCCCCACCATATCCAATAGCTGTAATGAAAAGGATTAATAACATGCGAATATTGCCTAATACTTTGCCAATATCACGTAAAGAAATAGGATTACCTTTTGATAATTGGTTAGGTACTAGTAAAGCATTACTAATTAAACCGATAATGCCTATAATGACGATAAAAATGAACGACATACGCCAGTCTGTTACTTGTCCAATAAATGTACCAAGTGGAACACCGGTCACAGTAGCTAGCGTTAAGCCTGTAAACATAAAGGCAATCGCGCTTGCTCGTTTATTTGGTTCAACTACATCAGCTGCTATAACAGAGGCGATCGACATAAACACACCATGAGCTAATGCTGAAATAATACGACCTATTATCAGTATAGAAAAAATTGGTGCGATAGCTGCAGTTAAATTCCCCGCTATAAAAATGGTCATAACAAGCAATAAAACTGTTTTTCGACTAAGACGAGATGTTAAGGCTGTTAATAATGGAGCACCAACAGTGACACCTAGTGCGTATATAGAAACGGTTAAACCGGCAGTGCTTAAAGATATACCAAAATCATCTGTAATTAATGGTAAAAGTCCAACACTGATAAATTCAGTGGACCCTATACCAAATGCACTGATTGCAAGTGCTAGCAATGTCAATTTTGCATTTGGCTTTTTTGATTGTGACATTTTACTAATATCTCCTTTGATTTTTTTTAGTATGTGTAGTAATATTCATGCATGCCTAAAAGTTGTGTAGAGTACTTTTAGTTACTTTTGAATATTACGGGGGTTTACAATGCAAAAAATTTATAATATAGGTGTTGAAGCTACGCTTGAAGTTATTGGTGGTAAATGGAAACCGGTCATTCTTTGCCATTTGAACCACCATGGTGAAATTCGAACAAATGAATTTCGACGATTGATTCCAGGCATTTCCCAAAAAATGCTTACAAGTCAATTAAGAGAGTTAGAGCAAGCTGGTTTAATCCATCGCAAGGTCTTCAATCAAGTACCGCCTAAAGTGGAATATTCATTGACTTCCTATGGACAAGGGATGGAGCCTATTTTGAATATGCTTTGCACTTGGGGCGAAAAGCATGTTGAATTACTAAAGGATAAAGGTGAAGATGTTCTGTTAAAACAACGCGATGAAGATATCGCTATGCAGCAAACATCATAATGAGGGAGAAAGAGACTGTCACATACAAGACAGTCTCTTTCCTCTTTTTAATGCTTATAGAGCAAAGTCAAATTCATCTGGATTTGGACCAACACGTTGTTCACGATTCATCTCATTGATTAATGCCATTTCTTCGTCTGTTAAAGTAAAGTCAAAGATATCAGCGTTTTGCATCATACGCTCTCTACGTACTGATTTTGGAATTGTAATCACTCCATTTTGTACATCCCAGCGTAAAATAACTTGAGCATTTGATTTTCCGTATTTTGTTGCAATTTTTGAAATCGTTTCATCTTCAAGAAGACCACCTTGCATTAAAGGTGCCCATGCTTCAAGTTGAATTTGGTGCTTGTCACAGAATGAACGAAGCTCCACTTGTTGTAAGCGTGGGTGGAATTCCACTTGGTTCAAAACAGGTTTAATACGAGCAAATGATAATAAGTTTTCCAAGTGTGCCACAGTAAAGTTACATACACCGATTGCTTTGATCTTGCCTTGTTCATATAGGTCTTCAAGTGCTTTCCACGATTCAGCATATTTATCTTTACCAGGCCAATGAATTAAATAAAGATCTAAATAATCTAATCCTAATTTTTTTAGGCTCTCTTCATATGCTGCAATTGTTTCATCATAGCTTAAGCCATCGTTCCATACTTTTGATGTAATAAATAAATCTTCACGACGTAAGCCAGTTGATGCTAGAGCTTGTTTAATACCTTCTCCTACACCTGCTTCATTTCCATAAATAGCAGCAGTATCGATGCTTCGATAGCCAACCTCGATCGCATTTTTAACCATTTCTGCAGTAGCGTCATTTTCTACTTGAAAAACGCCTAAACCCATACCAGGCATTTGTAGGCCGTTATTTAATGTGATTGTATCTTGTAAATGAGTAATCATTATTATTCCTCCAATTGTGTGTTTGCTTGATTGCTTTTTCATTATGATGCCCCACAAGAAGAAAAAAAAGTACGTACATTTTTGTTTCATAGAAACGTCGAGGTAACTTTTGTGTGATGCCAATGGTTAGAGAGATAAAAGTTTTTTAATAGTACTTTTTGCAATTTAAAATTACAGGTGAAATCAGGAGGATATAAAGAAATGAAGGGTAATCCATAGTGAAATCCAAAAAAATGAATAGATTATGATTATCTCTGTGCTGATGCAACCAAATGACTTTCTTCACGAATTAAAAGGAAAAATTTGTTGGATAGAGAATTTAAATAGTAATACTACTTTAAAAAGGGGATTGGAAAATGAATCGTTTAAACTTAATCACATTAGGCGTTAAAAATATGGTGGAGTCACTTACCTTTTACCGAGAGGGACTTGGCTTTGAAGTAGTAGTGTATGGAGAAGAAACAAATCCAGATGTAATGTTCTTTAATAATGGGGGAACTAAAATATCACTATTTCCAATTGAACGTCTTGTAAACGATATCAATGAAGCAAACCCACCAGAACTTAGCCCCGGCTTTGGAGGTATCACCCTTGCTTACAATGGTAAATCAAAAGAAGAGGTGGACCGCGTATTTGCATTAGCTAAAAAAGCTGGAGCGTCTATTGTAAAAGAGCCAGAAACAGTATTTTGGGGCGGTTATAGTGGCTACTTCCAAGACCCAAACGGTTACTATTGGGAAGTAGCTTATGGTGATATGTGGAAATTTGATGAAAATGATATGCTAATTATTCAATAATGATTCAAAAAGAGAGCTCACTAGAAACGTTAGTGTGCTCTTTGCATTGACTGCTTAACAATAATGTTCCCTCATTAAATTCACAAAGTTTTGTGCAGCTTTAGATAAATAATGATTCTTCATCCATACAAGTCCTACGGAAGTGGATAACTCTGTAGTTGGGATTTTGTAGGCATGAAGCGGTAGGTCTTCAAATTGCTTTAGAATGGTTTCAGGTACGATGGAGGAGCTAAAACCTGATTCGATTAAATTCATTAAAAGCGCAGTATCTGAACATTCCCCGACGATATGGGACTGTAATTGGAAGCGGGAAAATGCTTCTAAAATTGAATAGTGAACTCCTAACCCTTCTGTACTCGGTAATAAAATCGGCCAATTTTGAATTTCGGCCAAAGTCACCTCATGTTCTAACAACTTAAACTTCTTGGATTGTATAAAATAAAACGGTTCTGTGTACATATGAAGGACAGAGAAATCATCTAATTCTAAGGGCAAACGAATGATCGCTAGTTCTACTACACGATCTCTTACAAGCTTACAGAGATAAGAGGATTCATTTTGTTGAATTTTATAAGTTACCTTAGGAAATTGTTGTTGGAATTGATGTAATAATTGGGGTAACTCAACAACTGAAAATGTATTGATGCCTAATGTTAATCGTCCATGAATGCCTAGCCCTACATCCTTGACCTCTGCTTCCGCCTCGTCCATTAATTGAGCAACCTGCAATGCATATTTATATAAGGTCTTCCCAGCCTCCGTCACTTCAAAGTACTTGCCGCTTCTCTCTACCAATTTTGAACCAAGCTCTTCTTCCATTGTTTTTAGATGTTGGCTTAATGGTGGCTGAGAAATATGCAGTCTTTCAGCAGCAGCAGAAATCTTCCTTTCCTCCACAATCGCTATAAAATATCTTAGTTGTCGAATATCCAATTAAGTCACACCCCTTTATTATACGTAAAACCTAAGTAAAACAAATTTTTTTAATGTTTTTCATATAGTTAGTGTCATGTTAGCATATTCTAGCACCTACGTGTGAAGTTTCTAATTGTATTTAGAGCAGATGAGAAAGCAATTACAGATAATAATATCTACCTTTAAAACGCAACTTACACAAAGCTATTAATAGTTGCGCTTTTTTATATCTACTCAATTAATAGACATTTTTCAAATTTCCTAAGAAAATAAATAGCGTTTATCCTATAATAACCATGTATGCAATAATATTGTTTTTAATTTCTAGTTAACTTCATATTGCAAAATATGGTATTTTAATATAGCTTTTGATTATCAACAAGAAGGAGGATGAACATTGATTCATATATTGTACATAGAAGATGAGAAAGAAATAGGACAATGGGTTAGCAAGGAGTTAACGGAAAGAGGCTATGAGGTAACATGGCTAGAGTCTGGCGAAGGTCTTGAACAACACATTGCTTCAAAAGATCTTGCTATATTGGATGTCATGCTACCCGGGTTAGATGGTTTTTCGATTGGCAAAAGAATAAAACGAGAGAATAAAGATTTACCTATTTTGATGCTATCTGCTCGAACAGCCGTTGAGGATAAAATTGAAGGGCTTAATTTTGCTGATGATTATTTAACAAAGCCATTCCATCCTGATGAACTAGTAGCAAGATTAGAGGTATTACTAAGAAGATATCAAAAAAACGATGATGTATTGGCATTGCAGCATCTTAAAATTTATACAAAAGATATGCGAATTATTAATACATTAAATGAAGAAGAAATTCTTCTCACTGGCAAACAATTTTATTTATTGCAGTATTTTATTCGTCATCTAAATCAAATTTTAACGAAGGAACAACTCTATGAGGGTGTTTGGGGTGAGAGTTACATTGAAGGTGATAAAACATTGATGGTTCATATTCGATATTTAAGAGAAAAGATAGAAATTAATCCTGCAAAACCCCAGATTATCGAAACAATTAGAGGAATTGGCTATAGGGTGAAACTATGAAATTTTTCCGTTCATTATTAGCGAAATATATGCTCATTATTGTATTAGCTATATCGATTGTTCAAATTTCCTATCTCGGTGTTGCTACTTTCATGTTAGGCATTTCAAAGACAGGATCTGGAGACTTTTCAAGTGAAGCTCTTCTGGAAAGTGATATTGAGGAACAATGGCATACACAAGCAAAAAGTATAAACAATGCATCAGAAGCTACCATTGAACAGCTTTTTCAAAAATGGCAAAAGCAATATCCTACAGCTTCAATGTTCTGGGTAAGTGAAAAGGGAAATTTACTGACTACCATGAATGTTCAGGATGAGCTTCCTAAAATATGGACACCTGCATTTACAACCAAATTTATTAAAGAGCGCTATGGAAGTGATCCATTTACTGTAATTGCTTTCTTAGGTGATGATGTGTCAAATGGCTTTATTGTGTTAGAGATTTCAAGGGATGTCTTTAAGCCCCCACTTATAAAGATTTATGATAACTACGGTAGCTTCTTATTTTTTGGTGTTGTAGCCGTTATCCTATTTTTTATTGCCGTTTCATTTTTATTTTTCAAGGGAATTCGAAAAAGACTATTACATCTACAAGAGGCTATGGAAATTCGTGATGTTGACGGTTTACCTATTGAAATACAGGTGAAAAAGCGGGACGAAATTGGACAATTAGAGCATAGTTTTAACAGAATGGTTTGTGAGCTAAGAGATAGTAAACAGCGTCAGCAGAAGGAAGAACAACTAAGAAGAGAGCTGATCGCCAATTTATCACATGATTTGCGAACACCTTTAACAAAAGTAAGGGCTCAATCTTATACAATTAGCAAAGAAGCATTGTCAGAGGAAGGTATACAGGCTTTAAAAGCAATGGAAGCATCCATTGTGAATATTGATGCTTTAATTGAAAACTTAATGTCGTACACATTGCTAATGGCAAGCAAATATAAATTCGAACCGAAAAACATCAATGTTATTCGGTTTGTGCGGGAACATTTAACAACCTGGTACCCAGTTTTTGAACGAGAAGGATTTACTATCGATATTGAACTGCAAGCATTTGAATCCAATGAGTGGAGTGTTGATCCATTATGGCTAGGGCGAATATTTGATAATATCTTTCAAAATGTGCTACGTCACGCTTACAGTGGTAAATATATAAGTGTGAAAACAAAATCCACGGATAGCTATAAAGCATTTATTATTGAGGATCATGGTCAAGGGATGAAAAATGAATCCAATGCAAAAGGAGCAGGGATTGGTCTATCTATTGTCGATATTATGGTAAAGGGTATGGATTTAGAGTGGGAAATAACTTCTAGTCAATCTGGCACAAAAATTATAATCAAAAATGTTATGCAATCTGCGAAGCTTGGGAAGTAAAGGCTCGCAGATTTTTATTTTTAGTGTAGTGAAAGCTTGGCATTTGATGATGGTAGACATTTTTAAACAAAATTTAAACTTGGCCCTTACCTATTTTTAAACTTCTATTCTTATGATAATGAAAGAGGTGAGGACAATGGAATATATCGTACAAACACAAAACTTATCAAAACGCTTTGGAAAAGAGCAAGCTGTAGCAAATTTGAACTTGCAAATACGAAAAGGCGAAATATATGGATTTTTAGGACCGAATGGGGCAGGAAAAACAACAACGATTCGTATGCTTCTTGGTTTAATGAAGCCATCCTCAGGGACAATAAAAATCTTCCAAAAGGATATTACAAAGGAGCGTATCCAAATCTTAGCTAATGTCGGCTCGTTAGTAGAAAATCCTTCGTATTATCCACATTTAACAGCCTATGAGAATTTGGAGGCGCTAAGAAAAATTTTAGGTGTGCCTAAATCTCGAATAGATGAGGTTCTAGAAATTGTTCGTTTGAAAGAGGCTGCCAATAAGAAGGTTAAGGGCTTTTCGCTAGGTATGAAGCAACGTCTTGGAATAGCAGCTTCACTACTACATAATCCTGAATTACTCATTCTAGATGAACCTACTAATGGTCTCGACCCTTCAGGCATTATTGAAATTCGTAATTTAATTAAACGACTACCGAAGGAATACGGCATGACGATTATAATTTCCAGTCATTTATTATCAGAGATCGATCAAATGGCTACACAAGTAGGTATAGTATCTAAGGGGAAATTGATATTCCAAGATTCCATTGAGGAGATGCGGAGATTCGCTCAGCCAAAGGTACTATTTAAAGTAAATAATAGTGAAAAGGGATGGCGCTGTTTACTGGCAAATGGCATTAAGGCAGATTATCAAAATGGCGTTATTTTCTTAGAGGAATGCTCGGATGAAAAAGTAGCTCATATTGTCCAAGTCCTTGTTCAGGAGGGCATTTCTGTATTCCGTGTAGAGGAAGAGAAACGCTCATTGGAGGAAATCTTCCTGCAAATGACGATGGGAGAGCAGGCGATATGATAGGTAAATTGTTAACTGCTGATTTCTTGAAGATCAAACGTAAAGGATTATGGTTTTTAACGCTTTTAGGACCATTGGGTGTAGTCGCCCTACAAATGGTTAATTACGGAGTAAGGAAAGATTATTTATTACAACAAAGTGAGGACGATTGGGGCTATTACTTATTAAACATCCATTCCTTTACACCGCTTGCCATTGTGCTGGGCATTGCTATTCTAACTTCATTCATGGCGAGTATTGAAAATGAGACAAATGCTTGGAAGCAGCTGATTGCCTTACCTGTTTCAAAATTATCCGTGTATTTATCTAAATTTACAGTGTTGGCCCTATTACTATTTTTGGCTTCCACAGTACTGATGATTTTTACGCTTAGTTATGGGCTGTTTTTAAACTTAGGAGCACCTGTACCTTACTTAGAGGTTGCCAAATTTAGTTATTTTCCTGCGCTAGCAGCATTGCCTATATTGGCGCTCCAGCTTTGGATTGCGAGTGTTAGCCACAATCAAGGGATTCCTATTACAGTAGGTATTTTCGGAGTGATATTTGCCTATTCTTCATTTGTTTTACCAGATTGGATGATATGGAAATGGCCATCATTAATGAACCAATGGGATGAGCCAATCATCAATGTGTTATTAGGCGTAGGAATTGGTATTTTACTATATATTGTTGGGATGATTGATTTTGCAAGAAGGGACGTGAAATAATGATTGCTCTACTTCGAGCCGAATGGTTTAAGTTACGTAAATCAAAAATGGTGCCGATTATTTTCGCAGGACCAATAATAGGTTTGTTTATTGGACTATCAGCCAATCTAGAGAATACTATGTCAGGGGTTCAAATCAATGAATGGTTTATTTCCTTATTCTCAATGAATTTAACATATGCATTATTATTTTTACCTCTTATTACTGGCGTTTTTGCAAGTATCATTTGTAGATATGAGCATCAGTCAGGTGGATGGAAGCAGCTTTTAGCACTGCCTGTAACAAGAGGGAAAGTATTTGTCGCGAAATATGTATTGGTTATGCTGCTTGTTTTGGCTATGCAATTATTGTATTTAGGATCTATCTATGCTGTAGGTATGCTGAAGGGCTACACGGATCCCTTTCCAATAGAGATCGTGTGGAAAAGTATTGCAGGAGGCTGGGTGGCAACATTACCCCTAGTAGCCTTACAATTGTGGATGTCCATTATGTTTAAAAGCTTTGCTGCTCCCTTTGCTGTCAATGTCATATTTACGTTACCTTCTATTTTAGCGGTAAATTCTGAGCGAATTGGTCCATATTATCCTTGGGCACAACCATTTTCAATGATGTATATAGGTGGCAATACAGACGATGTATTTTTTGTGCCTTGGGAGCAATTACTAACAGTTATAGGTGGGGGATTCATCCTATTTTTCCTCGGCGGATATTACTATTTCCAACGAAAAGCGATTTAACCTTAAGGGAGTATTGACATGACAATGATTAAACGAAGTTTACGATTATTCACTGCATCTTTGCTACTTATTGCTTTAGCAGGGTGTGGACAGGGAGAGGCAGTAACAGATGCCTCGCAATACATTAGTGAAATAGAAAATATTTCTATTCCTGATGATGTGAAAATTATTGGTTTTGGGGAAGCAACACACGGAAATATTGAATTTCAAACATTAAAAAAAGATCTGTTTGAAGCGATGATCAAAAATGAACATGTCCAAGTCTTTGTTTTAGAAGGGGATTTTGGAGGTGCCCAGCAAATTAACCAATTTATTTTAAAGGGTATTGGTACGGCGGAGGAAGCTATAAAAGCTTTAGATTATGGCATCTACCAAACCGAACAAATGGTAGAATTAGTGCAGTGGATGCACGACTATAATCTGGCAGTCGAAGAACAAGATAAAATTTATTTCTATGGTAATGATATGCAACGCTATGATTATAGCAAAAAGGGATTGCTAGATTATTATACAGATGTACATGCGGGGAATGCTGAGAAATTTAAGGCCGAGCTAAAACATATTTCAAACAAAACGATGAGAGAATTATCGAATAGTCAGCTAACAGAACTGGATAAAACGATTGATACAATTATTGAAGATTTACAATCGAATAGAGAGGCATATGAGAAAAAGTCATCGAAGGATGCTTTCTCCTTTGCGGCACAATATGCTCAAATAATGAAGCAGCGAACGCAATTATTTTTGAATGATGGAAACTATATGAATTTACGAGATGAATATTTAGCTGAAAATTTACAATGGATTGTTGAATATGAAGCCACGAAAGGGCATGATAAAGTATTCATGTCAGCACATAATGGTCATATTGAGAAAACCTCTGCGACGATGGCAGGATATCAATCGATGGGACAATATTTAAACGAGCAATATAAAGATCAATATTTTGCGATTGGTACAGACTTTGTAAAAAATACATTCCAAGCACAAAATGGGTCTGGTGAACGAAAGGAATACACGATTGAACATCATAATGCTTTAGTAGATGCTTTTAGTGAGGTTAACGATACTATTTTTTATGTAGATTTTGAACATGCTAGTCAATCAGAGGAATTAGCAAGTATTCTTTCTAAAAGCCAAAGAATGGGCAATGTCGGTGACGATTTTCGTCCATGGTATAAGCTAACACAAATGCTGTATACCATTAAAATGACACCTGTTGAAGCTTATGATGGTCTTATTGTTGTACAAGAAGCAACGCCAACCAAAATAATCGATTAAAAAAATTAGCAACCTTTATCAAAAAAGCTTTTTCCTTCTCCAGTATGATGAAGATGAGGTGAGTAACATGGAGTATAGTCAGGCAACGCAAAGGACCATTGCCTTTATTGAGGAGCAGTTGACAGAAGAAGTGACACTTGAGCACCTTCCTCATACTGCTGGCTATTCGAAATATCATCTAAGTCGCATTTTCAAACAAGAAACTGGATTAACAATTGGTGAGTATATTCGTATACGCCGACTAGCTTTGGCGGCAAGTTATTTAATGTACTCCAATGCATCGATATTAACAATTGCATTTACACTTCAGTTTCAATCACAAGAAGCTTTTACACGAGCTTTTAAAGAAATTTACGCTTTGCCGCCAGGGAAGTATCGAAAAATGATGCAATCATTAAGCATGACGGAGGAGGAAAAATTAGTGGTATCAAATGAACAGGTTAAGGGTTGGATGTTGAGCGGTGGGAATCCTGAGTTATATCAATTTCATACAGATGACAAGGTATTTCATTCAGGAACTCGTTCGGGAGTATTGTATTCTTCAACCGCTTCAGCGAATAATGGACAATTCGCTACGATGATGCAGGGCTTTCAAGCAGCTGAATTTAAAGGCAAGCGCTTGAAAATGTCATGCTATTTAAAGACTGTAGATGCTGCCAAATGTGGTGCATGGATGCGCATTGACAATGCTACGGGTGATACGATTCAATTTGACAATATGGATCAACGGTCTGTAAAAGGGACTACCGAATGGAATCACTATTCTATTGTGTTAGATGTGCCTGAAGAAGGTGATTCCATTTATTTTGGTGTGTTATTAATTGGCTCGGGTAAGGTATGGGCAGATGGTTTCCGCTTTGAGGAAGTCGACGACAAGGTACCTTCAACTAACATGCTTTCACAGGAACGATTACCTAAACAACCAGCTAATTTAGACTTTAGCATGGATTGATTTTGATGCTTTGTTATTCAAGCTCACCAGTGATTGACTTTGATTAATAACGTATCGTTTACCTCTAATTTGTTAAAGCTAATAAAGAGGAGGTGTGAAACGATGGCACAAGAAATTCTTTGTGAAGTCAATAACTGTACATTTTGGGATTCTGGAAACAAATGTACTGCAGAAAAAATTTATGTTGTCAGCCAGAAGGGACAACATGCTTCCAACAGTGAGGAAACAGACTGTAAAACATTCGAACCTGAAACGCATTAATGACAAAAGGGTAATCATGAGTATGATTACCCTTTATCCCTGTCTTTATTAATAAATATCTACTTTTTCTTTGTTAAATAAAAGTGCATGCGCATTTTTTACTTTTTCTTCTACATAATCCAATGAGTATTTACCAACAGAATCTGTTAAATCTCCAATTGCCCGCGATAAATTATCAATAATCGGAATTAATTTGTGCATTTCAGTGCGATGTTTCTCTTTGTGCATCTCATCCATGATTTCATATGCAAGACGCTGGATCTTCCTTAGTCGCAATTTTTCAGATTGCATTGAATCCTCCTTATTGAACCAATTTATGATGTCTAATTATATGAGCTACAATAAGGTTTCATGAATGATGTTCTTTAGAAATAAATGCTAGTGTTATGTTATCTTTTCGGAAGTCTAATGGTGAATGTAGTCCCTTTAGCAAGCTCGCTTTCTATAGAAATAGTGCCACTATGTGCTTGAACAAGGTTATAAACAATTGCCATGCCTAATCCAGTGCCTTCAGAAGAGGTATCTGTAGTTGTCCCACGATAATACTGTTGGAATATATTCTCTGTCATCTCGGGAGACATACCTACACCGTTATCCACAATGTGAATTTCAACAAATTGATCGCTATCAAAAATATGTGTATAAATATCAGTGTTCTGAGGATTGTGGATAATCGAGTTCATTAAAATATTTTGCAATATCCGCTGCATGTATTTAGTGTCAAAATCAATGTTTATAGAATTTTTATCTGCTTGAAAATGCAATATATATTTTTCTGCTTGTGGATAATTGCTTATGTTAGCAACAATTCTTTTTGTAAATTCAACAATATCATGTTTTGTTTTGTGAAGGGGTAGTTTTCCATTTGTATTATTTAACTGAATAACGAGACTTAAATCTTGAATTAACTCCTCCATATGTTTTCCTTTATCAGCAATTTCCTGAATAAAACTATGTGCTTCTTCCTTCGACCATTCATATTGATCGTTTAATAATAGTGTAGAGTAGCCTGTAATATAGGTAAGTGGTGTTTTCAAATCATGAGATATACCAGCTATCCATTCTTGTTTTGCTTGTTCCACTTGGGCTCTTTCTATTTCGGCAGCCTTGAGTTTTGCTGATAAGGATTGTAGATGTTCTAGTACCTCTTGGTATAGCATAAAGCGCATACGAAGTTTGCCTTTCCGGTTATAAATCTTAGAAAGTCCATTTGGTTTTATGTAGTTTTCCTGTGAAAGCTGCTGAATCCAAGTCATGATAAAACCGAGCGGACCTCCAAAATACCAGCCAAATACAGCAATGCAAATTAACGTGCTAAAGCAAAAAATCCATAGTACCAGCAAATTCTCATAATCTTCACTAACAGTGTGCTTAAAGATTGGAAGAATACCTTCAAGCCCGATTAAAATGCAAATGCCGCTAAAAAGTATCCACAGTATGATCCCCAAAGCGAGATGTAGTGTAAATCGAGTATTTATTCGCATAATAATCCCTCTTTTGGTGGGATAAATTTATAGCCAATGCCTCGCAGATTAACGATTATTTTAGGTTTACGCGTATCATCCCCAAGTTTTTTTCGTAATTTCGAAATATGAATGGTAACAGTCTTCTCCTCACCATAAACATCATTTCCCCAGACAAATTCGTAAAGTTGAGAAGTTGTATAAATACGATTTGGGTTTTTACAGAAGAAGTGCAGAAGCTCCAGTTCTTTAGCGGTGCATTCAACAATTTGATGATCTACTTTCAGCGTCGCCGACTCCGGATTAAAGGCAAAATAACCAAAATCGTACTTAATACTTTGTTGTTGCTGAGCAGCCTCATACATTTTTTGACGTCGAAGAATAACTTTTATTCTAGCTACAACCTCTAAAGGATTAAATGGTTTTGTTATATAATCGTCGCCGCCAATACCTAAACCAGTTAATTTATCAAAATCTGTTGACCGAGCGCTGACAAAAATTATAGGTGTGTTGGTATGCTTACGTATTTCCGTACATAACTCAAAGCCACTAATATCAGGTAGCATAATATCCAGCAGAATGACATCGTAATCATTGTCTTTAACAAGCTGTAGAGTTCCTTTACCCGTTGAAGAAGTCTCAATATTTATAAAGTTCTCTTTCCGTAGTGTAATATCTAATAATTTTAAAATGCCCAATTCATCATCCACGATTAAGATATTTGCCGTTTCCACTTTTATCCCTCTTTTCCTTTTCATGATAACAGCTTCTAGTTTTGAAATCCTCATTCAGTAAAAATATTACGGTCATTTTCCATTGTGTTTACTTTATTTTTACTTTCCTTTATTAAGCTTAAAGTAACGAAAACAAAATGGTGAGGAGCTAAAACTGTGGAATTTGTTATTGAAATTAAACAATTAAATAAAAGTTTTAAAGGAGTAGAGACCATCTCTAGTGTCAATATGAATATTCGGCCAGGAGAGATTTATGGTTTCTTAGGTCCGAATGGAGCGGGGAAAACGACCATTATGAAAATGATTTTAAATTTAATAAAACCTACATCTGGTGACATTAAAGTTTTTAATCAACCTGTTACGAGGACTTCTTATCAATATTTAAGCAAAATAGGAAGCATTATTGAGTACCCCGAATTCTATGAAAGGCTGTCAGCAAAGGAGAATTTAGAACTACATTGCGAATATATGGGCATTTATGAAAAAAAGGCAGCTGACGAAGCTCTCAAAATAGTTGGCCTGCAAGGTGTTGAAAATAAAAAGATTAGTGAATTTTCCTTGGGAATGAAGCAAAGATTAGGGATTGCGCGTGCCATTGTTACCAAGCCAGAGATTTTAATTTTAGATGAACCGATTAATGGTCTTGACCCGATTGGCATTAAAGAGGTGCGTGAATTGCTAGTGCTACTAAAAGAAGAGTATGGCATCACAATTTTAATCTCGAGTCATATTGTATCAGAGATTGAATCTATCGCGGATACAGTAGGCATTCTTCAGCATGGAAAATTACTAAAAGAAGTCAGGATGGATGATATTCGAAAAGAAACAATGGAATATCTTGAAATCACGGTGGACGATTTAAAGAAAACAACGAATGTCCTGGAGAGTTTGAACATTCGAAACTATGAAATCGCGAGTCAACAGAGGGTGCGTATATTTGATGAAAATAATTCATCATCTCAAATTAATAAAGAACTCATTGTTAATGGCATCGTCGTTCATAGTATTGAAAAGCAACAACAGCATTTAGAAGAGTATTTTTTAAAACTGATTAATGGGGGAAGTCAACATGCTTAAACTACTAAGGCTAGAGTGGAAAAAGAATCGGATGGCGGGTTATTTTAATGGCTTAATCATTAGTATAATAGGTATTTTTGTAGCTGTTACATTAATGGCGGTGGGGTCTGAGGGGGATAGTGAGTTTCAGAATTACACAGAATTTATGTCGTTAACGAACATTTTAATTAGAATTGTCTTTATTATTTTTTCGAGTGTTATTCTTGCACGTCTAGTTATCGATGAATATAAAAATAAAACAGTTCAATTATTATTTTCATATCCATTGAAAAGAAAAAAAATTATAGTGGCTAAGCTTCTTCTCGTCTTTAGCTTTTGTTTTGTAAGCATCATAAGTGCAACAATCGTTATCAATTTACTTATTTATTTTTTAAATCCGACATTGGGTCTTTTTGGGGAATCTACTGACTTAAAAGAAATGCTTGAGACAGTTCCTTCGCTGCTACTAAGTGCTTTTATGACAGCTGGCGTAAGCTTAATACCGTTGTACTTTGGTATGCGAAAAAAATCAACCGCCTCAACCATTACATCAGCTGTATTCATTGGATTTGTCATTAACGCAACAGTTTCTGATGGCTCTACCTCCTCTAGTTTATTTCAAATCATTGCTGTGCCAATTATGTTGTGTTTAGTAGGGTTTTTTGTAGGTTATCTATCCTACCGCAAAGTTGATAAAGTGGATCTAACGTGAAATGAGGAGATTTGATGAAAAAAACCATTGTAACGACTCTACTATTTTTTATTCTAGTAGGTGGACTATTAGTTGTTTTGAAACTAAATGGGGAGCAAAGCTATGAAAAACAAAAGTCTTTTGATGGACAGCAAATTCAAATACTAGAAATAGACAATGAGTCGTGGAATATTGTATTAGAAAATACAGATTCAGAGGAACTGAAAATTAATATTAAAGGAAATAAGCAAAAGAAACAAAGTGACCCTGTGGAAATAAAAGAAGATGGTCAAAAAATAAGTGTATTTCAAAGAGATACAGAAGTAGGTATTCTAAAAAATATTAGTATTGGCGAAAAAGGAACTATTCACATTGCTATACCAAAGAATTCAGTTAAATTAATTGCAATAAGAAATAGTTATGGGGATCTTCGTATTAATCATTTAGCAACTGAGGTCATGACAATATCAAGTGAATCAGGCTCAACTATAATGAAGGGGCTTGCAGCCAATAAAGGAGAACTTATATCGAAGGATGGGGAAATAAATATTTTAGATAGCTCTTTGGAAAAATTATTAATAAGTGCTACGAATGGTGATAGCTACATTACTAACGTTTCTAGCACAAAGACGAAAATTACTTCATCTAGCGGTGAGGTTGTTTTGAAAGAGATAGATGAAGAAAAATCATTATTAATCGAAACTGGCTCAGGAGATATTACGATTTCTTATAAAAATAACCCACAATCATTAGAGCTTTCAGCTTCGAGTGATTCAGCAGACATTACTGTTGATTTAAAAGGTTTAAACAAAAAAGATGTGAGTGGAAATTCAATGAGTGGGACAATTGGAGAGTCGTCAAATAAGTTGGAACTAGTCAGTAAAGCAGGTATAATAAATGTTAAATAAATACAAATAAAGGGGGCTTTTATGGGGGAGATTTACGTCATTAGACATTGTCTAGCAGAAGGGCAATCTGAAGATGCCTCTTTAACGCAGGAGGGAAAAAAGCAGGCGGAAAGTTTAGTAGATTTTTTCAAGGATATAAAAATTGATCGAATTCTTTCTAGCCCTTTTTTAAGAGCAATTCAATCCATAGAACCACTAAGTACGAAGGATAATATTACGATAGAAATTGAGGAAAGACTTTCAGAGCGACTTTTAAGTACTAGAGATTTACCGGATTGGTATGAAAAATTACAGGCAACATTTATCGATTTGGATTTAACATTTGATGGTGGCGAATCTAGTAAAGAAGCGATGAATCGAATTGTAAATGTTGTAGAAGAAGCATTTGCTCGAAATGTTGCGAGTACAGTAATCGTAAGTCATGGCAATATCATTGCATTGTTATTGAAGTATTATGATAAGGACGTTGATTTTCAAAGCTGGAAAAATTTAAGCAATCCAGATGTTTTTCGATTAAGTAAAAAGCATAGCAATGTCAGAATAGAGCGAGTATGGAATCCGGATTTTTAAATACAAGGTGGTATGGTAGGAGTGTCTTATCATACCTTTTAGTATGATTTCAGAGAAATTGTTCTATATAAAAGAAGGAGTGTATAATGGAGACCATTTTAAAAGATATTTTAACATGGATTACGTTAGCTGATAAAAGGATAATCATTGGCATTTCAGGGCATGGAGCTGCAGGAAAAACAACGTTTGCCCATAAATTAATAAATGCTTTAAATCGAGATGAAGTGAATTATATGAATACGGATCCGTATATTGTAAGTTCAGATATACGCAAACAGGCAATCATTGATTATACATATCAACATCAGGATCATCGTTTTAAAATGACTGCTTGTCATCCTGCTGCACATCATCTACCTTCATTGGAAAGAGATGTTCAGATGATAAAAGAAGGACTAGATTTATGGACCATCGATACACATTATATGAAAAGTTCTTTCGTTTCTTCCAAAAGGCCAATTACGATTGTTGAAGGTATGAGTGTAGCGTTTATAAATCCGGAGTTATTTGACTTAAAAATTTACTTTTATACAGATGAAGCTACAGAACTAATGAGAAGATCTGGACGTGATGTAAACGAAAGAGGAACAGAACTCAATTATTTAAAGCAGTCACATAATGAACGACGTATTCAATATGAGTTATTTATGCATCCGTATAGTCAGTATTTTGATGTGGTGATTAAAACACATCAAAATGAATTTCATATTGAGAAAAATATTTTTTTAAAATAATAAAAGAGCCTTCATCGCCACAAGCAGAAGGCTCTATTTGTTAGTATTGATATGTTACGCGAACAGTAGCTTGGATTGCTACTTGCCCTTGTGCGATAGGTGTATTTCCAGAGGCATCAACCATAGAACGATAAAGGATAGGTGTGTTAACCTGCTCCTCGACAATTTCAATTGGGAGAGGTTGTAAAGGAAGATGCATGGTTTCCGCAATCGTTTTTGCCTTCAATAGAGCATTTTGAAGGGCTACTCTTAATGCTTGCTGATAGTAAGCATCTGTATGGTCAATATTGAACTGAATGTTGGCAATACGATTTGCCCCATGCTCTATGGCAGTATCAATGATTAAGCCAAGATCGTCTATATTCGTTACGTTGACAGTAACGGCATTAATCACTTCATAGCCATTAAAAATTTGCTTGCCATCTTCAAACTGATATAGCGGTGTAATTGTATAACTTGTTGTTTGAATTTGTTCTCTTGGAATACCAAGCGCTACGAGTGATTGAATGACTTGATTCATAATGATCGCATTCTCCTGTTGTGGCACCTGGACATTATCCCCTTGTGTTTGAACTTCAATTTGTAGTTGAGCAGAAGTGGGCGTAGCCTTTACCTGTCCGTTGCCAGTTACAGTCATAACACGCGATGTATGGGTTGCTTGTTGATTGACCTGTGCATAGTACATACAATACCACCCTTCGTGAGCTTTATAGTATAAGCTATGCAAAAAAGTTTATGACTTGTCTAGTTTTTTTAATAATTTATTATGGAGCTTTGTAAATAATAATAAGGTTAAAATTGTTCCTAGCAAGGCTAAAAACATGTCCCATTGAGCATCCCAGCGATCTCCCTGCATTCCTAAAAAGTCTTTTGCCCCTTTACTGCCCTTCGAGACTCTTGTGCTTAACCATTCGATGATTTCATAAAATGCAGCAATTGCAAGCAAAATACTAATTGTTATGCCTGTTAACCAAGCTCCTTTAGTAAGCGTAGTCTTTCTAAGTAGTATTTCTCTTATAACAATAGCTAATAAACCTTTTAAAAAATGGCCAAAGCGATCATAGTGATTACGTTGTAAATGAAACTCTTCTTTTATCCAGTTAAAAAGAGGGACTTCCGAATAGGTATAATGCCCACCTATAAAAGTAAGGATTGAAAGTAGGGCAATGATAAAGTAAGAAAATGTTGTGAAGCGAAATTTATTATAGATACAAACAACAACAATAATCGCCACAATGCCAGGGCTTACTTCTGCTAGCCAATCTAAGTAGGAGGATGGCTTAATGACAGACCAGACGAAGACAATCAGGACGATAGCAAGTAATGTTACATGTATCTTAAAATGTTTCCGATTATTCATAATGATACACTCCCTTTGTCCCACAGTATGGGGAAGGGGGAAATTGCTTATTCAAGAAGTAGTAAGAAAAAGCGTCTAGTTACTCTAGAACTGACGCTTTTAGTATGTTAAATCATTTTTAAAAGTGCTTCTACGCCAGACATTCCTTCTGTAATACCAAGCTGCTCTGCTTCATATGTTACCGATTCTAATGGAGCTGTTAAAAGCTCATCAATTGTC
Organism: Lysinibacillus sp. FSL M8-0134; assembly: GCF_038069745.1. NCBI lineage: Bacteria > Bacillati > Bacillota > Bacilli > Caryophanales > Bacillaceae > Lysinibacillus > Lysinibacillus sp. FSL M8-0134. The sequence continues at coordinate 253,672 of NZ_JBBPAJ010000002.1, read as the reverse complement.
TTCACCCCAACTGCACGACCAGCAACAATTTTTCGATCAACTAAGCGACTATTTAAAAGACCAACATCTAATGCTCCACACATAATATAGCCCGTATTATTGGAAATGGTCAGTAGCGTTGTTTTAGGTAATTGAACAACTACTGCTGTGAAGAAATGCCCTTTAATCATAATAGGTTCAATTGTCACCATCAAAATCACTCCTTTTCTCTATATACATATGGTGATGGTGAGTAAGGTGTTCAACATTTCTATTAAAAAAATGTGAAAGAAGGTGACAACTAAACTAATCAATTAGTTATATGGAAAAAACCAAAAAAAATCTACTCGTAATGAATAGATACCTTTACCTTTATTTTGTATAAGAAAGTAAAGCGGTTTGCTTAAAATTATTTAAAGCAATTGTTGCCTCACTTTTAGTACTGTATTCAAACATGCGATACGTATTTTTTTCAAATACCGTAATAACCCACATATATGTCATCTCCTTTATTGTGTTACATAACATTTAATTTATTTGTGAATCTGTTATATATCAATGGTGATTTTATTTTACATTAGATCATAAAAAAATAAAGGTCTATTCATAACCTTTCACATATTGTTCAAAATTTTATGTAGTTCATAATGTTTTTTTGAAATAATTAAAGGAGAAAACCGTCAGTCCTTTTGGAAGTATAATTCACTGTAATTCGTAAATAGTAAGTTGACGGAGTTCTGAATGTTGGACTTGGGAGGTGATGCTATGACACGTAATTATGTACTGCTTCTAACAGTTTGCTTTTTAATCATCTCGGGATTTTTAGGAATGAAAGGCTATGCAGATAAGGGGCGCCCTTATTATGAAGAGACAGGTAAAGTTGTATGGGATATCAATACAGAAGATAAAATTGTTGCCCTTACCTTTGACGATGGCCCACATCCAAAATACACGGCTGCAGTGCTTGACTTACTAGCTAAATATGATGCTAAAGCAACCTTTTTTATTATTGGAAAAAATGCAGAGAAGTATCCAGAGCTTGTTTTACGTTCTTATACAGAAGGGCATGAATTAGCAAATCATACGTATACACATCCATTTAAAGTTTCCATCAAAAAATTGCAAGAAGAGCTTCAACAAACGAATGACACGATTTATAGTATTACTGGTTTTTCCCCAGTTTTATTCCGTCCCGTTGGTGGAAATTATACGGATGCTATGATAAATGCTGCTGTTAAGGACGGCTACAAGGTCGTAATGTGGTCTTGGCATCAGGATACTCAAGATTGGAAGGAGCCTGGTGTCAAGAAAATAGTGCAAAAGGTGATGAAGGGAACAAGACCTGGAGATGTCATTTTATTTCATGATGGTGGCGGGAACCGTTCGCAAACGATTAAGGCACTAGAAGAAATAATACCCGCATTAAAAAAACAAGGCTATTCATTTGTCACAATATCCGAGTTGATTGAAAGTAAACAGCAACAAGAGCAAATTCAATAACGAAAAATAAGCCATCTCAACTAGGTTTGAAATGGCTTATTTTTCATAGTTTGATTTAGAAGAAAATAATTGGAGCTAGTGCAATACCTAATATTGTTCCTAAAGCTATTCCATAGCCAAAACCGGCACCTCTATATCCCCCGAATCCCCAAAATCCTAAACCATAACCACTGTATCTTCTATCAGGTAGAATCCATACCTGTCTTCTGTCTACCCTTGTGATTTCCCCAACATGTACTCTACCAGATGAATCCGAAATCCTTACACGTTTTCCATGATATTTACAGCAGAGATTATAAGCATCAGATGGATTCACACATATCCCTCCTTTCGATGTCATTACAAGCTAATATATGCGGTTTAATGCATTTATCACTAGCCGATTGTCTATTCCAACATATGCTATATAGAGGTGATGACATGGCAGTCGTGTCAACAGATAAGTGGCTGGAGGAATTTATAAGTGCAAGGAAATTGGCAAGAAAAAAAGAACTAAATAGCTTACAGTGTTCCATTCTTTGTGAGCGTTTAGGAGAGATATTTCAAGATGGATTGCCAGAAGAAATACAATTTTCATTACAGCAACAGGGGCTTATTCTTCCAAATGAGGTAGTTCAATTAGAGAAATTAAAGAAAAACAATGTTTGGGATTGTGTGGAACAGGAATTTATTTATTTACAACAAAAATGGAATGGTCCAGCAGTACCTATTTATATTTTTCCAATTACACAGCAGCAAACGATGACCAATAAAAACGGTGTTGCATATCCTCAAGCACTTTTTTTATTTATTGGTGAAATAGAAACAAGAGAACTTCAAGCGCTGTTTGCCCATGAATATAACCATGTATGCCGTTTACACAACTTAAAAAAGTCTCTTGGAGATATGACTTTGTTGGATTCTCTTATTTTAGAGGGAGTAGCAGAATGTGCGGTGCAAGAATTATACGGAGAAAAATGGCTATTACCGTGGTTAAAGAACTACAAATTGGAAGAGCTTTTAGCTTTGTGGAAGACCTATTTTTTGCCTCATTTAAAACTTCAAGGAGTTGAAAAACATAGGCCATTTTTATATGGTGGAAAGCTTCCTTTGTGGATAGGCTACTGTATAGGCTACGAGATCGTGCAGACATATATAAAGAATCATCCTACTCATCATCCGTTATCCATATCAAGCCAAGATATACTTGCTGGATCAGATTTTCCGCTACAATAGAGAAAAGGAGTGATTGTTGTGTCAAATGAAATAACAAATGTATTATTACCAGTCGTAAATTCATCAACAAAGGTGCTTATTGTTGGCTCGATGCCTGGAAAGCAATCATTAGAAAAGCAGCAATACTATGGTAATCCACGCAATCACTTTTGGCCCATTATTGGTGAAGTATTGGAAACAGATATTCCAGATGAATATGATAAAAGAATTGCATTATTAGAAAGCAATTCAATTGGTCTTTGGGATACGATTGAAACCTGTGAACGTGAAGGTAGTCTTGATGCAACGATTCGTAATGAAAAGCCGAATGATTTTCAAACACTTTTTGAAAAGTATCCTAACATCCAATTAGTGCTTTTTAATGGAGGGAAGGCATTTGAAGTTTTTAAAAAGCATCTTGGCCTAGAACTGATTGAAGGACGAGCTTACAAAAAAATGCCGTCCACAAGTCCAATCCCAGGAAAAAATATAAAATCCTTTGCTGAAAAGCTAGAGGACTGGCGCATTATCCAATCCTATTTAACTTAATTTCAGCAATCACTAAAACCTAGGTTCATTTGAGTAGCTCGAATGAGAAGAAATAGCTGCCTTAAAATTTCTTGCGCTTTTAAACCAATGATAAAAAAGGATATAAACAATAATCATTTCAATTGCATCGCCACCGTAATACATGATCTTGGCACCTAGCTCTGCCTGTGTAGCTATTACATGCTGAGGAGGATACGCATAAATATATTTTGCTAGGATAGAGTGAGCTGCTAATGCTACTAATAATATAATGGATCGAAAGACATAGGAGTGTGGATGTGGAGTGGGATCAATATAAATAAAAGCAATGGTAAACACATAACCTGCTAGAAAAATGTGAAGATGAATAAAAATATATAAAAGTAAATGTTCGTGCATCATGTTGAAAAGTGGTGTTGTATAGAGTAACCATAGACCACCTACATTTAGCGTAGATGCAATTATCGGGTGACGAACAAAACGGAAATAAGGACTTCTTATTATCCGAGAAAGAGTACGTGCCGTATTTACTGGTAAGGTCCTTAAAAGTAATGTCATAGGTGCTGCTAATACCATAAGTAGTGGGGCAAGCATACCAAGCAATAAATGACCTATCATGTGTGCGACAAAATTGACATGAATAAGGGAAGCCAATGGGCCAATTAATGTAACAAGGGCACTTACACATCCTACTATCCAACAGCTAGTACGATAATGTGACCATTGCTTTTTATGTTGATTCGAAACAATGACAGCAACGATATAGAAAATAAGTGCTATAAAAAATGGAAAAGCTAATATTTGCTGTCCAAAGGTGAAAAAATTTTGGATGTGAGCTTCATGAGAATGCAAAATGAGCAACCCTCCTAACGTGCTTTTTGATTTGTTTGGAATAATAAAATGATGCCAATTACAATTAATATAGCTGCTAATATATTCCACACTAGATCATAGGGTAGAATATCGACATGATAGCGAATTTGATGAAGTTTCATAAATTTATGCTGAATAATCCCATCGTAAAGCTGAAAGACTCCAGCTCCGAGAAAAATACCACCAAGCCATCTTTTTAACCAAAATCCATGTCTTCGATGTAAATCGGCCAATAGAAAAGCAGAGCCAATCGTAGCAAAAAAGCTGAAGGCATGAAATAAACCATCTGACACTAATCCAATATTAGCTGTAGATTTATCATAGAAATGATGCCAATGTAATAATTGATGGAAAATAACCTCATCTATAAATGCAACAACCCCAAGTCCGAATAGTATACCTGTCCACATATTGCGTTGCTTATAGTGAAAGCGATTTTCGTGTTTATGATTTTTTTCCTCATACATCTCTGTCATCCCCAAGCATATCACCTCACGTTGAATTTCTTTTAGTCTACCCACGAGAGGAGCTCTTAAACAAAATATCCCCCCGAAACAAGTGTTTTCAGAGGGATGCTACGCTCATTGCCAGGTATTATAGTATGAACCAGCCGGGCTATAAAAAAATTTAAAGTTATACTTCTTCGCCAATGCACGGCTTTCTAATTCATCTGTAAAGCCGATTGCCATAACCTGTGTACCAAATTCCTCTCGTAGATGGACAAGTTTTTTCATCATTTCGAGAGACCATTCATCATTCCCTACCTCATGATATGAGAAGTCTTCCCACATAATAAAATCGACATAGGGCGCGGTATAATCTATTAGCGTTTGAAATCCCCAATTTTGAGCAACCGATAAAGTGGGATGGCGTTGTTTAATTTGTTGGATAAAAGATAACATGGCTTCATTTTGCCACTTTTGTTCATCTTCAGGTAAATAAGAATTGATATTACCAACAGTATCTAAAAACACACCGTCTAAGCCTTTCTGAACAATTTGCTTCTCTATTTCTGTTAGCAAAATGTCTTGATAATGCGAAGAAGTCATATCCATTAAATAAGAATCCCACTGTGCGAAGTACATTTTTTCACCTTGCTTGTCTCGATAAAAATCATCTTCTTCTAGCTGGCGATAGAGGACTGTATTCCATTGATCTGCCTCCATTGCATTAATATATCCATAAACTAAAGTGCCGTTCTTTTGAGCATTATCTATATATTTTTGCTGCATTTCGATGGGTTCCACAATAACTAAATCTAACTTAGTCATATCCTCGCCAATGGTATCATTGCCTTTATCTAAGTAATATTTATAATCCTTTACATCTGCAAGTTTTGCTTGAATACTAGTTGAAGAGGATGAAGCAGGATTTTTAGTAATCATAAACCAAATGCTTATTGCTGTAAGCATAGCAATGAAGAGTAAAAGTATTTTTTTCATAGGGACTCCTTTTAGAAAAATATCCCGTTTATTATACAATAATAGGAAACGAATTGTCTTAGTTAGGCAATGGCTCAACGGTTAATCGCCCTTTTACATATATTGAATAATGTAAAAGGAGGGTTTGTGTGTACAATAATCCATTTAGAGAAGATAATTTTAGAAGACCGGGCTGGGCAGATTATGATGATTTTGAAACTACATCATTTGGACCTTCTAATTTTGGGTCACCTCCGGGAGGGCAAATGCCAATGAGTACCCCACCAGGCTTTTCACCAACAATCCCTACATCGCGTGTAGGTGCAAGTGGTATACGTTCCTGTTTATTTAGAAATACTTATATTTGGATGAATAGCGGTAGAAGCTTTTGGTTTTTCCCAACAGTTGTGGGAAGGGAATTTATAGCTGGTTTCCGCTGGAGTAGAAGATATGGCTGGTATTTCCGAACAATTTCCAGAAACCAAATCCGTTCGTATGAATGTTTTAGATAAGCATTAATAAAGAGTAAAAGAATTTTTATTTTTCAAAAATGATGTTACAATTGACGGTAACTAATGAAGAAGGGAAGATGGGTGGCTAATGAATAACTAATCTTATTTTTTGTATTTGAAATTTTATATTTCGCGAACAACAAAAATAGGATTAGTCTGCCCATTTTTCATAATAATTGCTTGATATTAGTGAGTAGATGCTAATATTTAGCTACTCCAAACTTTTTTATAAAGATTCTGGAGCGACAAACTAGCTATTTTAATAGCTTATTTGTGTATGATATTGTAGAGACTAATCCTTCCAAAATACTTGGAGGGATTTTTTTGTCCCTCCAACTGGAGAGGATGGATAGTATGAAGGAACTTTTAAAATTACAGGATGTACATTATGAAATAAAGGATACCTTACTATTTGAGCATATGACAGGCACAGTGAAGCAAGGTGAGGTCATCGGAATTATTGGTAGAAATGGTGCTGGAAAATCAACATTATTACAGTTAATACAAGGAAAGGTTTTGCCATCTAAGGGAGTAATACAAAGGATACAGAATGTTAAGATTGCCTTTGTTGAGCAGGAGCTTGCCGAATTTGACAAACTAGAAGTAACAGCAAGAGAGGCAGATTTGTTGGCTAAATGGCAGGTGCCAAATGTGTCATTTACAGCTTTAAGTGGGGGTGAAAAGCTAAAAATGCGTCTAGCAGAGGGTTTTTCACAGAATACCCAACTCTTACTGCTTGATGAACCAACCAATCATTTAGATGACCAAAGTACAGCTTTTTTGATAAGGCAAATACAAAACTATAAGGGAACGATAATGGTTGTCTCACATGATCGTTATTTTTTAGATAAGGTTGCTACAAAAATCTGGTCTATTGAGGAAAAGAGTCTGATTGAACATAATGGCAATTATACAAGTTATATGGCTGAAAGAGAGCATAGAAGATTAACGCAACAACGTGCCTACGAAAAGCAGCAAAAAAACATAGAGCGCATTGAGGATCAAATGCAGGAGCTAACATCATGGTCGCAAAAGGGCCATGCACAGTCAACAAAACTAGAAGGCTTTAAGGAATATCATCGTGTGAAAGCAAAACGTCTAGACTCGCAAGTGAAATCTAAGAAAAAACGATTAGAAGCTGAGCTTGCAAAGGCAAAAGTTGAAGCTGTGGAGCCAGATACAGACATTCGTTTTTCTTTAGGAACATCTCAGCGTGTCGGTAAGCGTCTTTTGGAGACCAAGAACTTATCTTTATGTTTTGGTGATCGCATGTTATTTAAAGATGTTAATATCACTGCTCAATTTGGAGATAAAATCGCCATTATAGGAAACAATGGAAGTGGAAAAACAAGCTTTTTAAAAGTACTTTTAGGCAAGTTAGAAGCAGAGGGTGAAGTGTGGCTATCTCCTGCTGCCAATATTGGCTATCTGACGCAGGAAGTTTTTGATTTACCAATTGATCAGACACCAGAGCAATATTTTTACAGAGAAACATTTGAAGAGCGGGGCAAGGTTCGCAATTTAATGAAGAATTTAGGGTTTGCACCGACACATTGGACGTCTACTATAGGAGAAATGAGCATGGGAGAACGTGTAAAGTGTAAACTGATGGCCTATATTTTAGAGGATAGGAATGTTCTTATTTTAGATGAGCCAACGAATCATCTTGATTTACCTTCGCGTGAGCAATTGGAGCGCACACTTGCCCAATATAATGGGACATTACTTGTCGTATCACATGATCGATATTTTTTAGAGAAAGTAACGAATAGTGTTTGGGAGCTTCGCGGTCAACAGATGGAGAAAAAATGGAGTAAAGAGGCTCCAAAGCAGTTGGATGATCTTGTAGCTCTTCGTTTAAAGCTTGAAACGGAAAGGCAAGAGGTGTTAGGAAAATTGAGTTTTCTTACAGCAAAGGATAAAGACTATGCAATGCTTGACCAAAAGTTTAATGAGCTGACACAGCAAATCAATAAGCTTAAATAGATAAACAAGTTTAAGTTAACCGTTGTCAGGGAAAAATGCCGAAAAAGGGTATTACTAGATGGAGGTTAACACAATGAAAAGATGGCTATTTCTCATTTTACTATTGAGTAGTAGTATCATAGGTGCTTGTGCTGGTCATGAAAAAATTCATCAAGCACAAGAAAATGAGATCGATGAACCCGTCGTACAATCTAATAATGACAATAGGGATACAGTTGTGTCACAAGGTGAATCTCTTCAACAAATAAAGGATCAGATCCATTCGGATATACCAATAAAAATGCCAACAACATTACCGATTGCAGATGATGCTTTTTTAACGGCCACAACACGTGCTGAAGGGGACCATGTTGAAATTATCTTTTATGAAAGTAAAGAAAATATGCCAATTAATGATATTCGATTAAAGAATTCTGCGACTGCCATCTGTAGATTGTTCGTCAAGCAATACAAAAGTGCTGAAGGGGCTAGTACACAAATCGCATTCGATAATTTTAGTCAAAATGGAGGGCACGAAGTTGATCTTGGCTACAATATAACGGGTTATCAAGATGCGGGTGCTGGCTCGTTATGGACGGGTTGGAATGAAGGGAGATGGGCCATCGCCACACATACACGCACTGACGACCCAGAGGCAGGTATTAAGCTTGCTAAGCAGGCAGTAAAATATTTAGAAAATCATATGCTACCTATTCCAAAGCAATATGGTTTAGCTCAGCTGGATTTATATCAATCTGGTAATTTAATTGTGTGGCAGGATGAAAAGCTTGTCTACACACTCGATTCGATCAAAGAGCCGTTAAAAGCTCTTGAAATTGCTACAGCTTTTTATCAATAGAAAAAGATTGTATAGCAAGGTGAGGCGTTGATTTTTGTTCCGCCAGCATCCCTTTCAGGGGGCGTCCGATGAGCCGCTTCACTCCCTAACGTTCGCTCCAGGGTCTCATCTGTGACGCTAATCCCCTAGGAGTGACGCTTGAACGCCAATCAACCATATCGTAGTAAGAAGCTCACACATTAAAAGAGTAGGGAGCACATAAATCTTTGCTAAAAAGATAACATCCATTTGAAACGAACTTTCCCTTTCGTAATCATGCTATGATTGTTTTTCAACACTATAAAAACCTAGAGCAGTAGTTGCTCTAGGTTTTTTGCAATTTAAGATCTTACATCATCTATGAGCTTCTTGTATTCGTTAAAACGTTGCTGCCAGTTTTCCATTGGGAAGCTTTGATGTTCTACACCATTCAATAAATCTGATAACAAGTCAAGGCATATATGCCATCCTGCTAAATCCTTTGGCGTGTGGTCGGTTAGCTCTTGTAGGGTCTCAATTAATCGTAATAATGAGCCATTGTCTGTAGGTGACAGTTCAAATCTAACGCGATCTTGACCCCATTCAAATTCGAGTACTTGTTTTTCAGCATAATCTGTTATGGCAATTTCCTCATAGGTATCTGTTCCATCGTTCATATTAAAATGTATTTTACCGTGCTGACGTAGCTCAATGATTTCAAGATTACTCATCCACTTTTGTAGGTTTTCATTGGTAGTTATGGCCTTCCAAACAGTGTCAATTGAATGTGGTAGCGGTCTTTTGTACGTTACGACATGACAATCTGAGTGCTTTTTAATAGTAGCTAACATAGCTATCCTCCTAAATACTACGCATAATATATTTTATCTTCATTATAGGCTTTAACAGCAAAATGTCACACGACAATCATTAAAATTTAGGATAATATTGTTAAAAAGGAGGAGAGCTGATGACACATCAACAAGCACTGGAAAGGTATATACAAGCAACAAATACACATGATTTTAATCAAGTAAAGGCAATTTTGCATCCTCAGGCAATTTATTGGTTCTCTGATAAAACATGCACTACTACAGAAGAAATTGAGGCGTACTTTAAGCATGCGTGGAATGTAATCAAAGAGGAAGTTTATTCGGCATCAGATGTAAACTGGATAACAGTTGACGAAAAAACAGCTACCTGTCTTTATACATATCACTATGAAGGCTATCTAAACGGAAAATTTGTAACAGGTAGCGGTAGAGCAACAAATATTTTTACATTCGTTGACGATGAATGGAAGTTAATACACGAACATTTGAGTGGTGCTCAGTAAATGAATGTAAATGCCACTTGGATAATCAATAAAAGAATAATGTAAAATGCCCCATATTGTTAATACATGCAACGGTACCTGCAGAGTTAGATACGATAAGAAAAAATTGTATCCAGAACTTACAAATGAAAATAGGACATTTAAATGTTGAATCAATTGTAGGAGCTGGACATGATATATTCCGAGATGCACCTGAAATGGTAGCGACAAGATTAAAAGTTTGGTGTAAAAGTTAAATTGGAGGCTGACGACTTGAGATTGCTACTAACGGAGGAAGAACTAAAAAATCTAATAGTGGCAGATGATTGGATGATGGATATTTTATCTACAGTGGAAACATTGCAGCTGCCAGATTGGTGGGTATGTGCAGGGGTCATTCGCAGGTATGGGATGTCCTTCATGAAAAAGAAGATAGAACACCGATTACTGATATTGATGTGATATATTTTGATAAAGAAAAGGTAGCGGAAAAAATAGAAAAACACTATGAACAGGAACTCAAACAGATATCTCCAAATGAGCCATGGTCTGTGAAAAATCAAGCACGAATGCACGTCCTTAATGGAAGTAAACCGTACAAATCTGCTGTTGATGGAATTGCTCATTTCCCTGAAATACCAACGGCTATTGGCGTGAAATTATCAAATGGTTTACTAGAGATTGCTGCACCGTATGGGATTAGACATCTAGGAGCAGGTATTGTAGAGCCGACGCCATTTTTCCTTGAAAATAATTATGAGATTTATCGTCAAAGAATGCATCTTAAACAGTGGCACTTAAGATGGCCAAAGTTAGAAATTAATCTTCAGTAAAGAGGTGAGCTTTATTGCAAAGAGATAAAACCTATGTTATCAACCACTATAAAAAATCAATGGATTGGATAAGCGATTTTAGGTCTCTATCTGAAGTTCAATGGCGTATGCCAATTGAACCTGGGAAATGGTCAGTTGCAGAGGTGATAGGACATCTTCACCCCTGGGATGAATTTGTGTTAAATCAACGCATACCTTTTTTCTTTGTTGATGAACGTCTACCTAAAGGACCAGATGCTGAAAAGCTAAATACGAGTGCAGCCAAGAAAAGTCGGGAACAGCATATGGATCAAACAATCACGGATTTTATTACCTCAAGGAGTCAGCTATTACAAGTTCTTCAGCAATTTACAGATGAGCAATGGCAGCAGACATTTACAATTGGTCAATCAGAGATAATCATTGTTGACTATTTTATCGGGTTAATCAATCATGATTTACATCATTTTTCACAGATTCAGAATGTTATACATGTTTAGGAGTTAGCGTATGGATATCAAATATTTAATTGATTACTTTGCACATGCTTCTGTAAAATTTACGGATGTTTTTACTAAAAGAATGGAACCCGGTGAAGAAGATACAGGAAGAACAACAGCGCCAGGAAAATGTGGCTTAGTTATACCTCTTGCAGGTAGTGCCATCTTTAGCTTTAAAGGAACTCCCTATGTTATGGAGCCGGGAATGATTGTCCATGCAGGTTCCCAGATGCCGATAGAAGTAAAGGTTACCAGTCACAAAGGTTGGGAATATGCAGTTATTCATTATAGTCTACCTACAGAGGAATCTGCTCTTTTCCCATTAGCAGAGCAACATTTTTCAATCAATACAGGCTTTAACACGCAAATCATTAACATCGTCCAGCAAATAATAGAAAGCTACTCACTTCCAGGAAGTATGGCTATTTTTAAGTCCAAGACTTTATTTATGAATTTGCTAGAAAATATTCTTATAGCGGCAAAAATGAAGGTTTTAGATAGTGCTAGTAAATGGATGGAACAGGCCTTAGAGTATATACATGAGAATTATGCAGAGCAGATTTTGGTGTCAAATATTTCTAAAGAATTTGGAATTGAACGCCGTCGCTTTGCGTATTTATTTGAGCAGCATACAGGTATGAATCCTAGCACCTATATAACGGAATACCGTATACGGCGCGCAAAGGACTTACTAGAATATGCTGAAATTCCTATAGCTGAAATTGCTGAATGTGTAGGGTATGTAGATTGCTTTTATTTTAGTAGAGTCTTTAAAAAATGTACTGGTTTGTCACCTTCAGCTTATCGAAAGATAAAAATGGAGGAAGCTAACTATGTGTAAATGCTGTTTCTTATAAAAAAAGAAGCAGTTTTTTTATTATTTAAATCGGCAAAAATCCATGTCATTTTCGAAATCGTCCATTCACAATCTTTTTTTACTTTGTTAGGATAGTATCCGTAAATGATAATGAATATCAATTGTGTATTGACTTGTTTGTGAAAACGATTATCATTATCAATAAAAGATTGTTAGGAGAGAATTTTTATGAATAAATATTTTAAAATGTGTGCTCCGGCACTTTTAGCACTGTCACTTGCCGCATGTGGGACAGATAAGGCGGAGGAGTCTACGTCAACAACTAATACAAGCGCAACAGAATCGCAGACAGAACAAGCACAAACACAAACAATTACATACTTAGGTGAAAAATATGAGCTTCCAGCACAAGTTAACAATATTGTTGCTGCAAGTCTAGAATCAATGGAAGACGCTGCTATGCTCGGCATTAAGCCAGTAGGTGTACTAGAAGTTGGTGGTAAAGTTCCTGCTTATCTAGCAGCGGATTTTGAAGGTACTACACTTGTAGGAAATAAAATGGAGCCAAATGCGGAAGCCATTCTTAATCTAAATCCTGATGTCATCGTTGGCACTTCGAAATTCCCTGAGGAAACGGCTGAAAAGCTGAACAAAATTCAAACAATGATTCCGTACTCACATATTTCAACAAACTGGAAGGAAAATTTAACATTACTTGCACAATTAGCTGGTAAAGAAGAGGATGCTAAAAAAATCATCTCTGACTATGAAGCTAAAGTTGCTGATGCACAAGTGAAATCAAAGGAACAATTAGCAGATAAGCAAGTATTAATAATCCGTGTTCGTGGTGGTGTAATGTACATTTATCCAGCAGGTGTTTATTTAAATCCAGTCCTCTATGAAGATTTAGGAGCACCCGTCCCAGAAGTGGTCACTACAGCTAAGGCGCAAGCTGAACTATCACTTGAAACATTAGCTCAAGTAAATCCAGATGCGATTTTCTTACAATTCGAGGATTCAGAGAATAAGGATACGCCAAAAGCTTTAGAGGACCTACAAAAGAATCCGATTTTCATGAGCTTGAAGGCAGCGCAAAATAATCAGGTTTTCGTTAATGCAATTGAGCCATTAGCACAAGGTGGTACGGCTTGGTCTAAGGTAAAATTCTTAGATGCTGCAGCTGAAAAATTACTTAAATAGTATAGCAGGCTGGTAGTAGATTTGGTGATGTCACCGGGCTATTACCGGCCTTTTGTTCAGTAACAGTTTGGGTGTGAAAATGGTAAAGAAAAAGGTGTAAAAGTTGAAAAAAATAAACATAGTGTCATTTTCAATATTAGCGGTATTTCCTTTCCTTATTGCCCTTGTGGCACTTGTTTCTATTACGTATGGCACGAAGGATATTAGTGCAATGACAGTATGGCAGGCGATGGCAGCTTTTGATCCTTCGAATGTTGATCATCAAATTATACGGACAGGACGTATTCCCCGAGTAGCCGCAGTATTGTTAGTAGGAGCTTTTTTGGCAGTAGCCGGAGCAGTTATGCAGGGGATTACACGAAATTATTTAGCTTCACCGTCATTAATGGGCGTTAACGACGGCTCCGCTTTTGTCATAACATTAGCTATCGTCTTTTTCCCCGGACTTCCAAACTATCAAATGATTTTATTATCTATGCTTGGTTCAGCATTGGGAGCCGGCATTGTCTTTGGTTTTGGTTCATTAATTCGCAATGGCCTATCACCAGTAAGGTTAGCGATTATTGGTACGGTCATTGGTACGTTTTTAAGCAGTATTGCTACTGCCATTGCGATGTATTTCCAAGTCTCGCAAACAGTCAGTGCTTGGTATAACACAAAAGTACATATGGTGGACATGGATATGCTTATTCTTTCTATTCCGTTTGGTTTAACAGGATTAGTCCTGGCTTTATTATCTGCGAAAGCCATTACTATTACGTCATTAGGTGAAGATATAGCTATGGGACTTGGGCAGAAAACAAAAGCAGTGCGAATTATTAGTATGCTAGCAGTAGTATGCCTGACTGGAACAGCGGTGGCTCTTGTTGGAAAAATCGCCTTTGTAGGGCTAGTTATCCCACATATTACACGTTTCTTAGTTGGAGTAGATTATCGCTATATCATTCCTTGTGCCGCTGTTATTGGTGCCTTCTTTTTAGCGCTTTGTGATGTCCTTAGTCGCTATGTTAACTATCCATTTGAAACGCCAATTGGAGTCTTAACAGCATTAGTTGGCGTACCCTTCTTCTTATATTTAGTTCGCAAGCACGGAGGTGAAAAACGTGCGTAAAAAAACCTCCAATATTTTTGTTCTAACTATATCAATGCTTATTTTATTAATTTTGCTTGCGAGCTATCTACATATAACAAATGGTGTTTTTGATATGTCTGTCATGGATGTCATTAAAACATTGTTGCGGATTGAGGCAAATCCTAAATTTGATCTAGTCATTTTTGAATTTCGCTTGCCTCGAATTGTTATTGCCGGACTAGTCGGCATTGGCTTAGGTTTGGCAGGGGTTGTCTTACAGGGGATTACACGCAATGGACTAGCGGACCCTGGGATTTTAGGAATTAATGCTGGCGCTGGTGCAGCGGTCGTAATTTTTATGTTCTTCTTTCAATTAAAACTAGTGAGTGCAGATATGAGTAGCTGGTTGTCTATTTTAATGATGCCATTGTTCGGTTTTATCGGTGGTGCGATTGCTGCTATATTGATTTTCTCATTTGCTTTAAAAAATGGTCATCTAGATATGCAGCGTTTAATTTTAACAGGGATAGCGATTAATAGTGGGTTTGGTGCTTTGTCATTATTCTTTTCTTTAAAAATGAGTGCTCAAGATTTTGAATCTGCAGCTATATGGATGGCAGGGTCTATCTATAATGCGAATTGGATTTTTGCCCTAACGATGTTACCTTGGCTCTTAGTTTTAGGAATGTATGTGTATAGAAAATCGCATTTACTTGATTATTTTCAGCTTGAAGAGGATAGCATCACAAGTTTAGGAATCGCTGTTGAAAAAGAGAAAATGAAGCTGTTATTAGCTAGTGTTGGGCTTGTTAGTGCCTGTGTATCCGTATCAGGAAGTATTGGCTTCATAGGTTTAATGGCTCCTCATATTGCGAAGCAGCTGGTCGGTATTCAACACCGTTTTGTCATGCCGGTAAGTGCATTGATTGGTGCAGCCTTGTTAATTTTAGCTGATTTTATTGGCAAAACCGTATTTGCACCATCGGAACTGGCTGTTGGAATTGTTGTTTCCATTATTGGGATTCCCTACTTTTTGTATTTACTTGTGAAATCTAAGGCATAGGAGGAAATGATGTGCAAACTGCATTTAGAATGGAAAATTTAGCTTCCGGTTATGAGCAGGTTCGTGTATTTGAAGGCTTAAATTTAACGATAGAAGAGGGCAAGGTGACAACGATTATTGGTCCAAATGGGTGTGGTAAATCAACACTTCTTAAAACAATTGGACGTATATTAAAAAAGCAGCAAGGCACGGTATACTTGCAAGAGCAAAATATGCAAAATTTATCGACCAAGGATATTGCAAAGAAACTAGCTATTCTATCTCAAACACCTGTTGCACCTGGTCAATTAAAGGTGCAGGAGTTAATTGCCTATGGTCGTTATCCACATCGAAACAATGTCAATCGGTTAACAAATAAAGATGAGGAAATGATTGAGTGGGCGTTAACTGTCACAAATACGATGGAATATCGTAATCGAGAGCTTGCACAGCTGTCTGGAGGTCAGCGTCAGCGCGTTTGGTTAGCGATGGCTTTAGCACAAGAAACAAATATTTTACTGTTGGACGAGCCTACTACCTATTTAGATATGGCACATCAGCTAGAAGTGCTGGATATAGTCAAAAGCTTAAATGAGCAGCACGACTGTACAATTGTCATGGTTCTACATGATATTAACCACGCTGCCAGATATTCAGATCATCTTATTGCGATGCAGAAAGGTGTTATTATACAAACCGGAACGCCGCAGGAAATAGTAAGTGCAGAAGTGATGCGTAAAGTATTTCATATTGATGCACGCATTATGGAAGATCCAGTAACGAATACACCTGTATGCTATGGCTATGACATTTTAAAGGAGGGTGACAAATGAAGAGAACTAAAATAGAGCATGCCACACAACAAATAACATCGAAATTAACGGATTATACGTACACGATTAATATCTATGTGCCAAGTGAGGAAGCACCAGAAGTAGGCTTTCCGGTGTTGTATGTACTAGATGGCTCATCTTATTTTAATCTTGTAAAGGAAGCGATACGTTTACAAAGTCGTAATGCACCAAAGACGGGGGTCCTACCAGCTGTTGTTGTAGGCATCGGACATGGCGATGATATGCGTGAAAGAAGATTTTATGATTTTACGGCGCCAGCAGAGACATATATTTATCCTGCACGATTTAAAGGGAAGGGTCATGAAAAGTTAGGAGGAGCAGTGTATTTTAGCCGCTTTATAGAGGAAGAGCTGAAGCCGACAATTGAGGCCCAATATCCTGTGAATAAAGCACAGGAAGCTTTATTTGGTCATTCCTTAGGAGGTTATTTTACGCTTTGGCAACTGTTTCACCATCAATCTAGCTTCCAACGCTATCTAGCTATTAGCCCTTCAATTTGGTGGAATGAGCATGAATTAGTACAATGTGCGTCAGTATTTTTGAATGAGCATCAAGAAATGAACGAAACATTGTTTATTAGTGCAGGTGAACTTGAAACCTTTATGGTGGATGATGCGCGCCAAATGGCAACGTTACTAGAAAAAATAATGAATGTTGAGTTTTACGAGGCTTTAGACGAAAATCATGCTTCAATTGTACCAACTGTTATGAGTAGAGCCATACGCTTTATGCATAAATAAACAAATTGGTAGACCGCATTGTCTTTTGATAATGCGGTTATTTTTATGAATATGTATGCTTAA
The DNA here is from genome assembly GCF_038069745.1 of Lysinibacillus sp. FSL M8-0134. NCBI lineage: Bacteria > Bacillati > Bacillota > Bacilli > Caryophanales > Bacillaceae > Lysinibacillus > Lysinibacillus sp. FSL M8-0134. Next base: position 236,468 of record NZ_JBBPAJ010000002.1, on the reverse strand, counting down.
TAGGTCATCTTTCTATGATGAATTGAGGTGGAGTAATTTACTCCAGTGCATTAGATCAATTATTAAGATATGCTGTAAGAAAAGAAGAAATGGGAGGGAATCTGGTAAGGTAACAATGGAAAAGAGGCTTTCCAATGAGGAGGAAGGTATTTGAAGAAACGAATTGGCTGTTTGCATGCCCATTATTCCAATATAGAGTACATAGAGCGTACTTTCCAAAATGATGAGGATATGGAATTGCTTCATTTTGTAGATCCTGGAGTCATGCAGCGAGTATCAAAAGGAATGGGTGATGTAGCTCGTAAAGTTAAGGAACAAATCGAATGGATAGCTAGCTGTGATGTGGATGCTATTTTAATAACATGTACTAATTATATTGCCTTGTTACAGGATGATGCTACTGTCGATTCATCAATTCCCATAATAAAGATTGATGAGCTATATTTTGAAAGCATATGTAACGTACAACAACCTATAACCATTCTTTTTACAAATCCTATGACCGTTGAAGGAACAATGGCTAGACTTCACCAATATGCTAAGCATCATGAAAAATCAGTAACTGTCGTGGCAAAAGTCATTGAGAATACATTTGACCTCATTATGCAGGGAAAAAAGGAAGCCTACAGTGATGCCATTTTACAGACTCTGCTTTCATTAACTGATGAACAAAGGTTGATCTCTGTAGCGCAGCTTTCAATGGTAGATGCCGCACAACAATTTGAAGAGCAAACAGCTATATCAGTTATCCATCCATTAAAGCCATTAGTAGCTGTTGTAAAAAAATCTCTATGCATTTAGCATTTTAATTTACTGAATTATCTGTAATAATTTAATAAAGAAAACGGTTTATAAGAAATGGGGGATGTTGTGAAAAGGTTTGTACTGTTAGGTGTTCTATTGTTACTCGTAGTAGGCTGTGCAGATAAAGAGAACATAACAATGCCAGAGGGTATACCTGATTTTGTACAGGAAAGTGATTTTTCCTCGATTGATTGGAGTCGTAAAGCAGTTGAGTTCGGCGATAGGGGCATCATTGGTAATGCTAATAAATCGGGAGTCATTGGTGCTGATATGCCAAGCTTAAGTACACAAAAGTGGATGTGGCATCTATGGGGAATGGATGACAGTGGTAGTACAGAGTTAACGGTTGTAGGTTATCATAAAGAATCAAAGGCCATCCAGCCAATTTTAGTAGATGGATGGAGCATTGTGCTTGGTGGGCCAGTAAATGGAGCAGATGCTCATGCACCCTCTAGTGTAAAAATCCCTAAGCCTGGTGAATGGGCTCTCTTGCTGTATACGAATGGGAAATACTTTGATACGTTGATATATGATATTCGTCAATAATTGGCAAGTACCCTTTCTTGTAAGTTATAATACTACCATTTGAATAGCACAGAAAACACAATTGATACGGAGGAGAACAATATGACAGATCTACAATATCCTATTGGACAGTTTCAATTACCAAAAGAGGTTACTTCACAGCAGGTAAAAGAATGGATTGACGACATTCGTTTATTACCGATGCAGCTTGCAGAGGCCTTGAGTGGAGCAAGTGAGCAAGCATTGGCAAAAACCTACCGAGAAAATGGTTGGACAGTTAAACAGCTAGTCCATCATATTGCCGACAGCCACATGAATAGCTATATCCGTTTTAAGCTAGCCCTAACAGAGGACGTCCCAACCATTAAACCATACAATGAAGCGGAATGGGCACAGCTACCAGATTCTGCAATGCCAGTAGCAACTTCTTATAATTTAATAGAAAATTTACATGAACGTTGGGTTTACTTGCTAAGTAACTTAAAAGATGAGCAATTACAACGAGCATTCAATCATCCTGATTCAGGACTGACAACACTGGAGCAAGCAATCGGTTTATATGCTTGGCATGGTAAGCATCATTTGGCACATATTCAGTTTGCTTTGGGGGCATAAAAAATAGGCGATTTTTTTGCAAATCGCCTATTATACAATATTTCACGATTTTTCACTTTTTAAGGATGCTGATTATAATAATAATTATTTACATTCACTTATACAATATTGATTCCTGCACTTGCGTTACCAGTAACAGTAGCTACAACCCCTGATGTAGTAACGGAGAACACCATTAGTAAACGATCACCAGTACTTACTGGCACGGATACGTTTGCATTACCGCTTACAATTGTACCTGGTGCTATTGCTAAAGCTGGTAAAGTTGGTAGCAAATCAACAAACGCTGCAGTTGGACTGAAAACATTACTTCCTTGAACTGCACGGTAAATTTGTGCTCTGACTGTTGCTGTTCCAGTTAAAGTTAAAGCACCAACTGTCGCGAGTGTAGCAGAAATAGATGTAATAGTACCTGGGCGTGGAACTGTAAACGCTTCTGTAGTACCAGCAGCTGTTAAATCAATATTAACACCAGCAAGAGAGACACCAGGAACAGATGTACCGAATCCTACAAGACTTACAGTATCTACCAAACCAGTAGCGAGCGATACTAAAACAACAGGAACTATCCCTGAAGAAAATGGGATAATCGCACCTGTAGCTACTGGTGGAGTAATACATGCCGCATCAATACCGATAAATGGCCCAAGCGCAGTACAGTCACCATTACCATGACAATTACCAGAGCAACCACACATTGAATTATTTAAACACATTGTTACACCCCCTTTCTTCATTATTCTATTCATATGGGAAAGGAGGGTAAGGGCAAATATCTACTTCACCTATAAATTCAATGATTTCTGAAAGTCAGCTTTTATTTGAAACATAAAGACATCCACCATGTATTTTCATACGTAGTGGATGTTTTATAGAACGATAAATTTAACTCCATCTTTTAAAGAAATTGAAAAATGAGTTCTTTCCCTTCTTATTTTCTTCTTCGATCGGCTTATTTACAAGGTCAGACTGCTTACTTTCTTCCTCGATCAGTTCATTTACAGGTTCGGGTTGCTTATTTTCTTCCTCAATCGGCCTAATTACAGGTTCGGGTTGCTTATTTTCTTCCTCAATCGGCTTAATTACAGGTTCAGGTTGCCTATTCGCTTCTTCGAGGGATGGATGAATCTCAAACGTTGTTCCAGCTTGATATACTTCAACATATTCTTCTGTTTCCAATGAAGGGGAGTGATGTGTGTTTACAGGCATTTCTACATTTTTTGAAATGACTTGGTTGATATCCTCGCTAGGTAGCTCCAATATAGCTTGTTCTAACGACTCATTAGATACTTCTGGCATCTCAAGACGGTTATGTTCACTTTCTGTTTTCACAACCTCGATAGGAGCATCTAACGTTTCCGTTTTAGTGCTTTCCGCTTCAAGAACAATAGAAGATTCTAAATGTTCATTCTCGATATTTTCTTCACTAGAAGTTTGCTGCAATGGATCATAAACACTTACTGGAACTTCCTTTGCATCCGTGGCATTTTTAAAATGGAAGGTGGATTCAACTGTCGTGTTTCTGTATAAACCATTATATATTTGGCTCGGGTGCGTATTGATTGATTGAAAATATTGCTGATTAAAATGCCGCTCTTCAGGTTTAGTTGCCTGTATATCATGGTGAGGAGAGGGACCGCCATTATTTACATTTAGTTGGTGCTTTTTAGCTTTACCAGCAAAATTCTGTAGTAGTCTATAAGATGGTTGTGCTGTTGTAATCGTAGTTTGATCTGCTGTCTGTGTCATTCTAGGTTGTCTTGGTAATAGAGCAGCCGAAGTGTGAGAAGGCATTTCAATGGAGGGAGGAATAGTTGTTGTATCAGCAGTTACTAATTTGTTTAAAACCGCTAAAATCTCTTGATTCATTCCTTCAATCGTATGATTCAGAGACTCAAGCTGTAGTGATAGAAGCTTTATTTGTTCATCATAGCCTTTTATATACGAATTTTGTTTAGTATCTAATGTTTCTGTAATCCCTTCTAAATGAGCCATCTGCATTTTTAGCCCATCAAACTCTTGCTTCATATAAAGAAAATCTTCAATTGACGTCCCCTTTTTTAATGTAGTTAACGATTCTCTATAGGCATCGATTTTTTGCTTTAAATTTTCAATTTCTTGAGTGGTATACAATTTTGACTCTTCCATTGTAGTTCACCCCTTTCAATCCATTATTAGTTTATTAAAAATACTGACTTTCTGTTACAAATATACCGGTCCTTCCAACATTTTTGTTCGTACCATTAAAGAGAAAACTGTATGTAAAAATGATCTTAGTCGATTTTGATAAATATCCAATGTAACTATTTGTTAGCCCATACACTTATAGCTGAAAAACATATGCTACAAACGAAAGATAAAAATTTTATGGAGGTGTCAAAAGGATGCAAGAGCATATGCCATCCCAGGCGCAAGAACTAATTTGTATAAATGTTGACAAGGTATATGACTGGATTGTAAAAGAAATGTCATTCGATATTTCACCTACAGGGCCAATTACATTCCCAGGCGTAACTGCAGCGACTGATCTAACTGGTGCTATTGTTACTTGTAGAGTAATTCCAGCAGCTACTAATCCAATTGTGATCCTGAACCGTGAGAATCGTCAATTCTCCATTGATGGATCAACTGTTTGTTTGCAACATTTAAATATTCAAAAGAACTTTGTTCTAACGATTGTCGTTACTTTACCAACAGGCGCTGTTTTCACAAGCGCTGATATTCCGGTTTCTCGCTGTGAACAAGTGACATTATGTGCACCAAAAGGGACAGACGTAGAAATCTTATACACAGATTTAGATTGCTTCGTATGTACAACTGGAACACTTACAGCTGCTGCAGGTGCAATTACGTTCTCTGCGTTGACAATTACTGTTGCTGTTTGTCAAAGTATTCAATCTACATTCCCAGTTACTGTGGAATTCTTAGCAACTTTCTGCGAACCAAGAGCAGACTTACCATTCTCATGTCCAACTGCGGTTCGTCCACAACAATGCCCTGTTATTTTCCCACCTATGGGTTAATGGTGCTAACAAATAGAAGAAAGTCATATCATGAAGAGAGGGTTATCCTCTCTTTTTTTTATTTTGTCGTGTTAGCGAGTCATATGGTTCTCTAAGAGTTGAAGAGATGCTTTGTAAGTAAATAACAACAAGGAGGTACGAAGTGACAAAACGTATAGAAGACAAGATACTGGCACTAAAAGAACAAACAAACGCCTATGTTCATGAAATTAAGCAGTTGGTTGGGGAGTTGACAATTCCAAACAGGTTTAGCCTCATTAGTTATTTTACAACCTCATTCAATATTTCCTATAATCCTGAGCAAGAGAGTTTATGTTTAGGCTCCTATCATATTCGCAACATCGGTAGTACAGCCATTACAAACCCCTATTTGTGCATAACAGTACCTAAGGATTCTCCATTTTATTTTTCTGGGAGATATGTTCATGAAAATTTCACACCAAATTTGAAGACACAAGGGCAAATTAATTGGGAACGATTTAATGATAAGTTAAGCAAAGAAGAGTATTGGCTGAGACCAGTAGGGAAGACAACAATTGAGCCCAATGAAACCATTTCATTTACTAATTTTCAAATAAAATGGTCCCATAATTTATCGTATTCTGGCACTATTATGGGCTTTACATATTGCGATCAGCTAACAGATGGTGTTGTTGTTTTAAATCCTATTAACCTTAATGGTATCGGTCAAGCACAGGAGGATGACAATGAAGGATGATCAAAAGCAAGAGTACAGTAGTGTAACTCAACAACTTTTAAAGGAGCAACTCAATCGGCGTAATGAACAAGATAATAGCTTTGCGTTTCTTGAAAAAAGTACATTACATCAATTAATGGCCTATTTGGTCTCAGGTGAAAAGAAAAATACTGGACAAAATGATATCCCAGAACTAGAAGCAAAGTTGATGAAGCAATTAGATGAAATACTAGAGGATAGTAAAGCACAGTTTGAAGAGGTGGTTGATTTGTTAAAAAGTTATTCGGGATAGGGGGTGTGACGATGGAAAATGATATTGTGAAAAACAATGATCCAATACAGCTCCAACAAATGATTATTTTTTTAAGGGCAGAGTTAGCTAAGTATAAAAATGAAGTAAAAAGACTAAGGGACAGTGATTATTACGCATTGGTACTACGACTTGAACGAGAGAATGTACAATTAACAAGGCTTAGAAAAGAACTTTCGATGGAGCTTTTAAAGTTGAAGAGAGACTTTGATAAGGAGCTGCAGGCATATGATGAAGAGATTCAAAAGCGAGAAGTCCAAAGAAAAAAACAAATTGCATCAATAGAGTCTTTATTAAAGGAAATCGCTGAATTGCGGGCTGAAAATAAATTATTAAAGGAAAGCCAAAAAGTTTCGAATGAAGCTACAATTGATATTGACTATAAAGCGATTGTCGGAGGGCTTGAAAAAAAATTAAGCGACTTTACATCAGCAGCAGGTAGTCATATGGAAAAAATGATAGAGGTCTTGGAAAAATCATATAGAGACAAAATAGAAACAGATAGCCTTCATCAACACTTGATAAAAGAGTTGGAGAGGAAAAATTCAGAGATTGAAAGATTATCAAATGAAATGGAAAAACAAACTAATGATATGAATAAGGAAATGAAAAAGTCCATTCATATGGAGGAGCAAATAGATTACAGATTACGTATACTCGATGAATTAGATCAAAAATTAAATGAGCTGGCATTAGAAATCAATAGAGAGCGGGTATAGCTATGAATTTATACAGACTGTTTCAAAATGTTTACTTTTGAAACAGTCATTTTTATTCTGGAATGGAATCCTCTCAATGCGGTTCTCGAACCGCTCAGAAGGTAGGTGAACCCGCTCAAAGGTAGGGCATAACCACTCGAAAGTATGGAGAATCCGCTCAAAGGTAGGGAATAACCGCTCGAAAGGATGGTGAACCCGCTCAAAGGTAGGACATAACCGCTCGAAAGGATGGTGAACCCGCTCAAAGGTAGGGCATAACCGCTCGAAAGGATGGTGAACCCGCTCAAAGGTAGGGCATAACCGCTCAAAAGGATGGTGAACCCGCTCAAAGAAAGGTCATAACCCCTCAAAAAGAAGATGAACCCGCTCAAAGAAGGCATCAACCATCTAAAGGAATCCGCTCAAAAGAAGGATAACCTTAATCCCTAACGGTTACTTTCTTCAAATTACTTCGTTTCTCTGTGTAGTGTCTTGCGTTTTAAGCGAGGAGAGTACTTTTTTAGCTCCAACCTTTCAGGGTTATTACGTTTGTTTTTAGTTGTTATATAGTTTTTATCACCTGTTTCGGTGCAGGCTAATGTTACTTGTACACGCATAAATAGGCCTCCTTTTAAATAGTAATGATTACGATTTAATTATTGTATTTAAGATTAAATATTGTCAAGTTTATTTTTGAAGGTAATAAAAAGCTTTGCATTTTTCAATATTGTATGTTTAAATTACAAATTGTAAATAGTAATAATTACGATTTAGGGAGTTGTAAACATGACAAAGAGAATTCCTGTTACTGTATTAAGTGGGTATTTAGGATCCGGTAAAACGACGATGATGAACCATGTATTGCAGAATAAGAAAGATTTACGTGTTGCTGTTATCGTCAATGATATGAGTGAAATTAATATTGATGCTGGGCTTATTGCGAATGGTAGCGGTATTTCACGAACGGAAGAAAAATTTGTGGAGCTATCCAATGGCTGTATTTGTTGTACATTACGAGAGGATTTATTGCAGGAGGTGGAACGTCTCGCTAAACTTGGTAATATTGATTATATATTGATCGAATCAACAGGGATTAGTGAGCCAATACCCGTGGCACAAACATTTAGTTACTTAGACGAGGAGCTAGGAATTGATTTAACGAAATTTTGTCAATTGGATACGATGGTTACGGTTGTAGATGCACATCGCTTTTGGCATGATTTTCAGTCAGGGGAAAGCTTGTTGGAGCGGAAGGAAGCAGTTGGCGAATTAGATGAGCGTGATGTTGCAGACCTGCTTATTGATCAAATTGAATTTTGTGATGTCCTTGTGGTAAACAAGTGTGATTTAGTATCTGTGGAAGAGCTTGAACGATTAGAACGTATTTTGCGTGCGCTGCAGCCCGAAGCAAAACTGATTCGTACAACAAACGGTGTTCTTGATCCAGTTGACATATTAAATACAGGTCGCTTTGACTTTGAGCGTGTATCAGAATCAGCTGGTTGGTTAAAGGAGTTAGAACTGGGCCATGAGAATCATACGCCAGAGACAGAGGAATATGGGATTTCTTCGTTTACTTATAAACGCAAAAGACCATTCCATCCTATGCGCTTTGTTGAGTGGTGTGATCAAATGCCAGACTCGATCGTACGAGCAAAGGGGATTATTTGGAGTGCAAGACACCAGGATGTTGCGTTATTACTATCACAAGCAGGATCATCTGCAAAAATTGAACCTGTTTCATATTGGGTAGCAGCTTTGTCTAGTACTCAGCAACAGGATGTATTCCAACAAAGTCCAGAAGTGTTGGAGGATTGGGATGAGGAGTTCGGAGATCGATTGACTCAGCTTGTTATGATTGGTATTGATCTAGATAAAGAGGAGATTATCAAACAGTTAGACAGCTGCTTATTAACAGATGAAGAATTTCGTAACCCATGGGAGCTTCTACAAGATCCGTTTAACTGGGAATGGCATTAATAAGAAAAGAAGATTTCGGTTAAGACTCCGAAATCTTCTTTTGGAATACGTTATTATAATTTGTTGCATCTCGCAATGCCTTTTCTTCTATAGGGATTCGTACAGAGAGCATTGTAATGTTTAGTAATGTAAAGCAAAACGCGGTAAAGTAAGCTTGAAACATAATCGGTAAAAGGAGAATTTCCAAACAAACGACAGCATAATTTGGGTGACGCATATATTCATATGGACCTTTACGAACAACTTGAGCATCAGGTAATATGAGGATTTTTGTATTCCAAAAAGTCCCTAAGGAGCGAATACACCAGATCCGTAATGCCTGAACAGCTATAAATAATATAAAAAATAATGGAAATAAGGGCGAGAGACCATTGTTATTTGTAACGACTTCCACAATTAAAAACAAGAAAAAACTAATATGCATAGTAACCATATACGGGTAGTGAGAAGCACCTTCTTCATAAGCTCCTTGTGAAAGCATCCACTTCTCATTGCGCTTGGCAATGACTACTTCTGTCAGTCTTTGTAGAATGACAAGAGTTAAAATTAGATAGAAGATCATGTTACTCCCTCCAGTTTAATAATACAGCTTCTGCACAAAAACCAGGGCCAAGAGCGACGAGTAAACCTGTATCCTCCACTTGTCCTTCATGTAGCATAAATTGCTCTAATACATATAACACTGTTGGTGATGACATGTTGCCATGGTGGCGTAATATTTCCCGAGAAATGTCGGTTTTTTGGGAAGAAAGATAAAGTGTGTCCTCATATGCTTGTAATACTTTTTTTCCTCCAGGATGAGCAATGAAATGAGTAAGTTGTTCGCTGTACATTCCTTGTTCCATTAAAAATTGTTCAATGAAAGGTCCTAGCCAATTGGTGATAATGGCAGGAATACTTTTTTGAAAGATGACATGGAGCCCATTATTTTTAACATCCCATCCCATGACACTTTCTGAATCTGGCATCCATTTAGAGCCTGTAGCTAGAATAGTAGGGGACGGAACTTTTGTGTCTATTGCTATTTCATCTCCGCAAATGAGAATACAAGCGGCACCATCTGCAAAAAGTGATGCACCGATTAAATTACTTTTAGAATAATCATTTGGCTGAAAAGTGAGGCTACATAACTCAACACAAACAACAAGCACCTTCGCATGGGGATGTGCTTTACAAAAATCATAAGCTCTACTAATTCCAGCTGCTCCACCTGCGCAGCCAAGCCCCCAAAGTGGAATACGTTTAAGTCGATCTGAAAAGGTAAGCTTGTTCATAACACGCGCATCAATGCTAGGTGTTGAAATGCCCGTACTACTAACAAAAATAATGGCATCAATTTCTTCGGGAGAAATTGGGGAAAATAAAAAGGCGTTATTTTCTAAACACGCTTGGATGACGTTCACGCTATATTGTGTAGCTAATTCAATATATAATTCGTTACGTTCCTCAAAAGAGTGATTCGTACGATGCCATTCTGGTGGTACACAAAAATGTCGTGTGTCGATACCACCATTTTCAAAAACCTTTAAATATCGCTCTAGTTTTGGGATTTTTGCATAGAAAAGCTCTTTCGTTAGTTCCTCTGCATTTGCTTGCTGTAATGTGTAGGGCGGTTGATGTGTGCTAATAGAAATGATTTTAGGCAATCCAACATCTCCTCGCAGTTAGTGGTCTTGTTCATTCTATGCGTTGAGGATTGGAATAAATGCTTATAAAATTGGAATTGACAATTTCTGAAAATTTAGCTATATTAATAACAACAAAATGGAAAGTAGGTGATGTGACATGATGAATAGATCTGTTTTTAGTGAACTGCAATTCGGTTTGTTCAATTTCACACGCCTAAACTATACAACATGACACCGTGCTATAGCTCGGAGTATTTGTGTACCTTTTAAACGTGCCTGTGAAACCTTGTAACTGCCGAATTGCAGATACAAGGTTTTTTTATCGTGGTCCCAAATTGCTGAACCGCGATATAGCCTATGGTGTAAGTGTCAATTGCAATTACGCTAAAAGGCATCATGATATGTACGTTTAGGAGGAAAATAAATTGAAATTAACAACATTAGGTTTTACAACTTATTTTGAAGAGCAAATGATAGAAATGAAAAAACAGCTAAAACTGAAAAACTGTGTGCCTGCAAGGGTTACCTTAGAACATAAACATTCTTATCGTGTGTTGGCCGAAGAGGGAGAATGGCTAGCGACAATTGCTGGTCATTATGCCTATACGTCTTTAGCTCGTGAGGACTATCCTGCGGTTGGTGATTGGGTACTAGTAGAGAAAATGCCAGGTGAGGAACGAGCGATCATTCATCAATTATTCCAGCGCAAGTCTGTCTTTTCACGTAAAGTGGCAGGTCAAGAAATTCAAGAGCAGATTGTCGCATCGAATGTCGATATTGTATTACTTGTTATGAGCTTGAATGCGGATTTTAATATTCGACGTATGGAACGCTATTTAGTGGCCGCATGGGATTCAGGTGCAAAGCCTGTTATTGTACTGACAAAAGCGGATTTATGTGAGGATGTTGCAAGCCTAGTTCAAGAAGTGGAGACCGTGGCATTTGGCGTAGATATTTTTGTAACGAGTGCTTTATCTGGTGAAGGATTAATGGAGATTCAGGCATTATTTCAAGAAGGAGTGACGGGGGCGTTACTGGGCTCTTCAGGGGCAGGTAAATCAACATTAACGAATGCATTATGTGGAGAAATGCTGATGAAGGTAGCGGGTATTCGTGAGGATGATGCTAAAGGACGTCATACAACGACACATCGAGAGTTAGTAATGTTACCTACTGGAGGCTGTTTGATTGATACGCCAGGAATGCGAGAACTTCAATTATGGGATCAAGGTGATAGCTTGGCGTCGAGCTTTCAAGATATTGAAGAACTAGCAACAGCTTGCCGCTATCGTGATTGCACCCATCAAACAGAGCCTTATTGTGCAGTACAGCAAGCTATTATAGATGGTGATTTGGACCAATATCGTCTGCAGAGCTACTTTAAGCTACAACGAGAATTGGCTTATATCGAACGTAAAACAAATGCCCAGGCAAAGCTTGAGGAACAGCGTAAGTGGAAGCAAATTACAAAGGGATTGAAAAAAAGAAATAAATAATCATTAGGAGCACTTCTATGACAGTTCAACATATCAATCATTTACTATTTTCGGTTTCTAATTTAGAGGAATCCATCGCTTTTTATGAAAATGTTTTCGATGCTAAGCTATTAGTAAAGGGGAAGACTACAGCCTATTTTGATGTAAATGGGCTGTGGCTTGCCCTTAATGTAGAAAAGGATATACCGCGCAATGATATCCAGCATTCCTACACACATATTGCCTTTACGATCTCTGAGGATGACTTTGATCAAATGTATGATAGATTAGTGCAATTAAAGGTTAATATTTTAGCAGGTAGAGAAAGAGACGAAAAGGATAAAAAATCGATTTACTTTACGGACCCTGATGGCCATAAATTTGAATTTCATACGGGAACTTTGCAAGACCGTTTGAGTTATTATAAGAAGGAAAAGCTGCATATGGAGTTTTTTGATCATTAATCAAGGAGTGATTCAATGAATAAAGCGTTTATTTTTGATATGGACGGTACATTATTTCAAACCAATCTCATTTTAGAGCCTGCACTTGATGCAACATTTGATGTACTACGTTCAAAGGGCTTATGGCAGGGAGAAACGCCGATAGAAAAGTACCGAGAAATTATGGGTGTACCATTACCTGTTGTCTGGGAAACATTATGTCCTATGCATTCGGTAGAAATACGTGAAGAGAGTAATGTCTTATTTCATGTAAAGTTGATTGAGCAAATACGTAATCGTAAAGGGGCATTGTATCCACATGCTGAACAAGCCCTTGCAGCATTGTCAGAGAATTATCCGTTATACATAGCGAGTAATGGGCAGGTTGACTATTTACAGGCAATTGTTGAAACATATCAATTAGGACGCTTTATAAAGGGAATATATAGCATTCAATCTATTGCAAGTGGTCATAAATCCGAATTGGTCAAAAAGGTAATAATTGAAAATGGAGTACAGGACGGAGCAGTAGTAGGAGATCGATCTTCTGATATTCAGGCTGCACATGACAATCAGCTACTGTCGATAGGCGTTCGTTTTGACTTTGCGCAAGATAACGAATTAGCGAAGGCCGATATTGTCATAGAGGATTTAACAGCATTATTAAACATAACGCTAGATTAATTACCTACAAACATTCCTCCCTCAACTTTTGGTGAAGGGCTGCTATAACGACAATCATTGCAATCTCGCACAAGAAAGAGTAAAATAGTGCCAATCCTATAAGAAAAGCATTGAAAAGGAAAAGTAAATTGGACTAGCATTTTGTAGAGAGCCTCTGTTGGTGGAAATGAGGTAAATGACCCCTTTTGAAAATGACCTTTGAGCTTCGTACCGAAAGCTTTTTAGCAAGTAGATTACGACGAGATGGGCACTCGTTACAACAGCGGCAGTATCTTTTATTTATTGAATGAGACGTACTGATAGAGGCAAATAGTGTGAGCTATTTGTAAATATAGGTGGTAACACGGGTATACTCGTCCTAATCAGATTTGATTAGGGCGATTTTTTTTACCATTTTTTATGTGAGGGGAGCAATTTAGAATGACAATTGTTATTGGAGGAGCTTGGCCGTATGCAAATGGCTCTTTGCATTTAGGTCATGTTGCCGCATTATTACCAGGTGATATTTTGGCTAGATATTACCGACAAAAAGGCGAGCAGGTGTTATATGTATCGGGCAGTGATTGTAATGGCACGCCTATTTCAATTCGTGCAGCACAAGAAAATACTACAACAGAGGCTATTGCCAATCATTATCATGATGAATTTACAAGATGTTTCAATGACTTAGGATTTACTTATGATTTATACACAAGAACGGACGCAGAGCATCATCATGAATCGGTTAAGGCTTTATTTTTACAGCTGCTTGCTAACAATTTCTTATACAAGAAAAAAATTGAACAGGCTTACTGTGAGACAGATAAGCAATTTTTACCGGATCGTTTTGTCGAAGGGATATGCCCGAATTGTGGTGCGAAGGCAAGAGGTGACCAGTGTGATAACTGCTCAGAAATTTTAGATCCGCTAGATTTAATTGATAAGCGCTGCAAAATTTGTGGGAATGAGCCAGTGATTAGAGAGACAGAACATTTTTATTTTACCTTTAGTCAATTTCAAGGAAGGCTCGAGTCTTATTTAGCGGAAGCAAAGGCAGAAAAGCGTTGGCGGGATAATGCTATAGGATTGACGGAGCGCTATTTGGCAGAGGGAGTCCCTGACCGAGCGGTAACAAGAGATTTACCAAATGGTATAGATGTTCCAGTGCCTGGCTTTGAGGGGAAAAAGATATATGTTTGGATTGAAGCAGTTGCAGGGTATTTAACAGCCAGTCTAGAATGGGCAAAAGAGCATCAAATAGCAATAGAAGACTTATGGAATGAAGAAACCATTTCGTATTATGTCCATGGTAAAGATAATATTCCTTTCCATACGGTTATTTGGCCTGCAATTTTAATGGGAATCGGAGCTAAGGCTTTACCAACACATATCGTATCGAATGAATATTTAACATTAGAAAAACGCAAATTATCTACTAGTCAAAATTGGGCTGTGTGGGTACCTTATATTCTAAGTCGCTATGATGCAGATTCTATTCGTTACTTTTTAACAATAAATGCGCCAGAAAACCGTGATACTGATTTTTCATGGCGCGAATTTATTTATAGCCATAACGGTGAACTACTAGGAGCCTATGGTAATTTTGTGAACCGTACATTGAAGTTTATTGAGAAATCATTCTCTTGTCAGGTGCCACAAGCGGAAGTGGATAGCGACATTCGTAAACAAACGATTCAGCTATTTAATGAAGCTGGTACTCTTATAGAGGCTGGTCATTTCAAACAGGCGTTAGAGACTATTTTTGAGTATATTCGAGGGGCTAATCGCTATTTTGACGAACAACAGCCATGGCTACAGGTAAAAGAAAATGTGAAGGCTGGCAATCATACATTAGCAACCTGCGTCTATATTATTGCTAATCTAGGCCAGCTACTACATCCGTTTCTACCGTTTTCAGCTGAGAAAATAAGAAACATGTTAGGCATCAATGATATGATGTGGCATGAACAAGTGGAACTGCCTGCAATCATTCAAGATGTGACGCCATTGTTTGAACGTCTAGATGTAGAGCGAATTGATGAGGAGTATCAAAAATTAGTGAGGGACAGTCTCTAGCATCAAAAAGCAGTATGACTCTTAAAGCCATACTGCTCTCTTCTATTATTTAATTCATCACAGGTGTTAATTTTGCCACGACAATGCTATTGATGGCATTAATATAGGCAAGGGCGCTTGCCTTTAATATATCTGTATCTGCTGCTTTAGCAATATACTTTTCACCTGCATGCTCAATCGTAATTTTTACTTTACCTAAAGCTTCTTTGCCTCGTGAGACACTATTGATATTGTACTCCACAAGCTTTACATCAATGTTTGTAATTTCTGCAATGGCTGAATATAAAGCATCAATTGGGCCAGAGCCCACTGCACTTGCTTTAAACACCTCGCCACCTTTACAGATCTTAACACTTGCAGAAGGGAAGCTTGCATTGCTGACGACTTGTAGATCTTCGAAATCAAAGAATTGGTCACTGTAGTGTGTAGCGTTCTTATTGTTGGCATCATGCTTTTCATAATAGCTTTCAACAATAACGTATAAATCGTGATCGTATACTTCTTTTTTTGCATCGGCTAGCTTTAAGAAGCCTTCAAAAATCCCTTCAAATTCATCTGTTGAAAGATTAGAAAACCCTAATTTTTCAAGAGCATTTTTTACGGCATGACGACCAGAACGAGCTGTTAGTACTAGCTCCATATCATCAAGACCTACGTCTTCGGGATGGACAATTTCATAAGCATCACGAGATTTTAGCAACCCATCTTGATGGATACCAGAAGAATGAGCAAATGCATTATCTCCTGTAATGGCTTTATTGACCTGAACATCTAAGCCCATAAAGCTAGAAACAAGACGAGAGGTATTGATAATCTCTTTTGTATTGATGCGTGTTTCAGCATTATAAATAGAGCTACGAGTTTTTAGGGCCATGACAACTTCTTCTAATGCAGCATTACCTGCACGTTCGCCAATACCATTAATTGTACACTCTACTTTATCTGCACCATTTTTAATGGCAGCAAGCGTATTAGCCGTTGCCATTCCAAGGTCATTGTGGCAATGAACACTTAAAAGAACGCTGTCATCTAAATTTTTCATACGGTCATTTAATTTAAAAATCATTTCTCCAAATTCCTCTGGTTCTGCAAAGCCTACTGTATCAGGAACGTTAATCATAGTTGCGCCAGCTCTCATAACAGCTTCGATCGTTTTCCATAGATATTCAAAATCTGAACGAGATGCATCTTCTGTTGAATATTGAACTTGTGGTAATAGTGTTTTTGCGTATTTCACAGCATCAACGCCAATTTGAAGAATTTGATCCTTTGATTTGCTGAATTTTTTCTCCACATGAATATCAGATGTACCAAGTACCATATGAATCATTGGGTTTTCAGCGTATTTGACAGCATTATAGACGGCATCAATATCCGCCTTTACAGCACGTGCTAATGCCGTAATCATAATGTCATTTGTATTGCCAACCTTTTCAGCAACAGCTCTGACGGCATCAAAATCACCTTGTGAGGAAGCAGGGAATCCAGCTTCGATAATATCGACCCCTAATTTTTTTAGTTGCTGGGCAATCTCAACTTTTTCATACAGATTTAGTTTAGCTCCTGGCACTTGTTCGCCATCACGTAAAGTTGTATCAAACACCCAAATTTTTCTTCCCATTTTCAAACACTCCTTTTGTAGTAATCAGTTTAAAATCTACACTTAGGCCAATGATTTAATAAAAATAAAAAAAACCCGTCTCTATAAAAATAGAGACGAGTTTATGCTCGCGGTACCACTCTAATTGACATTTTCTTTACAGAAAATATCCTCTTATCGACAGCTATCACTGTCTATCCTGTTAACGGGGGAAACCGACATCCCTTACTAATATGTTCAGGGAGTAGCTCATGGACGAGTTCAAAATGTGTGTCTACCGATTTACACCAACCATCGGCTCTCTACAAGTACACAACCACTTTTACTATTTCCAATCTTGGCCTGCAATGTGTTATTGAAAGCAATATTACTTGGATATTAATGCGCTGTCAATAATTTTCTAAAAATTTTTTTAATTCTGTCTAAAAGGCGTGGCAATTTAATAAAATTTTGATATTCAATGGTATGTGCAAATGCCTATTTTATATAGTAATTAATGGTATATAATTAAATTTATGGATTAACATTATGGATAGAAGAAAAGTAGTTTTACATAATATGAAGGAGCTGTTTTCAATAAAGAAAAAAGTTATTTGTATTCTAGCATTATTTTTAATAGCAATGATCTTATTAAATTTTTACAATGTATACAAAACAAAATACCTTATAAAGGATTTTCTTTCTACAGATCATTTAGGTGAAGAAAGTTCATAAAATTAGTATCTTAAATGAATCAACGACCAAGATAATAAACATTAATAAAGATAATCCTTTATTTCTCTCGTTAACCGAATCACTAGAAGATTTAAAAGTAAAACGGTCTAACTCACATTTTTCTTATACCGAAGGATATATGTTTATTATTTATCACAAAAACAGTTCATATCATATTTCTATCAATGAAAAGGGGATGCTACGAATTGATAGTGAAAATTATAGAATACAAGAGGAAAAAGCTATAAAGGATTTGATTGCTCTTATAAAAGAAGCATTCAAATAAGTAAATAAAAAACTACTCATTTTCTATAGGCAACACACCTAAAGAAAATGAGCAGTCTTTTTCTTGTTTTAATCTAATTTAAAGCGAGAGACTTGCGTATGAAGTTCTTCTGCCATATTGGAAAGAGTTGATGCAGAAGCTGCTACCTCTTCAATTGTAGCTAATTGTTCTTCCGAGGCAGAAGCGACATTTTGCAAATTGGATGAGGACATTTGAGCAATCGTTGCTATTTCATCAAAGGAAGCATAAATTTGCTCCGCGCTCGATGACATTTCCTCAGACACGGTTGTGGCCTCTTGAATTTGCATGGATACTTGTTCAATAAGCTCAACAATTTTGGCGAAGCCTTCTTCAGCCACTTTTACTACTTGCATACCAATTTGAACTTCTTGGGTACCTGTATCCATCACAGCTACAGCACGGCTTGTATCTTGCTGAATTTCGGAGATCAAAGTAGCAATTTGCTCTGCAGATTTTTTTGATTGCTCAGCTAATTTTTTCACTTCGTCTGCAACCACAGCAAAGCCGCGCCCATGATCACCTGCACGGGCTGCTTCGATAGCAGCATTGAGGGCTAATAAATTTGTTTGCTCTGCTATGTCAGTAATAATGCTAATAATATTGCCGATTTCAATAGAATGACCATCTAAATTTTTAACAACACTTGCAGACTCTAGGACGGCTGTGTTGATTGTAGTCATTTGGGAAATGACACGATGTAATGATTCATTACCTTTTTTAGCTTCTGAGTTTGTTTCCATTGCTAATTCAGAAACAGCTGCTGTTGTAGAAGCTAATTGTTGTATACCATTTGTCATGTTTTTCATTGCTTCAGAGCTTTCTGTAGCATTTTTACCCTGAGCCTCCGAGCCACTAGCAACCTCTTGAATAGAAGAAGTGATTTGTTCGGTAGCCTGTATAGTTTGATCAGCACTTGCTGTTAATTCTGCTGCTGAGCCACTAACTTGCACAGTGTTCTGACGTACATTCTTAATTAACTCCTTTAAGTTTGTAGCCATTTGATTAAATGCTAGTGCTAAATCTCCAACCTCATCGCGATTTTTAATGCGAATTTGTTCGGCTGTTAAATCACCTTCAGCTATTCTTTTCGCTGCCTTAGCCATGCCATTGATAGGACGAGACATTAAACTACCTACAACCATAGCAATTATCAGACTTATGACAACAGCGAAGACCCCAAGAAGAATCATTTGGAATTTAATATCTTGGATTTGTTTTGATG
Source organism: Lysinibacillus sp. FSL M8-0134 (assembly GCF_038069745.1). NCBI lineage: Bacteria > Bacillati > Bacillota > Bacilli > Caryophanales > Bacillaceae > Lysinibacillus > Lysinibacillus sp. FSL M8-0134. Next base: position 217,688 of record NZ_JBBPAJ010000002.1, on the reverse strand, counting down.
TAGCAGCCATCTTTTCTTCAATATATTTACTTTGATAATTAGAAAGGTTTTCAACACGTTCATCGAACTGTTTGATAATTAATCGACCTTGAGTACTATCAAGCTTTTCATACTTTTCTGTTTCTCCTTCAGCTTTTAAAGAAAACATTCGGTCCGCAAATTGTTGGACGTTTTGCTCGCTTTTGTTAATAGCTTCTAGGAATTTAATAGATTCTTCTGAATCCAAAGTGGCCATTAACTCTTCAGATTTTTTCTTAAATTCCTCTCGTGAATCTTGATTACTTTGTAAATTTTGTTTGTCTCCAAGAAGTAAATAACCTCGCATACTTACAATTTCTTGTTTAGCTATTACACGTAATTCCTGAATACTTATAGATTTAGTAGTTTGCTCCTCCAGTAATAATTGATATGTTTTGTTTACTGAATCCAGCTGTTTTATATTTAAGCCGATTGTTGTAACAAGAACTAAAATAACTATAAAAAAACCGAGTAATAATTTCTTGTAGATAGTAAATCGCATAGTTGAAATATCCTTTCTCAGTAATTAGTAGAAATGTTACAAAATAATGAAATATGTATATATATCATTTATATCAGATTATATGGATTTTACAAAGTATTATGAGTATTTTTACAGTAGTTAATAGTTTGAAGATAGTATTAAATTATGATTAGAGTAATAAAAAATGGAGATTTTTCGGCTATAATACTGCTAATAATAGGGATAATTAATGGCCTGTATTGAATACTAAGTCAATTTTCGTGAATTTTGAAACTTAAACCGTAATTGTACGTAGAAATAATAAAGGAAATGAACAGAGGTGGGAAAAATGTATAGGCCAATTTTAAAACTACCAAAAACTAAATCAGAAAAGATATGGGACTATATTGGTGGTAGTGCATTTATTGTATCTATCCTTTATATTATTTTACTCTGGGGTAAAATACCTAGCGAAATTCCTGGTCATTTTAATGGTTTAGGTGAGGTTGATCGTTGGGGTTCGAAAATAGAGCTATTTATTTTACCATTCATTGGTTTGTTTTTATGGATTGTATTGGGGCTTCTAGAAAAGGTACCACATATGCATAATTATCCAGCACGTTTGAATGAAAATAATGTAAAAGCATTTTATTTAAATAGCAGAAAAATACTAAATGAAGTAAAAAACCTGTGTCTCATTTTATTCGCATTTATTTCGATTCAAATGGTTCGTATAGGTCTTGGTGAAGCCAATTCCATAGGCTGGTGGTTTTTACCGGTCATTATAATAGGGACGGCTATTCCGATTATTAAAGGGATTATGGCTACCGCTAAAATAAAATAAAGTAACAAACTAAACCTTGGGATTATTTCAAGTGATTAGACTGTAAGTAAAAGGAATCGAGAAGTACCATCTCGATTCTTTTTCTTTTTCCGAAAAATATCACCTATGGGGGGCATTCATCTCTAACTAGAGGAAAACTTGAAATATTTTTATACCCAAGTTTTGAATATTTCAGTATACTATCAAAACTAAGATGTAAATGTATGAGCAGTTTGTTAAATGCTAAAATTGAAATAAAGAAGCAGTAGGAGAGGAATGTAAGCTATGCAGAAAAAATTTAAACTGAATGATGAATTATCAGTTTCTATAGTCAATCAACCACAAGATTTGCCATTAGAAGGGATTTCTCAGGTAGGAGAAGCACCTTTTGATCGCATTATTTCATTTGTGTTCTCTGTGGAGGAGATGGTAACGTATTTACAAAAAGTGTTAAAAGGTACTCGTCTAAAAGAACAAGGTTACTTATTTTTTGTTTATCCTAAAAAGGGGAATAAAAAATATGAACAGTTTATCCATCGTGATGAAATTTTTCCAGCAATCCAAGTTGACGACGAAAAGTACATCGTTGGTAGTGATTTGAAATTTGCTAGCCTAATGTCATTAGATGATACATTTTCAATTTTAAGCATCAAGCGAGATGGTAAAGGAAAAGGGAAAAAGAAGACGGCAAGTAGTCAATGTGTAAGTGATTATGAAAGGATGATTCCTCAATTACGTGATTCACTTGCAGACAACCCTTATGATTTAGCATTTTATGATGAGCTAACACCAGGCTATCAAAAGGACTGGGCGCGTTATATTTATAGTGCTAAAAAACAGGATACACAAATAGCCCGCCTACAAGAGATGCGCGAAATTATTGGATTAGGCTACAAAACCAAGGAGTTATATCGCAAAGCAAAAGCTGAGGCAAATGAATAAAGATTTTAAAATAAATGATAAAGTGAGGCAATAGGTATGGAGAATATATACATGGAGCAAGTTGAAGAAAAATGGCGTGTTGCGTTTAGCCAGCTTGTAGATGTTGTTGCAACGAATATACCAGATGGATTTGAACAAACAATGCAATATGGCGTGGTTAGCTATGTTGTTCCTTTAACAGCCTATCCAGATGGCTATCATGTTACACCAAATACCCCATTACCTTTTATTAGCCTTGCAGTCCAAAAACGTCATATTGCGCTATACCATATGGGGATATACGCAGATCCAGCATTGCTCTCTTGGTTTCAGGAAGAATATGCGAAGAGAGTATCAACGAAGTTAAACATGGGGAAAAGCTGTATTCGTTTTACAAGTACAAAATATATTCCATTTGATTTAATAGGAGAGCTTGTTTCAAAAATGACCCCAGCACAATGGATCACTCACTATGAAGGAGCAAAAAAATAGATGAAAAGTGCAACTACATTTTTAATGTTTCAAGGGCAAGCGAATGAAGCTATTGAACAGTATCAGCAATGGTTTACAGATTTAGAGGTTGCCAGTCTGTCGTATACGGAAAATTCACAGCAAGTGGCGATGGCAGTTCTCCATTTAAAGGGATTAAAATTAATGGTGAATGATAGTGTTATCCAGCACAATTTCACATTTACCCCATCCACGTCTATCTTTATAGAGTGTGATTCGGAGGAAGAAATAAGCTATTTAGTTACGCACATATTAGAAGGTGGACTTGCATTAATGCCTCTTGATAATTATGGGTTTTCTAAAAAGTTTGCGTGGATTCAGGATCGTTTTGGTGTGTCCTGGCAGCTATCATATAATTGACGGTCAGGGATATGAATATATTCTTAAAGAATGTTAAAAAATACAATGTTAGTAAAGGGGAATAGTAGATGGCGGTAACTTTAGTGAAGCATGATATTAAATATGCTGAAGCCATGCATGAATTGTCTTCTATGCCACAGGTTCGAGATGCGCTTGGGTTACCTGCTGGTAAGGTAGAGGATACAATTAATTTTATTAAACGTGAATGTGTGGATGAAGAAGAAGGTAAAACAGTTCCTCGTGTTGTCTTGAATGAGGAAGGGCAACTAATTGGCGTGACATCATTAATGTTTATAGACCATCAAAAAAAGAGCTGTCATATTGGGTCTTGGCTTGGCTACCCATTTTGGGGAAAGGGCTATAATCTTGAAGCCAAAACAGCTATCTTAGATATTGCTTTTTTTGAACTTGGTTTATTACGTGTTTTTGCAGGTGCAAGGAAGGTTAATATCCGTTCACAAAAGGCACAGGAAAAGCTATCTTTTATTCGATTAGGAGTTGAAAGTGAATATCCAGAAGAGCATTCATGGTTAGAGGTAAAAGAAAAGCAACCATGTGTGTTAAATGTCTTTGAACGGGAGGATTTTGTTCGTTACAGAACATCGCTAGAGAAAGTAGATGGTAAACGTGAAGACTTCTTACCGCAGCTCTTACTAGCGGATGACAGTGAAAAGGTAGTTCGTGACTACCTAGATCAGGGTACCTTATATAAAATTAAGTGTGGCGAGGTGCTAGCTGGGGTAGCCTTAATAATTCCCCAATCTAATACAACAATTGAGTTGAAGAATATTGCTATTATTCCAACGTATCAAGGGAAGGGAATAGGTAAGGAAGTATTACGACAACTCACTGAAATATGCCAGATGGAAGGCTATAAAACCGTTCTAGTTGGAACAGCAAATTCAAGTATTGATAATATTGCCTTTTATCAAAAAGCAGGCTTCCGCATGGAGGCTATTGAAAAAGATTTCTTTCGTAAATACCCAGAACCAATTTATGAAAACGGCATTCGTGCCTTAGATATGATTTTCTTTTCAAAGCAATTATAAGAATCTTCATAAAGAAATACCCGTCCAACAAGTGTTGAGCGGGTATTTTTACTTACCTAGCAAAAGAGCCATTAATTTTTCTTTAGAATGTAGGAAATCATCTAAAGTGTAACGATCTAGCACACTTAAATAGGCTTGTAAAGCTTCGTACAGAACACCTTTTAGCTGACATTCTGGGGCTATTTTACATAGATTATTTTCTTTGTCGAAACATTCTACAAGGTGAAAATCCTCTTCTGTATGACGCACAATTTCACCAATAGTAATAGTTTTTGGATCGATAGCGAGGCGAATACCGCCACCACGACCACGGATTGTTTCAATATAGCCTAATAATCCAAGCTGATGTGTCACCTTCATTAAGTGGTTTTTCGATATATTATAAGCATCTGAAATCTCTTGAATAGTTGATAATTGGCCGTCTTCCTTTGCACCTAGATAAATAAGCGTACGCAAAGAGTAGTCTGTGTATAAAGTTAAGCGCATTAGAACACCCTACTTTCTATAATTCAAAATTATTATAGCATTTTTACATTGAAGTATAATATTTTCAAACGTTTTTTAAAGATGTATTTAAAATACATTAATTATGTCCATTTTGTTAAAGATGTATTTCATATATTGCTTTAAGGAAATGAAAGCGTTATATTGTAATCACGAAAGGATGGTAAGCGATATGTTAAAACAAGAAACTATTAAAATTATTAAGGCAACAGTACCTGTATTAGAAGTTCATGGTGTTGAAATTACAAAGACGTTTTACAAAAATATGTTTCAAGCTCATCCAGAATTACTGAACATTTTTAATCACACGAATCAAGAACAAGGCCGTCAACAAACAGCATTAGCTAACACTGTTTATGCTGCTGCTGTTCATATTGAAAACTTAGAAGCGATTTTACCTGCTGTAATGCTTATAGCACATAAACACCGTAGTTTAGGCATTTTACCTGAACATTACCCAATTGTTGGAGAACATCTATTAAAAGCAATTAAAGAAGTACTTGGTGACGCAGCAACAGATGATATTATTAATGCATGGGCTGAGGCTTATGGCGTTATAGCTGATATTTTCGTTCAAGTGGAAGAAGAGTTATACCAAAAGGCTGAAAATAATGGTGGATGGCGCCTATTTAAACCATTAAAAGTGGCGAAAAAAGTTGTAGAAAGCGACTTAGTTACATCTGTTTATTTTGTAAATGAAGATGGTTCACCATTACCGACTTATGAACCAGGCCAATACATTAGCATTCGTGTAAAAGTGCCGGGCGAAGAGTATTTAATGAATCGTCAATACACACTTTCACAGGCAAGTGCAGAAGATGGCTATCGTATTTCAGTAAAACGCGAAAGCGATCATACACCAAATGGTAAAGTCTCTAACTTTATTCACGATAACTTACAAGTTGGAGATTTAGTAGATGTAAGTGCTCCAGCTGGTTTATTTGTTCTAGAGGAAACTGCTGCACCAATTACATTTGTGAGTGGTGGTATTGGGGTAACACCTTTAAACAGTATGCTACAATCTTTAAAAGAAGATGCAACAAATAAAGTTAACTTTATCCAATGTGCTCGTAATGAGAAAGTTGTGGCATTTAGCGATGACATTAAGGAGAAAGTAAATGCGTTGCCAAATGCTTCATATACAGCTTTATATTCTGATGAAGACAAGCTTATCACAAAAGAATTATTAGCAGAAAAAGTAGCTGATAATGCAGATGTTTATGTATGTGGACCTGTAGGCTTCATGGAAGCTGTTATTAAAAATTTACAGGAAATTGGCGTGAAGGATGAGAAAATTCACTATGAGTTCTTCGGACCAGCCATGCAATTAGCTAAATAAAAAGAGGATTCCCTGTTATGAGAAAAAACTCATAGCAGGGTTTTTTTATTGTGGGCATAGTGACGGGTAGAAATAAAAAAGTGAAGAGACCAGAAAGAGGCATATAAACGACGGATTACAGTCCTTAAAGAAAAAAGGTTGAAGCTTTCGTGTTGACAATATACCTATAGGGGTATAATATGAATCTCGTAAGTAAGTTCAATCAATCGTTTTGGAAGGGGGCATAACAGAATGGCATATGGCTCAAACACTGCAAATCGTGTGAAACGTATGGAAGGTCAATTGCGTGGTATTTTACGCATGATGGAAGAAGGTCAAAGCTGTAAGGATGTGATCACACAGCTATCTGCCGTTCGTTCTGCGGTTGATCGGACGATCGGTGTTATTGTAAGTGAAAATTTATTGGATTGTGTATCGACTGCCGAAGGTGATGCAGAAAAAATGAATCTAGCCATCCAAGAGGCAATGGATCTAGTTGTGAAAAGCCGATAAATTTATATACCCTTTAACGTATAAAGAAGGAGGAATGATTATTTGGAGATATGGATAATTATTGCGTTAATCGCTGTATTTTTTATTTGGCGAATGAAACCAACAAAGGGCGTTCAGTCAATCTCGACAGCGCAATTAAAAAATATGCTGAATGATAAGGATAAGATATTTATCGATGTACGCACACCTGCTGAATATAAAGGTCGGCATATCTCTCAATTTAAAAACATGCCACTTGGATCGAGCTTTGACAATTTGCCAAAGGATAAAGAAGTAATCGTTATTTGTCAAAGTGGTATGCGAAGTAGTCAGGCGTGTAAACAATTGAAAAAGCAAGGCTTTGAACGTGTTACCAATGTTCGAGGTGGTATGAGTGCTTACTAGGAGGAGATAGAATGAAGGAAATTACGGCGAATGAAGTACAACATTTGATAGATCAGGGGAAAAAGCTGAACCTTATTGATGTTCGAGAGGTAGATGAGGTACAAGCTGGACATATACCAGATGTTATGCATATACCGCTTGGTTTATTGGAATTTCGACTGCATGAATTAAATAAAAATGAGTCGTATATTATGGTTTGTCGTTCAGGTGCCCGTAGTGGTCGTGCTACCCAGCTATTAGAAGATAATGGCTTTGATGCATCGAATATGGCTGGTGGTATGTTAGCTTGGGAGGGTAAAGTACAAATATAGATAATATCTATATTTTTTTGTTAAAAATAATACCGGGTATGGTATATGGAGGTTGTCGAAAATATGAAGGTGGATTTTCAGCTAGATGCCAAGGGCCTTTCTTGCCCGATGCCGATTGTGAAAACAAAAAAAGCTATGGTTGATTTAGTGGATGGTCAAATTTTAGAAGTATCTGCGACAGATAAAGGGTCAAAAGCCGATATTGCGGCATGGGCTGAAACTGTAGGCCACCAATATATAGGTACTATAGAAGAGGATGGCGTGCTGAAACATTATATTCGTAAATGTACCAACGATCAAATAGAAGACATAACGTTTGATCAAACAATTGATCTAGAACAAATCACTAGTCGTGAAGGATTAATTCTTGATGTACGTGAGGAAGCGGAATTCGCTTTTGGCCATATTGAAGGGGCAAAATCTATCCCAATGGGCGAACTAGAGGCACGTCTTTCAGAGCTTGATAAAGAGCAGGAGATTTATATTATTTGTCGTACCGGCAAACGCAGTGATATGGCTGCGCAGAAGCTTGCTTCACATGGTTTTACAAAGGTATTTAATGTCTTACCAGGAATGACATCCTGGAAGGGTGAACTTACAAAAAACATTTAAATTGGAGGAATTTTATTATGTCAAACAAGGTAGCAATTATTGCAAGTAATGGTGGTTTATTTGATGCTTATAAGGTGTTTAATATCGCAACGGCAGCGGCAGCTTCAGAAAAGGAGGTAGCAATCTTCTTCACATTTGAAGGATTGAATTTTATTCATAAGCAAGGTATGCATGCGCTACCAATGCCTGCTGGGGCAGAGCATTTTGCGGAAGGTTTTGCAAAAGCAAATGTTCCGGCCATTCCTCAATTGGTGGAAATGGCACAGGAATTAGGTGTGAAATTTATTGCTTGTCAAATGACTATGGATGTAATGGGTTTATCGACGGAAGATTTTATTGATGGTATTGAGGTTGGCGGAGCTGTAACATTCCTTGAATTTGCGAAAGATGCAGCGCCATCTCTAACTTTCTAAAGACTTGTACTTCAAGGCGGAGAGTGGAGAAAGCTCTCCGCTATAAAAAACATTAAAATTATACCTATGGGGGTAAACTGTATGTCAATTCAGAAGTGGAATGCGTCACAAGTTGCTAAAAAGGTTATTAACAATGAAGAATTGTTTATTTTAGATGTTCGTAATGCGGATGCATTTGAAGATTGGAAAATTGATGGTCGCCGCTTTGAGTACTTAAATATTCCGTATTTTGAACTGTTAGATGGAATTGAGGAGATTTTACCGGAAATCCCATCAGATAAAGAAGTATTAGTAGTTTGTGCAAAAGAGGGGTCATCATTGATGATCGCGGAAATGCTAGCTGAAGCAGGTCGAGATGTTGCTTATTTAGCAGGAGGTATGAAATCTTGGAGTGAATACCTAGAGCCGATTAAAGTTGGCGATTTAACAGGTGGTGGCGAGCTTTATCAGTTTGTCCGTTTAGGAAAGGGCTGTCTTTCTTATATGATCATATCTGAAGGAGAAGCTGCTATCATTGATGCTGTTCGTTTTACGAATATATTCACAAGCTTTGAAGAACAACAGAACGTTAAAATTAAACATGTTTTTGATACACATTTACATGCAGACCATATTTCAGGTGGTCGCCATATAGCAGAAGCAACTGGTGCAGCTTACTATTTACCACCAAAAGATGCGGAAGAGGTTGTCTTTCAATATACGCCATTAGTTGATGGAACAACTGTTCAAATCGGAGCATCTAAAATAGATGTAGGAGCTATCTATTCTCCAGGTCATACAATTGGTTCTACTTCATTTGTGGTCGATAACAAATATCTGTTAACAGGAGATATTTTATTTATTGATTCAATCGGACGTCCTGATTTAGCGGGACTTGCTGATGATTGGGTTGGAGATTTACGTGTTACGCTTTACAAGCGTTATCGCGAATTGTCTGATGAACTTATTGTATTACCAGCGCATTTTATGATTATTGATGAGTTGAATGAAGATGGAACCGTGGCAAAACGCTTAGGAGATTTGTTTGCCCAAAACCATGGTTTGAATATACAAGATGAAGAAGAATTTAGACATGTGGTGACCGATCAACTGCCTCCACAGCCGAATGCTTATCAAGAAATTCGTCAGGTCAATATGGGAAAAATAACACCTGCACCAGATGAACAAACAGAAATGGAAATTGGACCAAATCGCTGTGCTGTACGATAGAGCATGCTAAAGTGCAATGAGTACGCATGCATGCTTATAGCATGTAAATTCCGTGGATTGAAGGCGCTCTTCCTTCATGAAGATAAAAAACAAGAAGACTCGGCAAAATCACTTACAAGCTTTGCCGAGTCGAAGGAGATTATGATGAAACCTAATTTACAACTAGATGCAAAAGGCCTGTCTTGTCCAATGCCTATTGTGAAGACAAAAAAAGCAATCGACACCTTAAAGGCAGGGGAAGTTTTAGAAGTTCAGGTGACAGATAAAGGAGCTTTAGCGGATATTCCTGCTTGGGCAAAAGCTGGGGGTCATATCATTTTAGACCACTCCGAAGAGGCTGGCATCATTACATTTTTAATTCAGAAAGCATAGAGCGGATTGAGGGTTGTCTATTACAGTAGAACAACCCTCCTTTCTCTTTATTGATTGCAGTCAGAAAGAAGGAAAAACAAATGGATATTGCATGGATCTTAACCATTTTACTTATTGGTTTTCTTGGTTCATTTGTATCGGGGATGTTGGGGATTGGTGGTGCTATCATTAATTTCCCGATGCTACTATATATCCCGCCATTATTAGGTTTTGCGGCCTTTTCTGCACATGAGGTGTCAGGGATTAGTGCGATTCAAGTGCTTTTTGCTGCGCTTGCTGGAGTTTGGGTATATCGCAAAGGGGGATATTTAAATAAATCACTTATAATCTATATGGGGAGCTCCATATTAACAGGAAGCTTTGTAGGGAGCTTTGGTTCAAAATTTTTATCAGAGTCCGGTATTAACATTGTCTATGGTATCCTTGCGTTGATTGCAGCTGTGATGATGTTCATCCCGAAAAAGCAAATTGATGATAAATCGATGCAGGAGATTACTTTTAATAAACCACTTGCAGTCATATTAGCATTTATTGTTGGTATCGGTTCAGGGATTGTGGGGGCAGCTGGTGGCTTTTTATTAGTGCCAATAATGCTTGTTGTCTTAGCAATCCCAACACGTATGACCATTGCGTCAAGCCTTGCTATTACTTTTATTTCCTCAATAGGAGGTACCGTTGGAAAATTAATGACAGGACAAGTTGAATATCTTCCAGCGCTCATCTTAATTGTATCTAGTCTAATAGCGGCTCCACTTGGTGCGAAAGTAGGGGGGAAGTTAAATACGAAATTCCTACAAGTTATTTTAGCGGTTCTTATATTAGCAACAGCGATAAAAATTTGGATGGACATTTTATAAGGGGGGATAGCTTTGAAAATTGAAGTCTTTTCTGATTTCACATGTCCGTTTTGTTATATTGGCAAGCGAGAACTAGAACGGGCAATTGATATTGCAGGCTATACAGGACTAGTGGAAATTGAATATAAAGCATTTCAATTAGACCCAGATATACCAAAAGTGAATGCACCAACCTTTTACGAGGCGATGGCTAAAAAATATGATATCACGCTAGAAGAAGTAAAAGAAATGGTCAAGGGCATAGCTATGAGAGCAATGGAGGTTGGTTTGGATTATGAATTTGCTAAGATGTCCACTTCCCATACTGAAAAAGCACATCGTTTAGCGAAGTGGACACAGCAATTTGGTAAAGCGACGGCTTATACAGAAGCATTAATGGCTGGTTATTTTAAAGAGGGTAAAGATGTAAATGATGACGATTTTTTATTAAAAGTTATTGCGAAATTAAATTTAAATGTGGAAGAAGCGAAGAAAATCATAACATCGGCTGACTTTAGTGAAGCATTAGAACAGGATCGCTATGATGCCCAACAACTGGGGGTACAAAGTGTACCATTCTTTGTGTTTGAAAATAGATATGGTATTAAAGGCGCTGAACCAAATGAGGTTTTTGTAAAAACTTTACATCAAGCGGCGGAAAAAGCGGGTATCCAACCAATAATAAAGATAATGGGAAATGGTGAGTCTGTATGTGCCGATGGAGTATGTAAATTGTAAAAGGCTAGATGAGTGTCGAGTACATGATGTGCTCGACACTTTTTTATTCAGATATGGCTATATACTGCAAGAGGTATTAAGTCTTGTTTTCTTTGTTGTAGGACAATAACAAATGTATATTTTAACCATTTTTATCATCTTAATGGTTCTGTTTTAGGTATGTGTGAGAAAAATCACATCCAAATAATTGCTATGTTGCTAAAATGAAAAGGAAGATACAAAGGGGGGTATTATAGATGAAACCTATAGTAGCAGGAGTAGCAGGGACAGTACTGTTAGCAGGCTCAATCTTTGTTGGAACAATTGTCAGCGACAAAATTTCAGTAGAGTCAAATGCTGGCAAGGATGAAAAGACAGTGCAGACACAAATACCAACAACAGCAGCTGCTCAGTCGTTGGTCTATGCTCCACCAAGTATTGAAGAGGTGCCGGATGGACCTATGAAAGAGGCGATATTATACGGCTATGAGCTAGTGAATAACACACATGTTGCAGCAGATGAATATGTGGGGAATCAATTATCTTGCACAAGCTGTCATGCAGGAGCAGGCTATGATGAGCAAGCATCGTCGTTAGTAGGGGTCATGGCAAATTATCCACAATATATTGGACGCTCTGGTGATGTTGTGACGATAGAAGAGCGTATTAATGGCTGTATGGTTCGTAGTATGAATGGTAAAAAATTTGAAATGAATAGTGATGAATTGGAGGCCATGGTAGCGTATTTTGCTTATATTTCTGAAGGTGTACCAATAGGAGCAAAACGTGAATGGGCTGGTACAAGTGATATGAAGAATGTTCCGATTCCAGATGTTGCAAATGGTGAGGAGCTTTATGGACAGTCCTGTATAGCTTGTCATGCTGCTGATGGTTCTGGTACGGGTGCAAATACAGGTCCTGCATTATGGGGAGATAATTCCTTCAATGATGGAGCAGGGATGGCGCGGATATCAAAAATGGCTGGTTATATTCAAAACAATATGCCAGTCGGAGCAGCAGGTACTTTAACAGATCAGGATGCTGCTGATTTAGCCGCTTTTATTTTATCGCAGGATCGACCAGAATGGGCAAACCACGATAAAGACTGGCCAAAAGGCGGGCGCCCTAATGACATTATGAATAAAGAAAAACGAGAACAAATTAAAAATGGCACAATTGATTGGGAAAAAGTGCTTTCTACTAACTAATGAATGAAGGGATGCTGGCTGACAGCGTCCCTTTCCTATTTGTTAAGTTAAGCGGCTCATGGGCAATTTTGGATAACAAAATATTAGTTATGATCCTTGTAAAAGAAAGTTAGTACATAAATTTGCTATACTAGCGGTAGTAAGAGATGGAAATGGTGCAGGAGGTGACACTGTTGATTTTTTTGAAGTTTTTGATCCAAATTATCATAGTATCTGGTTTGATTTACATTGTTAGTGGACGATTAATTGGCTCCAATATCAATTTTGTTCGTAGAGTGCTATCGGTTGTTATTAGTGTGACATTAACCTCTTTTGTTTACTGGTATTCTTATTTGCGCCATACGGATTTTTTATCAGAAACGATGATGCAAACGGTGACAGAAGTCAGTACGCTCATTTGGATTGGGAGTATGCTACTCATTTCTATGTTACTCTATTTAGTTTTTGAACTGTTTGATCCAAGTGGTATAGCAACAGGAGACCGGCGAAACGGCCAAAAATCCATGTTATTTCGACTGCGTAGCTATTGGCGACAACAGAAACGTTTAAGGCAAGTACTAAAAATTGCTGTCACAAACGGTGTTGTGCAAACGATTAAATATGCTAGGCAACGTGAAAATGAAAAAGAGCTTGCCATTGCCTTAAGAGCAACATTAGAGCAATGTGGTGGGATTTTCATTAAATTTGGACAAGTACTGTCAACGAGGAAGGAATTATTTTCGCCCATTTTTATAGATGAGCTAGAAAGACTTCAGCACCGTGTGAAGCCTTTACCAGAGGAGCAAGTTACACAAATTTTAGAAGGCTCACTTCCACAACCAATGAATGAAATATTTAGCCATTTTCAAATGGAACCCATTGCGGCTGCCTCTATTGGTCAGGTGCATAAGGCGCGACTTAAAAATTATGAAGATGTTGTAGTTAAGCTTTTGCGTCCAGAAGTAAAAGGAATCATGCGTGATGATCTTGAAATTTTAGAGGAGTTTGCCAACTGGCTTTCAACAAAATCAACTTGGGCAGAGTCATTAGGCTTTCGGGAGCTAGCTGGTGGATTTGCGGATGGATTACGTGAGGAGATTCATTTAGATATTGAGGTCCGTAATACTTTACAGGTCAAAAATGCTCTAGCGAAAAGTGACTATAAAGTTCGAATACCTAAAATATACACAGCCTACAGTAATGAGAACGTCATTGTGATGGAATATATTCGAGGGCAAAGCGTAGCAGATGGGGCAGCTGAATTCAAACGGTTGTCTATCGATCGTAGGCAATTCGCAAGAACAGTATTATATTCATTTTTTGAACAAATGTTATTCTCTGGAATTTTCCATGCAGACCCGCATCCAGGAAATATCCACATCGATGAAACAGATGGCACACCAGTTCTGCTTGATTTTGGTGCAGTTGGGCGATTAGGCGCTACACAGCAGGAGGGTTTGAAGCTATTCTTGATGGGCATTCAGCTTAATGATTCAAGCGTTTTATATGATGGCTTAACATTATTAGTGGAAAATGCTGATCACGCAGACCGTGCAAGGATGGAGCAAGCAATTGATCAAATTTTATTAAAAATCTCCTATGTTGATCGTATACCGACTGAAGAATTAATTCATGCATTATTTACAGTAGTAAGGGACTTTGGTTTAGCGTTCTATCCTGCAGTAGGGTTGGCTCTTCGATCCTTAGTGACACTGGATGGCACTTTACGAGTAATTGATTCCCGTTTTGATATTTTTACCGAGGCAAAGGATTTTTCTGCTACATATATGCGTGCCTCTTTCTTAAAGCCATTTAAAGAACCAATGGCTACTAAAGAGCGACTTCAGGAAGAACTGTCCATGCTTATACCTACTTTACGTAAAATGCCAAGAAGAGTAGATCAGCTAATTCAACGCGTTGAAAGCGGGAAGATTATTTTACATCATGATGTTTTTTCAGATGAACATAATGCTCGTTTTATTACACATTTGTTTTCTCGCTTTGTGCTGCTTTTAGTAGGGATCACCTTTGGCATTATATCCGTGGCGCTTTTAGCTATCTCCCAATTTATTCATGATTCTTATGCGGTTTACTTAAATACTGCCGCCTATTTAGGTTTATTTTTATGTGCCATTTTATTAGTAAGATTATCGATACAAGCTCTAAGATCAATGAAACAGTAGATAGGGAATCTTTTCCCTATCTTTTTTTTGAAACATTGTAGAGAAATATTACAAAAACATTACAAAACGATGCGTAGGTCTAATGTCGAATAAGCTATTTTTATCGCTATGTAGATTAAATTGGTTATTTGTAGAATAAATACGCATTATATCTAATGTTACAGAAATATTTCGAGTTTTACTAATGTATTAAATAGATGAGAAATAGTATAAAAGTTATGCCGGAAATGCTAAACTTTAAAAGGCTAATATAAATATAAGAACAATTAATTAAAATAGAAATCGTTCAAGTGATTACATAGGATATCGAGAGCGAAATTGATAGATGAAGGGAAATGAAGGTAACGTGGGAAAGCGCAATAAATGGCGTAAGTCGATGGTGCTAGCATTGGCACTAGCAGGCGGCTTATTATTTAATACAATTCAACCAACAGAAGTACATGCCGAAGAAACTTCTCAACAAATGATCGAGAAAAAGGCTGAAATAGATAAACAAGTGAAGAAATTAGAGCAAGAATTAACAAAGCTACAACAAGAGATCGACGCAAAAGTTAAAGTATTTAAACAAGTACAAGCTGAAATTAAAGAAGTAGATGCTAGTATTGTTGAAACACAAAAACGTATTGAACAACGCTCTAAAATCTTAAGTGAGCGTATGGCTGCATATCAAGCACAAGATAACACTGTAGGCGTTTATTTAAATGTCGTTCTTGAAGCAAAAAGCTTTGCAGATTTAATGGACCGTGTCGTAGCGGTTAAAACATTAATGGATGCTGACCAAGAATTAGTGGATCAACAGGAAGCAGATAAAGCAAGCTTAGTGCAACAAAAAGCTACATTAGATGAAAAGCAAAAAGAGCTTCAAAAACAATTCCAAGAGCTTCAACAAAAGGAAAGCGAAATGGAAGTGAAAAAGGCTGAAAACGAAGCGAAATCACTTGCATTAAAAGCTCAAATTGCAACGAAACAAGAAGAAGAACGTTTAGAAGCGGAGCGTAAAGCAGCTGAAGAAGAAGCAGCTCGTTTACGTGCTCTTCAAGCAGCAACGCCAGTAGTACAAGCAACTCAAAATACTGGTGGTGGTCAACCACAAAAAATTATTGTTGGCTCTGGAGCTGGTACAGCATCATCAGGAGATGCTATTTCAACTGCTAAGCAATTCCTAGGTCGTCCTTATGTTTGGGGTGGTAGCAACCCATCAACAGGCTTTGACTGCTCAGGTCTTGTACAATGGTCTTACAAACAAGCAGGTGTTTCTTTACCTCGTACAGCATCACAACAATATTTAGCAACACAGCGTATTTCAGCAAGTGAAGCACGAGTTGGTGACTTAGTATTCTTCAGCTACGGGTCTGGGGTAGCGCACGTAGGTATTTACTTAGGTAACAACACAATGATCGATGCTCAAAACAACGGTGTCGTAATTGAATCACTTGATTGGTGGAATCAATACTTAGTAGGCTTCGGTCGTATTCAATAAGCAAGCCTCTTTAACTAATAGACGATTGACATGAGAAAAAGGTCATCTTTGTAGAGAAAAAATACAAAGATGACCTTTTTTTTATTTAGCTTAAAAATTTTTAAATTTTAAAGTTTAACTTAATGACACCTGTCTCTTTCAATGCAATAAAGAAAATTATAACAAAGGGACCGACAAGTAAACCGATAATACCAAATAACTGAAGACCAATGAACATGGCGATTAATGTTGGCAATGTAGATAAACCGATATGGTCTCCCATTAATTTAGGCTCGACTACTCGACGAATAATAAGTAAAATAGCAGCTAAGATGAATAATTTTACAGCAATAGCTGTGTTACCCATCAGTAAATGATAAAGTCCCCATGGAGCTAAAATAATGATAGAGCCTAGGAAAGGGACAATATCTATTAACCAAATAATAATCGTCATTGTTATGGCATATTTGGGCTGGATTAATAGAAGTCCAATAAGTGTGACGCCTCCAATAATAAAGCTTACAAATAAGTGTGCCTTCATATAACCGAAAGTTGCATCCTTTAGACGATTAAGGATAATCTTTATTTTCTTTGCAGTGTTGGGCTTTAAATATTTATAAGTGATTTGCTTTAATTTAGGCAAATCAAGCATAAATAGGAATAGAGCAATCATATAAACGAGAAGACTGATAAATAGGCTTGGAATTTCTGAAAAGAAGGCTGAAACTTTGCTATAATTAAAGAAGCTTAAAAAGAATTCTTCAACTTTTTTTATGAAATCCATTGTGGTTTTTTGAAGTGAAGCACTTACTTCTGGTGGAAAGTCTTCTGTATATTTAGAGATATTTTCTTGCATATGGAGCCACATATCTGATAGCTTGGAAATATAATAGGGAGCTTGCTTAGATAGTAAAATTATTTGCGACATGATTTGTGTAATGGACAGATAGCAAATAATAGATATAACCATAACACTCACTATGTATATAAAAGCAACTGCTATTTTCCGTGACATCTTCCATCGCCTTTTAAAGAACATGACGATTGGTTCTAAGAAAAATGCACTTATACCTGCAAATAGTAAAGGCATGGACACAGGGATAATAAAATAGGCAGCTACAAGTAAGGATAGAATCACAATTACTCGAAAAATCAATTTCCTAGCATTAAATTTATTCATAAACTCACCTTCTTTGCGAAAAAATTAAGTTAAGTGTACCATAAATCAAATTTTATTACGTTCTGAATCAATAAAGGTAGGGATAAATTATGGAAAAAGAGATTTTGCAACTTTTTAGTAATCTAACAGAGCGTGACCACGATATTCAATATGAATCTTACGAGGAACTAATGAAAATTATGCAGGAGCCCGTAGATTGGACATATGCAGTATGGGAACAGCTTGTACAAGCACTTACATACAAAGATGGACATGCTCGTGCACGTGCTGCACAAATTTTATGTGCCTTAGCCGCAAAAAGTGATCCAGAAGAAAGGGTATTGGAAGATTTTTTGAAAATTTGGGCTGTGACGTATGATGAGCGATTTGCCACGGCGAGGAACGCGTTACAAGCTATTTGGAAAATTGGATTAGCAGGTCAAGTACAAAGAGACTTAGTTGTCTCGTATCTAGCTAAGAGATTTCAAACCTGTTTGGATGAAAAGCATCCCTCTCTTATTCGCTATGATATTATTATTTCTTTTAAAAAGCTTTATGATGAAACGAATGACTCTAAATTAATAGCTATTGCACACCGCTTAATTGATGAAGAGCCCGAAGTTAAACACAAAAAGAAATATAAGGCAGCCATCCGTTCAAAGTAGCGAGATGGTGTTTTTTTGTACAGATGTAAAGTTTCTATTTGGAGTACAACTGTTTTTTCCTATTAATATATGGTAAACTGCTTTACAAATGAAATATTCTTGCAGAATAAAGGTGCTAACTAGCACAATCGGGAATTCGGTGAAAAACCGAAGCTGTTTCCGCAACTGTAAGTACAGCCATTATAAAGATATACCACTGTCTCCAAGGAGATGGGAAGGTTCTTTATAGCTCATTAAAATTCATTAATGAACTGTACAAGCCAGGAGACCGACCTTTATTTGAACGTATAACAACTCTTCGGAAGCTAGGAGGATATACGGCAAATTACATAGGTAATGTCATAGTAATTGGCAATCATTATGTTATTTTCGTCGTTCCTTTGCTTAAAGGAGCGGCGTTTTTTTATGCTATCGTTCATGTAAGAATTTATCAAAATGGGAAGGGGGTACATCAAGTGAAAAAGGATGCACGTTATTCTTGTTATCCGTTTATGCGTGAAAAGGCTTCAACGGTTGATTATGAGATTCGAACAGATAGTCTCACAACACATCTAGGGGTTGCATTAGCTGCAGTAAAAAAGGAGGATGTACAAGTTGTCGTAGATGATTTGCTGCTTATGTTACCTATGGCTTACCATGTCAATGGTTCAGTCCGAGGAAAGCTAGCAGTAACAGAAGAAGATCTTTCTTGGTTAAGCGAACGCTATGACTTTTATGTTCGTCATGTGAAGGAAGAAATACAAAGTTTTGTTTTACCTCAGGGCACAGAGGCTGCTGCTGCTTTACATCTTTGCCGCAGTGAAGCCAAAAAATCATATCGTACATTACATAAGGTTTCAGAGGAACGAGAGGTACCAGCTATCCTTTTCGACTACTTAGGCTTGTTAGCAAATGTATGCTTTGTCATGGCAGTCTATATGAATCACCAAGCAGGTATAGCTGAAATACCGTTTATTAGTAAATCCTATCCAATGAAAAAGAAAAGGGAGAGTAAGAATGAAGAAAGTATTTAATTTCCAATGGCTATCAGTGCTAGTACTAATATTAGTTTTAGCAGGTTGTGGTACCTCAGAAGATACAAAAAATAAAGAGGCTTCACAGGATACGCAACAAACTGAACAAACAACCTACAAAGTAACAGATGATCGTGGTGTAGAAGTAGAATTTAAAGAAGTACCAAAAACTATTGTTTCCTTACAACCAAGTAATACGGAGATTTTATTTGCACTAGGTGTTGGTGAGAAAATCGTAGGAGCAACAGAGTATGACACATATCCAGAAGCAGCACAAAAAATCGAACGAGTATCTGATTCTCAGAATTTCGATAGTGAACGCATTATAGCCTTAAAGCCAGATGTGGTCATTGCTTACACAATTGGCTCTAAGGATGCATTGAAACCATTAGAAGATGCGGGACTGAAAGTTTTTGTTATTGAATCTGCCACATCATTTGATGATGTTTATGGGGATATTGAACAACTAGCTGCTGTAATGGGTGTTGAAGATAAAGGAAATGAATTAAACGAACAGATTAAAGCGAAAATTACTGAAGTACAAACAAAGGTGAAAGAAGTAAAAGCACCGAAAAATGTTTATTTAGAGATTAGTCCTAAGCCAGATATTTATACGGCAGGCGCTGGAACTTTCCAGCAAGAAATATTAAATGCAGCCAATGTTAAGAATGTCTTTGCTGATTTAGACAATTGGGCGCAAGTGTCTGAGGAAGAGGTTATTGCGAAAAATCCAGAGGTTATATTAACAACAGTAAACTATACAGAAGATCCTATAGGGGAAATTTTGACACGTGATGGTTGGAATACTGTGAAAGCTATTCAAGATAAAGCTGTACAGTCTCTTGATACTGATATCTCTAATCGTCCTGGTCCACGTATTGGAGAAGCAGTAGAATTAGTAGCTAAAGCTGTGTATCCAGAGTTATTTAAATAACAATTCAAGGCTAGCTGATCTAACGGCTAGCCATTTTTATATGGTTAGTTATTACCTAGCGTGAAAATTGGAATTAATTTAATTTGTTCTATAGAATAAAGGTAAGAATGCTTAATAATTTAGGGAGGGTAGTGAATGGAACAGTTAGATACACAGGTTATTCCGTTTGAGGCAGTCTATAATTTCCGAGATATGGGGGGATATAAGACAAGGGATGGACGTATTGTAAAGAAGGGTTTATTCTACCGCTCTGCAGCACTTGCTAAAATGACATCAGCAGATAAAGAGCGATTTGAAATGTTAGGTATTAAAACTATTTTTGATTACCGTGACAACAAGGAAGCACAGCATAATCCTAACCCCGTGTTCTCACATGCTCGATATATTCAAATACCAGCAAAGGGTAATCATGCTTTTGAAATGCCCACAAATGCTGGTGGTAAAGATTTTTATAAAGTAGTAAGCCCCGAAATGTTCCGAAATTTTTATGCGCAAATGCCTTTTAATAATCCCTCATTTAAGGAGCTAATGAAAACCATTCAAAATCCTGATAATTTAGGTCTTGTTCACCATTGTGCAGTTGGAAAAGATAGAACAGGTATAGGAGGCGCCCTGATTTTACTAGCTTTAGATGTACCAGAGGAAACAATCATGGAAGACTACCTAGACACTAATATACACTTACAACCCATGGTGGAAAAAATGGCTCAAGCTATTCAGCATCAGTATAATGAACAAGAATTACAGCAATTTTATGCATTGATGTCTGCTCGTGAAGATTATTTACAAGCAGCATTGGATGCTATGGATGATCTCTATGGCTCAAAGACTGCCTTTATGGAACAGGAATTTGGACTAACAGCTGAAAAACGTAAGCAATTACAGTCTTACTGTTTGATGTAAGGAAAAGCCCTTTCACAAAGCTATGTGAAGGGGATTTTTTGTGTGGAAGCGCTGTCTTATCATAAACCTCTTTACAGTCTGAAAATTTGTGATAAGATACAATAGATTTTCAAGAAAAAGATAGGAGAAGTGAAAGTATTGGCAGACACAATTAAAGAGACAAATAAGTTAAGTCTATTCCATTTAACGTGGCCTATCTTCTTAGAAGTATTTTTATTTATGTTAATGGGACTAGCTGATACTTTTATGCTCAGTGCTTTATCAGATAATGCTGTATCAGGAGTAGGTGCAGCCAATCAATATATCCATATAGCTATCTTGATTCTTGAAGTGGTTGGTAATGGTGCATCCATTGTAGTTTCCCAATATTTAGGTTCAAGACGGTTCTTCGAAGCAGCAAAAATATCAGCTTTAGCTGTTACAATGAATTTGGCCGTTGGGCTTTTGATGAGTATTCTATTTTTCTTCTTTGCTGGTCATTTAATGACAATGATGAATTTACAGGGAGAAGTACTCCACTATGCGCAAAGCTATTTAGCAATCATCGGGAGTTTTATTTTCCTTCAGGCTATTATCAATGCTTTAGCTGCAATTATCCGCGTACATGGTTGGACGAAGCAAACAATGTACGTATCACTTGGTATGAATATATTACACGTGGTTTTAAATTATGGTCTTATTTTTGGGAATTTAGGTTTTCCAGAGCTTGGTGTTAAAGGTGCAGCTATTTCTTCTGTTATTAGTCGAGGTTTAGCGGTACTCGTATTTTTCTGGTTGTTATATCAGGTCATGGAAGTGCGTATAAAGATTCAATATTATTTCGAGTATTCTAAGGAATATGTAAAAAAAATATTGAACATTGGCCTACCGTCTGCATTTGAGCAGGTTCTTTATCAGTTTTGTCAAATCATCTTCTTGTATTATGCAACATATTTAGGAGCAGAAACATTAGCGGCACGACAATACGCCATGAATATTTCAATGTTTACCTATTTATTTGCGATTGCTATTGGTACAGGAACAGCAATCATTATTGGTCGTCATGTAGGTGCAGGGAAAAAGGACGATGCTTATCATCAGCTTTGGACTAGCGTACGTGCGGCATTTGTTTTTACGATTATAATGGTCGCTTTTGTCACGATTTTCCGCAAGCAGCTTATGCATGTTTTTACAGATAACCCTAACGTTATAGCAATTGGAGCATCCGTGTTAGCTTTAAGTATTTTACTTGAGACGGGCCGCACGATGAATATTGTTGTCATTAACTCGTTACGTGCTTCAGGGGATGCGAGGTTCCCTGTGAAAATCGGATTTCTGTCAATGGTTTGCATGAGTCTTCCATTGGGTTATTTATTTGTCTTTGTACTGGATTGGGGCTTGGTTGGAATTTGGCTAGCCATTTCAGCAGATGAATGGTTGCGGGCAATTATCGTATACTTTAGATGGAAGAGCCGTAAATGGGAGCGATTTGCCCTCGTTTCACCTAACGAACAGAAGGAGGCATAGCAATGGGTGCATTATCTAAACGTGCAATAGGGGCAGCATTAATGGATCAACAGATTAATCTTTTTGCTTGTCCGGTTTGTCAGCAATCGATGTATGTTTATGAGCAAGGGAGGTTGGTTTGTTCTGCCAACCATTCATTTGATATTGCCAAGCAAGGCTATGTCAATATGCTAACGAATAGCGTCTCCTCTAAATATAGTAAGAGTCTTTTTGAATCCCGCAAGGCTGTAATTGATAGCGGAATCTATGATGTAGTGGAAGCTAAAATCAGTGAGATTGTAGCGCCTGCAAAAAAAGTGCTTGATACTGGATGTGGAGAAGGATCACATTTAGCTCGAATTATGAAGGCCAAAAAGTATGGGATAGGTATAGGAATTGATATAGCAAAAGAAGGCATAATGGCTGCAGCTCGTCATTATCCACAACAAATTTGGTGTGTAGGTGATTTGGCGAAAAGTCCGTTTGCGAAAGCAAGCTTTGATGCAATTTTAAATATTTTATCACCTGCCAATTATGAGGAGTTTAAACGGCTTCTTGCGCCTGATGGCTGTATTGTAAAGGTTGTGCCACAAAGCGGATACTTACAGGAACTGCGTGCTCAATTATATGCAGATTCAAGCAAAGAAACCTATTCTAACGAGCAGATTGTTGCACGTTTTCAAGATAGCTTTCATGAGGTTACCAAAGAACGTGTTACCTATACTCTACCACTTGATGAGAATCTTGTGCCCGCGTTATTAGAAATGACACCAATGGGCTGGCATAAAAAAGAGGATAAAGACCTCATATTAAATGCAATTACAATCGATGTAGATCTACTAGTGGGGAAGGCTTAGATGGTCGCAGGCAATTGCAGTATACTGGTCTTTTCGATTACAATGGGAATAACTATTGAATAAGGTAGGAATGTAACAGTGTATAAATTAGCAGCAAATGTTGTCAAAGTAATATTGAAATTAATGGGCTCAAAGGCTCGTGTATATGGAGAAGAAAACTTACCAAAAGACGGTGGGTTTATTATAGCTTGTACACATACAGGCTATGTTGATATTTTAAACCTTGGTGTAGCCATGTATCCACGGGAAATTCATTTTATGGCAAAGAAGCAATTATTTGAAATGAAAGGCCTTGGATGGCTTATTGAGCGTTTAAATGCCTTTCCGGTAGACCGTGATAATCCTGGTCCAAGCGTGATTAAAATTCCTTCACAGTTATTGAAGGAAGGCAAAATCGTGGGGATTTTCCCATCTGGAACTCGAAATGCAGAAGGCTCTGATTTAAAACAAGGAGCGATTACAATTGCACAGCTGGCAAAGGTGCAAATTGTTCCTGCTGCTTATGTTGGTGCACGCAATGCTGGAGATGTAATGAAGCGTGGCAAAGGCTATTTAATTTATGGTGAGCCGTTTTATGTAACAGGTAAAGGCAAAGAAGGTCGTGAACAATTTACACAACACCTTGAACATGAACTGATTGCTTTAACAGAAGAATTACAGAAACGAATTGCAGTCAAATAAAATAAAGTGGCACTCAGAATCAACTTGATTTTGAGTGTTTTATTGTGGGAGGATAGTAGAATGATTCGAGTACTTTTCGTGTGCTTAGGCAATATTTGTCGCTCTCCAATGGCAGAAGCTGTCATGCGTGATTTAATAGAGAAAGAGCATTTGAATGATAAAATTGAAGTGGATTCTGCTGCTACGAGTTCGTGGCATGTTGGTGAGCCCCCTCATCGTGGTACACAAGATAAGCTTAAAGAGTATGGCATTTCTACTACAGGAATGCGTGGTCGACAATTGCAACAAGCTGATGTTGAAAAATTTGCTTACATTATAGGTATGGATGAAAGTAATATTCGCAATATCCGTACGATGTTAGGTGATCCCCATTCACCAAAGATATTTCGTTTTTTAGATTTAACAGAGCATCATAAGGACGTCCCTGATCCTTACTATACGGGAGATTTTCAAGAAACCTACGATTTAGTACGTGAGGGATGTCAGGCGTTACTCGTAAAAATAAAACAAGAGTTGTTGTAAGGCGATACTAAATAGCGCAAATTTTAACAGTTATTGCTTTAGAAAAAGTTCGCTTAAACATTGGTATATCTAGCTTTGTAAGCATCATTGTGTTATTATTTGCAGAGTAAAGATACGATAAGTATTTAATTACCATTTTCAGATATGCAAAGGTGTATCTATTATTTTTATAAAATTATCTTTTGAAAGAGAGTGGAAACAATGGGTCGTAAGTGGAATAACATTAAAGAAAAGAAAGCGTCTAAAGATCAAAGCACAAGCCGTGTCTATGCCAAATTTGGTCGAGAAATTTATGTGGCAGCTAAATCAGGCGAACCAGATCCAGAGTCAAACCGTGCACTTAAGGTAGTTCTTGAACGTGCTAAAACATATAGTGTTCCAAAACATATTATAGAAAAAGCCATCGATAAAGCAAAAGGTGGCGGTGATGAAAGCTTTGACGAATTACGTTATGAAGGCTTTGGACCAGCAGGCACAATGATTATCGTGGATGCTTTAACAAACAATGTGAATCGTACAGCATCTGATGTTCGTGCAGCATTTGGTAAAAATAATGGGAATATGGGTGTCAGTGGTTCTGTAGCTTATATGTTCGATTCAACAGCAGTAATTGGTTTAGAGGGCAAAACTGCTGATGAAGTACTAGAAATTTTAATGGAAGCAGATATTGATGCTCGTGATATTCTAGAAGAAGATGAAGCAGTTATTATTTATGCAGAGCCAGATCAATTCTTTGCTACACAAGAAGCATTAAAGGCTGCAGGTGTTGAAGAGTTCACAGTAGCAGAACTATCTATGCTACCTCAAACTGAAGTAACATTAACTGGTGACGATGTAGCGAAGTTTGAAAAACTAATAGATGCTTTAGAAGATTTAGAAGATGTACAAAACGTCTTCCACAATGCAGATTTAGGTGAATAAACCGCTAATCTAAATGAGTAAACCAGTAGCTATAAGGCTACTGGTTTTTAATTAGGGAGGAAAATATGCAGACTACTTTAGCGATTATTTTATTTTTAGTTACATTATTTTTCGTTATTGTACAGCCGCGTAAACTATCAATTGGCTGGTCAGCCTGTATAGGAGCAGCTATTGCGCTATTAATTGGCGTAGTCACCTGGCAAGATGTATTAGAGGTAACTGGGATTGTTTGGAATGCCACGCTTTCATTTATCGGTATTATTTTAATTTCGCTTATATTAGATGAAATTGGTTTTTTCGAATGGGCAGCTCTGCATATGGCACGGCTTGCTAAGGGGAGCGGGATTCGTTTATTCGTTTATATTGCCTGTTTAGGAGCTATTGTATCGGCTTTATTTGCTAATGATGGTGCCGCTTTAATATTAACGCCCATTGTTTTAGCAATGGTGAGAAAGCTGAACTTAACGGAAAAAATGATTTTCCCATTTATCATTGCAAGTGGTTTTATTGCAGATACCACATCTTTACCCTTTGTTATTAGTAATTTAACAAATATCGTATCAGCTGATTTCTTTGAGATCGGCTTTATAGATTATGCTATTCATATGGTTGTACCTAACTTCTTTTCTTTAATAGCAAGTATAGTAGTCCTGTACATTGTTTTTCGTCGATCCATTCCACAAGATTATTCTCTGGAGGCAGTTGAGCATCCTAAGCAGGCAATTCGAGACCCGAAACTATTTGCAATAGCTTGGTATGTGATTGTTATTCTATTAGTGGGGTTCGTGATTGGTGAAGTTTTGCACATCCCTGTATCCTTTATTTTATGCGGTGTTGCGGCAATTTTCTTATGGTTAGCACAACGCAGTACGTTTGTTGATACAAAGAGAGTTATAAAAGGGGCCCCGTGGAATATTGTGTTCTTCTCAATTGGTATGTATGTGGTTGTCTATGGCTTGAAAAATGTAGGTATGACGGGGTTATTGGCAAGTTTGCTAGACCAAGCTGTGCAGCAAGGCTTTATAGTAGCCACTATCACTATGGGATTTGTAGCAGCCATTTTATCAGCGATTATGAACAATTTACCCACTGTCATGATTGATGCTTTAGCTATTTCCGAAACAAGCGCAACAGGTATGATGAAAGAAGGTCTAATTTATGCAAATGTCATTGGCACCAATTTAGGACCAAAAATGACACCGATTGGCTCACTCGCGACATTATTATGGCTTCATATATTGGCTCAAAAGGGCATTAAAATTAGCTGGGGGCAGTATTTTAAAATCGGCATTATTCTTACAATCCCAACATTGTTCGCTACTTTAGTCGGATTAGTTATTTGGATAAGTATCATATCTTAGTTTTATTATTGAAATAGGGCACAATTCGATTTCTTTAAAAGGACAAGTTATAAGGCAAATAAAAAAGGCTTGGATGTCTGCACTGAAGAGCTCTTAAATACAAGCTATTGATTAATTTGAACTATTTTTCTATGAGCGTAGATCTTGTAGAAAAATAGTTTTTTATTTTGTTACATAAATTAAACAGTACTACCATCAATGTGTCATTTTGCATATTAAATGTAGAATTAAACCAGATTAAGGGAAATTAGAAAATAATTTGTCGTTTACCCATTGTGAAAACTATCAAACCATAACATAATATAAATTAATATATTTGAACGAAGAAAATAGGGGGGTCTAAAGTATGAGATTTTTACGTTCGATACAGGGGAAACTAATTATTATTTCATTAGCACTATTGACTATTCCAAGTTTGATTATTGGAATGGTTAGTTACGGTAAGGCGAAAAATGGAATGGAGGAGATTGGAGAGCAAGTACTATACAATAGTGTTGAATCGGCTTTGCAATTGATTGAACTCGCAAATGAGAGTGTTGAAAAGGGCGATATTCCTTTAGAAGTAGCACAAGAGCGAGTACGAGAAGCTTTACTTGGTCCTAAAGATAGTGAAGGGAAGCGACCAATTAACTATCCTGGTAATTTAGGTGAATATGGCTATATTTATGTGCTAGATGATAAGGGTACTTTAACAACACACCCTACTAGAGAAGGAGACAATCTATGGAATGACCAAGATAGTAGTGGTAATTATTTTATTCGAGAAGTAACAGAAAAGGCACTTGATGGTGGTGGCTTTACAGAATATGAGTTTGAACTTCCAGGTCAGGATGTTTTAGCTGATAAAATTATCTATTCTGAGAAAGATCCGTATTGGGGATGGATTATTGCATCTGGTACGTATATGCAAGACTTTAACCAAGGGGCACATTCCTTACTGATAGTGATTGCTGTAACATTAATTGGTGCCATTATTATAGGGACCATTGTTGTTATTTTAGTATCTAGACATCTGGCATTGCCCGTACAAAAATTATCGAAGCGTGTGCTCGAAGTAGCTAAGGGGAATTTAACTGTAGACATTGAACATTTAAAGCGTTCAGATGAAATTGGACAGTTAAATGCAGGCTTTAATGAAATGGTTGATCAGCTCAAAACGCTTATTTCGGATGTAGAGGAAGCGATAGTAGAAATTCAATCAACATCAGCGAACCTATCAGCAGTAGCTGAAGAAACAAATGCGTATGGAGATGAGATTGTTAAAGCCATTAATGAAGTATCGGAAGGCGCAGTCCAGCAAGCATCTGATGCGGAAGATACAAATCGAACAGCTATAGAATTTGCGCGTCTAATAGAAGGATTACATGAAAAAAATGAATTAATGCTCGATGCATCCCAGCATATGAAGGAATCAAATGAAGAAGGTCTTGTTAATATAGATAGCTTGAAAGTAAAATCCAATGAGTCTTCAACGTTGATTCAGAACATGCAGTCTGTTTTTAGTAGTCTAATTGTCAAGGTGCGTGAAATTGAAGGTATTGTAGGGACGATAACCGAAATTTCAGATCAAACGAACCTACTTGCTCTTAATGCTTCAATAGAAGCAGCTAGAGCTGGTGAACAGGGCAAAGGATTTGCAGTTGTTGCAGAGGAAGTACGAAAGCTTGCTGATCAAACAGCTGTAGCGACTGAGCTTGTACGCACGACGTTAAAGGGTATTGAAAGTGAAACAAACTTAGTCAACAATGAGATGCAGAAGACACATGTGATTGTGCGTCAGCAAAATGATTCTGTCATAGTAACAGAGACGTCCTTTAAAGAAATTAAATTGGCTGTTGAAAAGATAATAGCCTTCATAGGAGATATGACAGAGGGTGTAGAATATTTAAATAACTCTAAGAATGATATGATGCAATCGATCGAAAGCATAGCCTTGATTAGTGAAAAGAATGCTGCTGCATCTGAAGAGGTCACTGCGTCTGTAGATGAGCAACAACGAGCAATCCAGCTTGTTAGTGAATCATCTAATGATCTAACTGATGAAATATCTGCATTACAGGAGTCCATTAAACGCTTTATATTGAGATGATGTTTCAGGATGCTTGTTGACCAAGCATCCTTTTTACTTTATCCACGTTAATAAAAGGTAAAGGAGGGGTGATTTGTGAAAAAATGGGTGATAAGTATATGTATTCTTCTAGTAGGTATGGGCATTGTTCTTTATATCTGGTTGGGAAAAGAAATCGAGCAGGGAGTTGAACCAAATGCCAATGGCTCTGCCGATTATATGATTATACTTGGAGCAAAAGTAAAGCCTGGTGGTGTACCATCGCTGTCGTTAAAAAGTAGATTAGAGGTGGCGGTACAATACTTAACAAACTATCCGCATGTTAAGGTTATTGTGTCAGGTGGGCAAGGACCTGATGAAGATCGAACAGAGGCATCTGTCATGAAAGATTATCTGGAACAGAAAGGTATTGAGGCTTCAAGAATTATCATTGAGGATCAATCTACATCGACTTATGAAAATTTAGTATTTTCTAAAGAACTATTACCAAAAGAGACAAAGAAAATCACCATCGTTTCTAATGACTTTCATTTGAAACGTGCCAAATATCTAGCTGAAGCATTAAATTTTGAAGTGGATGTCGTAGCGGCCAAAACACCTAAGTCAGTAGAAGCTAAACTAAGAATAAGAGAAAGAGCCGCATTATTAAAAACATATATTATAGGCTATTAAATAATTATGTCCTTCGTTGAAAAATTATCTAGTGCTTCCTCGTAAAAAAACTATTGCTCAGTGTAGATAATTGTTTCTTAATAGGTTTCATTTGGCATATAATAGAAATATTACGGGGATAGGCCAGAAAGAGGGGACTTCAATGAAAACGTTTAAAGACTATGAATACAACCGTCCAAATGTGGCAGTTATGAAAGAGCAACAATTAGCTCTCATCGAACAATTTA
The DNA here is from genome assembly GCF_038069745.1 of Lysinibacillus sp. FSL M8-0134. NCBI lineage: Bacteria > Bacillati > Bacillota > Bacilli > Caryophanales > Bacillaceae > Lysinibacillus > Lysinibacillus sp. FSL M8-0134. The sequence goes on along the minus strand of NZ_JBBPAJ010000002.1, from coordinate 188,058 downwards.
AAAATGCACAATCTATGGACGAGCAAAGTGGCATCATTGAACAGTTAAATACAATTAGTAATGACTTTGCTACAATGGCTAACTTAGTATATATTCGTGCTTCTATTGATACAAATGATGAATTTTATCAAGCAGAACGTGATTATTTCGATGAAGTTGGTCCAGAGCTAGAGGAAGTAACTACAGAATACTATAAAGCATTAATTGCTTCACCGTTCCGTCAGCAATTAGAAGAAAAATGGGGTCAGCAATTATTCGATCTAGCAACCTATCAAATTAAAGGGTTCTCCCCAGAAGTGATTGATTTAATGCAAAAAGAAAATAAGCTTGTTTCTGAATATAATAAGCTTGTTGCTTCCGCACAAATCGAATTTAATGGAGAGACATTAACACTTGCTCAGCTTGGCCCATTTTCGGAATCAACTGAACGAGAAACACGTAAGGCTGCGACAGATGCTCGTTTTGGCTTCTTTGCTGAACATGAGGAAGAATTTGATCGTTTATATGATGAGCTTGTAAAGGTGCGTCATGAAATTGCTGTTAAACTAGGCTACAAAAACTATGTAGAGCTAGGTTATATTCGCATGAATCGTATCGATTATAATGCTGAAATGGTAAAAAAATTCCGTGATCAGGTTCGAGATTTAATCGTACCTGTTGCAACGAAGCTATATGAGCGCCAGGCAAAGCGTATTGGTATTGAAGATTTTAAATTCTATGATGAAGCATTAAACTTCTTATCAGGCAATGCTACACCGAAGGGTAATCCAGAGTGGATCGTAGCAAATGGTAAGAAAATGTATGAGGAGTTATCACCAGAAACAGGAGAATTCTTCAACTTCATGATTGAGCATGAATTAATGGACCTTGTAGCGAAGAAAGGTAAAGAGAGTGGTGGTTATTGTACATTTATTGAAAACTATCATTCCCCATTTATTTTCTCGAACTTTAACGGAACGTCAGGTGACATTGATGTGTTAACACATGAGGCTGGACATGCCTTCCAAGTGTATTCAAGTCGTAATATTGGCATACCAGAATATTTGTGGCCAACCTACGAATCTTGTGAAATTCACTCAATGAGTATGGAGTTTTTCACGTGGCCATGGATGGAACTATTCTTTAAAGAAGATACAGAGAAATATAAATTTACACATTTAAGTAGCGGTCTTCTATTCTTACCATATGGTGTTGCAGTAGATGAGTTCCAACATGTTATTTATGAAAATCCTACAATGACACCAGCTGAACGTAAGGCAGCATGGAAGAAAATCGAGGAAACATATTTACCACACCGTAACTATGACGATAATAGCTATCTTGCAGCAGGGGGCGTTTGGCAACGTCAGGGTCACATTTATGCGAGCCCGTTCTATTATATTGATTACACGCTAGCCCAAATTTGCGCCTTCCAGTTCTGGAAGCGTTCACGTGAAGAATTTGAGGCTGCTTGGAAAGATTATTTACATTTATGCGGCTTAGGAGGATCTATGTCCTTTACAAAGCTAGTAAAAGAGGCAGGCTTAATTTCGCCATTTGAGGACGGCTGTGTTGAATCGGTTATTGGGGAAATTGAGGCATACTTAAATTCAGTTGATGACTCCTCACTTTAATTAATCTATAAATTCGCTCCACTTCCATGAAGTGAGCGAATTTTTTAATTGATCATCTCCATACAATTTTATTTTGTCTAAAAATACTAGGATACTTGCGAAATGGTTAATATATCAGTAGTATTTTCAGTAACTGTGATAAAAGGAAGTGAATGAAAGTGACGAGGAAAGTTTGGTTTCAAGTAGGCGTAGGGATATTACTTACACTACTAATCATTAAATATTTTATAGAGATTCATTGGATTTTTTCACCACTAGTCATTATATTAAAAGCTATTTTTGTGCCTTTATTACTTGGTGGTGTCCTATATTATGTGACTGAACCGATTCAGAGATTTTTAGAAAAACGGAGAATGCCTAGATGGGCAAGTATATTGACAATTGTATTTGGGTTAATAGCGATTGCGGGGATATTTGGCTGGATTATCGGTAATCCGATTGCCGAGCAAGTTAATAAATTAGTGAAGAATGCCCCTATGATTAGTACGAGTATTAGTACGAGCATCCAACAACTAACAGACTATGTAACGCAAAATAAAGATAATTTCCCACAGCAATTAAATGATGTTATTGAAAAAATGGCGAATTCTGTACAGGATATCGCAGTAGTAGCGAGTAAGGGATTTGTGTCCTTTTTACAATCCATTGTTTCTGTGTCGTTATTAGCTATTTTAATTCCATTCTTCTTTATTTTTATGCTAAAGGATCATGAAAAATTTGCCCCATCTATCTATAAATATTTCAGTGGCGAGCGTCAACAATGGGTAAAAAAGACATTAAGTGAAATTGATGATGTATTACGCAGTTATATTCAGGGACAACTGCAGATTAGCTTTTTATTAGCACTCATCATGTATGTCGGTTATTTAATTATTGGATTAGAATATTCGTTACTGTTAGTGATCTTTGCGTTCTTTATGAATATGATCCCATTCATTGGGCCTTGGATAGCCTTTGCTCCAGCATTGATTGTGGCAGTTATTCAAGATCCTATTCTAGTTGTTTGGGTATCTGTTGTAACCCTTGTTGCACAGCAAATAGATAGCAACTTTATTACACCAAATGTCATGGGGAAATCACTCGATATTCACCCATTAACCGTTATTACAATTATTTTAGCAGCGGGTAATATTGCAGGCTTTATTGGTATTATTATTGCTGTACCATTTTACGCGGTACTAAAGGTTATCGTATCTAATATTTATGATCAACGTAATGCGATTAAGAAAAAAGCGACGAAGTCAGTATAGGAGCCGAAAAAATGGAACAAGAAATTGTAAAAGTGTTTAACGAACTGCATGAGCAAATTGGCACAGCGACACGGGCAGAAGTACATGAAAAAGGGCTTTGGCATGAGACATTTCATTGCTGGCTTGTCAATGAAGACTATATTTATTTTCAAGTACGTAGTTCGCAGAAAAAGGATTACCCAGGGTTGCTTGATATTACAGCAGCAGGGCATCTATTAGCTATTGAAACAGTTGAGTCAGGTATTCGTGAAGTAAAAGAAGAACTGGGTCTCGATATAGATGTCCATGAAGTAGTGAAAATGGGCATGACCTCTTGTAGTATCGTTTCTGAAAATATGATCGACAATGAATTTTGCCATGTCTACATATATCCCTTCCAACATGATTGGGATTCCTTTGTATTACAGTATGAAGAAGTCTCTGGTGTAGTGAGAGCAAGACTTGATGAAGCAGAGGCATTTTTCTTAGGCGAAACAACGACGTTAAATATTGAAGGCTACGAATATTTTCCAGATGGTCAACGCATGAATATTGTCCGACCAGTTAGTAACGCACAATTTGTTCCTTATCGAGAACTATATGTTGCACAAGTAATAAAATTTGCACGCGAAAAAATATTTAATCAGACATGATATTTTTTATAGGATAGGCTGTTAGTATAAGCTTGTCCTATTTTTATTGGCAAAAATGATTTAGAAACGTCACGATAAAAAAACGAAAAATACGTTATACTGTAAGATAGATTGTAAAGAAAAGGAGCATTTTTTATATGCTAACATTTGAACAAAAACAAGCGGTTATTGAATCGTTTACTGAACTAACAAGAAAGGAAATTTCATTAAAACGCTTAAATTATCACTATATGGACAGTCTTTATGAAAAGACAGTTGTAGTTGAAAAGCTACATCCCAATGGCAATGGATTTGTCTTTGTTGGGGATTTATTACGCTATGAGCATGTGGCTAACGAAAAAGGATTAGTGAATATTCGTGATTTTGATGAGCAACAGCTTCGTGAAATTATTGAAGATTCGATTCAGTACTTATCAGAAGAAGTAGAAGAGCAGGAGCCGATTATAGAGATTTGGCATAGCCGAGAAGGTGCTCAATTGCAACTTGCTTTTGAGCAACGTTCTTGGAATGTATATCATGGGGAAAATCTTGAAGAGGCATTTGGTACGTATGATGCAGCAAAGGAATATTTACTAGAAGAGGGCTTTCGTACAAAGAAATAAAAATACGGGGGATAAATATCAATGAACGGGAAAAAATTAGTGGGAATTGTTATTGTTGTGGTGATTGCAGCATGTTTATTTTCAGTTTATACCATTACTAATTTTTATAAAAATCACGAAGAACAACCAAATCGAGAGAATCGAGAAATTAATAAGTCAAAAAGCTTGAATTTAATTTTGCCACAGGCTACAATTATCTCGAATTCAAGATAATTGAGAGGTGATTGTCAGTGCAACACATTTTTTATAAAGGGACAGATGAAACAAAACCGACGTTATTGTTGTTACATGGCACGGGAGGTAATGAAGAAAGTCTAATTGGGCTGGCAAAAGAGATAGATGAAACAGCTAATATTTTAAGTGTACGTGGAAATGTACTTGAACATGGAATGCCGCGATTTTTCCGTCGACTAGCAGAAGGTGTCTTTGATATAGAGGATTTAATCTTTCGTACAAAGGAGCTATATGAATTTTTACAGGAGGCAGCACAGCAATATGGCTTTGATCGGCAACGAATTGTAGCGATAGGTTATTCAAATGGTGCTAATATTGCGGCAAGCTTGCTATTCCATTATGATGATGCATTAGCGGGAGCTATTTTACATCATCCAATGGTACCAAGACGTGGAATTGAATTACCGCAACTTTCTTCTATTCCTGTATTTATCGGTGCTGGTACGAATGATCAGATGTGTACTGCACAAGAATCTGAGGATTTAGAAACACTGTTAACTTCAGCAGGTGCTAAGGTTACGACAAAATGGTTTGATTTTGGACATCAGCTTACTATTCCTGAAGTACATGCAGCAAAAGAATGGTATAACAGTATCTATGCTTAATTGAAAAATCCGCCTCTTTTTATGAAGAGGCGGATTTTAATTCGTTTATTTACTTTTCTTTGAAAATGGTAGCCACCAGTTCCAATCGCCAAATAGTTTCATGAGACTAGGTACAAGCATTAGACGAATAATTGTCGCATCAATAGCAACAGCAATGGCAATCCCTACACCAATTTGTTTTACAGGCATGACGTCCGTAAAAGCAAATGCTCCTGTGATAACAATCATGATAAGCGCTGCCGATGTAATAATACGGCTAGTAGATGTCAGCCCATCAATGGTTGCACGTGTATTATCTGCCCCTTTTAAATATTCCTCTTGGATACGAGAAATTAAAAAGACTTCGTAGTCCATACTTAAACCAAACACGAGACAGAAAACAATGACAGGAATAATCAAGACAATTGAGCCTGCCTCAATACCAAAATGTCCATATTGGAAAATATAAACGAGTATACCGAATGCAGATGAAAGACCAATAATGTTCATGATAATCGCCTTTAATGGAATTAAGACTGAGCGGAATGCAAGCATTAAAATAAAGAATGTAGAGACGATGATAATGGCGATAGCCAAAACAATTTTACTAGCAATTTCATCGAAAATCTCTTGGTTAAATTTAGCTGGCCCCCCAAGAGCAAAACTTACATTTAAATCTTTTTCCATCCATGTTCGTGCAAACGTTTGAGCAGTAGTGGAAGAACCTGCTGCATCAATGGTAATTGGGATAAATAGTTGTGTATCCTTTGAAAAGGTATGAATAACAGGTTTTAATTGTTCCGCGACCTGTGGAATAGCTAAAGATGCTGATAATTCTTCAGGTGTTTGAATATTCGCGGCTGTATATATTGTAGAGACCTCTAAGACTAACGGATCCTTTAATAGCTTTTCTTGAATAGTATAAATAAGCTCTCGTGCCTCACTATCTTCCCAACCTTCTTTGCGTTCAGCTAACAAATATAAAGTAGATGATTCACCGAGTCCAAATGTTTTATCTAATTGGTCATATGCTGAACGTGCATCATATTTGGTTGGTAAGGAGTCAACCTGTGGAATCACTAGTTTGATGTCCTTTAATGGGAGCATACCAATACCAAGTAATAATAATGCTGAAATGACAATCGCAACTGGATGTTTCATGACAAAACCAGCGAAGCCACGCCAACGGTTCGCACCACCTGGTTTAACACGCAATATACGCCATTTATTAAGTCTATCTCCTAAAAGCATCATTGTGGCAGGGAGTAATGTTAGACCAGAAAGAACGGCTAATAGGACGACGATTGTGCCCCCGAGAGCGATATTGTGAAAAATCTCTACATCAATAACAATCATTGCGCCTAAACCTATCATGACACAAACTGCGGAGAAAATAATGGAACGTCCTGCTGTCTGTATAGCAGTTTGAATAGCTTGTCCAATAGAGGTATGTGCACGCTCTTCTCGGTAACGATTGATAAACAGTAGGGCAAAATCAATACTTAAAGCAAGCCCAAGCATTGGAACAATATTTAACACGAAAATAGATAGATTCACACTGCCGCTAAGTAATGTCATTATTCCGAAGGCAGTAACGACTGTAACAATACCAATGACAATGGGTAGGATAGAAGCAATCACTGTACCAAAAGCCAATAAAAGAACAACAATGGCAATTGGTAACCCAATGGCTTCAGCTGACGCTAAATCTTTTTGGCTGGCTGTATTAATGTCAGCAGAAATAACGGGTCCTCCAGTAATGCTAATGCCGTCTCCTTCAATTAATGAACGGAATTCCTCGACAATCTCCGGAAGATTCTTAACATCATTTTTTAAATGAACCATCGCATAGGCAATGTCATCTTTACGTAAAGAGGAATCTTCTAAAGGCGATTGAATTGAATGTATTTCATTTATACGATCGAGTTTTTTTAAAGTATCTTCAATTTTTTGATCTTTTGCTTGATCAAAGACAATCAAAATCGTATCAGAAGGCAAATCAAAGTTTTCTGCTAGCTCATTTGTAACATAGGTATGATCGCCTTCAACAAAAAAGCCATCCCCTTGAAGTTTACCCGGAAGCTGTAAAGCAAAATAAGCCATAGCTAGAAAAATAATAAGCCATATAGCTACGATTGCTTTCGCATGTGCTGTAATAAATGTCGAAATTGTTTTCATAGTTATTTATGTATCCCCCTTTTCAATTAGTGTAATGGATGTGTCGCTTTTTGTCGTGTGACAAAGTAAAGGCTCCCATCCAGCCATTGGATAGGAGCCTTTTTCGTTAAAAGAATAATGATAATATGAAATAAATAACGGATGCCATCACTGCTGAAATTGGCATCGTAATTACCCACGTAGTAACAATTTTTCGAGCCATTCCCCAGTTTACACCACGTACGCGCTGTGCAGAACCAACACCCATAATAGAGGAAGAAATAACATGTGTTGTCGATACTGGTAAGTGAATTAACGTAGCACCAAAAATAACTGTAGCGGATGCTAAATCCGCCGCAACACCATTAACTGGACGAATTTTCATAATCTTACCGCCAACTGTTTTAATGATTTTATATCCACCAATAGATGTACCTAGACCCATTGCTGTAGCGGCTGCAGCACGTACCCAGAAAGGTATTTCATCTCCAGTATGCAAGCCACCAGCAATTAGCGCCATTGTCATAATCCCCATTGCCTTCTGTGCATCGTTTGTCCCGTGAGTAAACGATTGAATGGCTGCGGTGAAGATTTGCATTGTTCGGAAACCTTTATTTGTTCGATATAAATTTAAATTTTTAAACCATAATTTAAAAAGTGTCATCATGATAAAGCCAGCACAAATGGCAAGTAGTGGGGATAGCACTAATGCCATAATAATTTTAGTAAAGCCGCCGTAGTTTAACACATTAAAGCCTGCTGATGCGATAGCAGCACCTGCAATCGAACCAATTAACGTATGTGAAGAACTAGATGGAATACCAAAGTACCAAGTCAATAAATTCCAAATAATAGCTGAAATTAATGCAGCTAAAATAACAACTGAACCTGTTGTGTCTCCTTCAAAGGCATTTAAAGAGAACGGGTCTACAATGTCTTTAGTTAGAGCTTTAGCAACTCCTACGAAGGTGATGGCACCGATAAAGTTCATAGTCGCTGCCATAATGATCGCTGTGCGAGGTGGCAATGCCCGAGTGGAAACCGAAGTTGCGATAGCATTTGCTGTATCATGGAAGCCATTGATAAAGTCAAATGTAAGGGCAAAGATGACGACCAGTATGGTTAGTATTATGATTGTATTCATTGTAAATTGCCCATCTCCTAATTATGCGTTACGCATGATAATTGTTTCCATAGTATTGGCTACGTTTTGACAATGATCAGCGATATCTTCAAGTTGTTCATATATATCTTTAAATTTAATAAGGCGAATCGGATCTTTTTCGTTTAAAAACAGTTTTTTGATGGAAGTACGCTGTACCTCATCACATTCACGTTCATAGTCTTTAATAAGAATGGCGTGTGGACGCATGCCAATTAGATTCTTTTTCTTTAACTCTTCAGTCGCTTTGACAATTTCATCAGCACTCTTAGAGATATATCCTAGGAAAGTGCGCATGGATTCATCAATCTCTGTAAGTGAAAACATTTCAAAGTGTGCAATACAATGTTCTGTGCCATCTAAAATATCATCCATACGAATGGCAAACTCTAAAATATCCTCACGTTCTATAGGTGTCATAAATGATTTGTTTAACATTACGATCAGTTCGTGAATGAGCTTATCGCCAGCAGTTTCGTAATTTTTCATTGTAATGCTAATCTCTTTAAGGTCAGCTACACTGTGAATACGAAAATCATTTGCGTAATGTACAGCCTCTCTCATATTTTCAGCAATTTTATGCAATGCAATAAAGAAAGGGTCTTGTTTTTTTGAGTTAAGCATGTAAATCGAATCCTCCTGGATATAAATAAATTAATCGACCTCTAAACTTTACTATCATAACAAAATCTTTAATTTATCTACATAAAAATTTACTATTCGACAATAAAATTTACATTGCTGTAATATACAATTCGTTCACAAAATAATGATGACTCCACTGTATTTGTTTTTTATAGTACAGAGAATTACCTTTAATACTAGGTTTTTTGAAGAGTTCTCCTCTGTTTAATACAGATTTATAAGAGAAAAATAGTGTAAACATTTGATTTAGCATGTTGAATTGTAAAGGGAATGTAAATACGTTTTATTTTTGAAGGACTCTCTTCTTATTCTTAAGAATATCTTCATTTTTATCCTTCCTCTTTATTAAGAATTATTCTCTACAATGGGAAATGAAGGAGAAAGGAGCATTATTTATAATGATTCAAGTTGAAAACTTACAACATACATTTTTAATTGGAAAAAAGGGGAAGGAGAAACAAGTACCAGTATTGAAGGGTGTGAACTTCGAGGTCAATAAAGGAGAAATTGTTGCTATTGTGGGAAAAAGTGGATCTGGTAAATCGACCTTATTGCAAGTATTAGCTGGATTTATGAAAGCTGAACAAGGATCTATTAGAGTGAATGGTAAGGAAACTGCCAATCTGACTGAAACAGAAAGTGCTGCATTTCGTTTACGCCACTTCGGCTTTATTTTTCAAAACTTTCAATTGATGCCTGGTTTATCTGCTTTCGAAAATATTGAATTGCCTTTAAAACTACAAGGTTTACGTAAGGCTGTACGTAAGGAAAAAGTAAAGAAATTGATGGACAAGGTTGGTTTGACTGAAGTAGCAGACCATTATCCAAATGAACTATCGGGTGGGCAACAACAGCGTGTCAGCATTGCTCGAGCGCTTATTACAAACCCTCCAATATTGCTTGCTGATGAGCCAACGGGAAGTCTTGATTCAGAAACAGAGCAAGATATATTATTGCTTATTCAAAGTTTAAATCGTGAATTGGGGCTAACCTTTGTCATTATTACACACGATGAAGAAGTAGCCTCTATCGCACATAGACGACTCCGTATGTATGATGGCGAACTCGTAAAGGAGGAGGCTTAAAATGTTATTTAAGGACCAAATCGATTTTGTAACACAGCATATCAAGAAAAATAAATTACGTGTGTTTATGACAATTTTAGCAGCAACAATGGGCTGTGCGTTCCTTATCGTGCTAGCTTCGGTTGGCTTTGGTTTACAGGAATCACTACGCAATGATATTCTTTCGAATGAAACCGTTACGAAAATTCAAATATATGGAGATAATCAATTCACCGAAGAACAGGTTCAAGAAATTAAAAAGTTGGACCATGTGGAAACAGTACTTGAAACGATTAATGTGAATGCTTCTGCACAGTCGTTTTTAGGAGATCGTGAGACAGCCTCTACTTTGACTTTATCGGATATGCAGGACTTTGAGCAGGTAAATGGTAAGCTTGCAGAAGGTCGTTATCCAACAAAACCAAATGAAATCGTTGTAGGTTATCACTTCGCTCAAACATTATTGAATGAAAAAGAACGCGATATTATCGAAGAAAAGAGTAAAAAGGCTGAGGCAGAAGGAACCTACTATGATGGCAGTGAAGAAGGCTATAAAGAGTCGTTGATTGATAAAAATATTGAGCTGTCCTTAGTGCCTCAGACTGGCACAAATGAAAACTCGCCAAAAATGAGCTATACAATTGTTGGTGTGATGGAGAAGCCTTCTTATGACTGGATGGTTGATAATTCCATTCATATGGATAAAGCTCAAAAGTCAGTATTGGTTGAAAATTTATCCACTGATAGTGCTAGTAAAGAGGATGAGTTGTTTTACTCAGAATTTAATATTTATGCTGATACTTTAGAAAATGTAAAGCCGATTTTAGAGAAATTAAAAGATAAAGGCTATAGTGTATATTCAGTAACTGAACAATTAGATCAAATGAATGTATTTTTCCTTGTCTTAAAAATTGGCTTAATCTTTGTAGGGACAATTGCTGTATTGATTGCTTCAATTGGTATTTTTAATACAATGACAATGGCTGTCACAGAGCGTACTCGAGAAATTGGTGTGTTAAAAGCTATTGGTGCAAGTCCGAAGCTTATCCAAAGACTATTTTTAATGGAAAGTACGTTTATTGGTATTTTGGGGACGCTTATTGCAGTTGCCATCTCGTATGCCATTAGCTTTGCGGCAAATGCAGCATTACCCTTGATTCTTAAAGCAGCAACAGGAGAGGATGCTTTTGCCACAAATGATATTACATTTTCTCTTATTCCGTGGCAACTAGTCATTATTGCAGCTGCCATTAGTATAGGGGTAGCGATGATTTCAGGCTATCGTCCAGCACGGAAAGCTACAAAGATTGATGTTATTCAGGCTTTACGACAAGAGCTTTAATCTACGACAAATCGGCGGGGTGTACAAACACTTGAAACACCCTCAGCCACTGTGGGTTAAAATGATAAACAAAGATAAAAAGGCGTCCAATATTGTTTGGGGCGCCTTTTTATTTGAGAAGATTTTCATAAGTAGTCTTTTAGCTCATTTGCTAAAAATGGTGTGGCATTTAGTAATTGTAGAAAGGCATTATAGCTAGTACGCTGCTCTTCACTAGGTTTTTTACCTGTTTTATATGCTCTAATTAAAATGTTTTTAGGTGTATTCTCCATATCAATAAATTCTAAAAGTTGAGCCTCATAGCCAACGAGGTTTAAAATTTCTGCACGAATAGCATCTGTAGCCAGTGCTGCAAAACGCTCTCGGACAAGTCCATGTTGCAACATAATATCAAGAGCTGGTGTATTTAATTGACGATTTAACTCATGCTGACAACAAGGAACGCTTAATATAACACTTGCTCCCCATTTTACAGCGCGTGCTAATGCCATATCTGTGGCAACATCGCAAGCGTGTAAGGTCACTACCATATCCACGGACGATTCTTCATTATAATCATTAATATCTCCTACCAGAAATTCAAGCTGGTCATAACCTAAATCCTGTGCGATTCTTGAACATTCTTCAATAACCTCTTTTTTCAAATCTAAACCAGTAACACGAATATCTAAGCCCTTTTCGATTTTTAAATAATGATACAAAGCAAAGGTTAAGTAAGATTTTCCTGAACCAAAATCTAAAATACGCACTTGTCGATTCTGAGGTAAATAAGATAAAGCATCATCAATAAATTCAATGAAGCGGTTAATTTGTTTAAACTTATCGTATTTTTGTTTTTTAACTTTCCCATCCTCAGTTTGAACTCCTAGTCGAATTAAAAAAGGATATGGTTGATCATCTGAAAGTAAGTAGTTTTTCTTCCGATTATGGGCTAAATTAACCTCTTTCGGTGAAGCTGATTTATCTGATTTCCAAAGTACTTTATTCTTTTTCGATAATTGGATTTGTACTTTTTCATCTAAGAAATCAATATGGGCTTGTCGATAATCTTCAAAAATGGCTTCAAGCTTAGAAGGGAAGTCCGCCAATAAAATATTCTCATGTTTTAAAATGCGTTCATATTGGTATTCAATTTGTATATGGTAGTGATTTTTTAATAGTAAAGGCTTTAATTTTATACGTTTTATTTCATTCGATTTCATACGAGGTTGACTAATAGTAGCAGTCACAAGTTGTTGCTGCAAAATTTGCTCAGTGAGCAGAGTTTTCATTTCTTCAAATGTCATACATTTTCGCCTACTTTATTGTGTAATAGATGGCACTAGTTTATCACATTTTATAATGTACAATGACTACTTTGGCATTCAGAAAAAATTTCACGAAAATTTAGAGTAATCATATGTAGTGTTGTATAATCGTGGTATCTTTAATATAGATAGTGAAATTAAAGATTGAACAAAGGAGGAAAAATATGACGGATAACATGTATCAATTATTGGCGATTATTATTTATATGATAGCCATGCTAGCAATTGGTTGGTATGCATTTGCTAGAACGTCGAATTTAACAGACTATATGCTAGGAGGTCGTTCCTTAGGTCCAGCAGTAACTGCGCTAAGTGCAGGAGCCGCAGATATGTCAGGATGGCTTCTAATGGGTTTACCAGGTGCAATATTTGTATCAGGACTTGTAGAGGCTTGGATTGCAATAGGACTGACAATAGGGGCTTATTTAAACTGGTTACTTGTTGCTCCACGGTTACGTGTTTACACACAGGTTACGAATGATTCCATTACGATTCCAAGTTATTTGGATAACCGCCTACGTGACAATACGAAGCTAATAAGAATTGCGTCAGGTATTATTATCTTAATATTCTTTACATTTTATGTATCATCAGGAATGGTAGCAGGTGGTAAATTCTTCGATAGTTCATTTGGTTACGAGTATCACACAGGATTACTAATTGTTTCGGCAGTAGTAGTTGCCTATACACTATTTGGAGGATTTTTAGCGGTTAGTTATACAGATTTTTTACAAGGACTTATTATGTTTTTAGCACTTATTACTGTACCGCTATTTGGTTTATTTGTAACGGGTGGATTAGGGGATACAATTTCTTCAATTAAAGCCGTTAGTCCAGATCTTCTAAATTTATTACCAGCCACTGCAACAGCAGCAGGGATTATTTCTTCTCTTGCTTGGGGATTAGGCTATTTTGGACAGCCACATATTATTGTACGCTTTATGGCTATTAGTTCAGTAAAGGAAACAAAGCAGGCTCGACGTATTGGTATTGGTTGGATGATGTTAAGCTTATTCGGGGCCATTGGGACAGCTTTAGTAGGTGTTGCCTATTATGAGCAAAACGCTGGTGAGTTAAAGGATGCCGAAACTGTTTTCATTGTACTTGGGCAAATTTTATTCCATCCATTTATTGCGGGTATTATGTTAGCGGCTATTTTGGCAGCTGTTATGAGTACTATTTCATCACAACTAATCGTCACTTCTTCAGCACTTGTTGAGGATATATATAAAGCGTTGTTCAACAAAACAGCCGATGATAAACATTATGTTTTTGTTGGACGTATGGCGGTATTAGTAGTAGCGATTATTGCCGGTATCCTAGCGTGGAATCCAGATAGCTCTATCTTAAGCCTAGTTGGTTTTGCTTGGGCAGGGTTTGGTGCAGCATTTGGACCTGTTATATTGCTTTCTTTATATTGGAGAAAATTAACCAATTATGGAGCGCTAAGCGGAATGATAACAGGTGCCGCAACTGCGTTTATTTGGGGTAAAGTGGATGCTTTATCAAGTGCTTTATATGAAATTGTTCCTGGTTTCTTTGTTTGTTTAATCGTTGCGGTTGTTGTTAGTATGCTGACATATAAGCCGAATAAAGAAATTGAAGAAGAATTTACTCGCTCAGAAGTATTACTAAAAGAAGAAAGAAAGTAATGAAAATGCGCCTTTTAGAGAGGCGCATTTTTTAAAAAAATACGGATGGTCCACAAATACGAAAAAGAGTATTTTATGGTAAGATGAAGAAAATTTGTCGTAGGGACACCAGGCTTTGGTGGGAGGTTTCTAATGGATAGAATTAAGGAAGTTGATGTATTAGTTGAAAAGGCCATACTTGTTGGCGTCAATTTACGAAATGACGAGCATTTTGATTATTCAATGGAAGAGTTACAAAATTTAGCCGAGGCTTTGCATGTAGAAGTGGTAGGAATTGTTACACAAAATTTAGAGCGTGTTACACCTTCACACTATGTTGGTACAGGTAAAATAGAGGAAATCAAAAGTTTTTATGAAGAAGCACAAGCAAATCTTGTTATTTTTAATGATGAATTGTCTCCTTCACAAATCCGCAATTTAGAGCGTGATTTAGCAACGAAAGTTATTGATCGTACGATGCTTATTTTGGATATTTTCGGAAGACGAGCAAAAACAAGAGAAGCACAGATGCAGGTGGAATTAGCTCAGTTGCAATACATGCTACCTCGCTTAGTAGGCCTACATGCTTCTCTAAGTCGTCAGGGTGGTGGTACTGGAGGCGGCTTTAAAAACCGTGGAGCTGGTGAAACGAAGCTTGAACTGGATAGAAGGAAAATTGAAGATCAAATTGTCAAAATTAAAAAGGATCTCGAACACGTGAAAGAGCAACGAGAGACACAACGTAAACAACGCCGTAAAAATGCACTTCCCGTTGTATCAATCGTTGGATATACAAATGCTGGTAAATCAACAATCATGAATCAGTTACTTACACAAATAGGGCAGGAAGAGCATAAACAAGTATTTGAAAAAGATATGCTTTTTGCTACATTGGAAACTTCTGTTCGTCAGATAGAATTACCTGATAAAAAGACGTTTTTACTTACAGATACAGTAGGTTTCGTAAGTAAATTACCACATCATCTGGTAAAAGCATTCCGATCTACATTAGAAGAGGCGCGAGATGCTGATCTTTTATTGCATGTTGTAGATGTTTCAAATGCAGAGCATGCATTTATGATGGATGTAACAAATGAGACATTGAAGGCAGTTGGCGTTGAAGACATTCCAACTATCTATGTATACAATAAGGCGGATATTGCAAATGTTCCTTACCCTGTAGTAAGTGGTGATAATATTTGGATATCAGCGAAACAAGGGATTGGTTTAGAGGAGTTATTACAATTGATTCGTCAGCATATCTTCTCCCACTATGTAACGTGTGATATGTTAATACCGTATGATCAAGGGAATGTTGTTTCTTATTTAAATGAATATGCCTCTGTTTTTAATACTTCTTATGAAGAGGATGGTACATTATTATCCCTTGAAGTAAAAGCATCTGATTATGCAAAGTACCAGCAATATGTAAAATAAAATGAAACCAAGCATGCCAAAAGAAATTTTGGCATGCTTTTTGTCATTAGGGGGAATAGTAGAATCTAGAACAAAGCTGTAATCAAAATCTTAGACGCAATAGTGTAAATTTGTAAATAAAGTTATAAATCTGAATTTTAGATATTTTAGAATAATTAAATGTTATTATGGTGTTTATCGACAATTAAAGAGTGCGAAAACTTAGATATATCAAAGGATTTAATAATTTCTTTATCAATCAGTCAGAATTTATTGAAAAATGATAAATTTTCAACATTTTTTAAAACTCTTGCTAAAGTTTAAAAAACGCTTTAGTATGATGAAACAAAGATTTTTTATCCTTAAATTAGGGTAATGATGTTTTTTAGAGAATAATTTAATCGGGAGAGGGTATTGTATGTCTAGTAAAGATGAAGTTGTAAAATCTGTCCCTCAAAATGGCTTTGTTGGACACCCTAAAGGGCTCTTTACTTTATTTTTCACAGAATTTTGGGAACGCTTCTCGTATTATGGTATGCGGGCAATTCTCATCTTCTTTATGTATTATGAATTGAATGAGGGTGGATTAGGTCTAGACCGCGGAACAGCGAACTCAATTATGGCCATCTATGGTTCACTCGTTTATATGTCTGGTATTATTGGTGGCTGGATAGCCGACCGAGTTTTAGGGACACGTAGAACCATTTTTTATGGTGGTGTCTTAATTATGATCGGTCACTTGCTGCTAGCATTGCCTGGTGGTGTCAGCATGCTATTTGCCTCAATGGCATTTATCGTTATGGGGACAGGTTTATTAAAACCAAACGTTTCAAGTATTGTTGGGGACATTTATGCTGAAACAGATAGTCGTCGCGATGCAGGTTTTTCTATTTTCTATATGGGTATTAACATGGGGGCATTCATTGCACCATTTATTGTCGGAACAATTGGACAAAAGTATAGTTTCCACCTTGGCTTTGGTTTAGCAGGTCTTGGGATGTTTGTTGGTTTAATTGTCTACAAATTAACAGAGAAAAAATATTTAGGCTTAGCTGGCTTACAAGTAAATAATCCATTAAAGCCTGAAGAACGTAAAAAAGTCTTTACACAATTCGGGATTGTAGCATTACTTCTTATCATTTTAGGTGCTATTGGTATTAAAACGGGTACATTAACAATGAATGTATTTAGTTTAATTATTACAGCACTTGGTGTGATTATCCCAACGGTGTTCTTTATTTATATGTACCGCAGTAAAAAGACGTCGAAGGATGAGAAATCTCGTCTACTCGCTTACATTCCATTATTTTTATCAGCGGTAATGTTCTGGGCTATTCAAGAACAAGGAGCAACGATTTTAGCGACCTATGCAGATGAGCGTACACAGTTAAGTATTGGTGGTATTCAGCTTCAATCTTCATGGTTCCAGTCGTTGAATCCGTTATTTGTCATAACATTAGCTCCATTATTTGCTATGCTATGGCTTAAATGGGGGGACAAGCAACCGACAACACCACGCAAGTTCTCATATGCATTGTTCTTTGCGGGTCTATCATTCATCGTAATGATGATTCCAGCACACTTATCTGGTGGAGAAACGTTAGTAAGTCCTTTATGGTTAGTTCTGTCATTCTTCCTAGTAGTTGTTGGTGAACTATTATTATCACCAGTTGGTTTATCAGCTACAACGAAACTGGCACCACAAGCCTTTGCAGCACAAACAATGTCCTTATGGTTCTTAACAAGTGCAGCAGCACAAGCTATTAATGCTCAATTAGTAAGAGTTTACGAAGTTGTAAGCGAATTCACATACTTTGGTTTCTTAGGATCACTATCTATAGTGATTGGAATTATAATATTAATTCTTTCACCGGTTATTTCAAAGGCGATGAAAGGTATTAACTAAAGAAAAGATGTAAGTACAGTAGTTAGTAACTGTGCTTGCATCTTTTTTTGCTGTCTAAATAAATGTCTATCTATGAGCTTTAGAATGAAATATATTATCATAAGTAGTTATTTTGTTGAATGCGGGTATAAGTTTCTATGTAGAACATGATTATTTTCGTTATAATAATTTTAATAATAAGAAAATTTAAGGGGTTGGAAGCCATGAAAGAAGAGTTAGATTATTTGAGGCCAAGGCTAATGGAGATTTTTACATACTTACATGCTCATCCTGAAATTAGCTGGCACGAAGTAGAAACAACCAATTATATAGTGGAGCTATTAACACAAGAAGGATTTTCACCAATACGCTTTAAGCATTCTACAGGGCTATATGTTGATGTGGGCAACGGAAATCCGAAAGTGGGGTTACGAACAGATATAGATGCACTATGGCAGGAGGTTGATGGTCATTTTCGAGCGAATCATTCCTGTGGACATGATGGACATATGACGATGGCCATTGGTACGTTATTACTTCTAAAAGAACTAAAGCAATCATTCAATGGTACAATTCGTGTTATTTTCCAACCTGCTGAAGAAAAAGGGACAGGGGCGTTATCCGTTTTAGAAGAAGGCGTTATAGATGATTTAGATTATTTATTCGGTGTTCATTTAAGGCCTGTTCATGAATTAGAGGATGGTACTTATTGTGCTGCCTTATATCACGGGGCTTCTCGCTTACTAGAAGGTGAGATTATTGGAGAGGATGCCCATGCTGCAAGGCCACATCTGGGCGTCAATGCAATTGAAGTAGGTGCAACAATCATTGAAGATTTACGAACCATCCATACAGATCCTATGGTACCTGTGTCTGTTAAAATGACCAAATTTCATGCTGGAGGAGAGTCAGGCAATATTATCCCTGGCAATGCTTCATTCACTATTGATATCCGCGCACAACAAAACGATGTAATGGATGATTTAGCTCAAGGGGTTAAACGTGTAATTGATTCCTCTAAAATATTGCATAAGGTGCAAATTGAATTACGTACTGTTGCCAATATTGTAGCTGCTGAGGTCGATACAAGTGCTCAATATATTATGGAGCAAGCAATTATACAAGCAGCTGGTTTATCGAATTTAAGAAAGCCTGTTCATACGCCTGGTGGTGAGGATTTTCATCACTATGCTGTACAACGACCACATTTAAAAACAACGATGCTGGGCTTAGGCTGTGGGCTTACACCAGGCTTGCATCATCCTAAAATGAAATTTAAACAAGCAAGACTTGTCACAGGAGTTGAAATTCTGACGAGAGCGGTCTTGCTAGCATTGGAGTCTAGGCATATAAAGGAGGCGTCAGCATAATGTTAGAGAAAGTGCGTATTCACAAAGTAGTGACACCTATAGAAATTGCAGAAGTACAGAAATTGAATGCAGAAATTTGGGGCAGCCAAGCAATTCCCTCCCATCAATTATTAGCTGCTGTTCAAAATGGTGGATTAGTATTAGGGGCATATTTAGATGAAAAATTAATTGGTTTTAATTATTGCTTCGTTGGCTATCGAGATAGAGAAATGTATTTACATTCGCACATGATTGGTGTTGAAAAGGCATATCGTGAACAAGGTGTAGGTGAGTTATTGAAGCACGCACAACAAGAATACGCAAAAGAGAATGGATTTCAGCTTGTTCGCTGGTTAATTGAGCCGTTAGAAGCTGGCTTAGCTAATCTAGCATTTCTTAAACTGAATGCTACGAGCTTTCAATATGAAAATGATTACTATGGCCCGCTCCAAGATGATTTTAATGAAGGACTACCTTCGGATAGGTTGGTCGTTGAGTGGTGGATCGAACGTGAACAGGTGACAGATAGCCTTGATGAGTTAGAAGAAATAGCACAGGAAATCGTGCCGTGGACATTAACCGTAGATGGTTTGCCAGTACTTGATATAGAAAATGAATTTCAGATGGAACAATCCTTTTACAATGATGCCTATCTATTAGCAATCCCTCAATCTTTACAGAAGATGAAAGTCGAGAGTCCAAAACTTGCTGAGGACTGGCGTTATAAAATACGGACAATCTTAACTACATTATTTAATCAAGATTACGCCATTGTACGCGTGAAGAAGCACAAGGAATATGTTCATAGCTATCTGTTAGTCAGACGCTCCTTATTAGCCTTATAATAAGGCTGAGGAGTGAATGTTGTGAGATTAGAAAAGATTATTTTAAGGCACATTAAAATGCCAATGAAAGCTCCGTTTACAACGAGTTTTGGAACAGTGGATGAAAAAGAACTGTTATTAATAGAGGCAAAAGATGCATCAGGAATAACAGGTTGGGGAGAAACGGTAGCATTTGTAGCACCTTGGTATACAGAGGAGACTTTAAAGACGACATGGCATATGCTCAAGGATTATTTAATACCTATCTTGTTAAATAAAGAGATTGGGCATCCTGATGAGGTAACGTCGTTGTTTGCCACTATTCGTCGTAATTGTATGGCTAAGGCTTCGATAGAAGGGGCTGTATGGGACATTTATGCCCAACAAACAAAGCAATCACTTGCACAGGCATTAGGTGGTCATAAGCAACGAATCGAGGTCGGCGTCAGTGTAGGTATCCAACCTTCTACCGCTCAATTAATAAAGTTGATAAAAGGCCATATTGAAAAAGGCTACAAAAGAGTGAAGGTGAAAATTAAGCCTGGTTATGATATCGAGGTAGTACAAGCAATCCGTGCTGAACTACCAGATCTACCTTTGATGGTAGATGCGAATTCTGCCTATACATTAGACGATATCAACATGTTGCAGCAACTAGATGATTATCAATTATTAATGATTGAACAACCACTAGCCCCTGATGATATTGTCGATCATGCAACATTACAGCGAAAAATAAAAACGCCTATTTGTCTAGATGAAAGTATTACTTCTTTTGAAGATGCAAGAAGGGCGATTACTCTTGGGAGCTGTGGTGTAATCAACATCAAAATTGGACGAGTAGGTGGTTTAACGGAAGCGAAGCGAATCCATGATTTATGTAAGGAAAACGGCATTCCTGTCTGGTGTGGTGGCATGTTGGAAGCAGGTATCGGACGAGCACACAATATTGCCTTAACATCACTAAGTCATTTTATATTACCTGGAGATACGGCGGGATCTAGTCATTATTGGTTCGAAGATATAATTGAACCTGAAGTTATAGTTAAAGATGGCTATATTGAGATACCCCAATCAGTTGGCATTGGTTATGCGCCTAATATGGCTGTCATTGATAAGTTAACAATATGTACGGAAGTCTATAAGTAAACCTTGATTGTCAATGCTCTAATAGAAGAAAAAACGAGGAGAGAACTGATTGAAAAAAAGCTTGCAAATCGGCGGTGCCTATGTAGGAATAATCGTTGGTGCAGGATTTGCGTCAGGGCAGGAAATTGTCCTCTACTTTACAAGTTATGGCTTTAAAGGAATATATGGTGCATTGTTAGCGATGATTGGCTTCTCTATAGTCGGAATGTGTGTGGCACAAGTTAGTTCAAGACTGCATACAACCTCTCATAAGGATTTGATTTATCAAATTTCAGGGAATTTTGTTGGCTTTTTATTGGATTTAATATTATCGCTCTTTTTATTTGGAGTTGCTGTCATTATGTTTGCGGGAGCGGGTGCAACCTTTCAGCAAATGTTTGGACTACCTATTTGGTTAGGTAGTATTTGCATGGTTATCCTTACAGTAGCTACCGTTATGCTGGATGTGAAAAACATCATTAATATTATTGCTCTTGCCACCCCTTACCTATTAACAATTGTGTCCATCATCGCTATTTATGCTATCGCAACTATGGATCTCACCTTTGTAGAGCAGGCAGTTATTGCTCAACAAGCTCAAATAAGCGGGAACAGTTGGTGGGTTACAGCCCTACTCTATATGTCATTTAACGTAGGGGTTAGTTTTTCATTGTTAACCGTGATGTGTGGCTCTATACGCAATGATAAGGTAGCGGGTATGGGAGGTATAATAGGTGGTATCTTGTTAGGAGCCTTAATATTACTTATTAATTTCTCTCTTCTTGCAAAAATGAATATTATTGTTGGATTAGATATTCCAATGCTTGCATTGGCTAATGAAATACATCCTATTGTGGGCTTGCTTATGACTTTCTCTCTTTTAGGCATGATCTATAATACTGCTGTGGGGATGCTATATTCTTTCATGGTAAGGTTTATCAAGCCCAATAGAGGTAGCTTTAGGGTAGCCGTTATTATTATTGGAGGCTTGGGGTTTTTAGCGAGTCTTGTGGGATTCACAACATTGGTAGCAAAACTATATGCAGTTATGGGTTATGTAGGTTTAATATTAATTATTTTCATTATTTCAGCATGGTTCAAAAGCGGAACAAAGAAAATTGTTTACTATAAAAAAGGTAATTGAGATATAAATTTGTTCTCAATTACCTTTTTTGCTTGGAGAAGAATATGTAGAAATAGAGAAATGCTTTAGTTGAAAAGATTAGCGAAATAACTGATATTTCGTTAAATAGACACGTTTTTTAGTTAATACTCAATAAAACGAGAATAATTCTCAATTGTTGGTTGACTGATAATAAAATCATGCTTATAATGGGAATCGTGAGTAATGATAATCATTTTCATTGAATAAATGCGTTACACACAAAAATGAAATCTACCGGGGATTACTATGAAAATAAGATATCTTTTAACAGCAACTGTTGTGTTGTCTATTGTGTCGCTATTTATAGGAGTAGTTGATATAAAGCCTAGTGACCTATTAGACTTCCAATCAGAAGAAACAAGACTATTTTTAATTAGTCGAGTACCTAGACTTGTTGCAATTTTGCTAGCAGGTGCAGGTATGAGTATTGCTGGTTTAATTATGCAAAGCTTAAGTAGGAATAAGTTCGTATCACCAACTACAGCTGGTACGTTAGATGCCACTCGGTTGGGTGTCTTGATTTCCATGATGTTCTTTACGAACGTCACGTATTTTCAAAAAATTTCCTTCGCTTTCATATTTGCTTTAGCCGGCACATTACTATTTATGCAAATATTAAATCGAATAAAGTTTAAAGATGCGATTTTTATACCGCTTATTGGCTTAATGTACGGAAATATTTTGTCCTCTGTTACAACGTTCTTTGCGTACAAGGCGAATATTATCCAAAACATTTCTGCATGGTTACAAGGAGATTTCTCATTAATCATGAAAGGCCGTTATGAACTGTTATACATAAGTATACCAGTACTGATTTTAGCTTACATTTACGCAAACCGTTTTACAGTGGCTGGAATGGGAGAGGATTTTGCTAAAAATCTTGGTCTATCCTACAAATTTGTAGTGAACTTAGGCTTAGTATTGGTAGCTCTTATCTCTACAACAGTGGTGTTAACAGTCGGTGTCATTCCATTCCTAGGTTTGATCATTCCGAATATTATTTCACTGTTTAAAGGTGATAATTTGGCAAAGACATTGCCGCATACAGCATTACTTGGTATGTCATTCTTATTATTCTGCGATATTTTAGGACGCGTCTTGATTTTCCCTTATGAAATACCAATTAGTATGACTGTTGGTGTCATCGGAAGTGCAATCTTCCTATTTATGTTGTTTAGGGGGAGAGCATATGCGTAATCGTACAAGAATGTTCATTTTAATAGGTATTGCCGTCATAGCTGTTTTGCTATATTTATTTTGGGAGTTAAACGGTAATTACCATTATGCATTTCCACGTCGTGTCATAAAAGTAGTAGCGATGGCGTTAACAGGTATAGCTATTGCCTATTCAACTGTCGTTTTTCAAACAATTACACACAACCGTATTTTAACGCCAAGTGTCATGGGATTAGATGCACTATACATGCTAATTCAAACATTCATCTACTTTTTCTTTGGCTCTACGTCGATATTGGTAATTAATATTTACTACAATTTTTCACTTGCTATTGTAGCAATGATTATATTCGCTTTAATTTTTTACAGAGTATTGTTTAAAGAAGGCAAGCGACCAATTTATTTCTTACTGCTTGTGGGTATGATTGTCGGAACGTTTTTAGGTAGTATTACAACGTTCTTCCAAGTATTAATAGATCCAAATGAGTTTTTAGGCTTACAAAGTAAAATGTTTGCAAGCTTTAATAATGTCAACTCAGATTTAGTTTGGCTAGCAGGTGTCGTGATTTTACTAACGTTTATTTACGGTTGGCGCCATATGAACCAATTAGATGTCATGTCATTAGGAAGGGATACAGCCATTAACTTAGGCGTACCTTATGATAAGTTGGTTCAACGTATGTTAATCTTAGCTTCCATCCTGATTGCTGTATCAACGGCACTCGTTGGGCCAATTACATTCTTTGGTTTAATCGTAGCAAATTTATCTTATCAGTATTTCAAAACATACAAGCACTCCATCTTAATTGCTGGTTCTTGTGTGATGAGTATTATTGCTTTAGTCGGTGGACAGTGGATGGTTGAAAGACTATTTACTTTCAGTACTACACTTAGCGTCATTATTAATTTTGTGGGTGGGGTCTACTTCATCTACTTATTATTAAAAGAAAGTAGGTCAGCAGGATGATTCAAGTCAAAGAAATTACAAAGTTTTTTGGGAAAAAGCCTGTCGTTCAAGATGTAAGTGTTGATATTGTTTCAGGAAAAATCACTTCATTTATTGGACCGAATGGCGCAGGGAAGTCTACACTACTTTCAATGGTGAGCCGTTTACTAAATGCAGATACTGGTGAAGTACTACTCGATAAAGCAGATGTACGACGCTGGAAATCAGATGATTTTGCGAAGCGGGTATCGATCCTAAAGCAATCAAACTTTATGAATGTTCGTCTAACAATTCGTGAACTTGTATCGTTTGGCCGTTTTCCTTATTCGAAAGGGAACTTAAAACCAGAAGACGAGGAAAAAGTTGACGAAGCTATTCGTTATATGAATTTAGAGGAGATTCAACATAATTATTTAGATGAGCTTTCGGGTGGTCAACGTCAGCGTGCTTTTATCGCAATGGTAATTGCACAGGATACAGAATATATATTACTTGACGAACCATTAAATAATTTAGATATGAAGCATTCCGTACAGATTATGAAGATTTTACGAAAGCTTGTTGATGAGTTAGGGAAAACGGTGGTTATTGTTTTACATGATATAAATTTTGCCTCTGTATACTCTGATCATATTGTTGCATTAAAAGATGGACGCGTAGTTAAAAATGGTCCTACAAACGATATTATTAACTCCCATGCTTTAAAGGAAATCTATGATATGGATATCCCTGTTCAAGAACAGAATGGCTGTCGAATTTGTGTTTATTTTAATTCGTGAAAATAGTTACAGATGGACGAACCATCAAAATACTATCAAATAAATTAATTAAAGGAGAAATATCATAATGAAAAAATGGAAATTACTTACGGTATTAATGGCAATGATGTTATTAGTATTAGCTGCTTGCGGTTCAAAAGACGAAGCAAAAGAAGAAGATAAAGGTACTTCAACTGATAAACCAGCAGAGGAGCAAAATAGTGATTCTTCTGCATATCCATTAACAATTCCAGGTAGCACAATTGAAGGAAAAGATGGTAAGACTACATTTGAAGATGTAACACTTGATAAGATGCCGGAAAAAGTAGTTGTTTTTGATAATGGTTTCCTAGATACATTAGATGCTTTAGGTGTTAAGCCTACTGCGGTGGTACAAGATTCATTACCATCATATTTAAGCAAATTTAAAGATAGCACTTATGTAAATGCTGGTACTTTATTTGAGCCTGACTATGAAAAACTTTCTGAAATTAACCCAGATATTATTTTCATCTCTGGTCGTGCATCAGCTGCTTACGCTGAATTATCTAAAATTGCGCCTACAGTCTATATTGGTGTAGATAACAAAAAATTCTTAGAATCATTTGAAGCTAATACAGAATTAGCTGGTAAAATTTTTGGTAAAGAAAAAGAAGCAGCAGATGCGATTGCTGCATATGAAGCAAAAGTAGAAGAAGTAAAAGCTAAAGCAACTGCCTCAGAAGAGAAAGCATTAATTGTTTTAGGTAGTGAAGGTGCTTTATCAGCCTATGGCTCTGGTTCACGTTTCGGTGTGATTCATGATGTATTTGGTGTGAAAGCTGCTGATGAAAAAATTGAAGCTTCTACACATGGTGCAAACGCATCATTTGAATATGTGCGTGATACAAATCCTGATATTTTATTTGTAGTTGACCGTGACGCTGTTGTAAATGAAAATGGTGAATCAGGTACAAAAGCTGCGATTGAAAACGAAATCGTTAGTGCAACAAACGCTGTGAAAAACGGCAAAGTATTCTACCTAGACCCAGAAATTTGGTATCTATCAGGTGGCGGCTTACAATCTGAAACACAAAAAATTGATGATGTATTAAAGGCGTTTAACTAATATGTTTGTACAAATTAAACGTATCGTTGTAACGGAAGGGAATTCGGATAAGGTTGTGGAACGTTTTGGCGCTAAACCTGATGGTCCGTCATTACTTGAACAACAACCTGGTTATATTGATAAGCAGGTGCTTGTAAAAAAAGTTCGCCGTGGTGATGAAGAAGTGCTAATTATGGTTCGCTGGGAATCAGAAGAAGCATGGAAAAACTGGGAAAAGAGTCCCGAGCACATTGCGGGTCATAAGGCAAACGCAGGTAAACCGAAACCTGAATACGTCATTGAAAGCGGACAAGAAGTTTATTACGTAAAAGGTTAATACGTTAAAGGTGTCTCAAGTAAATTGAGACACCTTTTTTGTTATATATAAAGCAGTCAGCACAATTATTATGACTGCTTAGTTAATTGTACTTTAATGTTTGATCGATGTTTTTCTCCATCCGCTAAATGTTGAATCCAAATTAAAGGAAATAGAGCTTTCGTTAATGGATAATCCTGAGATGTTGGCATTATTGAGCCCATCCAACTCTTGAATAGTCTTCTTCGTTTCTAGTCCTCTAGCATTAATGATGGTGTATTGTGGCGTTACATAAATAGAAGGAGATTCAATATTTAATCCAAAAGGAAATGGATGAATGGATGGCATACTAGATAAGCTCTCATCCGATATTCTTATAATGCCGTACTGCTCCATATACTGATCTCTTTTTTGTTGGAAACAATCCTCAAATCCAGGGGTGTCACTAATAAGGCATGAAAAGGTTGAAATGTTTTTATAGGTTGCTAACGTTTCTTGATAAGCTTTTAACTCAGATTGAATAATTATTTGCTCAATCTGTAGTTGATCAGTTGTAGGCTGTTTAATTGTAATTTCTTCAGCTGAGACAGAGATATTACATGAAAAAGTAGCCGTAAGTATTAAAAGCGATTCGTTTAATCCATTTTTCATTTTTAAATCACTCCCAGTGCAAAAGAATTTATATGTATCAATTTATTCACATCTATTCTGACTTTATATCTATCAAAATCTTATTAATATAAGCGTAACATCTATCAGAACGCCATTTCAATGGTGAGTTTACGCCACTTTAATGGCGGGACATGGTTCTCCACCGCCATTTTTTTAGCATTAATTAACAAAAAAATGGCGTGCTTTATGTAAATAACGCCACTTTTTGGCGGTCATAACCTTTTTGTGAGGTTTGATGGTATTAAATGTATTTAAAATTGTTTTGTCTAGTATTATTTGCCACTAATATATATAATATCTAGTAATAAACGGGAGGGGAGAGAGGACTATTGAACGGTTTTGATGAACGTATTCATGAATCATTGGACATTCTTATAGAAAACGAAACATTACTTGGTGATGAGCTTAAATTGCTGTTAAAAAGTTTTCTAGAAGAGAAAACTGCCGTAGGTTTTTCTTTTGGTAAGTTATGTTTTTTGCATTATGAAGCATTTTCGGATGGCATAAATGAAGATATCTATAAAGTAGCTGCAGCAATTGAACTTCTAATATTGTCTTTTGATATTATCGATGATCTGCAAGATAAGGATTCAGACTATATTTGGAACAATACACCTGAGCTATCATTAAATGTTGCCCTAGCAATGCTGATCATGGCCTCTAAAGCAATAAATGAAACGTCATTTGAGCATAAAAGCGCTGCTATAAGACTACTTGAGAAATACGCCTTAATGAGCATTAGTGGTCAACAATTAGACTTACTTAATATTTGTCGTGATGAGGAATCTTATGTCCAAATGATTACTCAGAAATCGGGCTCTTTAACAGCGATGGGTTGTTTAATAGGCGAGGTGCTTGCAAAGGGGGAAGTTACGAAAGAAGTAGAGGAATACGGGAAATACATAGGTATTATCCAACAAATTAAAAATGACATTCAAAGTTTGAAAGTATGGGGCCCTAAAAATGACCTGCTAAATAAAAGATACTCCTTGCCTATTATTTATCTCTTATCAAAGAAAAATGATGTTTCAAATTCTGTTGCCAGCTATTATAATGATGATATAGTTACAGTTTTGGATAATAAAGCAACAGAAAACGAGTTGACAAATGGTGGGGCAATACGTTATGCCATTACGATAAAGAATATTTACAAGTTTAAAGCGCTGAATTATCTAGAAAATGTAGCTTTAAATAACCTAGGTAGAGAGTATCTAGAAAAACTATTGAGATGAGGAGAGATTAAAATGATTAATGTAATCCAGTATTTAGAGCAAAATCCTAGCCTAGTTGCACTATTAAAGGAACAAAAAGCCGCATTAATTGGTGTCTCATCTACAGAACAAAAAGCAATTTTAGAATCGTTTAACGGTGATATGAATGCAGAAAGTGAAATTTGGAACTAAAAACATTGCGTAATAAATTATTTTGGCCTGCTATAATTCTCTATTTAATTATAGGTCTGTATTTAAATTATGTGAATTATAGCGCGCCGTATATTGAAATAGAGGTAGAAAAAGAAGATGGAAAGTGGCTAGTAACAAGACTGTATTATAAAGACTGGGCTAATAGGCAAAATTTATCCATTGGCGATGCCATTTTAACTGTAGATAAGCGTCCAATTGACTCTTTTGATCAGCTAAGGTATAAATCTAGAATACTATCTGCCAATGATTTAACCATAATGAAGCCCAATGGAGATTTAATTAATATACATATTAAGCATTTGGACATCCCTCAGCAGTTTATCTATGTATTAATCATACCAGCTTGTTATTATTTACTAACGTTATTTGTTGCGTTCTACTTACATTTTAAACAAAGGAATTCAAAGTTAGTAGACTTACTTATTCTTTTTGTATTATCTGTTTCATTAGCATATGTAAGTAGCGGTGTCTCTGGCAGGTTAGATGCTATTGGAATTATTGTAAATCGTAGTAGTATGCTGTTATGTTTAGTCGTCTTATTACATTTTTTAAGAAATTATTATTCATTTGTGAAAACAAATTGGATGTTTACCAATAATATCAGGCTCTTTTATATACTTCCTATATTCGCTTTTATACTAGGGTTAATGGGCACTATTTACCCTACTGCTAACGATATTCTTTCAAATATTGTATTAGCTATGTTTCTAATTCTCCTTGTGATTATCCTTAGTATTTTATTAATAAGCTATTTCAAATATAGCTCACCTCAGTTGAAAATTTTCTTAAATAGTATTTTAATACCGTTTCTACCGTTCCTATTTTTATATGCACTCCCAAAAGTACTTTTTCATACGTACATTCTTTCATCTGAGATTAGCTCATTATTTCTATTGCTTATCCCTTTTAGCTTTATCTTTACACAATTAGCAGAAAGGTTATTTGATATTGAGTACCATATTACAAGATTACGTTATTACGTTATTTTTTCTTTAATCTTTACAGTATGGTTTACTGTGGGACTTTATTTTATTGCTGGTCAGTATTTAACAATGACTGCTGTATCAGGGGTTGCTTTCTTTACATTTTCCTCATTAGTTATCCTTTTTTATATAAAAGAAAAGGTCGATTATCGAAAACGGAAGATACTATTTTCGACGAAGGGTGATTATATTCATCAACTATATACTGCTGTGGATAAAATCAGTAAGACCATTAAAATTGACGAGCTCTTAGAAAAATTTGCTTATGAGGTTTCTATGCACCTTGAGCTGGAAGATGTTTTTGTCCTAACATATAACTATGAAACAAATGAATTCATGACAGTTGCTGAGGAAAATTTCACGATCCATCCTGATACAATGGAAGAAATAAGGTTAGGAGAAATAAGAAAGGTTGACAAGGTTTATGTAGCCTTTCTTCATCAGGATGCACGATATAAGAGAGCTTTAGTGCTAGGGCATAATAATACGATTCATTTAAAAGATGAAGAGCTTTTATGGCTTGAGTTACTCCTATTGTATGTAAATAATTTTATTGAAAATACAAAGATGGTAGAAGAACTATTAGAGGAACTAAAGCATATGAAGCAAGCTGACGATGGTCAATTACCATGGCTGAATAAGCTATTATGGATGAGATTCGAAGAAGAAAAGTATTTGCTAGCCCAAGAGTTGCATGACACCAATTTACAGGAACAACTCCATATAGCCCGAGAGGTGGATGTCCTAGTTAATGCAAAAGATACAACGAATATGCAAGAAAAGCTGGCAGAGATTCATAAACAAATGATTACCTCTCTACATGAATTACGTACCTATTGTGAAAATCTAAAGCCGCCGTTACTAGACACACTAGGTTTAAACGCAGCATTGGAAAAATTAATAAGAAAAGTTCAGGAGAGGGCTAACTTTTTGTTAATTTATACGATTGATCGTCTCTATTTAGAGGATGAGCGTATGAATTTAATGATCTATCGATTGTTTCAAGAGCTACTGAATAATGCTTTAAAACACTCTTATGCAACTTCAGTTGAGATTCATTTAAAAGAAAAGAATGATGGCTTTGAAATTGTATATATAGATGATGGTGTAGGATGTAACGTGGAGGATATAATTGTAGCAGAGTCGATGGGTATTCGAGGTATGCAGGAGCGTGTGAAAGCATTTAATGGACAATTTTATATTGACTCAAACGTCAACAGAGGAATGGCTATTAGAATAATTGTGATAGAAGGGAGTGAAACACATGATTACGATGCTCATAGTGGATGATCACCCTATAGTGTTAGAAGGAACTAAAAATTTATTTCAAGACAATGAAGATATTATTATTGATACTGAAAGTGATGCTACCTGTGTCATTCAAAGAATAAATAATAAGCCATATGATATCTATTTAATCGATATCAATATGCCTTTAGAAAATGGAATTAACTTAGCTCGTAATATTAAAGCCATTCAGTCAAATGCTTCCGTTATTCTCTATACAGGAGATGATATCACGGATTATTATCCACTCATTTTAGAAAGAAAAATAGAAGGAATTTTAGCTAAAACTGCCTCTAAGGAGCAAATTTTAAGAACAGTAAGAGCGATTGCAAATGGTGAAATTGTTTTACCTAAAAACTTCTTAGATTTTCTGGATGATAAATTTAAACTGCAGGATGCTAAAGATATTCATTTAAATGAAAAAGAAAAGAAAATATTAAGACTAATAGCGGAGGGGCATACGAATAAAGCCATTGCTATTGAACTCAATATTCCACAGCGCACAACAGAGAGATATTTAACTCAACTTTTTTCTTTGTTAAATGTAGATTCACGAACAGAAGCTGTGAATCTTGCTGAAAGAATGAATTTACTCTAATTTCGTACTATGCTATACTGTTGGTATATTTTTCAATAAAGAGGGTACTTATTGAAAATAAATAACCAACTCTTAACTTAGTAAAATAAATCCAAAATTCTATGTAAAATAGCCTATAGTATAAGGGAAACACCGCCAAAAAAGTGGCGGTGTTTTTCTATGTCCGCCAAATCACGCCAAAAATTGACCTGAATCACGCCAAAAAATTGGCGTAAACCCGAAGTTGAAAATACGGTATAACAACTGGTACGCTTAATTTAACCGTGGTTAAGTAGATTTGCTATAGTAAGTAATATACAAATGATTTTATTAATAAAGCAGCCTGACTATCTATGAATAAAGTAACGTTAGTAGATTGTAGAATGTTACTAGCTAGTCAATATACTTCACCATAAAACTTTATAAAGGTAGGCGTGTATTGTGAAAGTAGAACTTGAAAATTTGTTTTCCATAGATGAAACTAGTGAAGATCAAGTTATTAACGTTTATAATCGTCATGGTATTGCTATTGGTGCGCCTGAAATTAGAAAAAGAAATTTAAAAACAAAATTTAATCCCATTTTTACACTCAACGAAGATGTAACATACGAGAAGGTTACAGCGTTGTACGAATCCTTAGAACGTGAATTTGGTATTGTGTCAATAGGAGAACGTTTTTATTTTGAATTTTCAGATATTGAATATGAAAGGGCACCTTTATTTACTTTAAATTCAACAGGGAATTCTCCAGAAATGTTCTTAGAAGACAAAGGGACACTCTTCTCTTTAAGTACCCATTGTAAATGTTGCGGTCTTATGGATAAAGAGCAGTTATCACCAATAGTAATTGATACAACGCAGATGAAGGATAGACATTTGGTCCATGTAAATGGTTATTGGGTAGCCTCTGAGGAACTGGTGTCATTAATGAAAAAGGAAAATCTAGAAGGCTACGAGCTTTTGGAAGTTATCCATCAAGGACCTGAAGAAGGAAAACAACCAGCTTATCAAATCATTCCTAGACAAATGCTACCTGAAAGTAGCAAGGACAGAGTGAAATTATACTTTGCCACTGAACAGCCTCCATGTAGCTGTGGTTTAAATGGAGTAATCACTGGCCCTGATACTTATCATCATGAGGATTTAAAGGATTTAAAAGGTGATGTGTTCTACTCAGCTGAGTTTAGTCATGATGGATTATATCTTTATAGAAAGACATTGTTTAGTAGAAGATTTAGAGAAGCTATTATAAAAAATGGTATTTCTCGAGAAGTAAGAGGAGAGAAAGATCCAAACTTTGGTCCTACAGATTGGCTGTTTGATCCGGTATTAATCAAGTAACCAAAGTTGGAACAATAAAAGGATAAGGGAGTGTTTAGGATGTTTAGAAAAATACTACCTATAGTAGCCATTTTATTTATTGTTGCCTTAGCAGTTTCCGATTATTTTCACAGACAAGATGAAGAATCAATCATGATTTATCAAGAATACAAGAATATAAACCTTTCTTAATGCGAAAGCCTATATTTTCACTTAGGAAGAACGTATTTGTGTTATGATGTGAAGAACATAGCATAAATGTTTTAGAGGTGAAAGTATGAAAAAATGGGCTTATCCATTAGCAATTTTAACATTAGTTATCTTTATTGTTTTAAGAGCAACTTATCAAAAACCGTTTATGAATACATTTGATGCGAAAGTGGCAGATATTTTTTTAGGTAATCGGTTTATCGAGTTCTTTCATTATATAGGGGAGCCCAAATTTGTTGTGATTGTGGCAGTAGTGTTAATCGTTTATTTAGCATGGAAGGTAAAAAATTATCGAGGTATGCTATTTGTTGTGTTAACGTTTGCTGCGGGCAACGTATTAAATCAATTACTAAAGAAATGGGTTCAACGACCACGACCAGAACTGGAGGATCAACTGACATCCTTTAGCTTTCCATCTGGACATGCTATGACAGGTATTTTGTACTTGTTCACAACTGCTTATCTTTTAGCTGAAAATAATAGTAAGAGCCGGAAAATCCTTTTATGGCTTGCAGCAATTATACTTATGATACTTATCGGACTATCACGTATTGCTGGAGCCCGGCATTTTGCTACAGATGTGCTTGCTGGGTGGTGTATGGGCTATACATGGTTTGTCATCTGTGTCATTTGGTATGAACGTCGTAAACGAAACTTTCAATTGAATCATAAATAAACATGTAAGCAGTATCATTCAATATTTGTGTGAATTGATACTGCTTTTTTATGTTCTATTGGGCCTTAGTAAAGAATGATATTCACCTTATAAAAAAGAATTGCGTATAGGAAACTTCTACGTTAAGATGAGTACAATAAGAAAAAGAGAAAAGGAAGAAGGGAATGGACGGAAATGTTTTACTGGCATTGGGATTGACTCTTTTTGCCGGGCTTGCAACGGGTGTAGGTAGTTTAATAGCATTTTTTACATCACGTACAAATACAAAATTTTTATCATTAGCATTAGGTTTTTCAGCAGGGGTCATGATCTATGTTTCCCTAGTAGAGATTTTTGTTAAAGCTAAAGATGCTTTAACCAATGCATTAGGCACAACAAATGGCTATTGGATGACAATCCTCGGTTTTTTTGGGGGGATGTTATTTATTGCTTTGATCGATAAATTTATTCCTAAAGCGACTAATCCTCATGAAGTAAAGCTAGTTGAAGATGTCAATGCGATTAAACCAAAGGTCAATGAAGATCATTTGATGAAGATGGGGATATTTACTGCTCTCGCTATTGGCATTCATAATTTCCCAGAGGGGATCGCCACATTTATGTCAGCTATTAATGACCCGAATGTTGGGATTGCCATTGCCATTGCGGTAGCCATTCATAATATTCCAGAGGGCATTGCTGTATCCGTTCCAATTTTCTTTGCAACGGGTAATCGTCGAAAGGCTTTTAAATTATCCTTTTTATCAGGATTAGCAGAGCCTGTCGGTGCATTAGTAGCATTTTTGCTTCTTATGCCATTTTTAACGGATGTAATGTTTGGTATCGTCTTTGCAGGTGTTGCTGGAATAATGGTCTTTATTTCATTAGATGAATTATTACCCGCAGCGCAAAGATACGATGAAACACATTTGTCGATGTATGGTTTAGTAGGGGGAATGGCGGTCATGGCCATTAGCTTAGTGTTATTAGCATAATAAGTAGAAAACAAGAGAGCCATCTTAGTAAAAGTGGCTCTCTTGTTTATTCTCACATTAAATAGTGGGAACAGTGTTTGTTGAATCCAGAAGTTCTTGGACAATGTGTAAACAATCATGGAAAGTAGTAAAAGGTTTATAAGGAACATGAAGCTCCTCACAGCGCTGGATAAGGTGGTCTCTAGCAAGGACTATATCGGCTAGTTTGGCTGCCTCGAAATCAGATAAAGAATCACCAATCACAATTTTATAATGATCTTCTGTAGCAACCTTCCGCATAACGCTAGGCTTGCAGCAGCCGCAACCTTGCGTGCTAAATTTAGTACATGCCTCGTCACAGCTATTTGGATAAATCAGCTCTATCTGATCACCAGAAAAATCTGCTTTATTACAGTAAATACCTGAAAACGGCCCATATTTCTCAACTAAAGGTTTAATGAAAAAATCAACCCCACCACTTACAATATAAAATGGAATATTGTTGTCTTGGGCATAGCGAACAAATTCGCCAAAGCCTTCACGGATGACCGCAGAATTCATAAGGTACTGTATTACATCATCCTTTTGTTGAGTAGAAAGTAAACGAAACATAGCTGAAAGCCCATCTTTAAAGGAAATTGTTTGCTCCATCATAGCTTTGGCAATTTTCTCAGATTCCTCGGGTACAAATTCAGTCATAAGTGAAAAGATATTATCAGTTTCTGTTATCGTGCCATCGAAATCACAGAATATTATTGGTTGCAAGATAGTTCCTCCTTAGAAA
The DNA here is from genome assembly GCF_038069745.1 of Lysinibacillus sp. FSL M8-0134. NCBI lineage: Bacteria > Bacillati > Bacillota > Bacilli > Caryophanales > Bacillaceae > Lysinibacillus > Lysinibacillus sp. FSL M8-0134. The sequence goes on along the minus strand of NZ_JBBPAJ010000002.1, from coordinate 152,899 downwards.
CATAAGTTCCTAGTAATCTATAAATGTCTAACCTTATACTTCTATAATATTAGTTTTAACCATACTTCCTTTCAAGAAAAAACGCCTACTATTATAGTAGACGTTTCTTCCAATTATCTATTAACTTGTACACCATGTTCATCGGCTTTTGTCAAAATAACCTGATGTTCAGGGAATTGCTCTTTCATTAAATGAACGAAGTCAGAGGCAATAGCCGAGGGAATGATTGAAATCATTGTTGGACCCGCTCCGCTTAATGCTGTTCCATAGGCACCATTAGCTTTTGCAGCTGTACGAATTTCTGCATACGCAGGAATAAGCTTTGCGCGAAACGGTTCATGGAATAAGTCTGCTTCCATATAACGACCAGCACGCTCGAAGTCCCGTGCCATTAAGGAAGCTGCTAACATATTCGCATTTGCAGAAGCACGGACTGTATAGGATCGATTCAATTGTTCTGGTAAAACAGAACGGGACTCACTCGTTTTTAGTTCAACATCTGGTACATATACAACAAAGGATGCATCGATATCATTAATATGAAATGTATCGACTAGGCCGTTATCGTCCATAGAGGATATGGTTAATCCCCCTAAAACAGAAGCGGTTGCGTTATCTGGATGCCCCTCAATTTGTGAGGATAGATTGAGTTTATCTTGAGTAGTTAAATCAAGCTCACATACTTGGTTAGCAAGCTCAATACCCGCAACAATAACAGCTGCACTACTTCCGAGACCACGTGCTAACGGGAGTTCACTAGCCATTTCAACACGACAAGCAGGTAGTTGTTGACCGTATTGTTGGGCGATTTTTTTAGCAATGACGTATAGTAAGTGTTCTTCTAGCTCAAACTCTTTAGGACCATTATCATCAAGATGAATAATATCCCAATGATCTTGTAAAGTCACGGTAAGTTTTAAGTAAAGAGACAAGCCGAGTCCTATTGAATCAAAGCCGGGACCTAAGTTGGCTGTGCTTCCAGGAACTGAGATTTGCCACGTTTTACTCATAGTACACCCTCAATATATGCACGAATTTCTTCTTCATCATTTTTGAGGGATACAACTTCGACAGAAGAAACATTCATTGCAGTATCAGGATCTTTTAGCCCGTTACCTGTAAAGATCGTTACAACTTTAGCGCCCAGTGGAATTTTTCCACTTTCTACGGACTTAATAACACCTGCTAAAGAAGCAGCTGAACCTGGCTCAACAAAAATACCTTCTGTACTTGCAATTAATTTATAGGCAGCTACAATTTCTTCATCTGTAACCGAATCAATCATACCACCAGATTCATCGCGAGCTGCTTCTGCCAATTTCCAACTAGCCGGATTACCTATTCGAATGGCTGTTGCTACTGTCTCTGGGTTTGCAATCGGTTCGCCTTTGACGATTGCTGCGGCACCTTCAGCCTCAAAGCCATACATTTTTGGTAGACCGCAATCTTTTGCAGCATGATATTCTTTAAAGCCTTTCCAGTATGCTGTAATATTCCCTGCGTTCCCAACTGGAATACACAAATAATCTGGTGCTGAACCTAAGGCATCTACAATTTCAAAGGATGCTGTTTTTTGACCTTCAATACGATATGGATTTACCGAATTTACAAGTGCAACAGGAGTTGTTTCACTCACCTGGCGAACGATATTAAGAGCATCATCAAAGTTACCATCTATTTCAATGATTTTTGCACCATACATGGTAGCTTGTGCTAGTTTACCAAGAGCAACTTTCCCTTTAGGGATGACAACGATTGATTGAATACCAGCACGTGTTGCATATGCAGCGGCAGCAGCCGAAGTGTTTCCTGTAGAAGCGCAAATAACACATTGACTTCCGTCCTCAATAGCTTTTGCAACTGCAAACACCATTCCTCGGTCTTTAAATGATCCAGTCGGGTTTGCACCTTCAATTTTTCCATAAAGCTCAATACCTAGTTTCTTTGATAAATTCACTAAATGTATAAGAGGCGTATTGCCTTCGTTTAAAGTTAAAGCGGGTGTATTTTCAGTTACGGGTAAAAATTGTTTATATTCTTCAATAAGGCCTTTCCACATAACGTTACGATCTCCTTTTGTTCTTATAGAAAGAACAGTTGTTTTTGTATAAAAGACATTTTAACGCAAATTGCACTATTATTTCAATAGCATTTCGTTAATTGTCGAAACAATTCGGTAATTTGAATTTTACTTGTCACTTTCTTGAAACAACTGTATAGTAATCTTGTAATGTAAAGTCAAGTGTAAAGACAGGTGATTAGGATGACAATAAATACAGCCGTAACAAATAGACCTCAACAACCCATTTCAAGAAATAAGCTTTTGGGTGTTGCAGGGGTAGGGTGGCTCTTCGATGCAATGGACGTTGGTATATTATCTTTCGTCATTGCAGCGTTAGCAGCAGATTGGGGACTTACACCAAGTCAATCTGGCTGGATTGGTAGTATTAATTCAATCGGGATGGCAGTAGGGGCTCTCTTTTTTGGGGTATTTGCTGATAAAGTAGGACGGAAACAAATTTTTATGTGGACACTTGTTCTCTTTTCTGTTGCAAGTGGTTTGTCTGCTTTTACTACGTCATTAACTGCATTTTTAATTTTGCGCTTTTTAGTTGGGATGGGTCTAGGTGGAGAATTGCCCGTTGCCTCTACATTAGTATCTGAAAGTGTAGCAGCAAAAGAAAGAGGGCGAGTAGTTGTTTTACTAGAAAGTTTTTGGGCAGCAGGATGGTTAATTGCAGCGCTTATTTCGTATTTTGTCATTCCTACATGGGGGTGGCGAGTGGCATTGATACTAACAGCGCTTCCAGCATTTTATGCTATTTATCTTCGTTGGCATCTGCCTGATTCACCTCAATTTACTGTGAAGGAAGAATCTAAAAAAAGAAGCATTAGCCAAAATATGAAAGAAGTTTGGTCGAAGAAGTATGCTAAATCGACATTGATGCTGTGGATTTTATGGTTTACAGTTGTATTCTCCTATTATGGTATGTTTTTATGGCTTCCAAGTGTAATGGTTGGAAAGGGCTTTGATATGATTACAAGCTTTAAATATGTTTTGATCATGACATTAGCTCAATTACCAGGATACTTTACAGCAGCTTGGTTTATAGAAAAATTTGGACGCAAATTTGTCCTTGTTTCTTATCTAATTGGTTCCGCTGTGAGTGCATTAATTTTTGGGAATGCAGATACTCTTGCCATGCTGTTAACTTCGGGTATGTTTTTATCTTTCTTTAACTTAGGAGCTTGGGGAGCATTATACGCTTATACACCGGAGCAGTATCCTTCTATCATTCGTGGAACAGGTGCGGGAATGGCGGCAGCAGTAGGGAGAATAGGTGGTATTTTTGGTCCATTGCTTGTTGGTTTTCTATTAACAGCAGGGTATGACATAGGTTTCATCTTTGCTATCTTCTGTGGAGCAATCATTATTGGCGTTGTGGGTGTTATCTTCCTTGGGAAAGAAACGAAGCAACTTGAATTAGAATAGACATGAAATTGAATGTTCTGGATCTGAATAATGGATCCAGGACATTTTTGTCTTTATTCGCTAGTTTAAGAAGTAAAAATGAGTATTTATTAATTTTTATTTAATTTAACTAAATTATTTGTTAAAATGACAAATCAATAAAAAAGTTAAATTATAAACTAAATTGCTATATTAGCAGGTTAATGCGATAAAGATTTTTCAGAAAAGTCATTGTATTCAAATTGTAATCGTGATACTGTATTTTTAATCGAATTTTGAGCCAGTAGGAAACAATCTCCCATTCGTGATAAGGTCATTGAAAGAAAGGTTGTTAGGAATGAGTATTCATGAGGATATAAAGAAAAGGTTTGTAAGGCTGTCAAAGGGTCAACGCAAAGTAGCGCAATTTGTAATGGATAATCCCACTACTGTTATTGCTAATGGGGCTGCAGAGGTTGGCAGACTTGCTAATGTAAGTGAATCTACAGTGATTCGTTTTTGTTATGCCATGGAATTATCAGGGTATGTAGAACTTCAAGAGGAAATAAGAAATGATATCATGTCTCAAAGTGTAGGAACTAACCTACAGCCTACATATATTGCTAAAAAGCTGACCAATTCTAACTTTGGTAAGATTATGCATCGAGATAGCCAACATATTCAAGAAACAATTCAGCTAATTAACGAGCAACAAATTCAAAAAAGTTCAAAATGGATGCATGAAGCAGATAATATCTATATTCTAGGTACCTGTCATCATGCATCTGTGGCGAATTGGCTTTCAAACACATTAAAAACGTTACGTACAAATATTAAGCAACTTCGTTTGGACTCGGAGGAGCTAGTTAATCAAATGAATAGCATGGGCGAACATACGACTTTAATTGTGCTATCTTTTGATAAACAAATGAAAGATATTAAGACAATTATTGAAATTGCAAAGATAAAAAAGGTGAAGATTATTGCCATTACCGGTTCTGCATTTTCGCCTATTCGGGAATATGCTAGTGCATTATTTGCTCTTGGCACAAATAATCATTCTTCGCTAGACATCGCTCCTGTGTTATTTTCTTTCTTGCATGCACTGATAGAGGAAATGATAAGTCAGGACAAGGGGCAGTATGAAAAATATCAGCAATCCTATGAGCAAGTGGAAAATAATGTACTGTTTTTAGATACTGTTAGAGAGAAACAGGTTTTTTAAGGGAGACAACGCATAGATGGTGTGTAACAACACACAAGTCTATGCGTATTTTTTTGAGAAATTAAAAAAGATGTCCAAATATGATTTAGACATCTAGGAAAAGTGAATTATAGAATTTTACTTAAGCAATATTCGTTAACATAAGTATTATTTAATTTAATAGCATTTTGTCGAATGCCTTCTTGTTGGAATCCTAGCTTTGTAAAAAGATGTAGAGCCACATTGTTATGCTCCATAACCGTTAATTCTAAACGAGAAATATCACGTTGTTTAGACCAATTTTCAACAGCCTTCATTAGTGCTGAGCCAATGCCCTTTTGTTGATGTTCTTCCTTCACAGCTAGACGAATAGAGGCAACATGTCTCACTTTTGATTGTTTATACCCATGTACGACAGCATAGCCTGCAAATATCCCATTTAAAACACAAAGTAGAATTGTACGATTTTTTAGTTGCTTCCAATAGGCTAAATTTTTACGAAGTTGTTGAACAGTTAGGTCTAGCTCATTTTGAACATTATACATGAAGTCAGTTTGTTGGAAAATCTCCTCTTGTAAATGAATGAATGAACGAGCATCGGATGCTTCAATCCCTCTAATTATGTATGCTGAAGGGTTTTCCTCATTGTTAGCAGTATTGTTTTCAGTAGTCTTCATTTGAGTGCGAGAGAAAGTGACACTAGTACCTAATTTAACATCAATGACATAATAACCTGCATTTGTCCATGATAAATAATGTGAGAGAGGGGGCTTCGTTTTTTTCCACCAGCTTTTATTTAAGTAGGCGGCGTTTGGTAGTGCTTGTCCCATAATGTTTTCTAACTCACTAAAGGATAAAGTGATTTCTTGTTGTAAAGCTACTTCAAAATAGTTTGCTAAAGGAATGTACTTTTTTTCCATCTTCTTTGTCATCGTAATCCCCATTTCCTGAATATCCAATAATATAGACTATCTGATGATAGCATAAAATTATGATGACTTAAATATGAAAACACAACTAAATATCTATGTAAACTATATATTTTTAAAAAAAGATATATTTTTACTATTGAATGTTAAAAAAAGGCTGGTAAAAATAGATAATAGTATAAGAGGATTTAATCGCCTTTGAATTGTACATTACAGGTCAAGGGGGTTATAATCTATCTATCCTATTCGAAAAGTAAGTTTTTAAACGTTTAGGATTATTTTTCTATAGTAAATTTTAGACAGAACGATTGTAGTCTGAGACAAATTGTACCGGTTTTGAGAGAGTTTTTGAGAGATCAGATAGTAAACAACTGTCCAAGATAGGACACCGGCTTTGGGGAATGTGGACCCTTATTTTGCAGAGGCATTAATGGATTCAAAGTTTGACTTTATCGCTTATAAGGCTATAAAGTATGATAAAATAAAATACAAATGTAAGTGCTATTTTAGGAGGAATTGATTCAATGAGTAAAGTATTAGTTTTTGGACATAAAAATCCAGATACAGACACAATCACATCTGCTATTGTATATGCCTATTTAAAACAACAAATTGGTGAGGAAGCTGAGGCAGTGCGTCTTGGAGATGTTAATAATGAAACTCAGTTTGCATTAGACAAATTTGGTTTTGAGGCACCTCGTTTAATCACATCTGTAGTAGGGGAAGCGGACAAAGTAATTCTTGTTGACCACAATGAGTTCCAGCAATCTGCAGACGGTATCGAAGAAGTACAAATTACAGAAGTAATCGACCACCACCGTATTGCCAACTTCCAAACAGCTGATCCATTATATTATCGCGCTGAACCTGTCGGCTGTACGGCTACAATTCTAAACAAAATTTTCAAAGAAAACGGTGTTGCAATACCTGCAAACATCGCTGGTTTAATGTTATCAGCAATCGTTTCTGATACATTACTTTTTAAATCACCAACTTGCACAGAACAAGATGTTAAAGCTGGTGAGGAACTAGCTCAAATTGCAGGGGTGGATGCTGCAGAATATGGATTAGCGATGCTGAAAGCAGGTGCTGATTTATCTGATAAATCTTTAGAAGACCTATTATCATTAGATGCGAAAGAATTCCAATTTGGCGAATACAAATCTGTTGTGGCTCAAGTCAATGCAGTTGATATTAACGATGTCCTTAATCGCCAAGAGGAGTTAGAAATCTTATTAAATAAAAATGTTGCAGAAAACGGCTTAGATCTATTCTTCTTCGTTGTTACTGACATTTTAAATAACGATTCAACAGCTGTTGCCATTGGACAAGTAGCTGAAGTGGCTGCAAAAGGATTCGGTGCTGAGCTTATCAACAATCGTGTTGTATTACCGGGTGTTGTGTCTCGTAAAAAACAAATTGTACCTGTATTAACAGAAGCTTTAAAATAATATATATAAAAGAGGTTGTCTATAAAGACAGCCTCTTTTTTTAATCTAGTTTTAATGGTTGTACTGCTGGGCCCTCTAGCACCTCTCCTTTTGCATTAAAACGAGAACCGTGGCATGGGCAGTCCCATGTTTCATCCGCTTCATTCCATTTCGTTTTACAACCTAAATGTGTGCAGGTCGGAGCTGTGACATTCTTCATATAACCAGCTATATATTCCTTTGCGACAAAACCACCTACTTTGAGCATCTGCATGAATTGCGCACCGAATTTTGTACGTGATGGTGAATAAAGGGCAATGGCTCCATCCTCACTTCTTGCACCGGTAATAAGGGAGGATAGGATGTCCCCAGCGACAAAGGAATTTGATATACCCCATTTTCGGTAGCCAGTGGCAATGAGCACATTTGGCAATGAGTTTGTTATTCTACCTACATAAGGTACAATATCTGGTGTTTCAATATCCTGAGCAGACCATCGATAGAGTGGTTGCTGCTCAAAATGCTCCTTCATTTCATTGGATATTGCTTCATAATAAGGCTCTGTATTTACGGTCTCCCCAGCAATATGATTCGCTCCGCCAAGTACTAAGTAATGTTCGTTGTTAATAGTAGCTGTTCGGATAGAACGAGAAGGGAAGTCAACTGATAAATATTGTCCTTGCATCGTCTCTGAAACCTTACTAGCAACCATGTATGAACGACTATTAGACAATTTGAAAAGGTGTAGTCCTCTAAATGCCTCAATTGGATAATGCGAGCACAAAATAAGCTTGTTATATTGAACCGAGATGTTTTTTTCGGTATGTAAGTTATTTTGTGGTATGTTTAATTGCTGCACACGGGTATTTGAATATAGTCTTGCGCCCATAGCCTGTGCCTCTTTTGCAAGAAAATTACTAACCTCTAAAGGATTTATTTGTGCCTGTTGTGACATACATAAGGCTTTTGTAATAGGGAAGGGTAGCTCAGTGTCAGAAGTAATTTTTGACTTAATATTTAAAACCTTATAAGCATTCCACTCTTTTAATAATTGTGCATACCCTTCTTTCGATTGACAATATAATAGCGAATCTACTTGCCGCACACTATTTTCCGGAAGTATTTGTCTGGCTTGATCGATGGCTTGTTGATTAAGCTGATAGTAGAGCTGTGCTTCTTCGACCGATAGTTTTTCTAAAAGATTAGCATACACGATGCTGTGCTGCGCTGTTAATTTCCCTGTGGAATGGCCAGTTGTACCGTGTCCAAAATGGGTATTTGCCTCAAGTAGAACCACATCGACACCAGCTTTTGCTAAGGTGTAGGCTGTATATAAACCAGTCAATCCTCCTCCGATAATACAGACATCACAAGTTACAGAGGAAGTAAGTGAAGAGAGTGATACTGACTCGGCAGTAGCGAGCCAAAGAGATTGTGTCATAGATAAACCTCACATTGTTTTTAACTTCAGTATGTAGATAGGCTTGAAAATTTATGCAATGAAGCATAAATATTGCCTTGGGATTTGCTCTGCCGCTACAATGTAGCAAAAGGAGTGAGTTTAATGAAAATTGAAATTTGGTCTGATTATGTATGTCCATTTTGTTATATAGGTAAAAAGCAATTAGAAAAGGCAATTGAAGATACTGGCTATGGCGGGCAAGTGGAACTAGTCTATAAAAGTTATCAACTAGACCCTACTACTCCAGTGGATTCGAATACTACTGTTTATGAATCCTTAGCGAAGAAATACGGAATGTCTATAGAGAAGGCTAAAGAAATGACACTTGGCGTAACGGAACGAGCGAAAGAAGTGGGCTTAAACTATGATTTTAGCAATTTGATGGAAGAGAATACGCTAAAAGCACATCGACTTGTAAAATGGGCTGAGCAACAGGGAGATGTTACGGCACTAGTGGAGACGCTTTTACACAGTCACTTTATTGAAGGAAAGCGCATAGGTCAAGAAGCTGTTTTATTAGAAATTGCTGAGCAGGTTGGATTACAACGTGATGAGGTTGCTAAGGTTATTGCAAATGATGATTATAAAAATGAAGTGGAAGCGGATATTCAAGAGGGTCTACAGCTTGGCGTTCGCGGGGTACCATTCTTTGTTTTAAACCGCAAATATGGTATTTCAGGGGCACAGCCACAGGAGGTATTCGAAGAAACCTTGCGTAAAGTAGCCGAGGAAGAGGGCTTACAACCAAAGCTAAAGATGGCTGGTTCAGAGGATACTGGTGTATGTACAGATGATAGCTGTAATTTTTAAGAGGGTTTAAATACCTCTTATAATACCGAAAAAATCGTAACATAATATTTCAGTCTAAAGTCTGAGGGAAGGAACATTGACTTTTTAGGTGAAATTTTTTAAGATAAACACATATCTTGAATTCGAGATATCAAAACATGAAATTTAGGGGAGAATTTATATAATGAACGTTTTAGTAGTAAAAGCTAATAACCGTCCAGACGGTATTTCAACAAAAATGTATGATACATTCATGGAAAATGTACAAGGTGTAAACGTTACAACTTTTGACGTATTTGCAGAGGATATGCCTTATTTTGGACAAGACCTTTTCAATGCATTCGGTAAAGTACAAAATGGTGGAGAGTTAACAGACATCGAATCGCGTCTTTTAGCTGCTAAACAAAAAGCAATGGATGCATTAACTGCTGCTGATTTAGTTGTATTTGCATTCCCACTTTGGAACTTAACAATTCCAGCACCATTACAAACATTTATCGATTATGTATATCAAGCTGGATACACATTCAAATATGGCGAAAATGGTGAATTAATTAGCTTAATGACTGATAAAAAAGCGATTGTTTTAAACGCTCGTGGTGGCTACTATTCATTACCAGAAGCACAACCAATGGAAATGTCAGTAAACTACATTAAAAATGTTGTCGGTGGCGTATTCGGTATGGAAATTATCGAAGAAGTAATAATTGAAGGTCACAATGCTTCACCAGATAAAGCACAAGAAATTATTGCAAATGGCCTAGAAGAAGTGAAAAAAGTAGCGCAATCACTACAAACTGTAAATGCATAAAAAATATTTTTTAATAAAAGTCCTCTCATTTTAGAGAGGACTTTTTTATTTTGTGAATAGATGTATGGTGTGGTATGGAGGTCGGACATATTGATATTAATTCATTATTTAGAATTTACATTTACTAACATCCTATTGTGACTATAAAAATAAAAATGATAGTAATCTATTATTTCGGAGAAAAGTAAATACCCATTCTTTTAAAAATACATATATTTAGGACTTTTTATTCAGTAAAAAATAGAGTTAGTTTAATATAATAGGATTTGTAGGAAAATACTTGATTATTAAGGAGGTTGTTGTATGAACAAGAAATTAATAGCTAATTTCTTTGCGATGTTACTAGTTCTATTCGCGTTTATACCATTTGGGCTCTCTGCTGATGCTGCTTCCAATGATGTAACACGTGCAGATTATGTAAAAGAATTAGTAAAAAGTTTAGATGTAGAGCTAGGAGATGGATCTTCTCTTCCATTTACCGATGTCTCTAAAGATTTAGCACCCTATGTAGAAAAGGCCGTACAATTAAAGCTTATTAAAGGTAAAACAGCTACTACATTTGGTCCAGACGATCAATTAACTCGTCAACAAGCATTTGTTATATCCGCTCGTGGACTAGTTAGTGAAAACGCTTCCCTCTCTGTTTTAGAGCAATTTAAGGATGCAGATCAAATAGCAGAGGCATATAAACAAGACTTAGCTAATGCTGTCGCTGCAAATATTTTGCAAGCATTTGAGGATAATACTATTCGCCCTCGCGATTTTGTAACGAAAGAGCAAATGGAGAGTATTGTAGAGCGCTTTGTAGCAGAATACAAAGCACCTTCAACTGGCGTGTTAGTAGACCTTCAAATTTTAGGAACGACAGATATCCATACCAATTTAGCTAATTACAATTACTATCTTGATGCACCGTCATCTGAGGTTGGTTTAGCGAATACAGCTACATTAATTGAACAAGCACGCGCTAAAAATCCAAACACATTACTATTCGATAATGGAGATTTAATTCAAGGTACACCACTTGGCTCTTATAAAGCATTAGAAAGTGTCTTAAAGCCGGGTGAAATTCATCCAGCTATAGCAGCACTAAACGCATTGAAATATGATGGTGGAACATTAGGAAACCATGAATTTAACTATGGTCTAGACTTTTTAGATGAAGTATTAAATGATGCAAAATATCCTGTAGTGAATGCTAATACTTATGATGCAAAAACAAAAGAACGCATGTATACACCTTATGTTATTCTTGATAAAGAAGTGGTTGATAGTACAGGCAAGAAGCATACGCTTAAAGTTGGTGTAACAGGCATTGTCCCAACCAAAATTGTTGAATGGGATGCCATTCATTTAGCAGGTAAAGTTGAAATGCAAGAACCAGTCGAAGCAGTTAAAGAGGTAGTACCAGAAATGCAAAAGGCTGGAGCAGATATCATTGTTGTTCTTTCACATTCAGGTATTGGAGAGGACACTTATGTAAAAGGTGCTGAAAATGTTGGTTACCAACTTGCAGAAATCGAAGGCATCGACGCTTTAATTACAGGGCACTCTCATTTAACATTCCCTGGTGACTATAAGGATTTGAAAGATGTCGATCAAGAAAAGGGTACAATTCATGGTGTTCCTACTGTAATGGCAGGTAGCTATGGTAGCCATCTTGGTGTCATTGATCTAAAATTGGAACAAAAAGGCTCAGAGTGGGTTGTGGTAGATGGCAAAGGTTCATTACAATCGATCAAGCAAGAAGGCTTACAACCATCGACAACCGTGTTGGATGCTATAAAAGAAGCACATGAAGGCACATTAACATACATTCGTCAGCCTGTTGGAGAAACAACTGCGCCAATCCATAGTTATTTCTCAATGGTACAAGATGATCCTTCTATTCAAATCGTAACACAAGCTCAAAAATGGTTTATTGAACAAGAGTTAAAGGGCACTGCTGATGAAAAGACACCAATTCTTTCAGCTGGTGCACCTTTCAAAGCAGGATCTCGAAATAACCCATTGGATTATACAAACATTCCTGTAGGGCCACTTGCTATTAAAAATATGGCCGACATTTATCACTATGACAATACTGTTGCTACTATTAAAGTGACAGGCGCTCAAGCGATTGAATGGCTAGAGATGGCTGCAGGTATTTTTGCAACAATTGACCCGAATAAAACAGAAGAACAAAATATTATTGATCCAGAAGCACGTTCTTATAATTTCGATGTGTTAGATGGTTTAACATATCAAATTGATGTGACATCACCAGCTAAATATGATCGCCGTGGTAATCTTACTGATGAAAAGGCAAATCGTATTAAGAATGTACAATATAATGGTAAGCCAATTGATTTAAAACAAGAATTTATTATTATCACAAACAATTACCGTGTTGGTGGCTCATATGGGGCGACTTTCAAAAATGCTGACGGCTCCAATGTAACAAACTATGCTTATGAAAATCGTCAAGCTGTTGTTGATTATATTATGACTAATAAAACAATTAATCCTGCTGCGGATAATAACTGGTCATTTGTACCGTTCCCGGCAAATACAAAGGTGATATACCAAACTGCAAAAGACGCACAAAAGTTTATTCCTGCAGATAGTGGTATTGAATTTTTAGGAGATACAGAATCAGGCTTTGCTAAATATTTAATTAAATAATGTAAAGCAAAGGAGAGTACGAATTATTCGTTACTCTCCTTTTTATGTCTAATAAAGTTTGAAACCGTGTGCCTTGATAGGTTAACATTCCGCTATCGCCTTCAACTAGTTAACCATAGTCGTAGCCATTCACTTTTAGTTCAAGACCTCTCCATTAGGTCCTTCTAATGTGACGTAATAGGAGGTATATGCCCCAGTATTATTTGAGCCACCGCGTATATTAGTACGTTTTGAAACAACCTTGGCAGGTACTGTTAAAATCAGCGAATGGTTATTTTTAGACCAACGATACTGCCAAAAACAATTAAAAAGATGATAGAAATATAAACAGACTCAAATGGTAAACCATGCTCAAACCATAGCAAATGTGTTCTTCCTTTCATTTAAGGTAGAAACTAACATTAAAGAGGGTTTAGCTCAAGGTCTATGACAATGTCTATTTCGTCACTGATTAATACTCCGCCAGTTTCTAAAAACGTATTGTAGACTAAATTAAAATCACGACGATCGATTTGTGCTTTTGCTTGGAAGCCAAATACTTCTTGTGCCCATGGATTGACACCTTTCCCTGTATATACTGTTGTAAATACGATAGGCTTCGTTATGTTTTTGATTGTTAAATTTCCGTGAATCGCAAAATTTTTTTCACTTAGTTTATCAATATATGTAGAGGTAAATACTATTTTTGGATAGACGTCTGCATCAAAAAAGTCAGGAGACACGAGATGGACATCGCGGTCATAATTTTTGGTAGAGACACTAGCCACAGCAATCGTAAAAGAAATGTTTGTATCTTGCATTTGCTCAATATTGGTGGCAACTATGTCAGCGTTGTACGATTCAAACGTACCATGAATTCGGGAAATCATCATATGTCGCACTGAAAAGCTAATTGTTGAATGACTGAAATCAATAGTGTATTTTTTCATTTAAAAACCCCCTAAAACAGCATTCTACAACGATGATAAAGTAAGTAATTGGTTTATTCAATAAATTTTTCATAATTGTGGAAGTGTTATCTTTGAAAAAAGTGTAATCTGTGAACATAATACGAAATGAATTTATATGAGGTAGTCATAAAATTGTCAACGTGTGCATTTTATTAATAGCAGTGTTATTACGCTTTTGCCCTATTAATGACAATATTGATGTATAAAGTTACTTTTTGTAATTAAATATATAAAAGTTAATTAATTATTTTACGTAAATAAGTTACTCCAAATTTACATTTACTGCAATAATCGTTACAATAGTTACATAGAGGTGAAAAATATGAATGAGACTACTTTATGTCCTCGTTTAGCAAAAGCGATGGATTTAATTGGAAAACGATGGACGGGTTTAATATTATATCAATTACTAGACGGGCCACAGCGTTTTAATGAAATTGAGTCTGCATTACCTGTCAGTGGACGCTTGTTATCAGAACGTTTAAAGGAGCTTGAAAAAGAGGGGCTTGTTGAACGAAAAGTATATTCTGAGGTGCCAGTTCGTGTTGAGTATTCATTAACAGATAAAGGTCGTGCACTAGAAGGTGCGATTCGCAATATAGAAACATGGGCAAGTAGTTGGCTTTAACATGAAATGTAATATTTGTGCCAAAAACGACACTTGGAATGATGGTCAATTTTCTTTATAATATTCATCATCTCTGCACAGGTCTTACCTGTCTTGTAATGTGAGATAAAAATACCCTTCATTTTACTTGTCAAATTGGGGTTCTAAATCCATACTGGTGTAGAGTAAGAAGGACGTTAGAAAGGAATTAGCTCTCATGTCAAAAGAACAATGGGCGATGGATTTAGCAAAGAGCATTAATCCTGCCAATATTAAGTTAGATGAATCATTACAGCAATACACAATGACAAAATTAGGTGGCAAAGCAGATGTTTTTGTTCTTCCTGAATCAGAAGAAGAAGCAGCATCAGTTATTCGCTATGCATATATAAATAATATTCCTTTATTAATGTTAGGTAACGGATCTAATATGGTTGTTCGCGATGGCGGTCATAGAGGTATCGTTGTAACGTTTTCACGCTTAGATGAAATTCGAATTAACGGTGAGCATGTTTATGCACAAAGTGGCGCGCTGATCAAGGATGTATCAAAGCTATCTGCAAGAGCTTCTTTAACAGGTTTTGAATTTGCCTGCGGTATTCCTGGATCAATTGGAGGAGCAATGGCTATGAACGCAGGTGCATATGGCGGAGAAATTAAAGATATTATTATTTCGTCTAAGGTGTTAACGAAAGAAGGAGACATTTTAATATTATCTAAAGATGAGCTAGAGCTTGGTTATCGTCAAAGCATCATTGCCAAAAAGGGCTACTATGTATTGTCCTCTGAATTTCAATTAGCCGTAGGAGTGCAGGAGGAAATTGATGCGAAGATTGCTGATTTAACATTCCAGCGTGAATCAAAGCAGCCTTTAGAATATCCGTCAGCTGGAAGTGTTTTCAAACGCCCACCTGGTCATTTTGCAGGTAAGCTTATACAAGATAGTGGCTTGCAAGGTAAAGGGATAGGTGGAGCAGAAGTCTCTACCAAGCATGCCGGCTTTATTGTCAATAAAGGGAATGCCACTGCTTCTGACTATATTGAGACAATCCAAATGGTGCAACGTGTCGTGAAAGAGAAATTTGGTATTGAGTTAGAAACAGAGGTTAAAATTGTTGGTGATGATCTATAATATGACGCCCTTCGCTGAAGTCGGAGGGCGTTTTTCTTAGGAGTGAGGATGAATTGAAATTAATATCGTGGAATGTTAATGGAATACGAGCTTGCTTAGGAAAAGGCTTTTTGGAGTTTTTTAATCAGGTAGAAGCGGATTTCTTTTGTATTCAAGAAACTAAATGTCAAGCTGGACAAGTGGAACTGCCTCTCGATGGCTATGAACAGTATTGGAATTATGCACAGAAAAAAGGCTATTCTGGAACAGCTATATTCACCAAGCACACACCATTGTCTGTTAAGTATGGAGTAGGAGATGAAGATTCTCAGGATGAAGGTAGAATCATTACCTTGGAATATGAAGCGTTCTATTTAGTAAATGTTTATACGCCTAATGCACAACGAGACTTAGCAAGATTACCACTGCGGTTAGAATGGGAAGAACGTTTAGCCTGCTATTTACAGGAGCTCAATAGCAAGAAGCCCGTAGTCTATTGTGGTGACCTCAATGTAGCACATACGGAAATTGATTTAAAAAATGCAAAGTCGAACATAGGAAACTCAGGATTTACATATGAAGAACGTGAAAAATTCTCAGAGCTATTAGCTAGTGGCTTTGTCGACTCCTTCCGATATAAGCATCCTGAAGAAACTGACCATTACACATGGTGGTCCTATATGAATAAAGTACGCGAACGTAATATTGGATGGCGTATTGATTATTTTATTGTGTCTGATCAGCTGAAGGAACAAATCGACGTAGCAACGATTCACCCTCATGTTATGGGCAGTGATCATTGTCCAATTGAATTGCAATTACATTTCTAGTTTTAAAAATCGTATTTTCTATAGAAAATACGATTTTTTTTTGCCGTTTTAGAAAGCCAAGAAGGGTGTTTGATTGCATACACTCGAATGAAGAATTCACTCAAGAATGGGACTTAATATGCTGGGGGCTTACCATCAGGGA
This sequence comes from Lysinibacillus sp. FSL M8-0134, assembly GCF_038069745.1. Classification (NCBI taxonomy): domain Bacteria; kingdom Bacillati; phylum Bacillota; class Bacilli; order Caryophanales; family Bacillaceae; genus Lysinibacillus; species Lysinibacillus sp. FSL M8-0134. The sequence goes on along the minus strand of NZ_JBBPAJ010000002.1, from coordinate 136,519 downwards.
GAGAGTTCGGTCCACATGCAGAGGAAATCGCTCAAAAGAAGATGGAAAAGCACTCCAATGAGGATAACCTTCTGGTCAAAGAATGAGGGAAGGTGCTCCTATCGGGGGAGAAACCGCTCAAAGGTGGTCAGAAAGCGCTCCAACTAGTGGAGAAACCGCTCAAAGGTGGTCAGAAAGCGCGCCAACTAGTGGAGAAACCGCTCCAATCGGGGGAGAATCCGCTCAAAGGTGGTTGGAAGGCGCTCCAATCAGAGGAGAAACCGCTCAAAGGTGGTTGGAAGGCGCTCCAATCAGAGGAGAAACCGCTCAAAGAATGAGGGAAGGCGCTCCAACCAGGAGAGAAACCGCTCAAAGGTGGTTGGAAGGTGCTCCAATCAAAGGAGAAACCGCTCAAAGAATGAGGGAAAGCGCTCAATCGGGGGAGACTCCGCTCAAAGAATGAGGGAAAGCACTTCAATTGGTAGAAAAACCGCTCAAAGATCATGGCAACGCCCCATCAATAGAAACCCTCGCCCAAAATAGCTTCTATATGAAAATATCATTGCACGGTAGCCTTCATAATTCTTATTGTTTATACTATTCTAATAGCGAATAAATATAAAATTTTGTATTTATGGACTATTTTACATACATAACATACGGAAATTTGTAAAAAAATTGTTGATTAAGCTAAGTTTTAAGGGGTTGGGAAGGTAGTACAAGAATATAGTGCAAAGAGGGGGTATTAGATGGGGAAGAGAAAGTTTAAATGGAAAAAGTGGCTGCTTGTTATGGCTGGCATACTGGCAGCTGTAGTGATTGTAGCTTTTATTGGATTTACATGGTTTATGAATAAATCTAAGCCTGTAATTGATGGTGAGTTGGCTGTGGAGATTCTTGATCAGGATGTGACAGTTACAAGGGATGACAAGGGAGTTCCGCATATCTTTGCAAAAACAGATGCTGACTTATATCGTGCGCAAGGCTATGTTCAAGCACAAGATCGACTTTTTCAAATGGACTTAGCTAGAAGGCAGGCAAGTGGTCGATTGTCTGAAATTATTGGGGAAGCAACAGTTAATTCGGACAAACATTTCCGTACATTTAGTTTACGTGATGCAGCCGAAAAATCATTGGCAGCTTATGATGAAGAAAGTAAGCAAGTACTCGAATGGTATGCTGAAGGGGTAAATGCATTTATTGCACAGGCAAAGGAAAAAAATACATTAAGTTATGAATTTGCTTTGTTGGGTTATGAGCCAGAGGAGTGGACCGTCGTTGATTCCTTAACAATTGGTAAGTATATGGCTTATGACTTAGGAGGAAATTGGAATACATTAGCCTTCCGTCATTGGGCTTTACAAAACTTTGAAGAGGAAAAGGCGAAAGAATTATTTATCAAATATCCTAAAAATGCCTCATCTATCATCGAGGCTAACATAAAAAATCCTGTTGCAGTGGCAGGGCAATTCAATGCAGACTTGTTACCAAATGAGTTTAACGGTAGTAATAACTGGGTTGTAGCTGGTGATAAAACAAAATCAGGAACACCGATTTTAGCAGATGATCCACATCTAGGATTAAGCACGCCATCTATTTGGTATCAAATGCATCTCCAATCGCCGGAACAAAATGTTAGTGGTGTTATTTTTGCAGGGATTCCAGGTATTATTTTAGGCCATAATGATGAAATTGCATGGGGTGTTACGAATGTGGGTCCTGATGTTCAGGACTTATACATTGAAATACCAAATCCGGATGATCCAACACAGTTCCGATATGATGGTAAGTGGGAGCAAGCAGAGGTACGTGATGAATCTATCAAGGTGAAGGATGGGGAAACGGTAGACTTTGAAGTCGTTGTGACTCGTCACGGGCCCATTATGACAGATTTAGCATTCAAGGATACAGAGCCAACAGCACAATTTTCAATGCAATGGACGGCACTTCAATCTACAGCAGAACTGAGAGCGGTGCTTGGCTTTAATAAGGCGAAATCTTGGGGTGACTTTGAAAAAGCACTAGAGGATTTTAAGGCGCCAGCTCAAAACTTTGTTTTTGCATCAAAGGATGGCACTATAGCCTATAAAGCCAATGGTCAAATACCAATTCGTAAGCAAGGGGATGGTCAATTACCTGTTCCAGGTGATTCTAGCGAATATGGTTGGGAGGGCTTTATTCCTTGGGAGGAGCTACCAACTGTGGTGAATCCAAAAGAAGGCTTTATTGCAACAGCAAATAACCAAGTAATAGGAGAAGACTATCCATATCACATCACAGATTTCTGGGCTCAACCTTATCGTTTCGAGAGAATTAAGGAAGTGCTAGAGGCAAATGATTCTATCACCGTAGAGGATATGATGGCTTTACAAATGGATCAACATAACCTTTATGCAAGAGAGTTCTTACCCGATTTATTAACTTCTATAAAAGCTCAAGATCAGGATGGTAATTATGCAGAGATTATTGCTATGTTAGAGGATTGGGACATGGTGGATGCAAAAGAATCAGGTGCACCTCTCGTCTTCCATACACTTATGATAAAGCTACAAGAAGTATTGTTTAAAGATCAAATGCCAGAAGATATGTACAACATTATGTATGGGAAATTTAATATTACAGACCAGCTTTTACGAACAGCGTATGCAGGGGAGAAAAGCATTTGGATAGAGGAACAGGGTGGCGTGGATAAAGCAGTTTTCAAGGCACTCGAGCTCACAGTTGCCCAATTAGAGGATCAATTCGGTAAAAACGCTTCGAAGTGGCAGTGGGGGGATTTCCATCAGCTTACTTTTGATCACACATTAGGGAGCGCGTCCCCAATTCTTGCAGCCTATTTTAATGCTAAAAAGGTACCGATTGGCGGCTCCAAGGTTACGGTGCAGGCAGCAGACAATGATTTAGCTGGTAATGTGGATCACGGTGCATCTTGGCGCTTTGTCGTGGATGTCGGTGATCTAAGCTCCGCCTATCATATTGTCGGTCCAGGTCAAAGTGGACATGTAAAGTCTGATTGGTATCAAGACCAGGTACTTGATTGGTCGAAAGGGGAATATCATCAAACATTTGTGAAACAAGAAGAGATAAAAGGTAAAACATTACAATTAAAGGCACAGTAATAAAAGGTTAGCGTACTTATTAAGTGCGCTAATCTTTTTTTTTTCTTGATTCTGTAATTTTCTATATTGACTAGAAAATACAATGATATAAATCATTATCATTCAAATGCACATTTGAATATGATGGATTAATATGTTACATTGAATACAATCAAACGAATATTTGAATGAGGTGATAAAATGCCAAAGGAAATATGTGAAACGACACATGTAAACGAAGAAGCGGTTACAAGGGTACAGCAACAAATGCCAGATTTATCGGGTGTAGCAAAGTTTTTGAAAGCCTTATCTGATGAAACTAGACTTAAAATTGCCTATGCTTTAAAGGTAGAAGAGGAGTTATGTGTGTGTGATGTTGCTTCTATTATTGGTTCATCAGTTGCAACAGCATCACATCATTTACGTTATCTAAAAGACAATAATTTAGCAAAATCACACCGCAAAGGAAAGCAAGTGTATTACTCTTTAGCGGATGAGCATGTATACCAAATCGTAACAATTGCCTATGAACATGCGAAAGAGGGGATTGCGAATGGCAGCGACACCAACTAAACAAGAATACAGGCTAGAAAATTTATCGTGCGCGAGTTGTGCTGCAAAGTTTGAGAAAAATGTAAAGGCTATTCCTGAGGTACAAGATGCACAAGTCAATTTTGGTGCTTCTAAAATAACTGTAGTTGGCTCTATTAGTGTGAATCAAATTGAAGAAGCCGGCGCATTTGATGGCATTAAAGTTACTCAGTCAGTGGCAAGAACACTCGAAAAATCCACACCATTTTACCGTAAAAAGGAAAATGTATTAGCAGGGATTTCTTTGTTCTTTGTTATTCTAGGCTACTTATTTGTTAATATGCGTGGGGAAACAAACCCACTTCCAATTACAATGTTTATCCTAGCTATCCTTATGGGCGGTGTGGGTATTTTTAAAACGGGCTTTCGAAATCTAGCACGTTTTGAATTTGATATGAAGACTCTGATGACCATCGCTATCATTGGAGCTGCCATTATTGGTGAGTGGGAAGAAGCGGCAGTAGTCGTGTTTTTATTTGCTGTCAGTGAAGCATTAGAGGCGTATTCAATGGATAAAGCACGTCAATCAATCCGTCAGTTAATGGATATTGCTCCGCCAACAGCGATTATTAAAAGAGCCCACGGTGAGCATTTCCATGAGATTGAACTGCCTACTGAAGAAATTCAAATAGGGGATATTCTAATTGTTAAGCCAGGCCAAAAAATTGCGATGGACGGCATTGTCATTAGCGGTTTATCGGCAGTAAATCAAGCAGCCATTACAGGCGAATCGATTCCAGTTAATAAAACGGTAAATGATGAAGTTTTTGCAGGTACATTGAATGAGGAAGGTGCACTAGAAGTCCGTGTAACAAAGCGTGTTGAGGACACAACCATTGCTAAAATTATTCATCTTGTTGAAGAAGCACAGGCCGAAAAAGCTCCTTCACAGCAATTTGTTGATCGGTTTGCTAAATATTACACACCTGCCATTATGATCATTGCTTTTCTAGTAGCTATAATTCCACCTTTATTTGTAGGGGATTGGCAACACTGGATTTACCAAGGATTAGCCGTGCTAGTTGTAGGATGTCCATGTGCACTTGTTGTTTCTACTCCGGTTGCGATTGTCACTGCTATTGGAAACGCTGCAAGGCAAGGTGTTCTTATTAAAGGCGGTGTTTATTTAGAACAATTAGGTCATATTGAAGCGGTAGCCTTTGATAAAACGGGGACGTTAACTAAAGGGCAGCCTGCAGTAACAGACATTTTGACAACGGATGAACGGTCCGAGGATTATGTTTTGCAATTAGTGGCTGCGGTAGAAAAACAATCACAGCATCCTTTAGCAAAAGCTATTTTAAATACTTTGCATAATAAAAACTTACAAGAGCTAGTACCAACAGATTTTCAATCAGTAACTGGCAAAGGTGCCTATGCTACTGTAGACAGCCAGAGAATATATGTAGGTAGCCTGAAATGGGTGGCTACATTAGCTTCTGTTGATAAAAATATTGAAAACAAGGTTAAGAAACTTCAAGATCAGGGTAAAACAGTAGTAGCAGTTGTTTCCAATGATCAACTTATTGGCTTGATTGGAATTGCTGATCAATTGCGTCAAGAAAGTAAGGATGTCTTGCATAAATTAAATGCCTTAAAAGTAAAGCATATGGTGATGTTAACAGGTGATGCAGAGCCTACTGCACAAGCTATTGCTACAACATTAAAAATGACAGATGTGCGCGCTAGTTTATTACCAGAAGAAAAATTAATGGCGATTAAGGATTTACGTGCACAATTTGGTGCAGTAGCAATGGTCGGGGATGGTGTAAACGATGCACCAGCATTGGCCACAGCGAATGTAGGAATTGCCATGGGAGGCGCAGGCACGGATGCTGCCCTTGAGACAGCTGATATTGCCCTAATGGGTGACGATTTAACAAAGCTGCCTTACACAATTGGCTTAAGCAGAAAAACATTACGGATCATTAAAGAGAATATTATATTTGCCCTAGCTTTAAAATTAATAGCGTTACTACTTGTCATCCCAGGATGGTTAACATTATGGATAGCCATTTTTGCTGATATGGGAGCTACGTTATTAGTGGTCTTTAATTCATTAAGACTAATAAGAGCAAAAAAGTAGTAATTAAGGTATGTATCAATAGAAATAAGTAGGATATTAACCTTACTTTGACACTATACATTATATGTAAATAGATGCTACTAGTGATTCTTGAAAAAGACTTTTATTAAGGCTATTATAGTTTCAGGAGTAATGTAACAATTAAATATAAATGAGGCGAAAGTTTGAATATGTCAGATCCTATTTTAGTAAATGTTACAGAAGAAATTGTGCGTGGTTTAGTAAGCTTTTTACTACGAGGACCAGAATATCAAACATTTTGTAAATGCACAATCTGTGAATTCGACACGGTGGCACTTACACTCAACGCATTGCCAAGTAAGTATGTTACATCTATGGAAGCTAGAGATGAGGCATTTAAAGAAATGAATACTCCTGAAAGTATTGAGCGCATCAACAAAGAGATTATTCATGCGTTACATGTGGTAAATAAGTATCCTCGACACAAAGTAGAGCCTACTTCTTAATAGAAGGGGCTCTATTTAAGTTTTACAGCGAGTGTTTTTCTGGCATATGTATTTTCAGTTAACTTTTAAGCCAAGCTTGTAGTAAACTAGAGATAAGAAAAGGAAAGAGAGGGAAAAGGATATGCCAACACCAAGTATGGAGGACCATATCGAACAAATATATTTATTAATTGCCAACAAAGGATATGCACGTGTGTCTGACATCGCTGAAGCATTATCTGTTCTTCCTTCTTCTGTTACAAAAATGGTTCAAAAATTAGATAAAGATGGTTATTTAGTTTATGAAAAGTACCGTGGACTGACATTGACGCCTAAAGGAGAAAAGCTTGGAAAGCGTCTTGTGCAGCGCCATGAATTGCTCGAGCAGTTTTTACGGATGATTGGTGTGGATGAAGAGCGTATTTATGATGATGTTGAGGGAATTGAGCATCACTTAAGCTGGAATTCAATCGATCGTATTGCAGATCTTGTGCAAGTAATGGAAGAGAATCCAGACATCGTGAAAAAATTGGAAGCATCTAAGACACAGCACCATCTTTAAAATGATGGTGTGAAGGAAAGGAAGTCAATATGAACGAATTAAAATCGGGTGAAGTCGTTACGTTAACGGTATTAGAGCAACAAACATCGAAATGGATTTTAACAAATGGAGTTGAAGAACTACCTTTAAATGCTTCAGAGGTAACAGAGCCACTTACTGTAGGTGACCGCCTTGAAGTATTTTTATTTGTGGATCGCCGTGGCGATTTAGCTGCTACTACTGCTATTCCGTCTTTTACACAAGGTGAATATGGCTGGGCGCGCGTCTTGAAAGTGGTGGAGCGTGAAGGCGCATTTGTAGATATTGGTACATCACGTGAGGTTTTAGTAAAGGCAGAGGATCTACCTGCTATAAAAGAGTTATGGCCAGAACCAGGCGATCATTTATTTATGACATTGCGTACAGATCGTAATGGTGAGTTATTTGGACGTTTAGCAACGGAAGAAAAAATTTCGGAGCTTTACGAAGGTGCATTTGAAGATATGCACAATAAAAATATCCTAGCACGTCCGTACCGCTTGTTACCAGTGGGCTCATTTTTGCTAGGTGTAGAAATTCCTTACCGTATCTTTGTTCATGAATCGGAGCGCAATGCAGAGCCTCGACTAGGACAAGATGTCGTTGTTCGTATTATCGATGTAAAAGAAGATGGTTCAATGAATGCATCTCTTTTACCGAGAAAACATGAGCGTCTTTCAAATGACGCACAACAAATATTGAATTATCTACAAGGTGTGGGAGGTAAAATGCCATTTGGTGATAAATCATCTCCTGAAGAGATTCAAGACATGTTTAACATGAGTAAAGGTGCATTCAAACGTGCCTTAGGAACACTCATGAAGGCAGGTAAAGTAAAGCAAGAAAACGGCTGGACAGAAGAAGTTTAGTGAATATAAGTGGAAAAGCGACGAGAAACATCTTTGAAACCTTCTCGTCTTTTTTTCGTACTAATTATTGTATAATGACATACATTATACAGGCTAATTACGAGGTTTTAACGAAAGGGGTCACACGATTTGAAAAATACATGGATTAAAATACTAACAGCTACAATGTTGGTATTCGGAGTGATGGCACCAGCAACGGGGTTTGCATCTGATAATACGCCTCCGAAAGCAATTGATGAAAAACTAGGCGTACCTATTGTTGTGTATGGAGCCAATTTATCTGAGGATGAAAAAGAGTCAGTAAAGAAATCATTAAAAGTAAGTGAAGAACCTGAAATCGAAGAAATTACTGTGTCAGGTCAGGATCTGGTTAAATACATTAAAGATAGTAATTCAAGTTCTCGTATGTATTCTTCTGCTAAAATTACACGTCGGGATGCAGGAAAAGGTCTAGTGATCGAGATTGTAACACCATCCAATATAACGCAAGTTACTTCAGAAATGTACGCGAATGCCATGCTAACAGCAGGGATTCAAGATGCAACAGTACAAGTAGCTGCACCGAAAGCTGTTACAGGTCATTCAGCGTTAGTAGGTATCTACAAGGCTTATGAGGTTACAACAGGTGAAACACTTGATATTGATCGTACAGATGTAGCAAATGAAGAATTATCAGTAGCAACATCCATTGCAGAATCGGCTGGGGTAGATGATGCAAAGGTTGCAGAATTATTGACAGAAATTAAAAAGCAAATTGCTGAATTAAAGCCAGCAACACGAGAGGACGTTGAAAAAATCGTCCAGGAGCAATTAAATAAGCTAGAAATCAACTTAAGTGAAAAGGATCGTCAATTGCTAGTGGATTTAATGGATAAAATCAGTAAGCTAGATATTGATTTTAGTAAATGGTCCGAACAATTAAATGATATTAGTAACACCATTCAAGAAAAATTCGGTTCCCTTATGGAAGATAAAGGATTCTGGGAAAGTGTGAAAAGTTTCTTTGCTAATTTAAAAGATACTATTTCTTCTTGGTTTAACTAACGATTTAATAGTAAAAGAATCTGTGATACTCACATACTAGAATGAGTGCACAGATTCTTTTTTGTTTAGGAGAGTTAGGAAGTTTTGTGAAAATATAAAAAGCTATGGTACTATGAATAAAAGGAGTGGTGAGAAATGGAATTCCAATTACAACAACTAGCGGAAAATAAGTTTGCATTTGTAAATGAGCAAGATGGGGAAAGACTAGCAGAAATTACATGGCAGCAAAATGGTCAAGTAATGGTAATGGATCACACATATGTATCAGATAAACTCCGAGGACAAGGTGTGGCTAAACAATTACTCGATCAGGCTGCATCCTATGCACGTGATAAAGGCTATAAAATGGAAGCTGTTTGTTCCTATGTTGTTGCAGCATTTGAAAAATCAGATGCATATAATGATGTGAAACAATAAAAAATAAGGCAATCTGCTTATGAGATAAGCGGATTGCCTTTTAATTTTTTGAGCAAATCATTTTAGCAGCTCCTTACAGTAAGATGACACTATAGATTAATACAGTTAAGAAGCCAGCTCCACCTATTAATGACGCCATATCTACCCAATCATACGCTAAGTCGAAATCTTTCATCCTAATCACTCTCCTGTTTTAGTATTAATTCATTAATTCCCTTTACTTGCCTTTTATAATCATAAGTAGTTACAAAATTATGATGAATGAAAAAAATGATGGTAAGAGACTCGATTTAAATAGAATCTAAGTGTAATTGCCTCCCATCATGGCAAGACGAAGAGTATAGAAATAGTGAAATGGTTACTAGATAACAAGGCAAGGTTTAGCTGTACATTGATATATATGCTAGAGGTTATAAAAAAATAATGTTTATTCTTTTAAGAATAGGGAAAAACTATACTACAGAGCTAGTTTCTATATTTTTAGGAGGTAATAAATCATGGCAAAACGAAAAGGAACAGGTGTTGTCATTGCAGGATTAGCAGGATTAGCAGCATCTTATTTTAGTAAAAAAGAGAATCGTGATAAAGCTTTAACAATGTTTAATGGTTTGAAAGCCAAGTTAGAGTCATTTCTTACAGCAGGTCCTGAAATGCATGACAATATTGCGGAGCGTGTTTCAACAGAGGTTGCAACAGAGGCAGGCACCTCACCAACAAAGATTGCCTCAAATGAAATGGTAGCTGAAGGCGGAGGACATACAGGTGTCCATTTCTATAATGAAGAAATTCAAGAAAAAGAAAAATAACGAAAAAACCTTCTCATCTATGCGTGAGAAGGTCTTTTGTGTGGAAGTAGGATGACTCCCGCGAAGATTAGTAATACTATTCCCGTAAAGATAAAGCCGCTAATAATGCCCAGTGACAGCCAACCTAGTAAAGAGGAGCCAAGCACTACGCCAAGGGAGAAAAATGCATAGAAATAGCCGTATGCTTTTCCACGTACTTCAGCAGTTGTGGAGTCAATTAGTAGGGAATTTACTGAAGGGAATAGGAAACCGAATCCGATTCCATAGCAAGCCATCGCCATATATAGTAAAGAGCTAGAATCAGCCTGACTAATTAATAATTGGCTTATTCCCATTAAACCTATACCAAAGGACAATGTTTTGAGTGGTGAGACCTTATCAAATATACGGTTAGTTGGTAATAGAAAAACTAGGACAGCAATAATACCAAAGGTGCTCATTAAAGTTCCACTTAAACGCGAGTCAAATCCTAAAGATTGAACTTTAAGTGGGAGTAGGTAGGCAATAACACCTTGAGAAAACATTAAGAAGAATGCGCCTAAAAAGGCTTTTAATGTACCCGTGTTATTAAAAAATACACTGATCGAAATATATGTACTGGGTTCTGCTTTTTCTCTTTGTACCTGCTTTGTTTTCAACATAAAGAACGCTAGAATACCTAGCATAAGCATAGAGCTTGCCGTGATATTGAAAACGAATGGGACGCTTGTTCGACTTGCTAATATACCACTAAATGCAGGGCCGATAATTGCTGCAATCCCTACAAATGCGCCGGAAATAGCACTGCCCTTTCCCCTTTTTTCTTGTTCAGTAGCGTTTGCTAAAAAGGTAAAGGCAGCTGGAACTATAAAGCCTGCAACAAGTCCATGGATAAAACGTACAATTAAAAGAGCAATTGGTTCTTCTATTAAATTATATAGTGTTAGCGATAAACCTGTTGTCAGAAGACCTGTTATAAGGATGATAAAAGGTCCTTTACGATCTGTTAAAAATCCGGAAATGATATTACCAAAAGTGTTGGACAGCGAATACATACCTACAGCAAGACCTGTTAGGAATGCAGAGGCACCTAGAGATTCAGCGTATGTACTCATAACAGGCAACTGGGTAAAAAGATCGAAAAATGAAAAGAAAATAATGACATAGATAAATTTTTTCATAGTTCCTCCAATGAAATCGAGCAGTTTAGCAAGGTAGTTTCATATGGTCCTATTATAGCATTTTCCAATAAAAAAGAACGTCCAATAAGTTTGACTTATTAGACGTCCTAAAAAGTAGTGATTAAGCTTTTGCAACTTCTTTTTTCATTGTTTTGTTTTTAGCAAGGTTTACATGCCAAGAAAGTGCTTCTTCTAAAATATGAGGTGTTTGGTGGTTACCAGTTGCTTCAACTGCACGGTTGTAGTAATCCCATAATTGTTCTTTGTAATCTGGGTGTGCACAGTTTTCGATAATTAAAGGTACACGCTCTTTTGGAGCTAGACCACGTAAGTCAGCAATACCTTGCTCAGTTACGATTACATCTACATCATGCTCAGTGTGGTCAACGTGAGAAACCATAGGCACGATAGAAGAGATTGCTCCACCTTTTGCATATGATTTTGTGACAAAAATACCTAGACGTGCATTACGTGCGAAGTCACCTGAACCACCGATACCGTTCATCATACGAGTACCAGATACATGTGTTGAGTTTACGTTACCATAGATATCTAACTCAAGAGCAGTATTGATTGAGATTAATCCCAAACGACGGATAAGCTCTGGGTGGTTAGAAATTTCTTGTGGACGTAAGCAGATTTTGTCAGCATATTTTTCTAAATTGCCGTATACTTTTTTCTGCAATTCTTCAGTAAGTGTAATTGAAGTAGCAGCGGCAAATTTAACTTTACCTGCGTCAATCAAGTTAAATACAGCATCTTGTAGTACTTCAGATGCAACAACTAAATCTTCGAATTCTGAATCTGCAAAACCGTCTAATACGGCATTTGCTACAGAACCTACACCAGATTGTAGTGGCATTAATTGTTTTGTTAAACGACCCGCTTTAATTTCATCACGGAAGAAGTCTAATAGAATGTTTGCCATTGTTTGTGTTTCTTCATCTGGTGGTACGATTAATGAAGGCGCATCTGGCTCTTCAGAAATAACAATTGCTTTAATTTTTGCTGGATCAACTTTGATACCAATATCACCAAGGCGCTGCATAGCATCTGTCATTGGGATAGCTTCACGGTTACCTTGTTCACCAGGTACATAAATATCGTGGATACCGATTAACGCTTCTGGATGAGAAATGTTTAACTCGATAATAATATTTTCAGCATATTCTGCGAAGATTGGTGAGTTACCTACAGAGTTTGTTGGAATGATAAATCCATCTTCAGTAATAGCAACTGCTTCAAGAATTAGATATTTAATTGGTCCAATAATTCCTTGGCGCACTAGCTCAGCATTGTGTGAAAGATGAGCATCTACATAAAGCACATCTCCTGAGTTAATTAAATTACGGATACCCGCGTCACCTTGGAATGGTCCACGTTTACGAATTGCACCAGCTTCTGCTAAGTACTTGTCTACTTCTGGTCCTAATGATGCACCTGTATATACATCAATTTTGAATTCTTCATTTTTTGCGCGCTCAACTAATGCCATTGGCACAACTTTTGCGTCCCCAGCACGAGTAAAACCACTCATACCAACTACATCACCGTTAGAAATAAGTGCTGCTGCTTCTTCTGCAGTAACAATTTTACTCTCAAGTTCTTTTAAACCTAGGCGTTTTTGAACATTTGCATCCATAAAAAATCCTCCCCTAAATAATTTTGATGGAAACCGATTACAAAACTAGAAAAAACCTTTATGAATTTTCTGTTTATTCAGTTGTAGTATGACTCCAACCATTTGAATAATACTATCACCAAATTGTCACAAAAACTTTAGAATTAGCATTAAATTGAGTAAAAAAAGGAAAATCGAGCATTAAGATGATTTTTCGACAGAGAAAACGTTTTATTGTAGAGCTGTATAAATTTAGAGGATATCAACATAAAAACGATGTAAAAAAGGGAAGAGGGGAAAGAAAAGGAATTAAATTTTTTCGTAAAAAAGTACAGCGAACAATTTACAAATTGTTCGCTGTACATAGAAATTAGAAACCTAAAGAACGACGGAAGTAGCTTGCATAGCGTTGGCTTACAGGAATACGAGTACCGTCCTTCATAATTAATAAAAACGTTGAGTGTGAATCTGGTTGAATTTCATCAATGTAGTCAATATTAACGATATATGAGCGGTGACAACGAATAAATGAATCAGGTGCTAAAAATAGCTCTAAATCACTTAGGTTTAAACGGTGATAACCTTCACGAGTCATTGTTTTAACAAATGTTTTACGGAGTTGTGTTTCTAAATAAATAACTTGATCATGTTGAATTGGGTACCAGCAATCATCGATTTTGATTGTAATGTAGTTTGTTAAGAATGCTGATGGTTTTTGCGGGAAGATAGCAGTGATTGCTCCTTTTGTTTCGCCTTCCTCTATTAATGGAATACTCATTCCGTAGTAAGCGACACCGAATACATCGGGTTCGATGTAAGAGCTAATTTTTTGACCATAGCTTAGTGCTTTGTGTGCGGCTGAACCTTCTTTAATAGGGTCACCAGGTTTAATTTTTAAATCAACTTTTTTGCTTGGCTGGTAATATAAATATTCATTGGTATCAGAAATAGCAATGGAAGTATTCTCAGGGAAGAATTCCTTAATAATCTCCATTATTTCTTCTATTTGTTTTGGATCCACTATAAACACCTCGTCTAAACTTTTAAAAATAGTATTATCATCTATTTTACTACATATTCATATAAATTATATAGAGAAGATTTAGGAATAAAATAGAAAAATGTCGATTGACACATTAGAATGACGTCAGAAGTTTTGTATAATTTGTAAATTAATTTATTTAATGACTAATTTTTTTTGATAGGTATATGGTAAAATTTAATTGTTAGAGATAAGTTTACGAGGTTTCTACTATGCCTATGTGATTAATTAGCACTAGAGTAGCAATTAAAATGTGGTTGAAAGGAACTCGCAGAATATGGTAAAATTCACTGTATAGTCTATTTTTTTAAGATCTGGTGTTTTAGTTGGGTTATATTTGAGTTATTTTTTATAAAAAATTGTGAAATAGGACTCAATTCTTATATTGAATTAACAAATACTATTTTCTTATTTTTAATTTGTAAGGATTGGTGTCAAATTTTGTCATGCAATTCGTGTACTCTGAGGAAAGATGGGGAAGATTATGCAACTACATCAACATTCTATGTCAGAAACGATTTCAAAAAGATACTTCCAAGAAATCGATAATATTAATCAATATATCGGTGTCGAAGAATTTTTTAATATTGAGTCGAAATTAATTTTTGAAATTTACCATTTAGAATCTGCCAAAGCTAAAAAATCTTTGCATGAATTAATTGATATTCTTTCAATACGTTTTGGCAAGCAGGTCATAAAAATTGTTCGAAGTTATTTTTCCGTTTTGTCCTCCATTGTGGCCCGTAAATTGCTGGACAATCAAGTGCCTTCGAAAAAAGCTTTTGCTTTTAATATTGCTTGTAACGATATGATAGAAAATCAAATGAAAGATGCAGAGTTTTTACAATTTGCTGATGATTTAATTGATTTCTTTGTCTACTTTATTGCAGATCGCAAACAACCGACTTTCCGACATCAAACTGTCAACAAAGTGATCATGTATATAAATGACGAGCTTGAAAATGATTTAACAGTGGAAAGTATCGCTAACAATTTTCATATAAGTACGAGTCACTTATCACGTATTTTTAGAGAACACGTTGGCATTACATTAGTAGAGTATTTAAACGTGCGACGTGTAGAAGAATCACAATACTACTTACGACATACCAACAAGAGTATTACTTCTATCTCCGATCAATTCCATTTTTGTAATCAAAGTTATTTTACTCGTATTTTCAAAAAATATACTGGGGTAACGCCTAAGCATTTTAGAGATGAACTACATCATGAATTTTACCGTTTTGAAATGGCAGAGACTGAATTACTAAATGTTTAAAACATTGAGCATAGAACAAGAAAAGGTGCGAACGTATTAGCATAGCTAAAACTCGCATCTTTTTTATGAATTAATTTATGGAATGGTGACGAGAATTAGTAGCACTTGCTATTTGATAAAGATAGACCCTATAAGGTATACTTCACAGTAGTTGATAAATAATAGTAGGTGGAAAAATGAAAAATTGGAAGCTATTTTCAATGCTTGGACTGGCTGTTTTTGTTCTTAGTGGCTGTCAAGCTGTGCAAAACAAAGAAGGTTTTTTCTACAGTATCTTTGTAAAACCTATGGAGTTTTTACTGGAATTTTTCGGGAATGATATTTTTTCAGGAAGCTATGGTTTAGCAATCATTGCGATAACAGTTCTTATTCGTTTAATCTTAATGCCGATTATGTTGAAAAACTATCGTCAACAACAATTGATGAAAACGAAAATGGATGCGTTTAAACCTGAAATGGAAGCTGTTCAGAAAAAAATGAAAGAAGCTAAAACGAAAGAAGAGCAAACACAATATCAACAAGAAATGATGGCTCTGTATCAAAAGCATGGCATTAATCCGCTCAATATGGGTTGCTTACCGATGTTGATTCAAATGCCAATTATTATGGGTCTTTATTTCTCGATTTTGTATTCTACAGATGTAAAATCACATGAGTTTTTATGGTTTAGCTTAGGTTCACCTGATATTGTTATGACCATTATCGCAGGGATTGTTTATCTAGTTCAAGCTCGTGTATCATTATGGACTGTACCTGAACAACAAAAGGCTCAAATGAAAATGTTTATTTATATTTCACCAATTATGATTGTCTTTATCTCGATGTCTTCAATGGCGGCCCTACCACTATATTGGTCTGTCAGTGGTGCATTGTTGATTATTCAAACATATATTGGACGTAAATATTATTCGGAGCATCCCGAAAAAGCAAAATCATAAATTCATTGTTGTCGAGGCGCTTCTGTTGCCTCGATTTTTTTAGGAGGACAGCAAGATGAACAGAAAGTGGCTATCATCAATTTTTGTTGCAATTTTTAGTATTGCGGCACTAGTATTTATAATAATGGGGAAATTTAATTTTGCGGTATTGGCAATGACAATTATGTTTACCTTATCGAACGGGTTTAGAGCAAAGAGTTTTGAAGAGCAGGGCTATGTAAAAGAGTCGAAATGGATGAAGTATATGGCAATTTTTTTCGCCATAGCTTCTATAATAGTATTTGTCATTATTCTAACAGACTAAACTGTAAAGATTTGCGTGGGAAAATTGCACTTAAAAATGTGAACAGTGCTAAAATGAGATTATATCAAACAGGTAATATAATAAAATCGGTATTTCAGGATGAACCTTTTAAAAATCATCCGTTGGGATACCTGATAATTATTAAAGGGGCATAAATAGTGAAAAACAATCGTCTTCCGCTTATCCTTGGTGCTTGCATTTCTATCGCTTTAATTGTTGCTATTTTTGTAGTTTATAACTATAAAAATAATCAAGTTAATAATGCAGCGGATGAGCAACCAAAAACAACAGAAACAAATAATTCAGAGAAAGATTCTACTGCAACAGAGAAGCCAGTTAAAGAAAAACCAGAAACACCTGCAAAGCCAGAGCAACAACCTGATGAAAATGGCTATCTACCAAATCAAACATTACCTACTGAACCAACTTATATAAAGGGCGTTCTGCTAGCGAATAAAATTTATCCGCTTCCTTCAACTTTTGCACCTGAGGAAAATCCAGAAGCACGACAAGCGCTAAATCAAATGTTAGCTGCTGCCAAGCAACAAGGGTTTGATTTAGTCGCATTTAGTGGTTACCGATCATTTGAATATCAAACAACGCTTTATGAAAACTATGTTAAACGTGATGGACAAGCAGCTGCAGATCGATATAGTGCCCGTCCAGGCTATTCGGAGCACCAAACAGGTTTAGCGTTCGATATAGGCGAGCGCGGAAAAGAAGATTTATGGCTGACAGAAGAATTTGGAGAAACACCGGCAGGACAATGGCTATTCGCTCATGCCCAAGACTATGGTTTTATTCTTCGATTCCCGCAAAACAAAGAAAACATCACAGGTTATATGTATGAGTCGTGGCATTATCGCTATGTGGGCAAAGATATTGCAAAAGAGATTGCAAAACAAAATATTACGTTAGAAGAATATTTGGGCGTTAAATAAAAAAAGGAAGAGGAGTGGTTCTATAAGAACTAGCTCTCTTCCTTTTTCTATTTTATAAAATAGGTGTTAATAAACGAGAAATGGATTCTTTAAATTTAATAAGTGCTGAGCGGTTTTTGTACATTTCCCATGTTAATTCCGTACAATCAAAAATATCCTTTTCAAACAGCTCTGCAAGTTGGTGCGATATATTGGCATCATAAATAAAGGCATTGACTTCAAAATTAAGACTGAAGCTTCGTACATCGATATTAGCTGTTCCGACAGAGGATGCCTCGTCATCAATAATGATGGCTTTTGCATGGATAAAGCCTTTTTCATAAATGTATACTTTCGCTCCAGCACGTAATAACTGTCCTACATAGGAATAAGTCGCCCAATAAACAAACATGTGGTCAGGTTTATTAGGAATCATAATACGTACATCAATGCCAGATAACGTAGCAATTTTAATGGCATCTAAAAAACTTACATCGGGAATAAAATAAGGTGTCTGAATGTATATATATTTTTGAGCCATGTTAATGAGTTTTAAATAACCGATCTTAATTTGTTCCCAGTCCGAATCTGGTCCGCTTGAAACAATTTGTAAGCCAACGTCTCCTTTTTTAGGAATCGCAGGGAAGTAACGATCAGAGTAACCCATTTTTTGTTGTGCACTTGCTTGGTTCCAATCAAGTAAAAAACGTGTTTGCAAAGGATGTACGGCACTTCCCTCAATGCGTAAGTGAGTGTCTCTCCAGTAACCAAACTTTTTCTGTAACCCTAGGTATTCATCACCGACATTAAAGCCTCCAATATAGCCAATTCGGCCATCAATGACAACTATTTTTCGGTGATTTCTAAAATTTAGGCGGGGATTAAGGAGTGGCAAAATAGAGGGGAAGAAAACTTCTACTTCACCACCAGCATTAAGCAATTCCTTAAAATTGCGCTTTTTCACATTACGTGACCCCATCTCATCGTAGAGAAGACGTACCTTGACACCTTGCTTTGCTTTTTTAGTTAGTGCATTGACGATACGAGTACCTAAGTTATCAAGGCGGAAGATATAATATTGAATGTGAATATGATCTTTTGCTGCTTCAATATCTTTAAGGAGTTGTTCAAATTTATCGGCACCATCGTCAAAAATATCTAGATGGTTGTCCTGGGTTAATACCGCATTATTTGTTCTGAGGTGCATGTAAATCATCTCTTGATAGTTTTCGGCATTTGCAATGCGAAATTCAAATGTTTCATCACGAATGGCTTCCATTTGGTAAGTAATAAGGTTGTCTATCCCAATATCCTTACGTCCTTCCCAACGGAATAAATGTTTTCTTCGTAACTGTCTTCCGAGTAATAGGTACAAAATAAATCCAGCTAATGGCAGGAAAAATAGTACGAGAATCCACGCCCAAGTAGAGGTAGCATCTTTACGTTCTAAAAAAATGATGGTCATAGCTAATAAAATATTAAAAAATAAAGTTAAAGGGACTAAATATTGTATATCTGTAAAAATGCTCATTCCTACACCTGCCTTTACTATTGTTAACAACATACTTTAGTATAGCCTACTTCAAAAGAGGAAAGAAGATACGAAATGGCTAGATCATATGGAAATGGCGTAGCTCGGAAACTGATCAAAGATACTCCAACACCTTAATCAAGTCCTAATCCAAAACCAACCTCCAATGATAACACATTTTAGCTTGAAGTAGCTTGATATCTCCATTTAAAAAATAAGAGCAGCTAGCTATTTTCTTCATCCTATCAGAACAGGAGAGGGGAGAAAGCATTGTCCATGATAATCTTGTTTAAACATAAGCACTTGCATAGAATTGTAATCATGACTTAGCAATACGAAATGTGCTGTAGAAGTCAAAACTATTCATAACGCAATGATTTTTTTGATGCCTTATATATATAAATAAGACTTATCGACAAAATAGCAATCACTGCCGAAGTATAATAACCAAGACTAGCTTGTACTGTAAATAGCCAAGTGAAAAAGAGTGGGCCGAGAATACGACCTAAGTTATCCATTGAATAGGAGAGCCCTGCGGCAGTACCATATTGTCCTCCAGATTCTTTAGAGGAGAGCGATACCACACATGTTCTAGCAAGTGCATTACCAGCTGTAAAGACACAAAGGGCTAGGCCAGCCATAAAAAGGTTAGTAGTTAGTGTGAATAAAAGCATTCCTATAGCTGTTACAATTTGTGCGCCGATTAACCAGGTTGTCTCGCTACCGTTTTTTATACGCCGAACGACGCCACCTTGAATTGCAGCATCAACAAAGCCACTAAACATAAATAAATAACCAATTTGCAATGGTGTAATGTGAATTTTTTCGATTTGGAATAATTGGAATGTAGCCTCAACACCTGCTAGCATAAAGGTTACTAAAAATGAAAACAGAAAGAGATAACGCACTCGGTATTGTAGCATTTTACCAGCGCCTTTTGGCACAATAGCACGTTTATTCGAATCTTTTCGTTTTTCTGGTTCTTTTAAGACGAAACTTGCATAAATAAATAATAGTGCAATTAATATTGCGGAAGCGATAAACGGTAATTGCAAGCTATAATGTCCTAGCATACCGCCGATTGCTGGACCGAAAATAAAACCAAGACCAATGGACATGCCCATAAAGCCCATATATTTATTACGATCCTCTTCACTGGACATATCTGCGATAAATCCTGTTACTGCTGTATATAATGCTCCTGAAAATAAACCACCAATAATACGAGAGACATACAAAATAGTCAGGTTATCAATAAATAATGAAAAAATAACAAAGCTAAGGCTAAATCCAACAAGACCTGTTAAAATTAAATGTTTACGCCCTACCTTATCGGATAGCATGCCCCAAAATGGTGCTGTGAAAAAACTTGCAAGTGAGTAGACAGTTAATAATCCACCAACGTGGAGATCATGCCAATTTTGCTGTACAATCACCTCTGGTAAGACAGGAATAATAATGCCAAATCCAAGATAGACGAGGAATTGAACAGACATCAATAATAAAATTGCCTTCTTCATACAGTTCCCTGCTTTCATACGATATTTCAATATGTATATTCTAACCTTCTTAATCTTGCGATTACAAGAATGTGGAGGGAGATCTTTGGATAATGAGTAATGAATCGGTAGGAAAGAGGTGCCGCTTAAAACAAAAGAGCAAGTCAGTGAATAAAATAAAGCCACTTCGGGCAGTTTAAATATGTTTGATAGTAAAGAGTGATGGGTATAAAAAATTTACAATGTAACAAAATTGAAAAAAATTTTATGTAAGTTAAGTGCTATGATAAATTTGTCAGACATCTACTCTTAGAAAAATGAAACTTTTTTGTAAATAAAACGTTATATAAAATCGAGGAAAGATTGAGGTGGAATGTATGACGAAAGAAGTAGATTTGAAAAAGATTGTTTCGAATTTATCTAAGTTGGGTGTAACAGCCACTGTAACAAAGTCTCGACTAGAACTTTTAAAAGTGCTCACACCACCAACGCAGACACCGCAAGTTCAAGCTTAACTCGTTTACAATAGAAAAAGGGAAGTCTCCATGTAAGAGACTTCCCTTTTTCTATATGTTTATTCATCTTCATCATGTGTTGTAAACATGTATGTGCGATAGTGGAACCGCATACTAAAGACAAGACCAATAGCTAAAGCATTTCCCATTAAAGAACTTCCTCCGTAGCTAATAAACGGAAGCGGAATACCTGTAATAGGTAATAATTGAATTGTCATTCCTATATTTTCGAAAACGTGGAAGGTAATCATAGCAATAATACCAGCACAAACATATGTTGAAAATGGATCTTTTAATAAGAGTGTTGTTTTTGTTAAGTGATAAATTAATAAGAAGAAAATACAAATAACAATACTAGCTCCAATAAAACCCCATTCCTCACCAATTACTGTGAAAATAAAATCGGTATGGTTTTCTGCTACATATACTTCTCGATTTCGAAAACCTTTACCAAAAATTTCACCTGACCCAATGGCATTTAACGATGTAATTAAATGATAGCCATCACTAGATGAATAGGAATAGGGATCTAGCCAGGAGTAAATTCGAGCAAACTGGTAAGCTTTAAAGCCAAATGTTTTCTCAAGGAAATCCTGCATGTAAAGTGCCATCCACAATAGTGAACCACCTGCTAGCACGCCACCTAAAAATGTAGGAAGAATGATTTTCCAAGAGATACCCGCTACAATGATGAGAGCTGCAGTAATCGCTAAGAATACAAGAGCTGAACCAAGGTCAGGCTGTTTTAAAATAATCCCTAAAGGTACGATTAATGTGATACCGATTTTACCAAGTAGTAAAAAATCAGTTTTTAAAGATCTTAATGAATAAACTTCATGATGCTTACTTATCAATCGTGCTAGTGCTAAAATGTAAAAGGTTTTCATAAACTCAGAAGGCTGAATATTTCCAATCGGTGTGTGATACCAGCTTTTAGCACCATTAACGGGTGCACCGATTTGGCCTTCTCCTTCAGGCATAAAAATAAGCAGTACCAATAAGGCAATCCCTGCTCCATACATATACCATGACATTTTTTTGTATTGATCTGGTTCAAAAAACATCACAATGCCAATAATTACGGCACCAATTATATACCATTGCATTTGTTTTGGTACGTAATTAATGCCATACTGACCTGATGTTTGTGCAGATGCAATAGCTAACAAACTAATGACTAGAAAAGTGAAAAGAATAAAAGCAAGGGTCCAGTCAAAACGATTTGCGAAATTTCGTTTATTTTCCATAAAAGCCACCTAAATTAAAATAGTATCTCAGTATGAGTAAATGTGATGCGTTTCTTCCTATTTCGTTTATAATTGTTCAAAGAAGAGAGCAATTTATAGGAGTTAGGTATTGGTGAAAAAATAACCTTCATCTACTGATAAGCTTGCAATTTGCTTTGAATATTGTCAATGGAATTTTAAGCAAATACTTGTACTCAATGAGTAGTCTTAAATTTGTATGCAAATGCATGTTTAACATTCCTATTATAACGCAAAAAACACTTTTATGCCTGCGTATATAGTTGTGACGACAATTAACATAAAATGTTTCAAAAAAATGATGTTTAGTCTTATAATGTATTGAAGAATGGGGTGATGGTTGTGGCTAAAAAATTAAAGTCAGCTGATGATTTTATGTATCATATTTATGTTCACATGAACGATGTCGATAAATTTGTCATTTTTAGCGGGTTAAAATTCTCGCAATTTGTGGCTGCGCTTGAACCACTGCATCACTTACTGTTATTAAAACATTCCTATGAAGACGGTTCTTTTAATATGCATACACAGTTTGAGTATGTACTGGAAGAAGAGGTTCCTCGTTTTGTGAAAAAATCAGCAGAATCGAAGGAATTGTGTTGGGTTGATTTTATGGACGAAAAGAGGCTAGATCATCTAACACCGATGGAACAAGGAGAACTGCTCTACATAAGTCATAAAAAAGAACCGATTACGTCTGCATTTTTTAACAAATTACAAAATAGATTCGTTTATTATTCTTCAGATTTAGAAAAAATGACTAAAATCTATTTCCGGCACTTAAGTGATTCGGATTTACTAGTTGCAAATGTTTTTAATAGTTTAATTCGTGAAAAGGAGCGGAGTACTGGTTTTTGGCGTCGAAAGGTCAAATCGAGTATTCCATCCATATCGCCCGACTTTTTACGTTCTTATCGATCCTTTGCTAAAGATGGAGCGTTATTATCTTTGTATAGGATTGAAAAACCAAAAGCAGCTTACGGGATAGAAGTTCGTAACCTATCAGAATATTCCTTTCCCGATGAAGTTTGGGATGACTTAAATACCATATTGAAAACGGAGCATGATGAATTGATTTATATTATTTAATCTTCATAATAAAGGCAGATGTTTTTATATCTGAATCAAATGAAGATAAACTGTTGGCAGATGTGATAGATTTTGAAGTGTGGATCTAGACAGGACAAAATCCAGACGCAATGAGGCCAAGGTATAAACGTTGAAAAGTACACTCAAATCTCACCGTCAAAATTACGGTGAGATTTTTATGTCATTTGTCAAGACGTTTCATGATAAACTAATAGTACTCAAGAAGTATGTGGAGGGCACAAAAATGAAAAAAAGAATCGGTTTATTATACGGCGGAAAGTCAGCGGAGCATGAGGTGTCCTTATCGACAGCTCGTGCAGTTACAGGAGCTTTGAATTTCGAGGAGTATGAAGTATATCCGATTTTCATTACATCTGATGGGGAATGGCGACGTGGTGAACGTTTAGAAAAACCTGTTAGTACAATTGAAGAATTACAATTTGGTGATGATACCACAATTTTAGAGAATAATATTACTGATTTTTTAATTGATAAGCATGGCAAGATGGTGCAGTTTGATGTTATTTTCCCATTACTACACGGTACAAATGGTGAAGATGGAACGGTGCAAGGTTTACTTGAGGTTCTAAATCTACCGTATGTAGGGAATGGTGTTTTAGCATCTTCTGCTGGTATGGATAAAGTGGTAATGAAGCAATTATTTGAAATTGCTGGGTTACCGCAGGTGCCCTATACGTATTTTATTCGTAGCGAATGGAAGAATGAGCAACAGGTAATTATTGAACGCTGTGAAGAAAAATTAAATTGGCCGATGTTTGTAAAGCCAGCAAACTTAGGATCAAGTGTTGGAATTAGCAAAGCAATAAACCGTGAAGAATTAGTAAAAGCAATTGACGTTGCCTTACAATATGATCGTAAAATTGTAGTTGAGCAAGGAATCACTGCTCGAGAGGTTGAATTAGCCGTGTTAGGAAATGATTATCCTGAAGTTTCTGTTCCAGGTGAGATTAAACCAGTTACTGAATTTTATGATTATGATTCGAAATATAAGGACGGCTCCACAGCATTAATTATTCCTGCTGAGCTTCCGATGGAAACAGTATCTAGCTTAAAGGAACTGGCGAAACGTGCATTTAAAGCAATAGATGGTAGTGGATTAGTTCGTGCTGACTTTTTTGTAACAGCAGATAATAGCATTTTTATCAATGAAGTAAATACAATGCCAGGTTTTACACCTGTCAGTATGTATCCTTTATTATGGCAACATACAAATGTGAGTTATCCAGAGCTGATTGATCGTCTAATTACCTTAGCGATTGAACGTTTTGAAGAAAAACAACAGCTTCACTATAAAAAAGACTGAGTGGGATTATTGTGAAAAAAACATTAAAACAATTAGCTGCATGGTTAAATGAGGATGTGTCAGTTTTTGGTGACACAGTTGTATCAGGTATATCC
Organism: Lysinibacillus sp. FSL M8-0134; assembly: GCF_038069745.1. Lineage (NCBI taxonomy): Bacteria > Bacillati > Bacillota > Bacilli > Caryophanales > Bacillaceae > Lysinibacillus > Lysinibacillus sp. FSL M8-0134. The sequence continues at coordinate 112,021 of NZ_JBBPAJ010000002.1, read as the reverse complement.
ATTGATACAAGAACAATTCAACAGGGCGATTTATTTGTACCATTCCGTGGAGAGCATTCAAATGGGCATCAGTTTGTGAATCAAGCATTTGAGAAAGGTGCTGGAGCTTCTCTATGGCAAAAAGACGAGCCAAATCCACCAGAAGGGGTCCCTTTATTATTTGTGGATGACCCAGAGTTAGCTTTGCAGGAAATGGCACGTGCGTATCGTAACGAACATAAAGCAACATTTATAGGCATAACAGGGTCAAATGGTAAAACATCAACAAAGGATATTTTAGCAGGGACACTTGCTCCATTTTTTAAAGTACAAAAGACTATTGGGAACTTTAATAATCAATTAGGTTTACCAATTACAGTTTTACAGCTCGATGAAGATACTGATGTAGCTGTCCTTGAAATGGGTATGAGTGGTTTTGGGGAAATTGAATTTTTATCTAAGCTTGCTCGTCCTCATATGACAGTTATAACAAATATCGGTGAAGCCCATATGCAAGATTTAGGATCACGAGCAGGTATTGCGAAAGCGAAGTTTGAAATTATTCAAGGAATGCAGCCAGATGGCCTTTTATTCTATGATGGAGACGAACCACTGTTACAGGAGTTAGTAGCTAAGGAGTCACACTTACAGTCAGTGCCATTTGGATTAGACCCAAGTAATCTTTTATATGCTGAGAATATTCATGCCAATGCAGATGGAAGTAACTTCACAACGCACGGTATAATTGAGGGTGATTTCTTTATTTCAGTTCTTGGCAAGCATCAAGTGAAAAATACACTAGTGGCGATGCTAATTTCTCATAAGCTTGGTTTAAGCAATGAACAAATTCGTACATCCTTAGAGCATGTAGTGTTAACAGACATGAGAATGCAACAAGTACAGGGATCGAATGGTGCTCTCTTTATAAACGATGCCTATAATGCAGCTCCAACCTCGGTGAAAGCCGCTATTCAATTTATGGCTACTTCAACTATTCGTCCTGAAAAATGGCTTGTATTAGGAGACATGTTAGAGCTAGGGCCAAATGAACAAAGTTTTCATGAAGAACTAGCGGAGCATATAAATGAGCAGGAAATAGATTATATCTGTTTATTTGGTCCTCGTATGGCACATCTTTATAAAGTATTAAAAGAGCGCTTTGATGCACAACGGTTACTGTATGTAGAAGATGATTATTCGGCTATTATTGAAAAGCTAAAGCAAGCAAATGAATCCTCTATCGTTTTACTGAAAGGCTCACGTGGTATGAAATTGGAGACAGTTTTAAAAGCATTTGCATTATAGTATTAATGAATCGGTGGGATCAAACCCACCGATTTATTCATATAGTTTATCTTTGTTAAACGAGGTGAGGATGTTGTCAGTAGGTGTACTAAGTATACATGGTTTTTCAGGTGGTCCTTATGAGGTGGAGCCATTCACAGCATACTTACGGGCACATACAGATTGGTTAGTTGAAGAGCCTACATTATCAGGCCATGGAGAAGAATTACATATGAGTGGGTTTACTGCAAGGCATTGGTTAATGGATGCTGAACTCGCCTTCCGGTCATTAGCAAAAAAAGTTGATGAGGTCATAATTGTTGGTTTTTCGATGGGAGGGATTATCGCGTTATATTTGGCCAAGCGCTATAGAGTAAAAAAGCTCGTATTGCTGAGTGCCGCTGCTAAATATGTAAGCCCTAAACAATTGGTAAAGGATTTCAAAATGTTAGCTTCTGAAGCCTATCATCATAATTTAACGAATAATGAACTTTTTTTACGCTATCAACATAAGTTTAACAATGTACCATTAGCGTCAACAATAGAATTTATGAAATTGGTTAAAATGGTGGAACCTTATTATCAGCATATTCAAATTCCAGTTTATATCGTGCAAGGGAAAATGGATGGAATAGTACCCTACCAGACGGCACAATTTCTCTTTGATGAATTATCCTCTAAAGAAAAAAACTTGTATTTTTCTGATAAAGGTAAGCATCATATATGTTTTGAAGAAGATTGTTCTGAATGGTTTCCTCAAGTTTTAATGTTTTTAAAGGGTGAGTAAAGTAGTCAGATTATTACGACTCATGCGTTATCGTTGCATACGATTTAAAGCCATGTTAGACTAGTGTAAGCAATGGATACATTTTGTGCGAAGACTCTTCATATTTGGTTGAAGAGTACTTTTTTTTGAAACATAACGGTTTTATTCTAAAGTGAATAATTACGACAGAATCGAACCGCTCGGTAAAGACCGGGCTTTCCTTTTCATATAAGAGAGCTCTATATGAACTATCATGTAGAGAAAATTTTTAAGTAACGGAAACGTTCCACTACACAGGCTCGAATTTGCCGACAACTTCATCTGAAAATGTAACCATTTGTCAACTTAAAAGGAAAAAAAGGAGATTGAGAAGTTTGACAAATTTTTCAGAATTAAATATTAGCGAATCTACATTACGCTCAGTAAAGCGTATGGGATTTGAAGAAGCAACACCAATCCAAGAAGGTACTATTCGTTTTGCGATTGAAGGCCGTGACGTATTAGGTCAAGCACAAACTGGTACTGGTAAAACTGCCGCTTTCGGGATTCCACTAATTGAAAAAATCGATCCAAAAAACCCTAATATTCAAGCGTTAGTCATCGCACCAACTCGTGAGTTAGCTATTCAAGTTTCTGAAGAGCTATATAAAATTGGTTATGACAAACGCGTAAAATTATTATCAGTTTACGGAGGTCAAGAAATTGGCCGTCAAATTCGTGCACTGAAAAATAGACCTCAAATCATTGTTGGTACGCCAGGACGTATTATTGATCATATTAATCGTCGTACGTTAAAATTAGAAGATGTTCAAACATTAGTATTAGATGAAGCAGATGAAATGTTAAACATGGGCTTTATCGATGATATTAATTCGATCTTAGAAAACGTGCCTGCTGAGCGTCAAACATTATTGTTCTCAGCAACAATGCCACCAGCAATCCGTAAAATTGCAGAAACATTTATGCGCGATCCAGAAATTGTGAAAATTAAAGCGAAAGAATTGACTGTAGACAATATTGATCAATATTTTGTTAAGTCAGCTGAACGTGAAAAGTTCGATATTTTATCTCGTCTTTTAAATGTTCACCAGCCAGAGCTTGCGATTATTTTTGGTCGTACAAAACGTCGTGTAGATGAGCTTGCACAGGCCCTATCAATTCGTGGATATTTAGCTGAAGGTATTCATGGTGATTTAAGTCAAGCGAAGCGTATCTCTGTATTACGTCAATTTAAAGAAAATAAAATTGATATTCTTGTTGCGACAGATGTAGCAGCTCGTGGACTTGATATTTCTGGTGTAACACATGTTTACAACTTTGATATCCCTCAAGATCCAGAATCTTATGTTCACCGAATCGGACGTACTGGCCGTGCGGGTAAATCAGGTCTTGCTGTAACATTTGTTACTCCACGTGAAATGGGTTACTTACGTATTGTAGAAGAAACAACGAAAAAACGTATGACACCACTTCGTCCACCAACATCTGATGAAGCATTAGAAGGTCAACAACGTTTAGCTGTAGAAACACTTGAAGGTCTTATTGCTAATAATAATTTAGGTGATTACCGCACATTTGCAGCGGAATTACTTGAAAATCATGAAGCAATTGATGTTGTGGCAGCTGCTCTTCGCTCGTTAACGAAAGAGCCAGATGATACACCGGTAACAATCACAGAAGAACGTCCATTACCAATGCGACGTGAACGTTCTAGCAATAATCGTGGTGGTGGTGACCGTGGCCGCAGTAACCGTAGCTATGGCGGACGTCGTGACAATGCTCGCAGTGGAGATCGCCGCAACAGCCGTCGCGAAGGTGGTCGCCGTGAAGGCGGACGTCGTGAAGGTGGACAAGGTCGTTCTCGTTCTCCACGCCGTCACGAAGACTAATCTTAATCAAATATACGTAATCTTTATGTTAAACCTTACAGTCTTATTGGCTGTAAGGTTTTTTTCGGCTATAGTTGAAACAAAAAGGTAACTAAATCCGTATACCTAATGAAGAAAGCGAGGGGAACGACTATGAGATCACAACCGATTCATCAAATATCCAGAAAAGGGCTAACTGTGTGGCGTTTATATGGAGTCATACAAACATTGGTGCTATTCATTATAGCGGGGCTAGTAAGCTACGGTACTTATTATTTTGATTGGCCATCATTTATTTATTTCGTTGCTGGTGCAGTAGTAATACTAAGCGCCATATTATCCATATTTTTATTCCCAAAAATAAGATGGGAACGATGGCGTTATGAGGTCCGAGAACATGAAATTGAAGTACAACATGGTTTATTTGTAGTGAAACGGACTTTAATCCCAATGGTTCGGGTTCAACATGTTGATACGACACAAGGGCCGATTTTAAAAAAATACGACTTAGGTAATATTTCTATCTCAACAGCAGCAACTGTACATACGATTCCAGCACTTGTAATGGGTGAAGCAGATTTACTTCGTGCTCGTATCTCTGATTTAGCAAGGGTGGCTGAAGATGATGTCTAAGGAGATTAATCGTTTACATCCAATATCTGCTGTGATTACGAGCGTCAAAGCATTAAAAAGTATGATATTACCAATTGTGATTATTATCGTAAGTAACGGCTTTAATTTTTCTTTAAACTTCCGTAGTGACCATTTTTTTGATACGATTTTACTTTTCGGAGTGTGGGGAGTCGCGGCCCTTCTTGCGCTCATTGGGGGAATTATAAAATGGCGGACATTTGTTTACTGGTTTGAAGACGGGGAGTTACGTGTAACATATGGGTTATTTGTTAAAAAGAAGCGTTATATTCCATTTGAACGCATTCAAAGCTTAAATTACAACGAGGGTATTTTTCATCGTCTTTTTGGTTTAGTGAAAGTTCAAGTAGAAACGGCTGGTAGTAAGGGAGGTAAACCTGAGGTCGAGCTAACAGCCATTCGCAAAGCCGCAGCAGATGTTATTGAATTAGAAATGCGTCGCGCTAAAAATGAAACAGTTCTACAACGGGATGATCAAGAGCAAGTACAGATCATGGAGGAAGCTAGATCAACTCCAACGATTTACCATATGTCCATGCGTGATTTACTCGTATTAGCAACAACATCTGGTGGAATTGGCGTGGTACTGTCAGGTCTTGCAGCTGTTGCCTCACAGTTTTCCGATATTATACCGTATGAAACAGTTTTTCATGAGTTAGCTGACTTTGTGAAAGTCGGTGCATTTTTAATAGCGTTAACGGTAATGTTGGTTTTAATTGTAGCTTGGGTTGTATCGGTGGTCATAACATTGATTAACTATTATGATTACACGGTTCGTATTGAAGATAATAAACTGATTATCACAAAAGGTCTTTTAGAGAAAAAGCGTATAACGCTGCCATTGAATCGAATTCAAGCCATTCGTATTGTTGAAAATCCATTACGTCAATTAACAGGATTTGCTACGGTGGTTGTAGAAAGTGCTGGAGGTAACGGTGAAGATGGAAATGATAAAAAAATTACGTTGTTTCCACTTATTAAGAAGCATGATTGTTTGCAAACATTAGATCAGCTTTTCCCAGATATGGATTGGAATCCAACATTTATTCGATCACCAAAAAATGCGAGACCATTCTTTTATCGTATTGATTTTATTTGGTTAGTCCCTGTTATAGGTGCATGTAGTTATTTCTTTTATCCATATGGACTATTGTCGTTGCTATTAATCCCATTAACGATACTACTTGGTATATGGCAACATAAAACAGCGGGTTTCCAAATTAATGGAAAACAACTAGCTATGCAGTATCGAGTATTTAGTCGAATTACATTGATCATGGAGAAAAAACGAATACAGTCTATTGAAAGTACACAATCGTTCTTTCAAAAACGAAAGAATGTTATGTCTATTAAAGCAACAGTAATGTCAGGGGCAACAGGTACAAAAGGAAGTGTATCAAGCCTTGAGCAACAAGATGCGGAAAAGATCTTAACGTGGTATGAACATTAATTAACAAAAAGCCAATTCTTACAATTTTATGGTAGGATTGGCTTTTTTAGATACAAAAAACTATTTCTGCGTTTATAATAAAATAAATAAAACAAAAGGGGTGGGACTTTGTTTAAATATGTTATTAATGAAAGTGCTTATCTGAAGCTATTGGATTTAAGTGATGTAGATGAATTATTTGCCTTAACTGACCGTTCAAGGGATACATTACGTGAATGGTTACCTTTTGTAGATGATGTCAAAACAGTAACAGATACCGAGCGATTTGTAAAAAGGGCTATGCAACAATATGCTGATCACAATGGTATACAGGCGGGGATATACTATGATGGAAAGCTAGCGGGTGTGATAGGGTATCATCAAATCAACTGGCAGCATAAATGGACAAGCATTGGCTACTGGTTAGGGAATGAATTTGTGGGTAAGGGACTTGTAACGAATTCCATGAAAGCATTGATTGATTATGCTTTTTACTATTTAAAGTTAAATCGTATTGAGGTACGTGTAGCTGTAGGAAATATTCGTAGTCGTACAATTCCAAAGGTGCTAGGCTTCCATGAGGAAGGGCGCCTAAGGGATGCGGAATGGCTTTATGATCATCATGTGGATCAAGTAGTTTATGGTATAACAGCAGCGGAATGGAAAAAAATAAAGATGGCAAATGAAGCTACAGTAGTTTTGTAGCTGAAGTTATGTAACAAAAAAGGAGCTGCCTGTTATGAGCTGCTCCTTTTTAGATGTTATGGTCTACCCGCCATTTTCTGTTTACGCCAGCTTAAGATTCTTTTCGGATGTAAATAGACAAGTCCTAGAATGAACCCTGTTACTAAACCGCCTAAATGTGCATAGACATTCACATTTGGTTGAAGAAAAGTCATAATGACACTGATGACGATGATTGGTAAAATGAGCTTACGAAGCATTGGCATTGTACGACGCGTATAGTAAACCAATGCCCCAAAAGCACCAAAAATACCAAAAATAGCCCCACTTGCACCAAGACTCGTATAACTACTATCATAGAATACATAGGTTGCCATGTTGCCTACAATGCCTGAAACTAAATAAATTGTAATGAAGCGTGCTTTGCCTGCGATTTTTTCTAGCTCTGGTCCAAAGAGATATAATGAAAACATATTAAAAAACGTATGCATAAATCCTGCATGTAAAAACATTGCAGAAAATACACGCCACCATTCACCACTTTGAATCAGGAAATTTGCTTGGATTCCGAAATTCCACAAAAGTGTTCCTATGCCGGGTAAAAGAGACAATACATAGAGAATTAGATTAATTGCTATTAACGTTGAAACAATAGGGTAATACTTTGTGTATTGCTTAAAATTTTCTGTTCTACTAAACATGGCTCCACCTCAACTTACATTTATTATACATGCCTTGTTGGAAATTGGTAAAGGAGAAGGTCATATGATTAAGGGAATTGGTCTCGACATTGTAGAAATAGACCGTATTGCAAAAGCGATGAAACGTACAAATAAATTTAAAGACCGTATTCTAACCGATAAGGAAAAAAGTTTATTTGAAGCCTATTCAGAAACTCGTAAAATAGAATTTTTGGCAGGACGATTTGCTGCTAAAGAAGCATTTTCGAAAGCGATGGGAACTGGCCTTGGGGAACAATGTAAGCTCCATGATATGGAGATATTAAAGGGGGAGGCAGGGAATCCGATTTTATATTTTAAAGGGGAGCTTGTCAATGGATTTGTTAGTATTACACATTCCAAGCAATATGCAGCCGCTCAAGTAATCTTATTAGAATAATGTTTAACTTGTCTAAAAGGTTGGCTTAGAAATTTAAATATATTGCTCTTTCTTCAAATGACATAACTGACAAATACGGTTCATATATTGTCGTAGTGGATTTGAAAGAAGAAAGGGTGAAAGCGTGGGCAACCGTATAGTTAAATGGCTCGTCTTACTTTGTACGATATTACTTCTGTCGGCATGTGGTGCAGCCTCACAGGAAAAAGTGTTGAAGAAAGTGAATGGTAAATGGGCAGAGACTAATGGCTATGAGTTAAATGCAACGATGGAGATTAAATCTGGAGGAGAGCCAAGAAATTATGATGTTACAGTATGGCATACAAAACCAGATTTCTATCGAGTAGAGGTAATGGAAAGTGGGAAAGATGTTTCACAAATGATTGTGCGTAATGCTGATGGCGTTTTTGTTGTAACACCGACATTAAACAAAATGTATAAGTTCCAAAGCGATTGGCCGAAGAAAAATAGTCAAGCCTATTTAATTGGAGCTCTAGCAGAAGATTTAGCGGAAGATAAAAATCTTGTCATGAAAGAGGAAGAAAAAGCATATATATTTGAAGCGGCTACTAGAAACAGCTATAAGAATAGTATGCCTCATCAAGTGATTACAGTAGATAAGAAAACGCTATTGCCAACTTCTGTTGTCATTATGAATGATGTAAAAGAAGAACAAATTCGCATTAACTTTAAGAAAATTAAGCTAGGTGTACAACATGCTGCAAAAGAGTATGCAGTTGAGCAATTTACAGATAAAGATAACACGAAAGGTGAACAAGCTACACCTACTGACAAAGAGGGGCAAGAAGAACAAGACGACAAAGAAGCTGTTGGTGCAGAGGTTGAATATCAAGAATTCCAAACACATTATCCTGTCTTAAGTTGGGCACAGTTGGCTAATGAGAAAGTTGTGCAGGAAGGTGGAATGGAAAGAGTTATCTTAACATTCGATGGTGAAAAGGCATTTACAGTTATGCAACAACCAGTTACGAAGGAAAGCGCAATGTTGCCAGTTGCATCACCTGGTGATCCTGTTGACCTAGGCTTTACAATTGGTGCTATTACAGATACATCGATTAGTTGGGAAAAAGATGGTGTTGAATTCTTTGTAGCTTCAAGCAAATTAACACGAGAAGAAATGATTGAAGTTGCTACATCCATGACGATAAGTAGTATGAAGTAGTAACTTTCTAGCTACAGCTTTCAAAAATGAAGGCTGTAGCTTATTGCCAATATGAAAGTAGTTTTCACCGTTTAGAAATTGTTAAGTCACATTGTTTAAAGTGAAAATAATAAAATAATTTCTCTTACTATTGGACAAGCTAAAAATGAAATGTATGTAATACATAATGTTTTAATTAAAAATAAAGAGGGTATTCTTATGAAGACACAGCAATATTTTCGACCAACCAAAGCAATGATAAATTTGAAAGCAATCCAACAAAACGTTAAAAATTTAAAAGAGTTTTTACAACCTAATGTTCAAATAATTGCTGTAGTAAAGGCAAATGCATACGGTCACGGAGATGTAGCTGTTGCAAGGGCAGCTCTTGAGGCTGGTGCCACAATTCTTGCGGTTGCTACGCCCGATGAGGCATTACATATTCGAGCACATTTTGAAGAACCAGACATACTAGTATTAGGAGCATCTCCAGTTTCATTTGCGCCATATGCTGCACAGCAGCGTATAATTCTTACAGTCTTTGCAGAAGATTGGATTCAGCAAGCTGCTCCTCTGTTAGCAAACGAATCACTTCCTTTACGACTACATATAAAAGTAGATAGCGGGATGGGGAGAATAGGCATTCGCTCAGAGCAAGAATTATTAGCCCTATATCAAACAATACAGTCTATAGATAACGTGGAAATTGATGGAATTTTTACACATTTTGCAACAGCAGATGAAGAAGAAACAACTTACTTTAATCAGCAAGTACAGTTATTTGAGAGATGTTTATCCGAAATGCCTTTTAAGCCTAGACTTGTTCATGCAGCCAATACAGCAGCCTCCTTTATAAAGGATTCACACTTACAATATGACGCTGTTAGATATGGAATTTCTATGTATGGATTAGCACCTTCATCTTACGTGGAAAGCAATTTACCATTTCCATTACATCCTGCATTTGCGCTTGAAAGTGAACTTGTTCATGTGAAGCAAATCAAATCAGGTGATTCGGTTGGATATGGAGCTACATATGTTGCTCCAACAGATATGTGGATAGGAACGATTCCGATTGGCTACGCGGATGGTGTTATTCGCAAGTTGGGCGGACAAGAGGTATTAATTGATGGCCAAAGAATGCCGATTATCGGACGAATTTGTATGGACCAATGTATGGTTGCACTACCAAAAGCATATGCTATAGGTGAGAAGGTAACACTCATTGGCCAACAAGGGCAGAGTGTAATTTCTGTTGATGAATGGGCAACTAAACTTGATACAATTAATTATGAAGTACCATGCATTATAACTGCAAGAGTTCCTAGAATATACTTTTAATTAATCTTCATAAGAAATAGTCTCTTATAGATAGTAATCATTCTCTTGAATAGTTTCAATGTAGTGTAAAGAGTAACGTTCCGACATAAAAAGTTGAATTTAGCAAGCAAACAAACTGGAGAACTTTGTTTCATTTCAAACTTTAAGTGACTCATATTTGGAAACGTATTGCAATGATAATTATTCAGCATATACCTTCGACAACCAACATATTTTTACAATTTGTACTTCAAATTGTCAGATATTTTGTCATTTCATGTCTTTTCAACAATATCTTTCAATGATAGAATGGGAAGTAATGAAAAGTGTATGGTTCCGTTGGAGGTGCTTGCTGTGTACGAGAAAAAGTTAAGAGAAGCTACAATTGCTGTTCAAGACAGACTATTTCTACAAACAAAGGAAGTAATTGAAGGTGAATCTTTTGTGCGTATTTTGGCGCGCAAAAATTTAATGCAGGAGCAACCAAATCAAATACGGGAAGCTATGATAAAAGGATATGTTGAAATGTCTCATATTAATTTAATGATTGCGAGTGAATGCTTGCATGCAGAATATGAAGCACAGCATATGGTGGAGCGTCTCGTTAGCGGGGGATGACACTTTGAATGTAAAACGTGGTGACGTTTTTTTTGCAGACTTATCACCGGTAATAGGTTCTGAGCAAGGAGGCACTAGACCGGTGCTGATTATTCAAAATGATATTGGCAATCGATTTAGTCCGACTGTCATCATCGCAGCTATCACTGCACAGATTCAAAAGGCAAAGTTACCGACACACGTTGAAATCAATGCTGAAAAGTATGGTTTTGAACGTGATTCGGTTATTTTGCTAGAACAAGTGCGGACAATTGATAAGTCAAGATTGACGGATCGTATTACGCAACTTGATCATGCTGTGATGGAAAAAGTAGATGGGGCGTTGATGATTAGTTTAGGTCTGGTTAAATTTTGATATACATATGTGTATAGAAGCATCGAGATAATTAAATCTCGATGCTTTTTTTGTTCGACATCCTCAGTACCTTTTTACCATAATTTCAACTTACTAATTTACTTAAATTTGCTTTTATCTCTCTACAGACATGAAAGTTAATTGTGCCTGATGATTCATTTTCAGAACAATAGAACTGCTAAGGTTAAAAAATACTCCAGCTAAAGGTACGAATATTGTAGTAGGACTTTTCAATCAAGCTCGAAAAAATCCGGAAGTAATAGCGCTAAGGTGTAATTGATAAATAATACAAAAAGTTTTAAGATATATTCAAGATTTGTAATAAAAATAGATTTTTGAAAAAATTCTTAAAAGGTATATGAAATTTTACATAGAATATTCCATTCTATAGAGGTTATTAAATTTATATGAAGTCAGGTCGAACTAAAGTGTAAGAGTATTACTCCGTAAGGAAATGGAGGGACAGCAGTGACATGTAAGTCTTCGGTTGAAATTATTACAGAATGGGATATTGTTGCAGCAAGACAACTGGGGCGCAAGGAAGCAAAAGCACTTGGATTTGGCACTGTTGATCAGGCTCGCATCACCACAGCAGTAAGTGAATTAGCAAGAAATATATATTTATATGCGAGTATTGGTAGAATTGAGATTGAAAGAATTGAGACGGAAACTGAAAAGAAAATAGTGGTTATTGCAACTGATCAAGGACCAGGTATTGAAGATGTTCGAAAAGTAATGGGAGAAGGCTATTCTACTTCTGGAGGGCTAGGCGCTGGTTTACCGGGCGTTAAGCGATTGATGGACAGCTTAGATATTCAATCTGTAGTTGGGGTAGGTACAACAATAAGGGCGGAAAAATGGTTGCGTTAGGACGTGAAGAAATTGAAACAATTAGAAGCACAGTATAGAAAAATATTATCAGATTTTATTGTTAATCAAACTGAAAGAAATTTATATATCGCTCAAAATTTCACACGTCAGTTAATTCAAAAAAATATATCTCCAGAGGATGTTGTTAGTATTCACAAAAATGCTGTTGAACAAATATTCCCTAATCAAATGAATGAAACACAACCAGCCTATGATTTTCTTATTGAAGTAATGGTGCATTATGGCATGGCCCATAGAGAGCACCAAAGCTTACTGCAAAAACAAGCAGAATATGAGATGGAAATGAAAATAGCAACAAACATTCAAAATACTCAATTGAAAACACATGTACCACAGCTACAAAGTTTTGATATAGGAATGATTTCGGTTCCGATACGTAAAATGAATGGAGACTATGTCCATTTTTTTCATGACGGTGACGAATATTTAAGTGTAGCTGTAACAGATGTTGTTGGAAAGGGAGTGCCGGCGGCTTTATGTATGTCGATGGTGAAGTATGGTCTTGAAACATTGGTATATGCATATAAAGATCCCTCCTATGTTTTAGAAGTTATTAATAGGGTAATAGAAAAAGGTGTAGATGATAGTATGTTTGTTTCCATGTTTTATGGGTGCTTAGATGTACAACAAAATATCTTTGCCTACGCCTCAGCAGGTCACGAGCCAGCGTTGCATTACAGTGCTAAGGAAGATCAATTTATTTCCTTAGATGCTAAAGGTTTATTACTTGGTGTATTGCCAGAAACAACATATTCGTTTCATGAAATCGTTTTAGAAGAAAATGATTTAGTAATTATGATGACGGATGGAGTAACAGAATTTAGAGCACAGGAAAGCTTAAATTCACGAGAGGTTATTACTGCTTTAATTAAGGAGAATAAGCATTTAACAGCTCAGCAATTGTGCCAAATTCTTTATAAGGAAATAGAGAAAGTGCAGAATTTTAAACTAACTGATGATTTTACTGTAGTTATTTTAAAAAAATAGGTTTACGTTTTAATTGAACAGGGAAGAGAAAATAGTCTAACAAATATGGTGGAGGTGTGCTATATGGACGTGACAATACATTTTAAAGAAATTGATCATAAATTATTTGGTTTTGTTGAAGGTGAAATTGATACATTTACTGCTTCTGGATTACGAGAGGAATTAGAAGCTGTAAAGATAACTGAAGGGTTAGAGATTGAACTTGATTTATCAAAGGTAAATTACATGGATAGTACAGGTCTTGGGATTTTTGTTGCCTTTTATAAAAGAGCGTTACGTGAAAATGGCAAAGTAAAGCTGGTTGGTTTATCAAATAGATTAAAAAGATTGTTTGAAATTACAGGACTAAGTGATTTGATGGATATCGAAACTGATAAAAAGGTGGAATTAAGATAATGAAGGAATTTGACTATATTGAAATTAGAGTTCCTGCTAAACCGCAATTTGTCAGTGTCATTCGATTAACTGTCTCGGGCTTAGCTAGTAGGATCGGTTTTAATTATGATGATATCGAAGACTTAAAAATTGCAGCAAGTGAAGCTGTAACGAATGTTGTTCACCATGCTTATAAAGAAGATGAAGAAGGCGAAATTGTCATTGGATGTGCGCTATACGACAATAAAATGGAAATGATGATTGCGGATTATGGCAATAGCTTTAATTTCGAAGAGATCAAGTCTAAGATTGGACCATATCATCCTGAAGAAAGTATTGCGGGGCTTAGAGAAGGTGGTTTAGGACTTTATTTAATGGAAACTTTGATGGATGAGGTGATGATCAATAACGATGGTGGCGTAACTGTCTTTATGACAAAGTATGTCACTAGGGAGCAGGTGGAAAAAAATGTCGAAAGAATCACTACATAAATCTTCATCCAAGGAAGATGTACTAAAGTGGATTGAATTGTACCAGTCAACGGAGGATGATGAAGCACAAACAAACTTAGTGATTCATTATCGATATCTAGTTGAATCAATAGCACGTAAATATTCGAATGGTAAATCTTACTATGATGATATTGTTCAAGTAGGGATGCTGGGTTTATTAGGTGCAATCAGACGTTTTGATCCGAATGTTGGTCGTAGTTTTGAGGCATTTGCGGTGCCAACGATAGTTGGGGAAATTAAGCGATTTTTACGTGATAAAACATGGGATGTTCACGTGCCTAGACGAATAAAAGAACTAGGACCGAGAATCAAATCAACGGTGGAGGCGCTGACAATTGAACTACAGCGCTCTCCTTCTATTAAAGATATTGCAGAACGCTTAGAGGTTGCTGAAGAAGAAGTTTTAGAAGCTATGGAAATGAGCCGTAGTTATCAAGCTCTTTCTATGGATCATTCGATAGAGTCAGATTCAGATGGTAGTACAGTCACGTTATTCGATATTTTGGGTAGAGAAGATGACGGCTACGAAATAACTGATAAACGAATGATCGTTGCTGATGCGCTAGTTGTGTTGAATGAGAGAGAAAAACAGATTATTCAGCTTACATATTTAGAGCAACTTAGTCAAAAAGAAGCTGGAGAACGATTAGGAATTTCTCAAATGCATGTATCAAGAATACAAAGAAAAGCAATAAAGAAATTACAAGAGGCTATTCTAGCGAGTGGCAGTGTTTCGCTCTAATCTATCTATCGGTTTGTTAATATGCAAAAAAATAGTCTACTCAAACAGATATGAGTAGACTATTTTTTTGCATTTTTAGTAAAGTGTAATGGTAAAATGAAAAGAAAAAGGGTAGTGATGATGTGGAACAAAAACAAATGTTACAGCTCATTGCAAAAGATGTAGCGGTCAAACCAGGGCAAGTAGATGCTGTTATAAAATTATTAGAAGAGGGAAACACGGTACCATTTATTGCGCGTTATCGTAAAGAAGTAACAGGATCTCTCGATGAAGTGCAGATTAAAGCTGTAGAGGATCGTTATCACTACATACAGCAACTTGAACAACGGAAAGAGGAGGTTATCCGTTTAATTCAGGAACAGGATAAACTTACGCCCGAATTAGAAAAGGCGATTCTTTCAGCAACAGTCTTACAGCGCGTGGAGGATTTATACAGACCGTATAAGCAAAAACGACGTACAAAGGCAACTGTTGCGAAAGAAAAAGGCTTAGAACCACTGGCAGACCTTCTATTAGCATTTAGTAATGATACATTAGAGCAATTAGCTGTTGATTTTGTAGATAATGAACAAGTTGCCAATACAGAGGAAGCTCTAATGGGAGCTCGAGATATTTTAGCAGAACGTTTTGCTGATGATGCTGCAATTCGTGAGAAAATCCGTGCGTACTCATGGAAAGATGGAGTCCTTGTAACAACTGTGAAAAATGCTGAAATTGATGAAAAAAATGTTTTTGAAATGTATTACGAGTACGAAGAGCCTGTTAGTCGTATCGTTCCACACCGTATTTTAGCCATCAACAGAGGAGAGAAAGAAGAAGTTTTAAAGGTTTCAATCCATGTACCAGTGGATCGAGTATTAATGATTATGTGGAAGGAATGGATACCTGCCACTGGTTCATCTCCTGCTATTGCAGAAGTTAAACTAGCTATAGAAGATTCATACAAGCGTTTAATTCAGCCTTCTATTGAAAGAGAATTACGAAATGAGCTTACAGAAAAAGCGGAGGCTCAAGCTATTCACATCTTCTCTGAAAACTTAAGAAATTTATTACTGCAACCACCAATGAAAGGGAAATATGTATTGGGAGTTGACCCGGCTTACCGCACAGGCTGTAAGCTAGCGGTTGTAGATGAAACTGGGAAAATGCTAGAGGTAACAGCTATTTATCCACATCCCCCTAAGCCCGATGTGGCAAAATCTAAAGCTACGGTGAAAGGTATTTTAGCTAAGTATCCAATAAGTATAATTGCAATCGGTAACGGAACAGCATCCAGAGAAACGGAACAATTTATTGCGGACGTATTAAGTGAAATTACGACCGATGTGGCTTATGTTATTGTCAATGAAGCGGGAGCGTCTGTCTACTCGGCGTCTGATATTGCACGTGCAGAATTTCCTGATTTGCAGGTTGAGCAACGCAGTGCTGTTTCCATTGCACGCCGTTTGCAGGATCCTTTATCAGAGTTGGTGAAAATTGAACCAAAAGCAGTAGGGGTAGGTCAATATCAACACGATGTTTCTCAAAAAAAATTAAATGAATCGCTAACATTTATAGTAGAAACAGCTGTTAACCAAGTGGGGGTTGATGTTAACACAGCTTCCTCATCACTCTTACAATATGTTTCTGGTTTATCGAAAACAGTTGCTGAGAATATCGTGAAGATGCGAGAGGAAAATGGTCAATTTACTACACGAGCACAATTAAAGAAGATTCCAAGGCTTGGTGCTAAAACTTATGAACAAGCTATTGGATTCTTGCGTGTTCCTGAAGCAAAAAATCCATTTGATGCGACGGGAATTCACCCTGAGAGCTACAAACTTGCTGAGCAAATTTTAGCTGAGGCACAAATAGATAAAAAAGAGCTCGGAACATCCAAGGCAGAAGCAGCAATTGCAGCTTTAGATATTGACAAGTTAAGTGAAGTTCTTGGCATAGGCGTTGTGACCATTCAAGATATCGTGGATACTTTAATGAAACCAAGCCGAGACCCACGTGATGCCTTCCCACAACCATTGCTGAAAACCGATGTGTTGAAAATGGAAGATTTAAAAATAGGGATGGAGCTCCAGGGGACAGTTCGAAATGTAGTAGATTTCGGTGCATTTGTTGATATTGGAGTGAAACAAGACGGACTTGTGCATATTTCTAAACTACAAACTAAGCGCATTAAACATCCATTAGAAGTTGTAGCTTTAGGTGATATTGTCACTGTTTGGGTTGAACAAATAGACGTAAATAAAGGGCGTATTTCTTTAACAATGCTTCCGCCTAAAAATCAAACATTAGAATAAGTAATAAATTTTTACCACACTGTCTATACTACGCAGTGTGGTATTCTTGTTGTTAGAGGTGATCATTATGAACAATGAGGAATTACAACAGCTTGTTCGTCGCTTATCCTTGGAAAGTTTTCAAAAGCCATTTCAACATCAAGCCTACTTTAACGCTAGATTACGTTCAACAGGAGGGCGGTATCTTTTACAATCCCATAATATAGAAATTAATCCTAAAGCCTTTGAGCTATATGGCGTTAAGGAAATTGAAGGTATAGTCCTGCATGAACTATGTCATTATCATTTACATATAGAAGGTAAAGGGTATCAACATCGAGATCAAGACTTTCGGGCATTATTAAAAAAAGTAAATGCACCTCGATTTTGCTCAGTTTTACAACCTCCTAAAGCATCAACTACCAAATATAGTCGTCGTTATACTTATACTTGTGTCAATTGCCAACAATTATATGTTCGAAAAATAAAAATGAATGTTGAAAAGTATTGTTGTAGCAAGTGTTTGGGGAGATTAAAACTATTAGAGTAAAAAAATAAAAAAACAGTTGACGTTTTATTAAGTTGTCCCTATAATAGTAAAAGTCGACAAGATAACGACGACAACATTACATGATTATTCCGAAGTAGCTCAGTTGGTAGTAGCACCTGACTGTTAATCAGGTTGTCGCAGGTTCGAGTCCTGCCTTCGGAGCCATGGCCCCTTGGTCAAGTGGTTAAGACACCGCCCTTTCACGGCGGTAACACGGGTTCGAATCCCGTAGGGGTCATTTTCTTTATATTTTAAATTACAATAATTTGGTCCCGTGGTGTAGCGGTTAACATGCCTGCCTGTCACGCAGGAGATCGCCGGTTCGATCCCGGTCGGGACCGCCACTTATTGGGGTATAGCCAAGCGGTAAGGCAACGGATTTTGATTCCGTCATGCCTAGGTTCGAATCCTAGTACCCCAGCCATTCATTTCTTAATTTGAGCCATTAGCTCAGTTGGTAGAGCATCTGACTTTTAATCAGAGGGTCGAAGGTTCGAGTCCTTCATGGCTCATCTTATTTTAAGAAAAAAGGTTGACTTTTTTGGTTATCGTAGTATAATGAGAAAGTTACTAATCGAATGCGGTCGTGGCGGAACGGCAGACGCGCTAGGTTGAGGGCCTAGTGGGGGCAACCCCGTGGAGGTTCAAGTCCTCTCGGCCGCACCAAGTCATTTAATTTTATATGCGCCCGTAGCTCAATTGGATAGAGCGTCTGACTACGGATCAGAAGGTTGTGGGTTCGACTCCTGCCGGGCGCGCCAATTTTAAACAATAAATACGCGGGTGTAGTTTAATGGTAAAACCTCAGCCTTCCAAGCTGATGTCGTGAGTTCGATTCTCATCACCCGCTCCAAAAAAAGTGTTGACAACCAAATGGTTGTGTGATAACATAAAGAAGTTGTCTGAAAGACGACGTTATGAACCTTGAAAACTGAACAAGCAAAACGTAATCAATAAAGTTTTAAGTAACTAGTTTCGGCTAGTGAACAAAACAAAATTTTGGACATCAAAATTGATGCCAGCAAAACAATTTGAGCTAATCAAATTTCTTTTATGGAGAGTTTGATCCTGGCTCAGGACGAACGCTGGCGGCGTGCCTAATACATGCAAGTCGAGCGAACAGAGAAGGAGCTTGCTCCTTTGACGTTAGCGGCGGACGGGTGAGTAACACGTGGGCAACCTACCTTATAGTTTGGGATAACTCCGGGAAACCGGGGCTAATACCGAATAATCTGTTCCACCTCATGGTGGAACACTGAAAGACGGTTTCGGCTGTCGCTATAAGATGGGCCCGCGGCGCATTAGCTAGTTGGTGAGGTAACGGCTCACCAAGGCGACGATGCGTAGCCGACCTGAGAGGGTGATCGGCCACACTGGGACTGAGACACGGCCCAGACTCCTACGGGAGGCAGCAGTAGGGAATCTTCCACAATGGGCGAAAGCCTGATGGAGCAACGCCGCGTGAGTGAAGAAGGTTTTCGGATCGTAAAACTCTGTTGTAAGGGAAGAACAAGTACAGTAGTAACTGGCTGTACCTTGACGGTACCTTATTAGAAAGCCACGGCTAACTACGTGCCAGCAGCCGCGGTAATACGTAGGTGGCAAGCGTTGTCCGGAATTATTGGGCGTAAAGCGCGCGCAGGCGGTCCTTTAAGTCTGATGTGAAAGCCCACGGCTCAACCGTGGAGGGTCATTGGAAACTGGGGGACTTGAGTGCAGAAGAGGAAAGTGGAATTCCAAGTGTAGCGGTGAAATGCGTAGAGATTTGGAGGAACACCAGTGGCGAAGGCGACTTTCTGGTCTGTAACTGACGCTGAGGCGCGAAAGCGTGGGGAGCAAACAGGATTAGATACCCTGGTAGTCCACGCCGTAAACGATGAGTGCTAAGTGTTAGGGGGTTTCCGCCCCTTAGTGCTGCAGCTAACGCATTAAGCACTCCGCCTGGGGAGTACGGTCGCAAGACTGAAACTCAAAGGAATTGACGGGGGCCCGCACAAGCGGTGGAGCATGTGGTTTAATTCGAAGCAACGCGAAGAACCTTACCAGGTCTTGACATCCCGTTGACCACTGTAGAGATATAGTTTCCCCTTCGGGGGCAACGGTGACAGGTGGTGCATGGTTGTCGTCAGCTCGTGTCGTGAGATGTTGGGTTAAGTCCCGCAACGAGCGCAACCCTTGATCTTAGTTGCCATCATTTAGTTGGGCACTCTAAGGTGACTGCCGGTGACAAACCGGAGGAAGGTGGGGATGACGTCAAATCATCATGCCCCTTATGACCTGGGCTACACACGTGCTACAATGGACGATACAAACGGTTGCCAACTCGCGAGAGGGAGCTAATCCGATAAAGTCGTTCTCAGTTCGGATTGTAGGCTGCAACTCGCCTACATGAAGCCGGAATCGCTAGTAATCGCGGATCAGCATGCCGCGGTGAATACGTTCCCGGGCCTTGTACACACCGCCCGTCACACCACGAGAGTTTGTAACACCCGAAGTCGGTGAGGTAACCTTTTGGAGCCAGCCGCCGAAGGTGGGATAGATGATTGGGGTGAAGTCGTAACAAGGTAGCCGTATCGGAAGGTGCGGCTGGATCACCTCCTTTCTAAGGATTATTTCGGAATACAAACCTAGGGTTTGTAAGATTACGTTTTGCGTTCAGTTTTGAAGGTTCATTCTTCCGAATGAAATACTTCAAAACTTGTTCTTTGAAAACTGGATAAAACGACATTGAAATTGTAACAAACACATTTATTTTTTAAGTTTTTTATAGGCTTAATAACATTAGTAAGGTTTCAAGACACAAGCAGTTCTAGGAAGCAATCGAGTGAATGAAGGAGCGTACTTCAGTACGTGACTGATTGAACGAGTGAAGCTGACAACGAAATGCGATGTGTATTGAAAGCTGTAGGTTAAGTTATTAAGGGCGCACGGCGAATGCCTTGGCACTAGGAGCCGAAGAAGGACGGCACTAACACCGATATGCTTCGGGGAGCTGTAAGTGAGCTTTGATCCGGAGATTTCCGAATGGGGGAACCCACTACGTTTAATCGCGTAGTATCTTGACGTGAATACATAGCGTCTTGAAGGCAGACCCAGGGAACTGAAACATCTAAGTACCTGGAGGAAGAGAAAGAAAAATCGATTCCCTGAGTAGCGGCGAGCGAAACGGGAAGAGCCCAAACCAAGAGGCTTGCCTCTTGGGGTTGTAGGACACTCTATACGGAGTTACAAAAGAGCGAGTTAGATGAAGCGACTTGGAAAGGTCCGCCAGAGCAGGTAAAAGCCCTGTAGTCGAAAGTTCGTTCTCTCCTGAGTGGATCCTGAGTACGGCGGAACACGTGAAATTCCGTCGGAATCCGGGAGGACCATCTCCCAAGGCTAAATACTACCTAGTGACCGATAGTGAACCAGTACCGTGAGGGAAAGGTGAAAAGCACCCCGGAAGGGGAGTGAAAGAGATCCTGAAACCGTGTGCCTACAAGTAGTTAGAGCCCGTTAATGGGTGATAGCGTGCCTTTTGTAGAATGAACCGGCGAGTTACGATTACGTGCGAGGTTAAGCTTTAGAAGGCGGAGCCGCAGCGAAAGCGAGTCTGAATAGGGCGAAATAGTACGTGGTCGTAGACCCGAAACCAGGTGATCTACCCATGTCCAGGGTGAAGGTAAGGTAACACTTACTGGAGGCCCGAACCCACGCACGTTGAAAAGTGCGGGGATGAGGTGTGGGTAGCGGAGAAATTCCAATCGAACTTGGAGATAGCTGGTTCTCTCCGAAATAGCTTTAGGGCTAGCCTCGTGATGAGAATACTGGAGGTAGAGCACTGTTTGGACTAGGGGGCCATCCCGGTTTACCGAATTCAGACAAACTCCGAATGCCAGATATTTATACACGGGAGTCAGACTGCGAGTGATAAGATCCGTAGTCAAAAGGGAAACAGCCCAGACCACCAGCTAAGGTCCCAAAGTAATCGTTAAGTGGAAAAGGATGTGGCGTTGCACAGACAACCAGGATGTTGGCTTAGAAGCAGCCATCATTTAAAGAGTGCGTAATAGCTCACTGGTCGAGTGACGCTGCGCCGAAAATGTATCGGGGCTAAACGATTCACCGAAGCTGTGGATTGACATCTACGATGTCAGTGGTAGGAGAGCGTTCTAAGTGCGTTGAAGTCAGACCGGAAGGACTGGTGGAGCGCTTAGAAGTGAGAATGCCGGTATGAGTAGCGAAAGACGGGTGAGAATCCCGTCCACCGTATGACTAAGGTTTCCTGAGGAAGGCTCGTCCGCTCAGGGTTAGTCGGGACCTAAGCCGAGGCCGACAGGCGTAGGCGATGGACAACAGGTTGATATTCCTGTACCACCTCCTCACCGTTTGAGAAATGGGGGGACGCAGTAGGATAGGGTAAGCGCGCTGTTGGTTATGCGCGTCCAAGCAGTAAGGCGTGTGTGTAGGCAAATCCGCACACTGTAACGTTGAGCTGTGATGGCGAGTCCGTATGGACGAAGTTCCTGATTTCACACTGCCAAGAAAAGCCTCTATCGAGGTGAGAGGTGCCCGTACCGCAAACCGACACAGGTAGTCGAGGAGAGAATCCTAAGGTGTGCGAGAGAACTCTCGTTAAGGAACTCGGCAAAATGACCCCGTAACTTCGGGAGAAGGGGTGCTCTTGAGCGTGCAAGCGCATGAGAGCCGCAGTGAATAGGCCCAGGCGACTGTTTAGCAAAAACACAGGTCTCTGCAAAACCGTAAGGTGACGTATAGGGGCTGACGCCTGCCCGGTGCTGGAAGGTTAAGAGGAGTGGTTAGCGCAAGCGAAGCTGCGAATTGAAGCCCCAGTAAACGGCGGCCGTAACTATAACGGTCCTAAGGTAGCGAAATTCCTTGTCGGGTAAGTTCCGACCCGCACGAAAGGCGTAACGATCTGGGCACTGTCTCAACGAGAGACTCGGTGAAATTATAGTACCTGTGAAGATGCAGGTTACCCGCGACAGGACGGAAAGACCCCGTGGAGCTTTACTGTAGCCTGATATTGAATTTTGGTACAACTTGTACAGGATAGGTAGGAGCCAGAGATCTCGGAGCGCCAGCTTCGAAGGAGGCGTCGGTGGGATACTACCCTGGTTGTATTGAAATTCTAACCCATGCCCCTTAGCGGGGCAGGAGACAGTGTCAGGCGGACAGTTTGACTGGGGCGGTCGCCTCCTAAAAGGTAACGGAGGCGCCCAAAGGTTCCCTCAGAATGGTTGGAAATCATTCGTAGAGTGTAAAGGCACAAGGGAGCTTGACTGCGAGACCTACAAGTCGAGCAGGGTCGAAAGACGGGCTTAGTGATCCGGTGGTTCCGCATGGAAGGGCCATCGCTCAACGGATAAAAGCTACCCCGGGGATAACAGGCTTATCTCCCCCAAGAGTCCACATCGACGGGGAGGTTTGGCACCTCGATGTCGGCTCATCGCATCCTGGGGCTGTAGTCGGTCCCAAGGGTTGGGCTGTTCGCCCATTAAAGCGGTACGCGAGCTGGGTTCAGAACGTCGTGAGACAGTTCGGTCCCTATCCGTCGTGGGCGTAGGAAATTTGAGAGGAGCTGTCCTTAGTACGAGAGGACCGGGATGGACACACCGCTGGTGTACCAGTTGTCTTGCCAAAGGCATCGCTGGGTAGCTATGTGTGGACGGGATAAGTGCTGAAAGCATCTAAGCATGAAGCCCCCCTCAAGATGAGATTTCCCATTACGCAAGTAAGTAAGATCCCTCAAAGACGATGAGGTAGATAGGTTCGAGGTGGAAGTGTGGTGACACATGGAGCTGACGAATACTAATCGATCGAGGACTTAACCAAATTGTTTGAAGCATTCAATGTACGTTTATCTAGTTTTGAAAGAACAACCCTTTCAAAAATGAGAGCTTCAAGACACAAGTAGAACAAGGAAGCAACCGAGTGATTGAGGGAGCGTACTTCTGTACGTGTCTGATTGAGCGAGAGCAGCTGACGCAGTAATACGCCGTGTATTGAAGATTGAATATAGTCTAGTGATGATGGCAAAGAGGTCACACCCGTTCCCATACCGAACACGGAAGTTAAGCTCTTTAGCGCCGATGGTAGTTGGGGGCTTCCCCCTGTGAGAGTAGGACGTCGCTAGGCAAGAAAGCAGTCAGCTGTGAGCTGGCTGTTTTTTTATTTAAAAAATTAAAGAATAATTACATTTGTAATTATTCTTTGATGTTATTGTTTATTTATAAAATAATGAGTTCCTTTGGAGAGTGGGTAAGTACTTCCACACCGTCTTTCTTAATGATAACGTCATCCTCGATACGTACGCCGCCTATATTTGGTATATAAATACCTGGTTCAACTGTTAATACCATATTCTCTTCTAGAATATCTTCACAGACCGTAGACATAAATATATTTTCATGGATATCTAATCCTATACCATGTCCTGCACCATGTCCATAATTATGTCCATAACCTTTTGCTGTAATATAGTCACGAGTATAGCTATCTGCCTCTCGTCCTGTAATACCTGCTCTCATTTTGGAAAGGGCATGTTGGAGAGAGTCATAAACGATTTGGTATACTTCCTTTAAGTGGTCTGATGGCTCCCCAATTGCAATCGTTCTAGTCATATCCGAACGATAGCCTTGAAAATAAGCGCCAAAATCCATTATCAGCATATCACCTTGCTCAACTACTTTAGAGGACGCTACACCATGCGGTAATGCTGAACGATAACCTGAAGCGATAATCATGTCAAAGGCTGCCCCAGTGGCACCATTTTTTCGCATATGAGATTCTAATGCATGGGCAATATCAAGTTCAGAAATGCCTGGTTCAATGATAGTTAAAATATATTTAAATGCCTCATCCGAAATCCATGCTGCTTTTTTTATTATTTCAATTTCTTCGGGTGTTTTAATCTTTCGTAAATCTTCTACAATAGTAGACAATGGCTTCAATGTGGCTGTCAATTTATTATTCATTAATTGATAACTATGATATGTAACATGATGTTGCTCAAAACCTGCTGTTTTAATTGAATCCTGTTCAAAAATTTCCTGAATGGTTTCATATAAACGGTTGCGATCAATTTCTAGAACCTCAAAAGCTTTACATTGATCCTTTGCCTGTTGTGTATAGCGGAAGTCTACTAATAAGAGAGCGCGAGTGTTTGTTACGATAACTGTTCCTGCACTGCCTGTAAACCCTGTTAAATAACGGCGATTCTGAGCGTTTGTAATAATAATTGCGTCCGTATCTTGTCCTTGTAAAGATTGTCGTAATTCGTTTAATTTTGACATATAATTTTCCCCCTTTACGTTAACTATACTGCAAATTTTGCATCATGTTTAGAGTCTACAAAAAATAGATACGTAGATAATTTTTGAATAAAAAATATGAAAATATTTGTTGCATATCTAATTTTTTTATGATATATTTATAAATGTCTTAAAGAGGTCCCGTGGTGTAGCGGTTAACATGCCTGCCTGTCACGCAGGAGATCGCCGGTTCGATCCCGGTCGGGACCGCCATTTATAATTAAATATATAGCCCTTATGATTGTTAAAGTCATAAGGGCTTTTTTGTGTTCAATCGGATATTCATTCAGTTATACACCTCCAAAGTGAACTTTTTCAAATATGCTGGAAGCGTCAATGTTAAACTTCATGAGGACCTAGTTCATAGCGTATCAACATTGGGGCTTAAAGCTTTATAGTCGGCGAAGGACTCATGACGAACCTACCGTTATTTTATAAAAAATAACATCTAACGTCCTAAATAGCTCATCAAATTCTCTTAGAAAGACGTCTAATCGCTGTAAAAGCTTTTTATAAGCGTAATAAATAAAACTTATTACATATATTTAATATTATCTAAAGATAGTAAAAATTACCGATAAATGATGGCGTTTCTATAAGGTAAAATTAGATATGTTTCTAAAATAAAAATTAGGGGTAAACATTAGAAGTAATCGGATTGGCTACGGAGGTGTTAATATGAGCAAAGACTATTCTTTTAAACGTCTTTATTTACCTTTGCTTATTGGTTCCATGATATTGATGGTAGGCTGTGGAGATCCTATTATAGAGATAGAAGAATCAAATGCGTATCACTGGCAAAAAAATATGAATGAAGCAGAATTTGAGAAATTAAAAAATGATATGTCATATATTGAAGTAGTAGAAACAGTAGGCGGCGCAGGTAAAAAGCTCAAAAATAATGAATATCGGTGGAATGATGAAATCCTGATGACACAGGCTTATTTATTGAAATTTAAGAATGATAAACTAATTGATAAAGAGATTATTGCTGTTAAAGGCCATTCCAATAGATAGATAGTTGACACGTCTTCACAATAGAAGGCGTGTTTTTTTAATTCAATGGTTACCCTTCTTACAAGCACAATATCAAAGCCAAGACACATTGCTTCTTTAGTTAGAACCATTTCAGCAAGATATAATTCATATTGGATTCTTTGAACATTTCCGCTAGTTTAGGTAAACTAGAGGTAATGTAGTGATGAGAGGAAAAAGAGTATGTATGAAATAATCATGAATTCAGTTGATGATACAGAACGCTTTGCCGTGAAGCTAGCAAATTTACTAGAAGCGCAAGACACCATAACATTAGAGGGGGATCTAGGCGCTGGTAAGACAACATTTACAAAAGCTTTAGCGAAGGGACTTGGAGTCAAAAGAACAGTCAACAGCCCAACTTTTACGATTGTTAAGCAGTATGAGGGAAGGTTACCCTTTAATCATTTAGATGTCTATCGGTTAGCAGAAAGTGATGAGGATCTTGGTTGGGATGAATTGTTTTATGGAGATGCGGTATCAGTGATCGAATGGGCACATTTAATTGAACAAGATTTGCCACAGGATCGCTTGGCGATAGAGATTTACCGAATCGGAGAAAATGAACGACGCTTTGTGTTATTACCTCGTGGGGAACGCTATGAGGCACTATGTGAGGAGCTAATGAAATGATTTGGTTAGGAATAGAAACAGCGAATACACCGCTTTCTGTTGCAGTTGTGAAGGATGGCAAAGTGGTGGCCGAAATGATACAAAATATAAAATTAACCCATTCAGCAGGTGCGATGCCAGCTATTGAGGAGATACTAGCTCGAGTAGGTATTAAACCAAACGAATTGGATGCAATTGCCGTATCTGAAGGGCCAGGTTCTTATACAGGTGTCCGTATAGGAGTGACGCTAGCCAAAACCCTTGCATGGACATTGCAGAAGCCTTTAGTGGGGATATCTAGTTTAAAGGCATTAGCTGCAAATGCCGCCTTATATAATGGGTTGGTTTGCCCAATTTTTGACGCAAGAAGAGGCAATGTCTATACGGCCGTTTATCAAGGCCAAGCATTAGAGGCTATTGTCGAGGATTATCATACACATATCACTGATTTATTAGAGCGTTTGAAGGCATTAGAGGCACCTATTTTGTTTGTGGGAACAGATGTAGATATTTTTTGGGACAATATTGTAGAAGTTCTTGGTGATACAGCAGTACGTGCACCATTTAGTCTTGACTTGCCACGAGCGGCGGAAGTAATTCGTGTTGCGACTAAAATGGAACTTCCAAGTGTTGAAGCTACCCATCACTTTGTCCCACAATATAAACGTATTGCGGAAGCAGAGGCAAATTGGCTGAAAGAACAGAAGGAGAAGGAACATGAGTAGTACTGTAACTTATCGTAAAATGGTCTCTGATGATGTACCTGCAGTCTATGAAATTGAAGTGGCTTCTTTTCCTGTGCCATGGACACTAGATTCATTTTACTATGAGGTACATGAAAATCAGTATGCACACTATGTATTAGCCATCGATGCAGATGACACTATTATTGGTTTTTGTGGCATGTGGATGGTTATAGATGCAGCCCAAATTACAAATGTAGCTGTTATAGAAGCAGCACGTGGCCGAGGGATAGGCGAGGGGCTAATGCGTGAGGCGATGCAAATAGCTCGTTTACACGGAATGGAAGTTATGACTTTAGAGGTACGTGTGACAAATAGCATTGCGCAAAACCTTTATCGCAAGCTACAGTTCCAAGATGGTGGCATACGTAAAGGCTATTATACTGATAACGGGGAGGATGCCCTTGTCATGTGGGTGAATTTATAATGAAAAATGGATTGATATTAGCAATAGAATCGAGCTGTGATGAAACAGCAGCAGCAATCATTCGAAATGGACATGAAATCGTATCGAATGTGGTTGCTTCTCAAATAGAAAGTCATAAGCGATTTGGTGGCGTTGTACCTGAAATTGCCTCACGTCATCATGTCGAACAAATTACAATGGTGATAGAAGAGGCATTAGCACAAGCTAAGTTAAAGCCAGAAGATTTAGATGCGGTTGCTGTTACAGAGGGTCCTGGTCTAGTAGGGGCCTTGTTGATTGGCATTAATGCGGCTAAGGCTTTTGCTTTTGCAAACAACTTGCCGATTGTTGGTGTACATCATATTGCGGGTCATATTTATGCAAATGCACTCGTTCAGCCAATGGAATTTCCCTTATTAGCACTTGTCGTATCAGGTGGTCATACAGAGCTTGTCTATATGAAGGAACATGGTTCTTTCGAGGTCATTGGTGAAACGCGAGATGATGCAGCTGGAGAAGCCTATGATAAAGTGGCACGTGTATTAAATTTACCTTACCCAGGTGGCCCACGTATTGATCAGCTTGCTCATGAGGGCGAAGAGGCTGTTCCATTTCCAAGGGTATGGCTAGAAGAGGATTCTTACGATTTTAGTTTTAGTGGCTTAAAATCAGCCGTCATTAATTATAAACATAATATGGATCAAAGAGGTGAAGACATTTCACCTGCAGCTGTTGCAAAAGGCTTCCAGGAAAGTGTTGTAGAAGTATTAACTGCTAAAACGTTGCGAGCTGCTCGACAATATCGAGTGAAACAGGTCATTGCAGCAGGCGGTGTAGCTGCGAATAAAGGCTTGCGTGCTTCATTAGAGGCTGTATTTTCAAAGGAAGGTATTCCGTTTTTTGTACCACCACTTAAATTGTGTACGGATAATGCGGCGATGATCGGTGCTGCAGCTATGCCAATGTTGGAAGCGGGCGTTAGAGGAAATTTAACGATGAATGGACGTCCAGGAATGGAGTTAAAATCCTGGGTGTAGAGATGAAAGAGGTATCTATTTTTTAGATATCTCTTTTTGATTGTCGAAAATATGTAGATAATATAAGAATGATGCTAAGAGAATAGGTACTATTTAAGTTTAATTGACAAATTTTTCAGAAAATTATCCACAGGTAAAGTACTGAACTAAATAGCGAACACGCGTACTTATGCACAAAATGTTGATAACTTGTGCATAACTTGTGATTATTCAATATATAGTAGCTCTTTTTACGTGAATATATGTGGATAAAATAAATTTTGGTTGTGGACAATGTGGAAAACTCTGTTGATATGTTGGTATTACTAGATTTTTAGTGTGTATAAAACTGTGGGCATTTTTTGTCGAAAAATAGCACTTGACCAATATATATGAAAAATAAAGAGGAGTAAAGAAAAAAGCCATATGTGAAGGCATATGGCTTAAATCAAATTACATATTAATATTTTCTAATTCCTCATTCAACTCAAGCCATTCTAATTCCAATAGCTCATGCTGTTCTTTAGCAGTGGCTAATTCATTTTGTAGCTGTGAAATTTTTTCATGGTCAGTGAAAATAGCAGGGTTGCAAAGGGCTTCCTCTAGATTTTCAACAATAGCTGTTGTTTCTTGCATTTTACCTTCTAAATCTTCGATAGAACGTTTAATTTGACGTTCACGTTTTTTTGCTTCTTTATCAATTTTAGAGGTGGAAGTTTTATCAGGAAGGTCTTGCTGTACTTGTGGTTGAGAAGCTGCCTTCATTTGAGCTAGCTCCAATAGTTCCTGTTTTTTCTCCACATAATAATCATAGTCACCTAAATATTCAAATGACCCAGTTCCAGATAATTCAACAACTTTTGTCGCAATCCGATTAATGAAGTAGCGGTCATGTGAGACAAATAGAAGCGTGCCAGGATAATCGATTAACGCATTTTCCAGCACTTCTTTACTATCTAAGTCTAGGTGGTTTGTAGGCTCATCCAAGATTAAAAAATTTGCCTTTTGCAACATTAATTTAGCGAGAGCAAGTCGTGCTTTTTCTCCACCAGATAAAGAGGATACGACTTTGTCTACATCTTCTCCACTAAAAAGGAAACGCCCCAATACGGTGCGAACATCTTTTTCATTCATGAGCGGCCATTCATCCCATAGCTCTTTCAAGACACTTTTATTGCTTGAGAGCTTGGCTTGCTCTTGATCATAATAACCAATTTGTACATTTGTACCATAGCGAATATCGCCTGAAATAGGTGGTAAGTCTTTCACAATTGTTTTTAATAATGTCGATTTACCAACCCCGTTAGGACCTACAAGCGCTATCCGGTCTTCGCGAAAAGTTCGGAGGTTGATGCCATTAGAAATAGGAAGATTATAGCCGATTGTTAAATCATCAACTGATAAAACATCATTACCACTTTGTCTTTCAATAGTAAAACCGAAACTAGCAGATTTTTCATCACCGTCTGGTGAATCCATCCACTCAGTTCGTTCAAGCATTTTACGTCGACTCTGTGCCATTTTTGTTGTGGAGGCACGAGCAATATTCTTTTGAATAAAATCCTCTAGCTTGGCCTTTTCGTCTTGCTGACGTTCATAGAGCTTAACATCTCGTTCGTAGTTTTTAGCTTTTTCATCTAAATAAGCACTATAATTACCTGTGTATTTAGTGACACGATGGCGGGATACTTCATAGACAATAGAAACAACTTGGTCTAAGAAATAGCGGTCATGGGAAACAATTAAAATAGCGCCTTCATAGCTCTTTAAGTAGGATTCCAACCATGATAATGTTTCGATATCTAAATGGTTTGTAGGCTCATCGAGAATTAACAGATCAGGTTTACTAAGCAAGAGCTTAGCAAGTGCTAAACGTGTGCGCTGTCCGCCGGATAGTGAGCTAATTGGTTTATCATAGTCTTCTGGATAGAACTGCATTCCATGAAGTACTGAGCGAATGTCTGACTCATATTGATAACCACCAGCATCCTTAAAATTATGTTGTAATTGATCGTATTCAGACATAACTTTCGCATAGACAGTTGGATTTTCGTATACTGCAGGATCAGCCATTCGCTGTTCGAGCGAGCGTAGTGTTTGCTCTTGGGCTAAAAGTGATTCGAAAATTGTCATCATTTCATCCCAAATAGTTAGTGTAGAATTTAATCCAGCATGCTGCTCTAAATAACCAATCTGAATATCCTTTGGAATAATGATATCGCCTGAATCATAGGACATTTGACCAGCGATTATTTTTAATAATGTCGATTTACCTGCACCGTTTCGCCCTACTAAGGCAACGCGATCACGGTGTTGAACTTCTAATTTAACGCCACTTAAAATTTCATCTGCAAGAAAGGATTTTGTTAGTTGATTGACCTGTAAAACAATCATTCTTGACACCTCAATTCTACCTTAGTTTAATGGATGAACGATCTACGTGCAATGTCGGTGCTTTACTTATTCCTAGCAGTCATGTAAGATTGAAACGATTTCTTTTTAGTTAGCTGCGTAAAAGCGCCGTTAACTAAAGAGAAATACTAGAGGGTAAGCAAAAATTTAGTATATAGTTCAGGATGAATGTATTAAAATTATTAGTTATATAAAGTAAAATGGACTGAGGTACATTGTAAGGAGGAAAAAGTTTGAAACAAGAATTAAAAATTCCACAAGCCACTACAAAAAGACTTCCTCTGTACTATCGATTTATTCAAAACTTTGCACAAGAAGGTATGGAACGTATATCGTCAAAGGAACTGAGCGAAGCGATGAAAATAGATTCTGCAACCATTCGCCGTGATTTTTCTTACTTTGGTGCTCTAGGGAAGAAAGGCTATGGCTACGATGTGCAGCATCTATTACAATTTTTTAGCCAGACGCTTGATCAGCATGAAACAACAAAAGTAGCGTTAATTGGCGTGGGGAATTTGGGCAGTGCATTATTAAAATATAATTTTCAAAAAAACCATAATACCCATATTGTCGTAGCTTTTGATTCAAAAGCGCCTAAGGATGGCAAAATGATTAGCAATATTCCTGTTTTTCATCCAGATTTATTGGAGGAGAAATATGCGGAGTATGGCGCAGAGCTTGCCATTTTAACCGTTTCGCCACGCTCTGCACAAAAAATGGCAGATCGCTTAGCGGCAATGGATGCAAAGGGCATTTTGAACTTTACACCAGAGCGGTTAACAGTACCTGATAGAATGCAACTCTTAACTATTGATTTATCGGTAGAATTGCAAGCGCTTATTTATTTAATTCGTAATCAGGAAGAGTGAAAATTATACATATTTTTTAAGTGTAGTTCACCGTTTCTGTCAAATAGAAATTGTAAATAAAAGGCGGTAAAAACTGTGAGAGTGACGAAAAACTTTCACATATAATTAGTTAGCAAAATGGCGAATTATGCGTTAAAATGATGGATATAAAGAGGAGGTGGCTGTAATGGGTGGTATTGGTCCTATGAGCCTCATTATTATCGGAGTTGTCGCGTTACTAATTTTTGGTCCTAAAAAGTTACCAGAGCTTGGTAAGGCATTTGGTTCAACACTACGTGAATTCAAAAATGCTACTAAAGGTTTAGCAGACGAAGATGATGATGATAAGAAAAAGAAAGAACTAGATAAGTAAGTTAGGATGTTTGAGGAATGAATCCAAAAGATCTAACTGTTATTGAGCATATAGAAGAATTAAGAAAACGGCTGTTCATTGTTGCCGTTTTCTTTGTTCTAGCTATGGCTGGCGGTTTTTTCGTCGCAAAGCCGCTTGTAAAATACCTTCAAGCTACTGGAGCAAAATATAATATAGAGCTCCATGCATTTGACGTAGTAACACCGCTTGCAATTTATATCCAAATTGTATTTTTAATAGCATTTATTCTTTCATCGCCTGTGTTAATGTATCAATTATGGTCGTTTATTAGCCCTGGACTAAGGGAGGTAGAACGAAGAGCAACCTTAAGCTATATACCGTATTCATTTTTATTGTTTATCGCAGGGTTATCCTTTTCATACTTTTTGCTATTCCCGTATGTCATAAAATTCATGATGAATTTATCAAATGATTTAGACATACAGCAAACCATTGGTATACATGAGTATTTTACATTTTTGTTTAAGCTCACAATACCGTTTGGTTTCCTTTTCCAGTTACCAATTGTTGTATTATTCTTTTCTCGAATTGGGCTTTTAAATCCTGACTTGTTAATACGTATCCGTAAATATTCATACTTTGCTTTATTCGTCTGTGCTGCTATCATTGCACCGCCTGAGCTGGCGTCACATTTAATGGTTTCGGTACCTTTGTTTATTTTGTATGAAATTAGTATTATGATTTCTCGGATTGGTTATAAAAAATACCTTAAATCTGAGGAGATCCGATTAAAAGAAGAGCAGGAAGCTGAGCAAAAGCGTCAGATTGAAGAGGCACTTGAACAGCAAAGAAGACAAATAGAAGAATTCAATCAACAGTAATAAATAAAGCTCGATGCCAAAATAAAGGCATCGAGCTTTTTTTTTGTTACAATTCCTTTTTTCAATAAATTTACATAGCTTTACAAAAAATTATTGCATTTTTTCTAGTTCTTGAAGAAACTTTTGCAATGGTTCTGCATAGAATTGTACAAGTGTTACAAAACCATTGAGCATGACGTGTGCAATAATAGAAGTCCAAATACGTTTTGTTTTGTGATACAAAAAGGCAAAGATTAAACCACAAATAGTATAAAGCAAGATATGAGAGAAGTCGAAATGGATAATCGCAAAGAATATAGCACTTACGATTGCGGCCACCCAGAAATTTGTTGTTTGGACAAGCGAACCGAATATAACTCTTCGGAAAACAAACTCTTCTAATATGGGCCCAAATACTACAATTGCTAATATAGCAATAGGAGCTCCTTTTGCTATAGCAACGATATCTGCGGTATTTTGGGAGCCTCCTTCGATACCAAAAACAGCCATTTCAATGGCGGCACCAATCATTTGACCAAAGAACACCAGGAAGAAGCCGATGATCCCCCAAACAATCGTGAGAGGTATCGTTTCCTTTTTTCCTTGATAAATGTTCCAAAAGGCTTTATCACGAGATGTAAGGATTAAGCTCAAAATGAGTGCAACAGCAAAACTAAGGGCAATATACCAGCCTTGCGTAATGGGGGCCGCTTTTTCAGAAGCTAGACCAGTTATCTTCATAACGAGCTTATGGAACGGTAAGAGCAGCCATCTGCTTGAAATCTGCATAAGAATATAAATCAGCAAAACATACAGCGCTGTTTTTTTATGTTTCGTTATTTTTTGAGAATTAGTCACAATCAAAATCCTTTCCATTTATATGCTTCCTTTCTATTGTAGAGGAATATGGAAAGAAAACAAAATTTTTCGAAGTTCTGACTTGCAAAAAAAAGAGCGATTGATTATCATAATAATTGTGTTAGCACTCATTGAGATAGAGTGCTAATAAATTTAAACAATTATTTATTATTAGGAGGTTGTTTCACTTGTTAAGACCACTAGGAGATCGTATTGTAATTGAACTAATCGAGGTAGAAGAAAAATCTGCATTCGGTATTGTACTACCTGACTCTGCAAAAGAAAAACCACAAGAGGGTAAAGTAGTAGCAGTTGGGACAGGTCGTGTATTAGAGAACGGACAACGTGTAGAGCTTGACGTTAAAGTTGACGACCACATTATTTTCTCTAAGTACTCTGGTACAGAAGTTAAATTTGAAGGTAATGAATACCTAATTTTACGCGAAAGCGATATCCTTGCAATTATTGAATAAGAACATGTAAAGCACCTTAAGTAAGGTGATTGCCTATTGTTTCTTAACATAAGTGACAATAAGGTGAAATTGATATAAATATATTGAAGAAGCTTAACGAATATTCCATTTCAGGAGGGTAAATTCACATGGCAAAAGATATTAAATTCTCAGAAGACGCTCGTTCATTAATGTTACAAGGTGTAGATAAATTAGCGAATGCAGTGAAAGTAACATTAGGACCAAAAGGACGTAATGTTGTATTAGAAAAAAAATTCGGTTCACCACTAATTACAAATGATGGTGTTACAATTGCAAAAGAAATCGAGCTAGAAAACCCATATGAAAACATGGGAGCAAAATTAGTAGCAGAAGTTGCTTCTAAAACAAACGAAATTGCGGGTGATGGTACAACTACAGCAACAGTATTAGCACAAGCAATTATTCGTGAAGGCTTGAAAAATGTAACAGCTGGTGCAAATCCTGTAGGTATCCGTAAAGGTATTGATAAAGCAGTTGCTGCTGCACTTACAGAATTACACGCGATTTCTCGTCCTGTAAGCAATAAAGAAGAAATTGCACAAGTCGCTGCTATTTCGGCTGCTGATGATGAAGTTGGACAACTTATTGCTGAAGCAATGGAGCGAGTTGGTAACGATGGTGTTATTACAATCGAGGAGTCTAAAGGCTTCACAACAGAATTAGATGTAGTAGAAGGTATGCAATTTGACCGTGGCTATGCTTCACACTATATGGTAACAGACACAGATAAAATGGAAGCGGTTCTTGATAACCCATACATTTTAATTACTGATAAAAAAATCACAAACATCCAAGAAGTATTACCATTATTAGAACAAGTGGTACAACAAGGTCGTCCACTGTTAATTATTGCTGAAGATGTTGAAGGTGAAGCTCTTGCAACACTTGTAGTGAACAAGCTTCGTGGTACATTTAATGCTGTAGCAGTAAAAGCACCTGGCTTCGGTGATCGTCGTAAAGCAATGCTAGAAGATATCGCTATCTTAACTGGTGGGCAAGTGATTACAGAAGAATTAGGCTTAGACCTAAAATCAGCTGATATTTCTTCACTTGGTCGTGCAGCAAAAGTTGTTGTGACAAAAGATAACACAACAATTGTTGAAGGTGTAGGCGGTGCAGACGCAATTGAAGCACGTATTACTCAAATCCGTTCACAACTTGCTGAAACAACTTCAGAATTCGATAAAGAAAAATTACAAGAACGTCTTGCAAAATTAGCAGGTGGTGTAGCAGTCATTAAAGTTGGTGCTGCAACTGAAACAGAGCTAAAAGAACGTAAACTTCGTATTGAAGATGCGCTTAACTCTACTCGTGCTGCTGTTGAAGAAGGTATCGTATCAGGTGGTGGTACAGCTCTTCTTAACGTCTATGGTGCTGTGGAAAAAGCAGCTGAAGCTGTAGAAGGCGATGTAGCTACAGGTGTGAAAATTGTTCTACGTGCTTTAGAAGAACCAGTTCGCCAAATTGCTAATAACGCTGGTCTAGAGGGCTCTATCATCGTGGATCGCCTAAAACGTGAAGAAGTGGGCATTGGTTTCAATGCAGCTACTGGCGAATGGGTAAACATGGTAGAGGCAGGCGTAGTAGACCCAGCGAAAGTAACTCGCTCAGCGCTACAAAACGCAGCATCTGTTGCAGCATTATTCTTAACAACAGAAGCAGTTGTTGCTGATATCCCTGAAGCAGCACCAGCAATGCCAGATATGAGCGGTATGGGCGGTATGCCTGGAATGATGTAAGAACCTTACCCCTTTCGTTAGGTATGTAAGGCTAAACATAGTGAATTAGTAGAGGCTTCTCATTAGTTGTGAAAACTTTTGAGGAGCTTCTATTTTTTTGCTTTTCTTCCGTGGGAAATTATATCTCAAAATATGATGTAAAACCAGTTCTCAATGCTTCAGTTGGGAACTGGTTTTTTACTAGCATAATAGCGTTGCTATTGAACCGATTAAGAATGATGTTGAAAACTATGAAAATAATTTTCCTGTTGTTTTTCAATAGATTATCACTTACAATACATATTGATAATGATAATCGTTATCAATAATGATTAATTTTATAGGTAGAGGTGAAATTTTGGATAAACAGGAAGCTAACAGAATAGGGATGGGTACTATTTATTATGTTATTATTTTACTTTTAATCGGCTCCATTATAGTCTCAGCAGTTTATTCTGTATCAATAGGACAGGTTAGTATTCCTTTTAAGCAATCAATGGATATTTTGCTTCATGCTATAACCAATGGAAGGCTAGGCTCGCTTGACAATGTGGATAGTGAATCCTACTTGAATATTATTTTACAAGTCAGAATGCCACGAGTAATTTTTGCCTTATTGATTGGGATTGGACTTGCAATATGTGGGACTGTTATGCAGGCAGTTGTGCAAAATCCTCTGGCTGATCCATACATACTTGGTATTTCTTCAGGCGCTTCGCTGGGAGCAACTTTTGCCATTTTGGTTGGATTTGGTAGTAGTGCATTGTTAGCGCAGTTTGGTGTGGCCTTTGGTGCGTTTGCTGGGGCGATGATAACTTCTATGGCTGTGCTTATCTTATCTAGCATAGGGGGTAAAGCCACATCTGTAAAACTCGTTTTATCAGGTGTTGTCATCGGTGCCTTATGTAGTTCATTTTCGAGTCTTATCATCTTTTTTGCGAATAATGCTGAGGGCATTAAAACAGTTACATTTTGGTCGATGGGGAGTTTAGCTTCTGCCAGTTGGGACAAAACACCGATTTTAACCATTGTGATTGTACTCGGGGCTACCTTATTTTTGTTCCAGCATCGAGTGCTTAATACGATGCTACTTGGGGATGAATCAGCTATTACATTAGGTATCAATTTAAGTGTTTATCGTAAATTATATATGATTCTAACTTCTTTAATTACAGGAACAATGGTCGCTTATGCAGGTATGATTGGCTTCGTCGGCTTAATTATTCCCCATATTACGAGAGGTATTTTCGGAGCAGATCATAAACGATTAATGTTAGGGACATTACTCTTAGGAGGCCTTTTCATGATTTGGGCAGATATTCTGTCTCGTACATTAATCCAAAATGTTGAATTACCGATTGGCATCATTACTTCTGTCATTGGGTCACCATTATTTATCTATATGATTGTAAAAAAAGGTTACAACTTCGGAGGGTAGAGCAATGGAATTAGTAGCAAAAGAAATAGAAGTAAAGATTGGCAAAAAGGAAATTGTAAAAAACATATCGATTCACGTGAATAAGCAGCAATTTGTGGGTTTAATCGGACCAAATGGATGTGGAAAGTCAACTTTATTAAAAAGTATTTATAAAAGCCTTGTGCCACAAAAAGGAATGGTCTTTTTAGATGATTTAGATGTTTTGAAAAGTCCCGAAAAAAAGATATCACAGCACTTGGGTGTTGTTGGGCAATTCAATGAAATGCACTTTGATTTAACGGTACAGCAAATGGTGATGTTAGGCAGAACACCCCATAAAAAAATGCTAGAGTCAGATAATCAAAAGGATTTTGACATTGTGGAAGAGGCATTAACACGCACGAATTTACAAGCATATAAGGGACGTAGTTTTCTTTCATTATCTGGAGGTGAAAAACAACGTGTTATTTTAGCCAGAACAATTGCTCAGCAGCCTCAATTTATGATTTTAGATGAACCGACAAACCATTTAGATATTCGCTATCAAATTGAAATACTATCCTGCGTGAAAAGTTTAAACATTGGTGTATTAGCGGCGCTCCATGATTTAGAGATGGCAGCACATTACTGTGATTATCTTTATGCAGTTAAAGATGGCGAAGTTTATGCACATGGCGTACCAGAGGATGTTTTAACACCAGAAACAATAGAAGCTTTATATCATATAAAGTGTAAAACGTTTACGAATCCAGTGACGAATGGATTAGGTTTTGCTTATGGACTATAGGAGGAGCAAGATGAAGAAAAAACTACTAATAGGAATCGGACTAGCGGCGCTATTAACATTAACAGCTTGCGGTAACACATCCAAAAATATAGCTGAGGAAACACAGGCTAGAGATCATTATCCGCTGACAGTTGAAAACTTTTCAAAAACAGAGGGTGGATCAACATGGGAAAAGAAAGATCAAGTATTCGATAAAGCACCTGAAAGAATTATGGCAAATACACGTCCAGCTGCAGAATTATTATTACATTTAGGATTGGGCGATAAAATTGTTGGTGTTGGAGCAAACTTTGGTGCAGTAGATAAATCTGTGGAAGGGGAATACGCTAAACTGACTATTTTAAGCGATGAATATGTTGGCAAAGAGGTTACATTAGGAACAGACCCTGATTTAGTATTTGGCCGCGGAGGCTTATTTGATAATGCTGAATGGGGAGTAGGTACAGTAGATTCACTTAATGAAATGGGCATTAAAACATTTGTTTTAGAGTCGTCGGTAACAGGTGGTACATATGATTCTATTTACAATGATATCAAAAATATTGGTGAAATTTTTAATGTGCAAGATAAGGCGGATAGCTTTATTAAAGAACTAAAAGGGAGACAACAAAATATTTCTTCAAAATTAGAAAGCATTAAAGAAGAGAAAACATTTGCTTATTTGCATACAAATGATCCAAAAGAGCTTTTTGTCTTTCCAGCACACGATGAAACATTCTTTAATGATGCATTCAAAATGGTTAAGCTAGAGAATATTTTTAAAGATGAAACAGGTGATGTAAGTGTCGAAACACTAATAGCAGCAGATCCAGATGTATTAATTCTTCCTAACTGGGATGGCTCTGATTTAACAAAAGTACGTGAAGAAATTTATGCTAATCCTAAACTTTCAAGCATGAAGGCTATTAAAAATAAACAAATGTACATTGTAGATTATAATTATATGTTCGGTTATGGCTATAACACAATTGATGGAATGGAAGCCTTAGCTAAGGAAATGTATCCTGACTTATTTAAATAATATTGAAAGAGCTATCCCTGAGAGTCGAATAAAGGACATGATGGGATAGCTTTTTTGTTATCTCTGTAGAAGCTGCTCTCTATTTAACTTTGTGGTTTTTATAGTGGAGGATACGTTGTTCCAGCATATAGATACAGGGTGTAGTGGATCGAGATAAAATAACTGTGTTGAAAGGTCTTTTCTTGTTCTTTTAATATCAACCGTATCCAGCAAATGGGGTGAACGACTCGGCAATAGGCCTGTTTTAAAGAATGCTTCTTTTAAAGTCCAAAGCTCATAAAAAACATGGTGAGACTGATGAGAGACTAATTGTTGCTCTGCCTTGGAAAGTGCATAGTGCATGAGCTCTTTACTCACAGGCTTTATTTCTTCAACGTCGATGCCTACTCGCCCACTAGGTGTTACGGCTAACACAATCCAATCACCAGAATGAGAAAGATTAAAATCACCTTGCCAATGGGGATGGCCTGCAATATAAGGGCGACCATGTTCATCCTGTGCCGTGTGTAATAAGGCATCATCTAAATATGGAAGAAGAGCCCATCTGATGAGAGTCTTACCTAGTAATGCTCTTTGACGGTCCTGCCAATGCTTGTAATGATTAAGCTTTTTTTTCACATCAGAAGGGAGTACTTTGCTGAAAGTATCCCATTCTGATGGTGTTAACTGAGGCCCTAGAGGCGTGGCAAATAGTTGTATATCCTGTTGAATCATCTTATGTTGACTTGTTGTGGTTCAGGGAAGTAGCCTGTATCAATGCCGTATTGAAGCATTCTTTGAATAAAAGCTGTATTTGGTACTGCACATTCAATTTTCGTATTAGCTAAAAATTCTAGAGTTTTTTTGCAATTGAAGATAAACGGTGAGTCACTTGCTCCATCACCTTCAAGCTGTGCAATAGCTAATGATAAAAATTCCTGTACATCTTTCGAATGCTCACCATTTAATAACCAATTTGTATATTCCTGAGTAGACACAATTGTTAAGTCATAACCGAGTTCCTTAATAGTGTCGATTAATTCTAAATAAGTAATCGACACAGGGTTACATAAGTGGAAGACATGACCATTCACCGCTGATTGTGCTGCCAGAGAAACGAGGGCCTGACTTGCATAATTAATTGGGGTAAAGTCAACATGCCATTGTGCCGTAGGTGTCTTACCTAAATAAAGCATTGATTTAATCATACGGTAAAAGGCGTTATCATCGATATTACGTTGGAATTTTCCCGTTTCAGAATGACAGCTTAAATTACCTACACGATAGATGGAAACAGGAATTGCATCTTGAACCGCATTTCGAACAAGATTTTCTGCCTCTAGCTTACTTTGTGTATAAACATTATCCAATTTCACGTCGTAATTAAAATTCCCTTTTTCTTCATTTGGTCCCCATTGAAGGGCAGCTAACTCCTCTGGAATACCAATTGTTGATATGTAATGGAAATGTACACCTGGTTTCTTTTTGGCTATTTCCAGCAAATAGCGAGTACCGTTAACATTCACATTATTAAAGTGGTCAGTCGCACCGAAATGACGTACATCTGCACCACAGTGAATGATGGTAGTGATTTCTTCCATTATCTTTTGTTCATCGGCATCAGATAATTGAAGGCGTTGCTTTCCTAAGTCGCCTTGGATAACAGTAATACGGCCTTTTATCTGATCAGCAAAAGCACTGCCAAAATAAAATTGCATACTGTCTATTAGCTTTTCTTCAATTGTTACATGAGCACTTGGTCGAATAAGACAATAAATATGTGCAGCAGTTGTAGTTAACAGCTCGTATAATACATGGCTACCTAAATAACCTGTGGCCCCTGTTAATAATACGGAAGTCATTGGCAATGGTTTCGCAGTTTGTGAGACTTCTAACGGGCTTGGTTCCATAAGATCCTTGAAAATAATTGGAGCTGCATTTTCCTGAACATCAACAGCTTCAGGCTGATAGCTAAGAATATATTGATCGAGCTCCGCAATTGTTTGATACTGGAAAAAGTCCTGGATTTTTAAGAATGGTATATGCTTTTTCACTTGTACAAGAATTTCCAATACTTTTAAAGAATGTCCCCCAATGTGGAAGAAATTATCGTGAATACCTATTGGTTCGATACCTAGCACATACTCCCATGCGGCAGCTAGCATACGCTGTGTATCATTTTCTGGTGCAATATATGTAGTGCTTCTTGATAAGGTTACTTCCAGTGAGGCTAATTGTTTTCGATCAATTTTTCCTGTAGGAGATAGAGGCATTTCAGGTAATTCCATAAAACGCTCAGGCACCATGTAATCAGGTAAAAGATTCGCTAAGTAATCTCTTAACATATCTTCGTCAAGCTGCATACCACTTGCTACCGTATAGTAGGCAAATAAATGATTATTACCATCAGACATTTTCTTTGCAATAATGACGACTTCTTGAATGCTTGGATGATTACTTAATACGGTTTCAATTTCTCCAAGCTCAATACGGAAGCCCCTTACTTTGATTTGTGAATCCTTACGTCCGACAAATTCGATATTACCGCTAGGCAATAGGCGAACTAAATCACCTGTTCGATACATTTTTTCGTTTGGTTTCAATAGATGTGGAACAAAGACCTCAGCCGTTTTCTCAGGCTGATGTAAATAACCTGCTGCTAAACCAACACCTGCAATACATAACTCTCCTGTTACATGAACAGGGCAAAGCTGTTCCTCTGCATTTACAACATACATCTCATAATTAGCGACAGGTCTACCAATAGGGATGCTAGATTGCATGTCTGTTATCTGACTCTTTACTTTAAAATAGGAAGACAGTACTGTACATTCAGTTGGCCCATACACATTAATAATCTCTGTAGATAGCCCGAATTTTTCCTGCCATTTTTGAACAATAGCAGGCAGTAGGGCTTCCCCACCAACAGATAAATAATTTAGAGTAGTTAGCTTTGTTCGGTATTCTTTAGGTAAATGTGTCGCTAGTTGTGTAAAGAAAGCATTTGGTATAGTGGCAGTTGTTACTTGCTCACGACTAATCATTTCAGCAAAAGCTTCAATCGATAGACGCTCTACACTTGTTAGCATATGAAGTCTTGCTCCTGAAAAGAAAGCAGTAAAAGTTTCTGTGACAGAAGGGT
The DNA here is from genome assembly GCF_038069745.1 of Lysinibacillus sp. FSL M8-0134. Lineage (NCBI taxonomy): Bacteria > Bacillati > Bacillota > Bacilli > Caryophanales > Bacillaceae > Lysinibacillus > Lysinibacillus sp. FSL M8-0134. The sequence continues at coordinate 69,461 of NZ_JBBPAJ010000002.1, read as the reverse complement.
CAAAACTATAAGAGATAAATTGAGAAAAAACATCATCTTCCGTTGAATGGTAGATTCTTTGATTATCTGTAATTAAATTAATAACAGCTCCATGCTTAAGCAAAACACCTTTTGGTTTGCCTGTTGAGCCAGATGTATAAATGATATAAGCTAAATCAGATGGATGTAATTCACAATGAATATTTTCCTGTGAATAGCCGTTCTCTGATTGGCTTACAGTTAACACGGTATGTTTTTGAGAATCACTATGTATGAAATCGTTCAATAAAGCTATATATTCGCTTTTCGTTAAGATATATGGAGCACCTGTATCGTTTAATAGATATTGACAACGTTCTTTTGGATAGCTTGGATCTATAGGAACATACACTCCACCTGCTTTTAGGACACCGAGTAAGCTAATGACAGTTTCTTTACTACGCTCCATAAAAATTGCCACATGATTTCCTTTTTGAAGACCGTTTGCAACTAACATATGAGCGACTTGGTTGGATTGTTCATTTAGCTGACGGTATGTCAATTTGCCACCCTCATATGATAATGCAATTCGTTCAGCAAACTGTTGTGCAGCCTGATAAAATACGTCAGGTATTGTTGCATCTTTATCGTAGTCAGCTATTGTTTGATTCAATTTTTTGTATGCCCGTAAATCTTCTTCATTTAAAAGTTGAATACGATCGGATGGAAAACTTTGTGGCTCAAAAGAGTACGTATGATTATGCGATGGGTGTACATCAAAATTATGTTTAGTATTCAATTATGACAACTCCTATTTTAGAAAAGGGCAGACACTTATGAAGGAGTGTTTGATGTATTAGTTCCACAGAATGAATTCTCTGCGGGAGCTAATGGACATCAACCTCCTTATAAGAGCAGCCCTTTCGTTTTTTATTTCACTACAAAAGTATGAACAACATTTAATAATTCGTCAGATAACTCGGATAAGACTTGAGCTTCTTCAGAAACTCGCTGTACCGTGTTCAGCTGAGAAGCAGACGTTGCTGCTACAGCTCTTGTATTATCTTTAGAATTGATTGAGAACTCTTCCATATCTTTTACAGCGGACGTCACTTCTTCCATACCAGCTGCCATTTCCTCAATTGTGGCAGAGAGTTCTTGAATTTGACCTGTCACATGATGAATGGAAGTTAATATTTGACTAAATGATTTTTCTGAATCATTGATCATGACAATTCCATGATCTACTTCTTCCACAGCATGAATCATGATGTTGACCGATTCATTTGTATCGTGCTGGATATGAGAAATAAGGGTAGAAATCTCTCTTGCAGATGCCTCAGATTGTTCGGCAAGCTTACGGACTTCGTCTGCTACCACTGCAAAGCCGCTACCAGCTTCTCCAGCACGTGCTGCTTCAATAGCTGCATTCAATGCAAGTAAATTGGTCTGAGAAGCAATACCTGTAATAATCCCAACAATTTCTTCGATCTTATTAGAATGCTCACCAAGCAATTTGACAGAAGCAGCAGACTGATTAACCGCTTTACTAATAGCATTCATTTGTGAGACGGATTTATTTGTCGATTCATTGCCTCTTTCAGCTTCCTCTGATGCTAAGATCGAGGACTCCGAAATTTCGTTGGAAGTCATTGCAATACGTTGAATTCCTATACTCATTTCTTCAATTGTAATCGTACTTTCTTTTGCCTTTTGAACTTGGAGGTCAGCACCACTTGCAATTTCTTGCATAGAAGAAGCTACATTATTGTAAGAATCAGTTGCTTCCTGCATATTGGCAGATAATACATTAGCAGTGTTTGAAACACGTGCAGAAACATTTGTTGTGCTTTTAATAACATTCTTTAAAGTTTCAATCATAGAGTTAAAGTTTTGTGTAAGTGTTCCGATTTCATCCGCTGATGTAACTGGTAATGGGTCAAGCTCTAAATTACCTTCTGCTACTTTTTTAGACTGTAGGGACAGTTGTTGAATAGGTGTTAATTTTTTTCTTAAAAGACTGTATACAGCAATGGATGAACCAATTAAGAAAATAACAGTTACTAATAATGTCCAGAGTGCTTCAGACATTGCTTTTGCAGTTACCCTGGATACATCATAGTCAATGGCATAAGCAGCTAAAATGTTACCATCCTCATCTAATATAGGTGTAAGACCAGTTTTGTAACTACCAAATTCATCGCTATAAATGTCAGTAGCCGTTGCTTTTTTTGTATTAAAAATTTCTTTGATTCTTGCTAGGAAATCTGGAGATAGCCCCATGGCAATCATATCTTGATTATACTCAGCTCCTAATTCCAATATACTAGATGAAAGAACAGGAGCATTAATATTCTCCCCATTAACTGTAATTAAATATAGATTGGTAATACTATCAGAGTTTTCATTGATCGCATCCATTTCACTTGTTAAACGAAGGGCATCAGAGTTATTTTTTGATGGATTATCTAATATGGATCGTAATGTATCGATATCAATGGTTTTTGCTAATATCATGCCTTTGTCAGATAGTGATTGATCCATGTCTGTTAAATTACTGTTTCGTACTATATAATAAGAAAGACCTAAAGTAACTAATCCAAATAATAATAAAATACTTACCATTATCGCAGTTAATTTTTTACTTATGGACATATGTTGCTTCTTGCGTTTTTTCATGTTTTTCCTCCTAGTATGGTATAACAAATATTTCATGCAAAAACTATAAATGGATAATTCAGTAAATGTGTTGTATACTTAGAGCCTGATGTTATTCGTAGAAGCTAAAGTACGCTCAAAATATGTATAAATGCAAAATAATCTATTTATCCCCCAACATTAAACTACTATACTGCCAAAAAAATTGATTCACAACCCAGAAAACTTCCTATTTAAAGGTTGGTTTAATAAAGATAAATATAAATTTTTAGTTCAATTGTCTATTTATTTCATATCGTAGGATGTATTTTTACGAAAAGTAGGGTGATTTCTAGTACAAAAAAGAAGTATGCTCAAAACTGAGCCAATTTCACTTGAATAAAAAACATTGGCTGTAATCCCTTTTTTTAATTTCGTTATAGGTCTTTTGTACTTATTTGATTATTGCTTGTGCTTGGAAATATTATAGTTTTCCATATTTTTTTATTATCGGGATAAAATGAAAAAAGGCTATTTCTTTATTCAGCAAACAAAGAAATAGCCTTTCTAGTTGTTATTATGGTCGTGGATTACCAAAGTTACCTGGTAGTATATTCGGAAGTCCTGGTATTAATGGTGGTGGAAAACCAGGATATTGGCCCCCAGGACGTGGCGGATATGGTTGCGGTGGATATGGCATTGGTGGATAAGGTTGTGATGGGGATGGCTGTGGATACGGACGTGGTGGGTAAGGTTGTGGTGGATAAGGTGATGGGTATGGATAAGGGTATGGTGGAGGGTAGGAGCCTCCAGGTGGTGTTCCTGTACCTGCTGCAGTTATTTGACTAACATCAACAGTCACTATTTGACCATTATCAAGTTGGATTTCTGCAGTTCTTCCTCCAGTTCCAAATGTTCGAATTAATGTACCAGAGTAAGTGCCTGTAGGGAGAGTCACCCATATTTTCATACCAGGGCGAAATTGACTGTTGAAATCTTCTGGAGCTAATCTAGGATAAACCAATTAAACACACCTTTCTTCATTTTTTCTAACATATGCCTAGAGCGATTTTTATTATAGGCTTTTGGCCAGAAGTTGTTTAAATCAAATTTGTTATAAAATATAACAATTTTCATTATAATAGGGAAAAAAGCTAAAAGGATGTTTAGCAAATGGCAATCATTAAAATAAAAAAAATGAACATACAAAATCTTCGTAATGTACGACATGGGGAAATTAAACTCGCAGTAAATTTTGAGACATTTTTTCAAGCAACTGTTGTAGGGCTTTATGGACAAAATGGCTCAGGAAAGACAACCATTGTGGATGCATTCGGTATATTGAAAACACTGTTATCAGGTTGGTTTACTGAAGGGAAGTTACCTTCACAAGAGAAGCGACTCATTTTAGCAGGGGAGCATACAGCCAGCATTCATGTTGAGTTTTTAGTTGAAAACCAATACGGTACTTTTTTTGTGGATTATTATGTAGAGCTACAGGAGGATCAGCATCGACTATATACGACGCTGGAACGACTCTCTTATCGAGAAAATGCTAAAGGGAAGCGTTCAAAAGTTTTATTTGCTGCGAAAGAGAAGGATGTACAAATCCGTAAATTAAGACTAACAGATTTGAGTGAACAGGCACGTATTCAGTTACTCGTTATTCAACAGATAGCAAGAAAGCGTTATACGTCTTTTTTATTCCATAAAGATTTAAAGCCTTTATTACAGGAACGACTTTCAGAGCAAGAAATGGAGCTCATGCAAAATATTGCTGTTGATTTTAGTAGAGATTTACATGTTGTTAATAATCATAATATTGCACCATTATTTGAAGAACGTATCATGCCATTTAGTATACATTTAGAGAAAACGAGGGGTCTAATTCCTTATGATTTAAATGGACCAGCTATATTGCCAGAGGATGCATTCTATGCCTTGTGTGAAGTAATTGAGCAAAGTAATCGTGTTTTAACAGCTATTATTCCTGGACTGACCATTAAAATTAATGTGATTACAAAACAAATGATGGATAATGGAGAGCCGGGAATACGGTTTGAGTTTTTATCACAGCGCGGGGAACGGGAATTACCACTACGAACAGAATCAGAGGGGATATTAAAGATCATTTCTGTTCTTAGTGTCTTGATTGCCGTATACAATAATCCGAATGCTTGTGTCGTTATTGATGAGTTAGATTCAGGTGTTTTTGAATATTTGTTGGGTGAGTTGTTAACAGTGATAGATGAGGGTGGAAAAGGACAACTTATTTTTACATCCCATAATCTACGTGTGTTAGAGGTGTTAGCTATTAAAAATTTATGGTTCACAACGACAAATGAACATCACCGCTATATCCAGCTTAAAGGTATTAAAGAAGTGAATAATGCTAGAGACGTCTATCTGCGTGCTATCCAACTTGGCGGACAGGATGAAGAGGTTTATAAAGAAACTAAAACATTTAAAATAAAACGTGCCTTTCGTAAAGCGGGGGTTCAGCATGACTAAAAAGGTATTGTTGATCATTGTGGAAGGACAGACAGAGCAAATCATTTTAGAGGATTATTTAGATGCTCATTTTGCTAATTCAACCATACGTTTTGATGTGCAACGCGAAGATATTTTGACAAAGTGGGATGCTCATAAACGTATACCGAATATTAAAAACAGTGTTGTAAGGGTGATTCAGAGCTATCTTGAAAAATATAAGTTTTTAGCAAATGACTTAACTGCTGTCGTTCATATTACAGATGCAGATGGCTGCTTTATTGCACCAGAATGTGTCAAAGTGGATGAGAATATTGAGCACAGTCTGTTTTATACGGAGGACGCTATTTTAGTAAAAACGGCAAAGCGTAAAGAGCAAATTGAACAACGCAATGATATGAAAGCAAAGAATGCTAAAATTTTAATAGCCAATGACCACTTTAGCATTAATCGAATGAAAGTACCTTATCAATTATTTTATTTTTCTACGAATTTAGAGCATGTCCTATGGGATGAACGCAATGAAATTCCAACAGAAAAAATACAAAAAGCAGACGAGTTTATCGACAATCTGTCTGGCACAATTGAGGACTATTTAGGTGCTTACCTCCCGGTTAGTGCAGAGCTTCCTTATAGGGAAAAAATAAAAAAAAGTTGGTCATTTTTGATGGAAGGCTGCCATTCATTACAACGAGGGACGAATGTACCGTTACTATTTGAAATGATTAAAACGAATGGACAATAAAAACAGGTGACTGATATAGATCGTCACCTGTTTTAATTAATGTTTGTTAAAGCATTTGTTCATAGCTCCGAATATGAGCTAGTATGGCAGGATCTTTAATTTTTGTATCTTCACTTAACAGTAATAGTTTTGACATAATTTCAGCTGTGCGTGGATCGTCATCCACCATTGGTAAGAAGATTCGACCACGATGTTGCGATGGTACTGCAATTATCGGTATCATTGATCCACCTATTTGATGTACCACGCCACTACCTAAATGCAAGGAATAGCTTGCTAGTTTACCTTCGATTAGGGCATGCTGTTTTTTCACTTCCACGTTGTTTAGCTTTAATAATTTGGCCAATTCTTCTACGATGATACTGCGCATTTCAACGGTAGAATGGCTAGCTTCTGGGTCTACACCACCAACATGAGCGACGCTAACAACGAGGTCAAGATCCCGCATGATTTCCGAGAATATCGTTGCAGGAATGTCATCTAAGACGATATCTTTACCAGTTAAACGATCATAGAAATATATCCCTTCAATTGCAGGTGCTTCAATTTCTGCTGGGGTAAACCAATCTGCTTGAGCATACAAGGATGCTACAATATTTTCCTTGTAATAAACTTTTCTTGGCCCTGTTTCATAACTAATTTGCCAGCCTCTTGTTTTCAACAAGGCTACAGTTTGGGATGGATTTACTTGATGTCCAGCATAACGCAATGATTGTTTTTGTGCTTTTTCATCTGCATTGATAAGGTACAACTCACGGAACACTTGCTTAAATGGTTGCTGTATTTTGTGTTCGAACATATGAGCTTGCCACTGTCTCCATTGACCACTTTCAAGAAGATGATGTGGGTGAGCAATCTTGATAGTAGATGTTGGGGCAAGCGACATCGTATCATTCGATACTAAACGTAAACCGTCAGCTGTAAGCATTCCAACATGCTCATCACTGATAAAGATTAGCTTTTGTAATAATGGAGCCAGTATTGGATGGGCTAATAAATTGATGAGCTCCTTAGCTGAAAATACTGTTTCTAATTCCATTGCTTGCTCAAGTGCTGGCCTTGCCCGTTTATACTGCTCTTGTAAACTTTTTCGAGCTTCTTGCAAGGTTACAATGTCGGCATGCTTCTTTAATGCAGCAGGAATGCTTTTTAGACGTTTGCCATCTTTTTCAACGATAATGCTAACAGATGCATCTTCTTCAATTTGCAAATGAGCTGTTATTTGCTCAATCTGTTGTGCTTTAAATAAATGCTTGATATCGTCAAAGGCTGATAACTCCATACGCCATGTGAAGCGAGTAGCTTCTCCATCACCTGCATTACGTGCTAAATTTTCCATTGCTATACTTGCAGCCCGTGCCTCACTTGCGCGACGTTGAGCGCCAAATTGCTTACTTTCCTTTAAAAACTGTTGAATAAATTGGTAGCGTGTTAAGGCATCTTTATCATCTGATTTTTTTAGTGGGATAAGGCCTAATGCACGTAGTTTATCTTTATTACGCTTGTCTTGGATTTCTTGCATTAATGGTTTTGAACTAAGCTTACCAATGGCAGTATCTGCATAAAGCTGTGCCCTACGATGATTAGCTCCTTCTGAAGCATATTTTGCTGCATCATAGACAAGTTTGAAATTTTTTGCACCGAGTGTTTGGTAGGCACTTTGGAACCAGGCTAAATCGAATGCACCATCACGAAAATCTTCAGCTGTTATGCTGGAGAAGAGGGCAATCTGATCTTTAGCAAAGTCCGATAAAGAATCGGTTGTATGCGCGATAAAATACCAAGCTGATTCCTTTAGTCCTTTCCAACCAATTACTTCACTAACCAGGTCAATCCAATGCTGGTTATACATCATGGCTTCAATTAAACGTTCTATAGAAATTTCTGTTTTTTCCCATGCTTCTTTTAATTGCTGTGCTGTTTCTTCTTTTTTAGGGTAGCAGCTAGTTAACAATCGCGAGAATACATCCTTTTTTGTTTCAGCTTGCCAAATATAGCCTCGTGCAAGTTTTTCTCCATCTAAGGCCTGGAGAATTTTGAAGAAATAATCGATTCCTTCAAAATACGAAATACTACTCGCTAGCTTTGTAACAGCAGTAGGTGTATCACCACGTTTGAGCTCAATGGCTAAAATACGATCGATTGCTTGTTCACGAATGGCAAGGAAATCGTTTAAGTCTTCAAATAACGGTTGATAACGTTCAAGTAATTTAGTTGGTTCATTAAAAATTTCTGATGCGAGCGTGTTGGTAAAGATTGCTTCGAATAAATGGTCGCGAGTTAACAAGCCAGTCTTCATAGCTTCTAAATATTGGAATATAGATAAATTGTATAAATTTGGGCTATAGCTCTCTTTGTTCATGCGTTTTGTTAGCTCTTCATTGATAGCTAACATTTTGACAAATTCGCCATACGTTGAGTAATCAGACCAGCATCGATCAACAAATACTTCTATAACATCTAAATCAATAATGGTTGATGTAGAACGATAGTAATAATAACCTTTATCTCTAACATCAAGTTGCCACTGATCTGCAGGAATTTCGTTGAATAGCTGTAGCATGATACCTATTGCCTGCTCAAAGCTGTTAAATTCAGGTGCATGCTTTTCTAGCAATGCGAGTGCTTCCTTATGCAGCGCCATCTCTCCTGAAATAGTGTCAATGTCCTGTGACAAAACTGAAAAAATTTGTTGCAGTGTATAGTTATATTTCAAGGAATTAAATTGTGCAACACGTTTTTTGATTTCTTTATAATCGAAGAAAGGTTTGATAAGAGTTTGAGCTGCATTGGAAAGATCACGAGCAGCAGGATATACTGATAGACCATTGTAAAAATTAAAATAGGCTAAGTCTTCTTTACTAAACATAGATGTCTTTATCCATTGAACAATGTTCTCAGGAATAGGGTAAACATCAAGACTAGCATGTCGTTTATTATCTGTTTTAGATGCTAGGACACTATATCTTTGACCTAATGTAGTAGCAATTGGCGTGTCATTCCATTGGTATGTTTCATACTCCAATTCAGCGTAATCATCAAGTATTTCAATAAGTTCTTCAAGCTTTGTTAATAAGTTTTCAATATCATATTGTAAGAACTTTTCAAATGGTTTAGGTGTCTGTACATAGAAAGGAACTAGCTGCTGCCAAGGTTCTTCATCACTCATCTGAATAGCACCATCGGTAATACGATCGTATTGAATAGGATGATGGGGTGTATATAAGCCAAAACCATTGCTCTCGTTATACTCCGGTACATTCTTTGTAATTAATTGTTCTAATAGCACTTGTTCGTTTTTGGTTACTTTTGGTAATAAGGTGCATAAAGCGCTAATTTGTTCGCTTGCTAAGTCATATTCCTTAGAGGCTTCTAATAATAATTCAAGTCCTCCAAGTCTTTTCAATTGTTTGCTGTCTTTTATTAGTCTTTCAGCACTTTGCAGTAAATGGTCCTGTGGCTGAACTTTCAAGAGAGAGATAGCCTCTTTGCGAAGAGCCCCTGATTTATTAGCTAAAAGATCTTCGATTCTGATAATTTCATCTTCAGTTGGTGTTAAAGCATGTATTTTCTTTAACGCAAGGGAACGATTGATGGAGCTTCGATCTCGTAAAGAGTTAAATAAAAATTCACGTTGACCTAGTGTGATAGGGTCAAGGCAATAAATATTCAGTAAGCCAATTCTACTTGATGGCGAGTACGAATCTGCGTGTGCAATAATTCGCTGGAATAATGCCTCGTCTTGGATATGATAGGCTAAAATAATTTGTGTTGAAATTAAATCCTCTAAGGACAGATGGACTTGCACAAAGGATAAAGGTTTACCTGTAATAGTTAGTCCATCTCTCGTGATCTCATTTTTAGCCCATTCAAGTTGCTCAAATAAGGGATATTCAATGCCTTGTAGTTGAGTATTTTCATTCATAAAGTCTTGAAGGATTTGATCCCATTCATTATCGCTTGCATACTCGCTATTAATATAATGGTTGGCATAAAGGAAATTACCCCATGCAAAGGCAAATAACTCAATATCCTTTGTTGTTAACATTAAATCCTTAACATACGGTGCAGTAAAGGAGATTTTAGATAAGTTTTTCAAGAATGCAAGTGTTGTCAGTTGGATATGTTTATCGCGTTTTAAAAGTTCTGTTAGTATACTATCTAGCTTTGTATAATCCTTTGTGGAGATGGCCCATAGCCCGACATAAATATCGATTGTTCGTTCACTTTTTAGTAGTTGCTCGACGAAATTGTCCTCTTCCATTGCTTGGATGGCTAAGGCCAAAACTTCCTCTGTTATTTTTTGATTTTCAAAGCTATTATAGCCAAGACCCATCCATGTATCGATTGCTCGTATTACTGAGGAGAAACGAGTTAATTGATGTTCCTGAATAAGTTTCATCATCGCTACTTGTGCTTCCAAGTTTCCGTGATCTATGTTTTCCACAATCACTTGTCGTAGCCCTTCCTGACGCGCAGCTGCTACTAATAATTTACCGACTGCTTCATGCATACGACAATTGCTTGATTTGAAAATGCCACGGATTAATGGATGGCCAAAAAAGGTACTATGATGCTCATCGAATAAAATACTCTCGACTGCCTCTTCAATCAAAGGATTATTTAATGACAGTTCTTCAGCAAGCAATTGCTCAAATACAAGAAAGCCCATTACTTTTACATTGTCATTTTTCAAGACATAGGAGCTATAGTTCGGATAGGAACCATGCTCATATTGACTATGGTTTGCCAATAACTCCTGTAGACTTATTTCCTCGAATGTCAGCATTTCTTCTATTAATTGTAAACATTGAAAAAGATGATCTTGGACTGGTTGAGCAGAACGGAAAGATCGACGTAAAATACCAGTTTGGAACATCGTAGTATCAAAACGTAAAGCTAATTGCTTCATTTTCAGTGCACGTTCCGGTGAAGATAATAGCGAAAGTACCTCAAAAAAAGGTCCACTAAATAGCTCTTCAAGTGTATGATTTTGCTGAGTAGCGATAAGCTGTTCAATGTCATAATCTCTATTATCCATATACTTTAGTAATGCTGCTGCTAGTGGCTGTAAACTGGCAGGTGCGGAATCGATTAAATTTTGAAAATGCATTTTTTGTTCATGTGAAAGTGTCATGAAAAACCTCTCCTTACCAAATGCGTCCTGCAAGCATTGTTAGTTTAATAAATGTAAAAACATCATCTTCCTGTAAGGTTAATGGTGTTGTAAGTGAATCGAGTGACTCCTCATTATGAAGGACTAAGAAAAGCTCATCTTGAAAGGCTAGAAGCATTGTAGAGATAGCTTGGTCAACTGACTGTAAGGTGTCATTTTTTTTCTCTCCAAAATGTACTTTTCCATGCTGGGCTGCGTCTTCTATTTGTTGATCTGTTAAATAAAGATGAAGCGGGGTATCTACCTTTTTATCGTTATACTGTTGTACCTGCTGTGTCACAAGCTGGACGAGTAATTCTTGTAAAGTTGTAACAGGTTCCTCAATGGAGAATGGGATTTTTTGAAGCTTACGAGATTTCTTACCGATTACTTTTTGTTGGTAAAATAAGCGCAATCTAACACCTCCTTACAATAATTTCATTATACAAGAGTGATAACCTTGAAAAGAATAAGGCATATGATGCTAGTTGTATAAATTATTTTGGGAAAAGTGTAACGAAAAGTAGTAGGGAGAGACGTACTGATAAGGTAGAAAGTGGGGTGAAGTTTTGTCAAAGAAGTATCGAAAATAGAACATTTGTACGATTGATGACATGGTGGAATGTAGCATTTTGCGCTTTATTATAAAAATAACAAAGAAAAAGTAGAAGATATGACATAAAAGAAATTTTCAATATATGAAACAATGGGCTAATTTAAAAAATGAATGATGAAATAAAATACGAACTAACCGATAGCTTACCAATACACTATCAGAAATACATAAAGCAAAGTCATTAAAGTTATATACATTCAAAATGTATTTTCCTAAAAATCATTTGTATAAGAAGCAATGGTTTTTTGTGAAATCGTTGAAAGGCATCTTTTCTTTTCGGAATTCATAAGCTTTATAGGTATGATTTTATCAAGCTAGAAGGAGGCAAAACCATTCAAATACATGTTGTACGAGCTGGTGAGTCTATATGGGGTATAGCGCAAGCATATGGGACAACGGTACAGAGTATTGTAGATGCCAATCAAATTCCAGAGCCAAATCGTTTAGTTGTGGGGCAAGCTCTTGTAATACCGATTATCGGGAGCTTTTATTATGTACAGCCCGGGGATAGTTTGTGGTCAATCGGACAACGCTTCGGTATTAATTATGTAACACTAGCTCAAGTAAATGGTATTAATCCGAATCAGCCATTAACTGTTGGAATGAGATTGTATATTCCACAACCTCCAAAAACAAGGGCAGAAACATTAGCGTACTTAGAGCCAAGAGGAACGTCTGTTAGTGAAACACTCTTGAATCAAGCTAGAGAAGCGGGTCCCTATTTAACATATTTAGCTTTATTTAGTTATGAGGCAAGACGGGACGGTACTCTACAAAGTCCACCAAGTCAAGGTGTGACACAAATTGCAAATGATACTGGGGCATCTCTTGCTATGGTCGTTTCGAATCTGGAAAATTTTAGTTTTAGCGGAGAATTAGCAAGAGATATTTTTCAAAGTACTGCTGTTCAGGATTTACTCTTTGAGAATATTCTTGCGGAAGCTAGACAACTTGGAGACGTTAAAGACATTCACTTTGATTTCGAAAATTTACCAGGTGACCAACGACAAGCCTATAACGATTTTTTAAGAAGGGCAGTAGAAAAATTCCATGCACAAGGATATACAGTATCTACAGCCTTAGCACCAAAAATAAGTGCAGGTGAGCGCAATCCATGGACGGAGGCGCATGATTATAAGGCACATGGAGCAATCGTGGACTTTGTTTTACTAATGACCTATGAATGGGGATATTCGGCAGGCCCACCAATGGCTGTTTCACCTCTCCCAGAAGTAGAAGAAGTTGTAAAATATGCAATTAGTGAAATGCCTGCAAATAAAATTATGCTAGGGCAAAATTTATATGGCTATGACTGGACATTACCATTTGTCCAGGGAGGACCAAATGCAGAGGCGCTTAGTCCGCAAAGAGCTATTGAAATTGCCAAACGTTACAATGCTGCGATTCAGTATGATTGGCGTGCCCAAGCACCATTTTTTGAATACTATGATGAACAAGGCAGAGCTCATGTGGTGTGGTTTGAGGATGCTAGATCTATTCAAGCTAAATTTAATCTTGTCAAACAGTATAATCTTCGTGGTATTGGCTATTGGAAATTGGGATTACCATTCCCACAAAATTGGGTATTAATAGGTGCTAATTTTGACGTGGTGAAGAAATGATACAGTCAAAGGATTACCCAATATATGTTTCCTTTGTGGAAATTTACTGTCAAATGCATTTCTAATTATAGTAAAGTATATTATAATTATGGTAAATAGTATTTTAGGAGGGATATTTTGGGTAAATTTAAAAAGTTAGGTATTATTTTAACGGCTACAGCATTTTCAGTTGGTGTTCTTACACCAATTTCCCAAGCATCTGCAAATGTGAAGGAACCATCAGAGCGCATTGAAATTCAGCTTGCAGCATCAGAGACAAAGGTTACAAAAAGCATGCTGATTAAAAAATTACGTGCACTATTCCCTAATGAGTTCAGTTTTGTAACGGATAACGACTTTAATTCTGGGGGAGGTCATTTCTATAGAGATGATACAACTGTCCGTTATGATTTAAACTTCCATAAAACAGTGAATGGTAAAGATATTTATGGTGGCTTTACATTTAAAGGAGAAGATTTAGAGTTAGAGCATTTCTATTACCAGCCAGCTAATATTACAGAAGCAATGTATCCCGCAAAATATTCAGAGAATGAAGCAAAAAAAATTGCAGAAGATTTCCTGAAAAAATTTGCAAATACAGAGAACTATAAACTTCGTAATGATGGATTAAACTATATTAACATGGGATTCAATCGACCATTATCCCAACCAATTACGTATTCATTCTCTTATTCACCAACTTATAATGATGTGCTGATTGGTGATCAAAGTATTACTATTGATGTTCTTGCTAATGGAGAAATAACAGGAATGTATCGTAATACAGAATCTATAAATAAAGCATCCTTTGATAATGTAAGTGAGAAAAAGAATGAGGAAGAAATGGTTTCACAAGTACGTGATAATTTAGCGGTTGAACTTCGTTATTATGTTGATTATTCTTCAGATACACGTAATGTGAAGCTTGTCTATATGCCAGCTTCAGGATTTAATGGTGTACATGCTTTAACGGGGCAATGGCAAACAACGAATGGCTTTTCTACACAAGTTCCAAAAACGAAGAGTGCCATAAAAATATCTTCACAGCAGTTACCACCAAGAAAAAGTGGTATGACAGTAGCAGACGCTGAAGAATTTGCTAAAACTTTCTTAAAAGTTGACGATGACAAGGCGAAGCTCAATATTGAAATGGTTGATGAAAGAGAAAATGAAAATGGTGAGACAATTTATTCAATAAATTATATGTATATGTACAGTAATGGTGGTTCTGGTACCACTTTTGAAATTAATAAGGCCACAGGCGACATTGTACAGTATCACGATCTAAAGAGAGACTTTACAAATTCTGATAAAACAAATGTCCTTTCTAAGGATGCTGCATTATCGAAGGCGATTGAATACTTAAAGCAATGGTCTCCTTCTTATTTACATGAGTATTCAATGCCGATCGATGAGCCCGCAATTGATGAATATAGTAAAACATATTACTTCTCCTTCCCACGCATAGTGAATGGTATTGCAGTTGTTGGAGATGAAATAAGTGTAGGTATTGACTCTGATGGATCACTACTTTCATTGAATGTTAATAAACAAAAGATAAATAACTGGCCGTCTATTAGCCAAGCAATACCAAATGAAAAAGCAAAAGAGGCATATAGTAATGCACTTACATTACAGCTACAATATGTAAAACAAAATACAGAAGATAAACAACAGTATGATTTAGTGTATGCTCCTATCTTCAATGGTAGTGTAGTTAATCAAATTGATGCAATTACTGGTGAGTGGTTATATCAGGTAGATAGCTCAAAAGAGAAGCCTACGATTTCACACCCTACAGCAGCCAATGAATTAAATTATCTTTTAAATCAAAATGTGTTAGAAGTTAAAGATTTAGCAAACTTTAACGCGGATGCTGCTATAACAAAGGGTGAGGCATTAAAGATTTTACTGAAATCGTTAACATATGGCTATTACGGTGGCGGAGATGGAGAGAAGCAATCGTTCAACAATATCGATAAAAATCATCCATTATATGGAACTGTTGAACAAGCAGTAAGAATGGGAATTTTACAACCAGCAAATCAATTCGCAATTGATGAAACGTTAACACGCCAAGAGCTAGCAGTTTGGTCGGTTAAAATTTTACAATTAGAAAATGTTGCGAAATTAAAGGAGATTTACAAACTAAACTTTGCTGATGCGGCATCTATTGATCCAGCGTATGCAGGTCATATTGCCATAGCAAATGGTATGGGACTAATTGATTTACAGCAAAATAACTTTAATGCCACTAAGAATGTGTCTTATGCAGACCTTGCTGTTTCAACTGTCCGTTTAGCAAAAGCAATTCAAGAAAATACAAGTGATCGCAACTTCTACTATTAATAAATCCAAAGACATCTCCTCAATTTGATCTGACCCAAAAAAGTTAGACATATTTAGTTAAGCTACTTCTAAGACCTGAGTTCGGTACTCCACCGGGCTTAGGTCTTTTAATTTTGTCTTCATTCGTTTGTGATTGTAATAATGAATATAGTCATGAAGTTCCTGTTCGAAATGTGCCATGGATTCAAATTTTTGTAGATACAGGAGTTCAGATTTTAATAAGCCAAAGAAATTTTCTATGACTGCGTTATCTAAACAATTGCCCTTACGGGACATACTTTGCGTAATCCCATGTTGTTTTAAGGTTCGTTGATACTTTTTCATTTGATAGTGCCAACCTTGATCCGAATGAAGAACGACTTGATCACCTGATTGAATGCGCTCCAATGCTTGTTCTAGCATATCATGGACGAGGTTATACACTGGACGATTCATTACCGTGTATGCAATAATTTCGCCATTACATAAATCAAGGACTGGTGATAAATAGCGTTTCTCACCAAATAGATGGAACTCTGTCACGTCTGTTACCCATTTCTCGTTCATTTTTTTCGCTGTAAAATCACGTTGTAATATGTTTGGGGCAATTTTTCCGACTTTTCCTTTATACGAACGATATTTCCTCATGCGGACTTCACATTTTATGCCAATGGCATTCATCAAACCGTTAATCGTTTTGGGATCATGAACAATGCCGTATTTTTTAAGTTCTTTAGCAATCCGACGATAGCCATAACGTCCCTTATGTTCATGATAAATGGACTGAATTGCGACTTTCACATCAGCGTATTTATCAGTACGATTCAAACGCTTTTCCCAGTAATAATACGTACTACGTGGAATATCAGCGACTTTGATTAATTCCACCACTTCATAGATTTCCTTTAGTTCGTAAATTACTTGCGCTTTGATTTGGTTGGTAATTTTTCTTTCATTTGAACTAAAGTATTCAACTTTTTTAAGTAGGCATTCTCCATTTCTAATTGTTTAATACGTGCTGTTAACGCCTCAACAGACCCTTCAGCTGGTATTGATTTCGTTGTTCTTTTTGTGTCTTTTTTCATGGATGGACGCCCCTTTTTCTTGGAAACAAGAGCATCATAACCACCAACTTCAAACTTTAATTTCCAACCCCGAATTAAGCCAGAAGATGAAATATTAAAGAGAGCAGCTGTATCAACTGAAGATGTACCTGTCTCGTTCATATAATTTAGTACATTCATTTTATAGTCAGCTGAATAGTTTGTATAGGACTTTAAGAAAGTCTCTACACCATTTTTTTGATATCGGCGAACCCATTCACTTACAACCCTTTTTGTCACTCCGATGTCTTCTGCGATTTCAATCATAGATTCATCTCCATTTAAGTATCGCTGGACTGCTTGAATACGTTGTTCAGCCTTTACTTTTGCCATAAAAAAACCCCCGTAAAAGTTAGATTGGTGTCTAACTTTTACGGGGCAGTTCAATTGAAGGGGATGTCTTTTTTAGGTTAGTTTGAAAGGAAACGGGGAAGAATATGTAAGAAAGGAGTGTCTATATGAAATGTAAACTTTTATTAGCAGTTTCTTTAGTAACTGTCATTCTTTATGGTTGTAATAAGGATGAAGTTAAGGATGTACCTGCTAATGCACCAGCAGGTCAGAATGCTAGTCAACAAACTGGTGAAACACCTACAGACCAAATGACATTTAATTTTATTGAGTTTTCATTAGATGTTGATTACTCTGCAACGGAGTCTTATGAGGTAGAGTATGAGGATAAGAAAACAGGGATAGAGGCAAAGTTACAAGATGATCGAAAAAATGAAAAACTGCAGGGTGATGAGGCTTATACAAAATTAGAGCCGTTATTTAAGCAGTTGAATTTTGATTCGACAACGCCTAATGATAAAGTGATTGATCAAGTAATCAAAGTATTTAATATTGATGATAGCTTTCAATCCATTGAGGTGGATGTAGAGTTTGTTGACGGCAATGAAAAGGAATTTAAACGAATTAAATAATATGAGCCAGCTAACAAACGTTAGCTGGCTTTTTGATTAGCGTACCCAATGTCGATGTTTTGCAAGTAAATGAATAAAAGAGTTTAGATTGTTTGTCACACCATTTTGATTGGCAATATGCTGTAAAAACGAAATATTTTCTGTAAAGCCTATCGTTTTACAATGTTGATAGGCCTCTTCAATGAACTGTTCTGATTTTACTTGTAGTGAGGAATCTTGGAATGTCCCCGTAACATAAACACCATCATAGAGCACTGAAGAAGTAGTAGAAAATGTTTCGTGAACTTCATAACCATTTATTATGCCCTGTTTAGTACTCACAAGTTCAACTACTATATTTTCACTTAATAGAGTAGCAATCAGATCATTTAATTTTTCATTCGTGTTTTCTGAAACGATTACCGCTACTTTAGAAGTTTGGGCACTTTCAACAGCATTGATGATCTGGCTAACAGCAGGTGAAGTTTGTGTAATAGGGGGTACCTCTTTTTGTACTGGCGGAATAATACCAATATTATCTGCGATAGACGCTGCGAGTGTATAACTGACATGAGCAAACATATCTACAACTTGTTTTCGAATCGATTTATTCTTTACTTTTCCTAATTCAAAGCTAAAGGCATTGATGATATGCTTTTTCTCAATTTCTGTCATACTAAGCCAGAATAATCTCGCTTGTGAAAAATGGTCTTTAAAACTATCGCTACGTGCACGTACTTTATGGCCTTCCACTTTTTCCTGATAATGTGTGTATCCTCCATCTGCTTCAGAGACAGGGCTTGGTGTATTACTAGCTAAGGAATTTTTATGATAGCTAACTTGCCCAACATTGATTGTTTGTCGGCCATAGCCATCACGCTGATTATTATGGAAAGGACAGATCGGTTTATTAATAGGGATTTCATGGAAGTTTGGTCCTCCAAGTCTTATTAACTGCGTATCTGTATAAGAGAATAAGCGACCTTGTAATAAAGGGTCGTTTGAAAAATCAATACCAGGTACAACATGTCCGACATGGAATGCAGCTTGCTCTGTTTCAGCAAAGAAATTATCAACGTTTTTATTTAATGTCATCTTACCAAGAATGCGTACTGGAACTTCCTCTTCTGGCCATATTTTTGTGGCATCGAGAATATCAAAACTAAATTTAAACTCATCTTCAACAGGAATTAGCTGCACACCCAACTCCCACTCTGGAAAATGACCACGCTCTATTGATTCCCATAAATCTCTACGATGGAAATCGGGATCTTTTCCGGCAATGATTTGTGCCTCATCCCAGACAAGTGATTTAACGCCAAGTTTAGGTTTCCAATGAAATTTAACAAAATGCGCTTTTCCTTCTTTATTGACGAAGCGGTAGGTATTCACACCAAAGCCCTCCATCATTCGGTAACTTCGTGGAATGGATCTATCCGACATATGCCACATCACCATATGAGCAGATTCCTGATTGTTTGCAATGAAATCCCAAAATGTATCATGGGCACTTTGAGCTTGAGGAATTTCGTTATTCGGTTCAGGTTTTACTGCGTGTACAAAATCGGGAAATTTAATAGCGTCCTGAATAAAAAATACAGGAATATTATTGCCGACTAAATCGTAATTACCTTCCTGTGTATAAAATTTTGTAGCGAAGCCACGTGCATCACGGACAGTATCTGCTGAGCCTCTTGAGCCTGCAACAGTAGAAAAACGAACAAAGACAGGTGTTTTGGTTCCTTTTCCGTTTAAAAATTGTGCCTTTGTAATGTCACTTGCACATTCATATGTTTCAAAAATTCCGTGTGCTGCAGATCCACGTGCGTGTACTACTCTTTCAGGAATTCGTTCATGATCAAAATGCGTCATCTTTTCACGAAAATGAAAATCTTCCATTAAAGTAGGTCCTCGTTCACCTGCTTTTAATGAATGTTCATCTTCTGATATTTTCAAGCCTTGATTGGTTGTGAGAGGTTGACCTTTATCACTTACTCGGAATGCTTCTAGCTGCTGTTGTTTTTGATTTACATCTTTTTTCATTTAGAATCCTCCTTTATAAGTTACAACTACCTTCTACCCGTACAAGAAGATAACAAACATGAAGAAAGAAAATAGTTGCCGATTAAAAATGAATGTGTTATTATTATCTCGAATTAAAGATAATTGAATTCGAAGTAAAAGAGGGAGTCGTATGAAGGATAACAATCGTAACTTAAAAGCATTTACGGTCTTGTTCCGAGCATATCAAACGATTCAGGATGCAACTAAAAGAGATTTACTTCAATATGATTTAAATCAAACCGAGTTTTCGGTTCTTGAATTTTTGTACCATCGCGGAGAACAACCTATTCAAGTAATTGGTAAAAAAATATTAATTGCAAGTAGTAGTATTACCTATGTGATTGATAAGCTCGAACAAAAAGGCTTTGTATATCGAAAGTCGTGTCCAAAAGATCGTCGTGTTACTTACGTATTATTAACGTATGAGGGACAGACATTGATGGAAGAGATTTTCCCTAAGCATGAACAAAAAATAAATGAGATTTTTGAAGTATTGGAATCTCAAGAGCTGGACACAATGATTTTGTCTCTTAAAAAGGTTGGCAAAAATGCTTTAAAACAATAAAAAAATTTTTACACATATATCTCGATATCGAGATAAATAGGTAGGAGGAATAGAAAATGAATCATTTAAAAGGTGTACACCATGTAACGGCTATCACAAGTAGTGCTGAAGAGAATTACAAATTCTTTACATTTGTTTTAGGAATGCGTTTAGTGAAGAAAACAGTGAATCAGGATGATATTCAAACATATCATCTATTCTTTGCGGATGATAAAGGTAGTGCAGGAACTGATATGACATTCTTTGATTTCCCGAACATTCCAAAAGGAGTGCATGGTACAAATGAAATTTCAAAAACTTCTTTCCGTGTACCAACGGATGCAGCTTTAGATTATTGGGTTAAACGCTTTGATCGTTTAAATGTAAAACATACTGGTATTAAGGAACAATTTGGTGCGAAAACTCTGTCGTTCGTTGATTTTGACGATCAGCACTATCAGCTTATTTCTGATGAACATAATACAGGTGTTGCTTCTGGTACGCCTTGGCAAGATGGCCCTATTCCACTTGAATATGCGATTACAGGATTAGGTCCAGTATTCGTCCGTGTGGCCAATTTTAAATACTTTAAAGATATGTTAGAAAAAGTAATGCTCTTTAAAGAAATTGCTGAAGAAGGCGACTTCCACCTATTTGAAGTAGGTGAGGGAGGGAATGGCGCTCAAATAATTGTTGAGCATAACACTGTGTTACCAGTTGCTCGTCAAGGTTTTGGCACAGTTCACCATGCAGCCTTCCGTGTAGAAGATCGTGCGGTATTAGATGAATGGACTGCACGCTTTGAAAGCTTTGGTTTCCACACTTCTGGCTATGTAAATCGTCATTTCTTTGAATCATTGTACGCACGAGTTGCACCGCAAATTTTATTTGAATTAGCTACTGACGGTCCTGGATTTATGGGAGACGAGCCATATGAAACACTAGGAGAAAAATTATCATTACCACCATTTTTAGAACCTAAACGCGCACAGATTGAAGGACTTGTACGTCCAATTGACACTGTAAGAAGCTCTATTACGTTCGATAAAGAATATGAGTAATACTATTCCATTCAGTAGAGAGATGTTTCTCTACTGAATGAATACATAACTGTATTGGGGGTTTAAAAATGGAATTTTCCAAGCTGATTGATAAGCGTCGCTCTGCTAATAATTTTCTCAAGGACGTCAAAATGACTGTGGAAGACATACGTCCTATTTTGGAGGAAGTTAAGCTCGCTCCATCAGCATTTAACTTACAACATGCTAATTATATAGTGGTGTTGGATGAAGATATGAAAGAAAAGGTTCGAGAAGCAGCCTATGGACAATATAAAGTACATTCAGCTTCAGCGGTAATACTTGTATTAGGTGATAAAGAGGCGTATAAAAATACTGCTGAATTAAGTCAAGGTATGGTTGATTTAGGTATTATTACAGCTTGTGAATTAGATGAGCTAGTAGCTGAAAATACAAACTTTTATGAAGAACGTGGGGATGCATTTATGAAAGATGAAGCAATTCGTAATGCATCTTTGTCTGCCACGTTATTTATACTAGCTGCAAAAAATCGCGGCTGGGACACTTGTCCAATGATTGGTTTTGATGATCAAAAAATGCGTGAACTATTTAATGTACCAGAAACACATGAAATAGCTCTAATGATCACAATTGGGAAAGAAAAAGAAAGTAGTCGTCGTCTTCGTGGTTATCGAAAGCCAGTTGAAGAATTTGCCACTTACTATTAAAGTGGTATAAAATACAATAGCTATACAAATACTAAGTTTAATGTACATTTAGGAGGAAACATCATGAAAGTAGTAGCCATCGTTGGTAGTATTCGTAAAGAATCTTATAACATGCAATTAGCTCACTTTATTCAAAAGCGTTATACAGAAAAATTAGAGCTTGAAGTTTTAAGCTTAAAGGATTTACCAATGTACAATCAAGATATCGAAAATGAAGCACCACAAGAAGTTCTTGATTTTAAAGCAAAAGTAAAAGCAGCAGATGCTGTGCTATGGGTTACACCAGAATATAATGGTACAGTTCCAGGTGTGATGGTTAATGCCATTGACTGGTTGTCTCGTGTAGATAAAGTAATGATTGGTAAGCCATCTATCATTATGGGCGCATCTATGGGGAACTTAGGTACTGTAAAAGCTCAATTACATTTACGTGATATTTTATTCTCTCCTGGTATTAACTCACCATTACTAAGTGGCAATGATGTTTATATTGGTGCTGTTCACACTAAATTCGATGCAGAAGGCAATTTAACAGATGAAGGCACTGTGAAATTCCTTGACGTTGTCATTGATAACTTCTTAAACTGGGCAAAAAAATACATTTAAATTAATCTGACCCATAGGTATTCAATATACTTATGGGCTTTTTTTACTTCTGCATGGATTTTTCACATTTACACGTTATACTTTTAAGAAAAAGAAAAATGGTGGTTATAGATGAGAAAGTTATCACTGAAGTTAGGTATCATTTTTTTCATCACATTATTTTGTATCGAAACATTTATGATGTTTTTTTTACATGCCTCCTTGACTAATTCTCGTGTTGAAGAGGAATTAGCAAGCTTACAAGCAAGGGGAAACTCCCATCGTACAATATTAGAACAGAACTTTAATAACGAAACCTTGGCCCATATAGTACTTATGGAATCGGATGAAAGTACGGATGTAGTGGTTACTAATCATCAGGGAGAAATACTAGCTTCATCGCAACCCCATCCAGAAATTAGAGATATGTTCAGTAAGATAGACGGGGAAATACCTTATAAGGGAAGAGTATTGCAAGCTAACTGGCAAGAGGCTAAGGCTATTGCCACTATCAGTCCTATTAAAGAACAGCAAACAACGATTGGCTACGTTTTTATGTTTCAACATACAGATTCCATCCACGCCTTAATGAAACGTTTAAATAAGCATTTTCTTATAGTTGGCATTGTTTCTGGTCTTGTCACTATAGCGGTGATTATCGTGCTATCTAAAAAGCTTGCAAAACCATTAATCCAGATGAAAGAGGCTACATTGAACATGAGTAAAGGTGATTTTACAGTCGACCTTTCTACGAATTCAAAAGACGAACTTGGTGATTTAGCGAATGCCATCCAACTGTTGTCTAATGACTTAAATCATTTAAGGCAAGAGCGTAAGGAGTTTTTGTCAAGCATTGCACATGAGCTCCGCACCCCACTAACATTTATTAAAGGCTATACCGACATTCTTGCCAAACGGGATTTGATAGAGCAAGATCGTCAAAAGTATTTAGCCATTATAATAGAAGAAACCAATAGACTTTCTCGACTCATCAAGGATTTATTTGATTTAGCGAAAATGGATGAAAACTCATTTGTAATTGAAAAACAATGTATCCAGCTACATTCATTTATTACAAGCATGGAAGAAAAATTACATCCTGCTTTTCAAGAGAAAGGTATATATTTCGATGTACATTGTGAAAAAGGCTTACTTCTATGGGCAGATGAAGCAAGACTAGAGCAAATCCTCCTTAATCTATTAAATAACGCGTTAATCTACTGTGCACCTGGAGAAACCACCTCAGTCACTGTTAAAAAAAACAAAGATGTGATAAGCATCATTGTGAAAGATACAGGAAAAGGGATTCCAGCGGAGGATGTACCTTATATTTTCGAACGGTTTTATCGAGTGGAAAAATCCCGTAGTCGTGCTCTAGGTGGCTCTGGTCTAGGACTTGCTATTGTTAAGGAATTGGTAGAGGCACATGGGGGGAAAGTGAAGGTTAGCAGTGAAATCAATAAAGGGACTACTTTTGAATTATTGTTTAAGGGAGTAGAAGCGAATGAAGACTATTTTATGCATAGACGATGAGCCAAGAATGTTAGATTTATTGACCCTTTACTTAGAGCCTACTTTTCATTGTAGAGCCATGTCGTCCGTTCTAGAAGGACTCGATTATTTAGAAGAAGAGCATGTGGATTTAGTTCTGTTGGATATTATGATGCCGGAGATGGATGGGTGGCAAGCTTGCCAGGAAATTAGGAAGTTTTGGGATGTGCCTATTATTATGCTTACGGCAAAAGGAGAGCATGCTGATATTGTAAAAGGCTTAAACATGGGTGCTGATGATTATATTTTAAAGCCTTTTGATGAGGAAGAGTTATTAGCGCGTATACATGCGGTATTAAGAAGGGCGAAAATAGATGAAAAAGTTATATGCTTTGAGGGGCTACGATTAGATAAGGAAGCGTTTGAACTTTATTTTCAACAAAAGGCAATCTCATTAACACCAAAGGAATTTTCCATGCTAGCCTTATTTTTAAATCATCAAAATAAAGTATTTTCCAGAGAACATCTTATCAACACAGTTTGGGGATATAATGTAATGATTGAAGATCGTACGATTGATTCACATGTGCGTAATTTACGAGAAAAATTAAGAAAAAGCGGCTTCCCTGCGGATGATTATTTACAAACAGTATGGGGTATCGGTTATAAATGGCATAAGTCCGCAGCACTTGAACATAAAAACTAGAAAACAACCTCTACCATACCTACTGGGAGAGGTTGTTTAAATTATTTTGAAGTTAACTCTTCTTCTGTTACCCATTTATGATTTTTTACTGCCTCACCATTTAAAGTGGAAGTGTAATCCACCATATAAACAGTTGTTTGTACAGCCTCTTCAATATGGACAAGCGCATTTTCCATACCTTCCATATGCGCTGCATCCGTTTTTACTTCTGTACCAGGAGCCAGAGGTGCTTCTTCGGGATCAATTAATTCTTCGTGAATGACCCACTTATGATTTTTAACAGGTTCTTCACCTGTAGTTGGTTCATAGGAAATAACATAAGCAGTCGTATCATAGGCCCCGACTATTTCTGCTTCTGCACCTTTCATACCGTCCATATGCCCGTTCGTAATAATAGCTGTACTTCCTACAGGAAACTTCGGATTTTCAGCAATTTTTAATGTAGCTGGTACTTCGCCTGAACTTGAATGGTTCATTGTCGAATGATCCATTTCTTCAGTCGTATGATTAGATGTAGACGCAGGCTTCGTTTGATCCACCGTACAAGCAGATAAAGTAAGTAAAGCTAATACTGATAGTAGTGCCATTGACCATTTTTGTTTGAATATCATGTTATATCCTCCTCACTATTTGCTAATACTGTAGCAAATAAATGTGCAGAAATAATGGACATGATCTACTACCAAAAATCAAATCACATCTTTCATCTAACAAGAAAGATGTGAGGAATTATTTATTGAATGGGCATGATTTTCAATGTTTTTTGTAATCGATAGGCGAAGATGCCAGCGAAAATCGCTAAGATAAAATCTTTTGGTAGTGGGGGGATCATCCAGAGCCAAGCTAGTTTATATGAAAAGACCTCTGGTGCACTTGCCCATAGTTTGTAGGCAAAATACATCCAATTTGTCCCTAGGAAATAATTAAGCGCAGTTGCGATTAACGCTGCCGCAATATAGCTTTTCTTTGTTGCACTTCGTTCTACAATTAGTCCTGCAACAAATGCTGCTCCAATAAATGTAATAATAAACCCAAAGGTAGGGCTTAAAATTTGTCCAACTCCCCCACCAAAACGAGCAAAAACAGGCGCTCCTGCTAATCCTATGCACATATAAACTGTACAGGCGAGCGCACCCTTTCTGCTACCAAGAACCAGTCCTGCTAAAATAGCAAAAAACGTTTGTAGTGTAATCGGTACACCACCCACCATCATAAATGGGGCAAAGGAGGTAATATTAGCCCCTATCATCATAAGTGTTGAGAATAACCCAATATAGGTAATGTCAATAGTTCTTAATTTATGATGACTCTGTTGTGTAGCAGTAGCCATAAATTTCACCTCGTTATAAACCTTCTTACTGCTAGTGTAAAAAACGAATATAATTGTGTCAACCTTATTATAGTTTTAAGTTAACTCAATTATAGTGTAGACTAACTAATTATAAAAATGTATGATAGAATCGTCACAATTTTATAACTTTAAGTACTATTGGTGTGATATTTTTTGAATGTCACTTAAAAGGGAAGTCGGTGGAAGTCCGACGCTGTCCCGCAACTGTAACGAGGAGTCTTATAATATTTTTTGCCACTGTGTTAGTATGGGAAGGCCATTATAGGATGCTGATTCGAAGCCAGGAGACCTGCCATTAGTAATACCTGTAATGCCCACGAGGATGCAAGCAATTACGGACAATAGCTGGATATTTTCTGACTTTGTTTAATCTAGGGTATTTCTATGCGTATTTTCGTATGGAATACCTTTTTTTATTGCTTCATCCATCAATACTTAGTAGGAGCTTTAAACGGATGAATAAAAAATTTATGTTTTTTTCCTTAATACTTTTCTTCGTATTAATCGTTTCTATGACAATAGCCGTTATGGTTGGGTCTGTATCAGTTACACCCTTCTATGTATGGAAAGTTATTCTTTCTAAAATCCCCATTATACAAAATGGCATAGAGCAAGACTGGAGTCGCTCACAGGAAATCATTATTTGGCAAATAAGAGCACCACGTGTTTTACTCGCAGCTATTGTTGGAGCTGGTCTAGCTATTGCTGGGGCAGCAATTCAGGCACTTGTGAGAAATTCCATTGCTGACCCTTATATATTAGGGATTTCGTCAGGTGCAGCTGTTGGAGCGACCTCAGTAATTATTTTAGGTGCCTTTTCATTTTTAGGAATCTATGCTCTTTCTGTATCTGCATTTTTAGGGTCATTACTTGCCATTGCGCTCGTATTTTTCTTATCACGAGTTGGTGGTCGTGTCTCAATTTTTCGCTTGTTATTGGCGGGGATGGCTGTGTCCTTTATTTTAACGGCCGTTTCCAATTTCATTTTGATGATGTCGAAACAAGAAGGGGCTTTAAAGGCTGTTATGTTTTGGATGCTAGGGAGTCTAGCTGGAGCCAAGTGGAATAATATTGTAATCCCGGCTTTCATATTCTTCCTCGTATTTGGGCTACTATGGCTACACTATCGAAATTTAAATTTATTATTACTAGGGGAAGAGGCAGCTGTAACGTTAGGGGTTAATTTACAGCAATTTCGTATTCAGCTCATTTTACTTGTTTCGTTGTTAACTGGTGTACTTGTCGCAGTCAGTGGCTCTATTGGATTTGTGGGATTAATCATTCCACATATCGTTCGGTTAATTGTGGGGTCAAACTATAAATATGTGATACCTATTAGTGCTTTAATTGGAGGAATCTTTTTAGTGTGGGCAGATGCTTTTGCCCGAATAATCATCGCACCTCAAGAAATGCCAATTGGTATTATAACGGCCTTTTGTGGAGGACCATTTTTTATTTGGCTACTCCGTCGTAACAATTATTCTTTCGGTGAAGGAGACTAACTTATATGACATTAGAAGCAAAGCAGCTATCATTCTCCATTTACGATGAGCGTATACTACATGAAGTAAGTATTCAAATAAAAGAAAAACAACTTGTTGGACTCATTGGCCCTAATGGTAGCGGCAAATCCACATTGCTAAAAAATATGTATCGTCTGCTAAAACCGGAAAGTGGTATGGTATTATTAAACGAACAAGATATTTTAAAGCAATCAAGTAAATCGATTGCTAAAAATTTAGCCGTTGTTAGTCAAGAAACACCTGTTTTATTTGACTTCACAGTACATGATTTAGTCAGTATGGGAAGAACGCCACATAAAAAACTATTGGAGCTTGATCAAGAACAAGATTTCCGAATTGTGGCAGATGCTCTTCTACAAACTGGTATTTCACATTTGGAGAAACGAAGCTTTAGCTCTCTTTCCGGTGGAGAGAAAAAGCGCGTAATGGTTGCACGTGCTCTGGCACAACAAGCTAAGGTATTGATATTAGATGAGCCGACGAATCATTTAGATATACAGCATCAACTCCAGCTTATGGACTTAATTCAAACTCTACATTTAACTGTAGTCGCGGCTTTACATGACTTAAATATCGCAGCAATGTACTGTGATCAAATTTACGTTTTACAGAATGGACGAATAGTTTGTCATGGGACGCCAGAAGAAGTACTTACTCCAACGTTGTTACGGGAAGTATTTCATGTTTTTGCTGATATTCAAATACATCCACTAACTGGTAAGCCTTATCTTACATATGTTCCAGAGCAATTTGCCAAAAAGGTTAACCAATCATAAGAAAGTTAAAAGTCTATACATCTACCATCCTTTACAAGGAGTGAATGTATGAAAATAGCCTTTACGAAAATGCATGGTATTGGCAACAGCTATATTTATCTTGATCTTTTCAGGTATGATTATAATGACAATATCTTTTGTGAATTAGCTAAAAAGATAGCAAATGTCCATACAGGCATTGGCTCGGATGGATTAATTATTATTCAACCTTCTAAAATTGCTGACTGTGGTATGCGCATTTTTAATAAGGATGGTACAGAGGGATCTAACTGTGGAAACGGACTTCGCTGTGTTGCAAAATATATTTTTGAACGCCAAATTGTGCGACAAAAGTTTTTTACAATTGAAACAAAAGCAGGCATTATGTACGTAGAGGTAGTGGTTCAGGATAATACAGTCATAGATGTGATTGTCGATATGGGTAAACCTTTATTGTATCGTAAAGATATACCGATGTTAGGTACCCCTAATAAGCTCGTCATCAATGAATTATTTACAGTGCCTCCACATAATTTGTTCCTAACAGCGTTGTTTTTAGGAAATCCAAACGCGGTATTTTTTATCGATGATATAGAAAAAGCGCCGTTAAGAACACTAGGAGGCATTATAGAAAATGATGTGAGATTTCCTAATCGTGTTAATGTTGAATTTGTACAGGTCATCCATTCAAAAGCCTTACAATTTAGAGTTTGGGAGCGAGGTTCTGGTGTTACGGAGGCGTGTGGAACAGGTGCTTGTGCTGCAGTAGTAGCTGCTATTTTAAATGGTTTTTGTCAGAGGGGAGAAGAGATAACTGTTCATCTGAGTGGAGGTGACTTAAACATACGATGGGCTGACGATGACCATGTTTGGATGCGAGGCCCAGCGGAGTTTATTGCAGAGGGGATATACGAATTTTTATAGCGTCTAGCAAGTCACATTGTTCTTCGGAGCATGCTTAAAAAATTTACAAGCAATATCACTGAAGTGTAAATGATCCTTGAAGGGATGTGAAGATGGGAAAACTGAGGGCTTATCGGTTTTCTATGTTTTTATTAATTGCCATTCTTCTAGGTGTTATTATTGGCTTGCTTTTTGGTGAGAAGGCTACGGTGTTAAAGCCTTTTGGTGATATTTTTATTAATTTATTATTTATGATTGTTGTGCCATTAGTGTTTTTCTCCATTGCATCCTCCGTTGCTAGTATGGAAAGCCTCAAACGTTTAGGTAAAATTATGGGCTCAATGATGCTCGTATTTATAGCAACAGGCATTATTGCCGCCATTATCATGTTAATTGCTGTTACTATTTATCCCCCTGGGGCTGAGGTATCCGTTCAGATTGTATCCCCTGAAACAACAGAGGATTTAAGCTTTGCTGAACAATTAGTTAACACCTTCACTGTGCCTGATTTTATGAATTTATTATCCAGAAGTAATATGCTAGCACTTATTTTATTTGCTGTCTTAATCGGGCTTGGCACAGGATTAACAGGAGAAGCAGGTAAGCCGTTTGCGCGTTTTTTAATAAGTGGTTCGGAAGTATTTATGAAGGTCATCAAGCTAGTGATGTACTATGCACCAATTGGATTAATGGCTTATTTTGCAACATTAATAGGGGATTTTGGAGCGGCATTGCTTGGGGATTATGCTAAAGCCATCATTCTCTACTATCCTGTTGCTATCCTTTATTTTTTAATCGGCTTTACTTTATACGCTTTTATTGCAGGTGGAAAAGTAGGAGTTATAAAGTTCTGGCAAAATATTTTAACGCCTGCTGTGACAGCATTAGGTACAGGAAGTAGCTTTGCAACACTGCCTGTTAATCTAACAGCTGCCAAACAGATTGGAGTGCCAAAGGATATTCGTGAAACCGTATTACCGCTTGGTGCTACCATTCATATGGATGGCTCATGCTTGTCCGCCATATTGAAAATAGCGTTTGTTTTCGGTGTGTTTAATATGGATTTTACAGGATTCAGTACTTTTGTAACCGCAATTGGCGTCGCCTTACTATCAGGTATTGTGATGAGTGGTATTCCAGGTGGAGGTTTCATTGGAGAAATGCTTATAGTCACATTGTACGGTCTACCAGTTCAAGCTTTACCGATGATCTCTGCTATAGGAGTAGTAGTAGACCCTCCTGCTACAATGGTAAATGCTACAGGTGATACTGTGGCAAGTATGATTGTAACAAGAACAATAGAAGGAAAAGATTGGATACAGCAAGAAGTGGATTAAAAAGGACGCCTCTGAGGGGCGTCCTGTAATATTGTCCGATTAAGAGACTGCTTTTAAACCTGCAACACCAATGATAATAGCAATAATACTTATAATACGTGTTAGGTTTTTTGATTCTCCAAAGAAAATGATATTTACAAGCACAGCGCCAACAGTACCAATACCAACCCAAACAACATAGGCAATGCTTAACTGTAAATAATTGAATGATGCATATAAAAGGGCGAATGATAATCCAAAGCCACCGATATATATTAATAAATTTCGTACGGTTTTATTTTGACTATAAAAGCGTAAACCTACAACACCTATAATTTCTGACATTGCTGCTAATACTATATATATCCAACCCATTATGCATTCACCTCTTTCTGTTCTTCATGCTCTGCTGATGAGCTATCTGCAAGTTTTAACCCGATAACGCCTGATACTAATATCAACATAAAAATACCTTTAATGGCATTAAATTCTCCATCGAAAATAAAAATATCCATTAATGTAGTACCGATTGCACCTGCTCCAGCAAAAATAGCGTAGACTGTGCCAGTAGGTAAGTTTTCACATGCTTTTGATAAAAAGTGAAAATCAAGAGCAATCATAGACACAATAATAACCCAATGCCACCAAGAGTTAGCTACATTAAAACCAAATATCCAAAACAACTCAAATAAACTTGTTAGTCCAACATAAACCCATTCTTTTTGCATAAAAAATTTCCTTCCATATAGTATATTAATGACTGACATTCAGTCATTTTCGAGGTAAAGAAGAACGCCACTTATGTGTGACGTAGGCCAAGTGCATGATATAAAAAGTCTAGAAGCTCAAGCTTTAGTAGCTTCATCGTTTCATCTTTGCTATCATCAAACAAATAAATTTGTTCTGCAGCAGATTCTATGAGACCAATAATAAGCTTTGCTGAACGTGATGGATCGATAGAATCACGAATCATTCCTTGTTGCTGAGCAGATAATAAAAAATTACCCATCCAAGCATAATAAGGGGCGTAAATATTTTCCCATTCTTTTAAATGCTCTGTTTGAGCAATACCCGCATAAATGAGTGCAACGATATCGCCATATTCTTTCGTAATTAAGAAAATCATCTCAACAACCTCTTCTAGTTGTTGCTCAAAAGGTTTATCAATAGAAATACCTTCTTCTAAGGTTACAATAATTCTTTCAACCATATGTTTTGCAATAGCAGGCATAACAGAAAGGCGAGACGGGAAATAGAGATAAAAAGTTCCTTGGGCAATCCCTGCAGCTTTGACGATATCCGAAACCTTTGTTTTTTCAATTCCTTTTTCACGAAAAACTTCAATAGCAGCTTGAATAATCTTTTCTTCCTTTGACATGCAATCCCTCACTTTTGCCTTACTTGATTAGTATGTTACAGGAGAAGAAAATGAATGTCAACAAAAAATGACTGATAGTCAGTCATTTCCCTCTAGACCTTAAAAAAGACAATACGACTTCAGTTGTTGCAGGACATGAGTCTTTGGATTAACATTCCTACTCGTCAGCTTAAAAGATTAGTTTGGGACGATTGTTTATTAGCGTGAAAGCGAAGATTTATGGCAATCAAGTGGATGTATTATTATTTGCATAGTTATCATGATTTCAGGGAACTTTATGATTGAAAGGATGATGATAATGGATAATATAAAATTTGCTCAATTAGATCCACAACAACTTGCAAAAATTAATGAACTTGAAAAAAAGATTGGTGTGACATTAGTGGCTTATGATTCTTCTTCTATGCCAACACCTGGTTCTGGTGCTTACGAGACTAATAATAGCACGACCAACAATCATCCATCATAATAAATGAAAATGCCTTGCAGTGATGTAAGGTATTTTCGTTTTAAAAAAGCTAAAGGAGTCATGAAAATGAAAGAATTCTATGCAGATTTACATATTCATATTGGGCGTACTTATAAGGGGCGTGCTGTGAAAATTACTGGCAGTAAAACACTAACATTAGCTAGGATTTTAGAGATGGCGAGTGCAAGAAAAGGATTAGATATGATTGGTATTATTGATTGTCATTCACCTGAGGTCATTGAAGAAATGATGGACATGATCGAACGAGGTGAATTAAAGGAACTGAAGGAAGGAGGATTACGCTTTCAAGACACAACTTTGATACCGGGATCGGAAATAGAAATCTATGATCAATATTGCCATGGTCCTATTCATGTGCTTGCTTACTTTCCTACTCTTAAGCTCATGAAGCATTTTTCAACATGGATGTCCCAATATATGAAAAATATTCACTTAAGTTCACAGCGTATATATTGTGATGGACGAACTTTGCAGCAAAGGGTGCATGAATTGGGAGGGCTTTTTATACCTGCACATGTATTTACTCCTTTTAAAAGTTTGTTTGGCAAAGGGGTTCTTCGCAGTTTAACGGAAGTTTTTGATCCTCAACTAATAGATGCGATTGAATTAGGCTTAAGTTCAGATACAGACATGGTGAGCCACATTAAAGAACTTCAGGCGTACACGTTTGTTAGTAATTCGGATGCCCATTCTCTTGGGAAATTGGCACGTGAGTATCAAAAGTTACGCTTAGAGGAAGCTAATTTTACAGAACTAAAAATGGCCCTTCATGAACAACAAGGTCGAGCAGTAATTGCCAATTATGGCCTAAACCCATTGCTTGGCAAATTTCATCAGACAGTCTGTGCCAAATGTGGTGAACAGCTAAGTAACGAAGTAACGGTTTGTACTGTCTGTGGAAGTACTCAAATCATAAAAGGGGTCGCTACACGCATACATGAGCTATCTGAGGATTTTTTGAAAGAAAGATATCGACCACCTTATATTCATCAGGTTCCCCTTGATTTTATCCCAGGTATTGGGCCGAAAATGATGGAACGTTTGATAGAAGCATTTGGTACAGAAATGGATATTCTGCATAATGTAACGATTGAAGAGCTTGAACGAATAGTACCTCATAAAATTGCTCATTTAATTGATTTAGCAAGAACAGGCCAACTAGCAATAGAGGTTGGTGGTGGTGGTGTCTATGGAAAGATTCAGACAGATTAGATACAAGATGAAAAAATTTAAAAAGATTGTTATATTTTAACCTTTTTTTAACCCTCCTCTAGTAAAATAGTGAAAACAATGACTATTTTCTAAATGGAGGAGAGCGTATATGCGATTATCAAAAAAATTTCGTTATGTGGCCGCAAGTATACTAGCATTGCAATTAACCATACCGGCAGTAGCTAATGCAGAAGAACAAAGTGATTACATAGCCCCGAGTTGGGTTATACAGACTGATTATTTAGCACTGGGGGACTCATTAGCACATGGAATGAATGAGGTAGGTGTAATAGGTTTAGGTTACACAGATTTTATTGCACAGGCTCTACAGCAAAATGGCTTTCTTGCTTCATATAATAAAGGCTTTGCTATGTCTGGCTACACAACCAAAAATGTTTTAGCTGATCTACAAAACGATGTAGAAAAGACAGTAACAGGTTTTGGTTATACAAAGGAGCAGGTAAAATTAAGAGCTTCTATAAAAGAAGCAGAGATTATTACATTAACTGCTGGGGCAAATGATTTATTGCCTCTTTTAAAGGAGTCGCAAACTACAGGGATTGATACTGTAGCTATCGTAAAAGCAACTAAAGAAGCTGTATCTAATATAGCTTCGATTCTAGCTGAAATTAAAAAGTTAAATCCACATGCGGAAGTATATGTGATGGGCTATTATAATTCTTTCCCTTACTATAGTGAGAACTTACAAAAGCAATTTAAGCTGTTATTGACTACAGTAAATGCAACAATCAAAACAACAGCTGAAAAAGCAGGGGCCATTTTTGTACCAACACATGATGTTGTGGCAAAGGATGTTCCTAACTACCTACCAAATCCAGAAAACATTCATTTAAGCGAAGCGGGTTACTTTGCGGTAGCCAATGAAGCATTTTTACCAATCATTAAAACAAGTTCTCTATGGGATGTAACGAAGGCAATCCAAATAGATATGAAGGATAAGACAACGGTAGAGGTGAGCTGGCAAGAAGCAATGGATAATGTAGGTGTGACAAATTACAATGTTTATGTGAATGGTAAGTTAGCCAGTACATTGAATGCGAATACTACTAAGATGACGCTCGAAAATTTAACAGAAAATACTGCCTACAGTGTTTCAATCAAAGCAATAGATGCAGCTGGAAATGAGAGTGTTCAAAACCCTACAGTTACGTTTACTACAAGGGGAGCAATAAGTTTCACAGATACAGAGAATCATTGGGCGAAAGAGTATATTCAAAATGTAGCAGAAACCGGTATTATGAATGGTTATCCCGATGGTACATTTCGACCTGAGAGTAGTCTAACTCGTGCTCAAGCTGCTGCTATTCTTGTAAGAAGCTTGGGCTTAACTACAACGGAAAAAGCACCATTTACGGACATTGCAAACTATGATGCTACAATGCAGTCTGAAATTGCAGCAGCATATGTACATGGTCTCGTAAAGGGAACGGATGGGAAATTTAATCCTGGACAGTCTGTTACACGTGCCCAATTAGCATTAATGATTCAACGTGCCTATGAGCAACAATTTAATCAGCCATATATTGCAAAAGCTGAATCGCCATTTTCAGATGTAGCCTCCTATAATGCTGAAACAAAACGTGCAGTCTCTATGTTATATGAATTAGGGATTGTGACAGGGAATCAGGGGAAATACTCTCCGGAATCTGCCACAACGAGAGGTCAAGCAGCGAAAATATTTACAAACCTTAGTCATGTATTGATTAAATAAAGTTTACAAGGTAGAGGTAATTTGCCTCTACCTTTTGACGTTTTTGTTAAAAACAACGTATAGTCTAACTATGTTATAGAACGTTTAGAAAAAAGGAGGTTAGGGATGCTCTCATTTATATTATCTGCTAAAAGATTAGCGAAAGGATTGTGGAGGTCATTTAAGCGACCACAGTTTATCTCATTATTTACTACACTGTTTTTAATCATTCTTTCAGGAACATTGTTTTACAAGGGGACTGAAGGATGGTATTGGCTGGACGCTATGTATTTTGCAGTTGTCAGTTTGATTCCAACAGGCGTAGAAACAGGGCTCTATCCAACTACGGCATATTCTAAAGTTTTCACAATGATCTATTTAATTGTTGGTACGGGAGTCATGTTTATCATGCTATTAATGCTTGGCCGTTCAATAGTCGATTTTTCTCTTAATGAAGAAGAAAAAGAAGAGGTGAAGAAACGGATGAAAAAGTAAAATAGCAGTACGATGAATCTTATGAAGGATTCATTGTACTGCTATTTTTATTATGATAATTTGGCAATAATGCCTTCTTCATCGTCTAAAACTAGCTCAATTCCTGTTGAGAAAGGGTCACCATGTAGAACGTCTTTAATCCAAACACGTAATGCGCCAATCATGGCTGCCGTATTGAGCATCTCAATTTGACCGTTTACTTCAACCTCAGCACCGAAGCCTGTATCATCATCGTATGTTAATTCAACTAGCACATCTTCTGGGCGGATGTTTTTATAATATGCCTGAGATAAACAAATCGCATTAATAATATCTTGCTCATTAATTATTTGTGCCATTGTGCTTCCTCTTTACGCTTTTTATCTTTAAACATATTCACAATTTTTATGACAAGCATCACAATAACGACAATTGCCGCTACGTTAATTAATAAACCTAAAATATTTCCGAGTAACCCCATACCACTAAATAGACTACCGAATAATAAACCAGCAAGTCCCCCAAGCATTAAGCCTTTCATCAGACCTCCTGAGAAAAAGCCACCTTTTTTAGTAGTATCCACTTTATTAGTAGATGTTGAATTAGATTTATTTGTTGTTGCATTGTTTTGATCTTTAGAAGTATCCTGTGATTTCTGGATATTCGAGCTATTATTATTGTTAGAGAAGCCTTTTTTACCTGATTTATAGGATTTAGCTTCTGCCGTTGGTGTATCTGAAATGAATAATGTTGCACCAACCGTTGAAAATATCAGTGTCGCTGCAAAAAGAGCGGCAAGAATTTTTTTCATTACTTACATTCCTCCAATATAATTTTGAGTTTGGTCATAAACTATTTCTTATATAGTAATATTACATGAACTTTATTAAAAAATAAAACAAACGCTTCAGATAATTGGGCTCTATCAAAAAAATTGAACAAGTAGTGACAGATACAATGATTGTAAAAATGAAGTAATAGGAAGGGGTGAAGTGATGCTACTAACATTCATAATATTAATTTCAATATTTTTCCTGTTGTACCTAACAGAAAAAAGGCGCTTTCTCAATGTGGTAGCTCTTGGTTTGATAGGTGTATATGTTATTCGATTACTTATGATCCATTATCCGTTATTGCTGCCAAATGATCAGGGGATTATTTCAGAAATGGGGATATTTATTATATTAGCAAGCTTTCCTAGCATTATGTTTATTTTATCAATCGCCATGTTTTTCAATAGTAAAGTATTATTGGAAAAGGAAGGACGTAAAGTACGTAATTTAATGTTAGCCATTCTGGGGCTAAGTTTTGTTATGATGATGATATGGTATGTTTTTATCATTTTTATTGAAATTGAAAATGTCCTTTGGCATATTCTTTTCTTCTATGCATTTTTGATTTTTGGCTATACAATGTTTTTATACACAAGTGTCCTAGCATATGCCATATTGTATCATTATACGCCGATACGCTATGAACCTAACTATATAATTGCTCTGGGCTCAGGGTTAATTGGTGATAGAGTGCCCCCTCTTTTAGCAAGTCGTTTAGATGAGGCGGTGAAGCAATATAAAAAGTATGGGGAAAGGCCTTTTATCATTGTGTCAGGTGGGCAAGGGAATGATGAAAGGATATCGGAAGCATTTGCTATGAAACAATACTTAATTAATATTCACCAAATTCCCCCTGACAAGATTCTAAAAGAGGATCAATCCTCTAATACAGAACAAAATATGTCCTTTTCGAAAAAGGTAATGGACCATCATGCACAAGGTGAAAAATATCGCTCTATTTTTGTTACGAATAATTTTCATGTGTTTCGTGCAAGTATTTATGCGAAAAAGGCAAAATTAGATGCGGAAGGAATTGGTTCTAAGACAGCCTTTTACTATGTTCCAAACGCATTCACAAGAGAATTTATTGGCTTATTAGAAATGTATAAATGGGCACACATTACAGTCTTTTTAATCATCACCCTATTCGTAGGCTTGCTATTGAGAGCGTATGTGTAACCAAAATTCAACTGTCTTCCATATAATAGTGGTAAGGCAGTTTTTTAGCTTGATTCAGCAATTTTTATTCTGATTGTGAAGCGGTAGTTGTGAAGGTGAGCTTTTCGAGCAAGTTCGAAAAAATTTGGACGTAATTGATAGAGCGTGCAAGGGAGGAAAATAATGTACGAGCAAATGGTAGTTAAGCGAAACAAAGAACGAATTGATTCTCTACAAAATCTGATACAAACAGAAAATTCATGGTTTGCTCAAAATATAAAATTACTTACATTCGCTGAAGTTAACCTAGCAGCCTTGCAAAAAATATTGTATCAAATAGTGAGGAGGCTATTAAAAGAACAGCAGCAACGCCATTTACAAATTGTCCAATCAGAACAATACCAATCAGTGCAGGAGAATGTATTAACATTGTTAGCGGAGTATGACGATGTGTTGCGTGAGGCCATACCACAGTCAATCTATATACTTGTTTGGCAAATTTCCTCGCTAGAAAAGCTAGCAAATCGTATAGAAGTAGTGGATGATGTGCTTGATATTATAGAATGGTACTTCCACAACCAAAATAATGAACAAGTTGCTATTTCAGAGGAAGAGGATTTGGATCATGAGGTCATGATTGATCTATATAAAGAGGCGGTTGAAGAACAGGACGCGGATGCACAGTATCAACTAGGTGAATATTACAATGCTAGGGAAGGTAATCATTTTCAGATCGAAAAATCATTGAAATGGTTTGAGTTAGCTGCGACTCAAGGGAATGCCGATGCACAATATATGTTAGGTAATTTTTACTTTGAAGGAATTGGAGTAGAAGAAAGTCATTCGATGGCCTTTTTATACTATGAAAAGGCGTCAATGCAGGGACATGCGGATGCTGCCAATAATTTAGCGGATATGTACTTTAATGGTGAAGGAGTAACGAAGGATTATACATTAGCAAAAAAATGGTTTGACTATGCTGCTAAAAAGAATGTACCAGAGGCCATGTTTACGCTAGGGATTATATATGAGCAGGGGTTAGGCGTGACTGTAGATATGGAGGCAGCATTCAATGCCTATAAACAATCTGCAGAGGCCGGTTATGTAGAAGCACAATATCTTCTTGGTGGAATTTATTTAGAGGGACGCCTAGGCCAAACGAAGGAGGTAAACCGCGCACTATTTTGGTATGAACGAGCTGCAGAACAATATCATGTAGATGCTTTTTATGATTTGGGGTATATATGGAGTAATGGGCTTGCAGGTATACGAAATATTGAAAAAGGCATTCATTGGTTTAAACAGGCTGCCCTTCAAGGGGATGCAGAGGCCAAGTTACAGCTAGGGCATATGTACAATAAAGGTGAAGGGATAGCTAGAAATCTGAAAGAGGCCATCAAGTGGTATGGACTTGCAGCAGATGCAGGCATTAAAGAAGCTTCGGAAATATTACAGGAACTTAAAAGTTTGTAAATTTTGTGTTAAAAAATATAGTGTCTTTGAATTATTTATACATCTGATTAACATGAAACTTTTGGTATATGAATAAACCTTTTAGTAAGTATATAGTTTTAGTTGTTATAAGGGTAAAAATTATTAATATAGTGAAATTTATAGGGTGCCAGAAGAAATTTTAAAAAAATAAGCATAATAATCAAGAAATCGGGTAAAAAAAGCTACCAATTAATAGTGTGGTAGCTTTTTAATTGTTTTTTAAAGTGAATTTACTGTAGGGACTTTTTATACATTTTATGTAAAATATTGGGTGGTTAAAAATTGACAGCAAATTATAAAATGATTAAGGTATATGAGTGATTTTGAAAAGGTACATATGCAAAAAATCTACTGTTTGTCATTCATAGTGTTTGAAAGGGAAGTTTTTTTCAATAAACTTGGAAAAATGTATATGGTTATGCCAAGACGTTATGGATAGGTATTTTTTCATTAATCTATCAATATGTTAAAAGGTATTTGATGTTTCTCGGCCTGCTGAAAGTAAACAGAATGAAAGAGGGAAGATGTGTGATTTTTCAAAAACAGAGAAAGACGAAGGTATTGGATCTACAGCAATACACAGTGAAAATGGATTTGTCTAATCGCCAATCAATGGCGAAGCAAATTGAAATGCTGAACTTAACGGAGCAAGACTTACAATATTTAAAGGCTTTCCAGCCATATGTTATGGACAATGTAGATCACATCGTAAACCGCTTTTATAACATGATAGGAACAGAGCATCATTTGGTAGATATTATTAGTCAACATAGTTCTGTAGAAAAGCTTAAAGTAACGTTACGGAAGCATATTATCGAAATGTTTAATGGAATAATTGATGAGGAGTTCTATCTAAGGCGTGTAAAAATTGCGAAGGTACATGTCCACATTGGACTAAGAACACAATGGTATATTTGCGCATTCCAAGATTTATCTATTTCATTTATTGATTTAGTTGAAAAAAATATAGAGTATCCTTATGATCAGTTCAATACAATAAGAGCTATATCGAAAATTTGTAACTTTGAGCAACAGCTCGTCTTAGAAGCTTTTGAAAATACTGTTGAAGAAATGAAAGAAAGCATGGAGCATGAGAGAGTCGCAATTGAACAACAAATTGTACGTTCTTCTGAAGAGCTTGCCACAATCTCTCAGGAAACCAATCATTCTTTTTGCTGTCTCAGCAAGCAGTCTGATGAGATTAAAAAATTGGCCAAAAAATCGCTTGATGTATCGACTTTAGCTGAAAATGAAGCACTTGCAGGACGGGAACGTTTAAAAAATCAATCACAAAATATGCATAATATTATTCATTCACTTCATGATATTGAAGAAAATATAGAACAATTATCAGGTATGTCTAGAGAAATGGAGACAATCATGAGTGTTGTTACTACTATTGCGAATCAAACTAATCTGTTAGCTTTGAATGCAGCTATTGAAGCGGCTCGAGCTGGAGAGGCTGGAAAAGGATTTAGTGTAGTAGCAGACGAAGTTCGAAAGTTATCTATTCAAACAAAAGAATCGGTAACAGCGGTTGCTTTGTTATTGAAAAAAACAAGCGAACGGACTGAGAAATTAGAGTATTCTTTGACGAATATTCAAGGAGAAGTAGCGTCTGGTGAGGAAAATATGTTGCAAACAGAAGGCCAGTTTACGAGTATACTAGATGCCATGACTGAAGCAAAAGAACAAAATGATTGCATGGCAACAAAAATACAAGCAATCGTAGGTATATTAGGTGAGTTAGGGACATCATTTACAGAAGTAACGAATTCGGCAGAAAAATTAGCGACCTTTGCGCAAAATTTAAAAGTATAGACGGTTAGTATTTACTACAATGTATTAGGCGTAATTAACACTATAGTACCTATTAATATATATGTTGGCTAGAGCTATCTCCTAAAGGGATAGCTCTATTTTTGCTAAATTTGTAAAGGGTTGAATGCAATTTTCAATGAAAATAGGTTTATACTGTAGAAAGAACTAATAATAGGGGCGGTTTATATGAAAACAGTTGTTGTATTAGGTGGCGGAATTACAGGATTATGCACAATGCATTACTTACAACGTCAAGTGAAGGAGAATAATCTAGATGTTCGTCTAGTACTTGTAGAGAAAAATACATATCTAGGTGGTAAGTTACATTCGGCGTATGAAGAAGGATTTATTATGGAAACAGGTGCTGATTCTATTGTCGCTCGCCATAAAGGTGTTATGGAGCTAGTGCAGGAGCTTGATTTTGAAGATAATCTAGTTTATAACGAAACCGGCATTTCTTATATTTACACAAATAATGAACTACATGCTATTCCAGCTGATTCTACATTTGGTATTCCAATGAGCTTGGCATCCTTAGAGGAAAGCACATTAATATCAGAGCAAGGAAAGCAGGAAGCATTAAAGGATTTGACATTACCAAACAAAGGCTTTACAAAGGAAAGTTCAATTGGCGAGTTCTTAACCTACTATTTAGGAGAGGAACTAGTAAAAAACCAAATTGCACCAGTTCTAGCAGGTGTGTATTCAGGTGATTTACATCAGCTTTCAATTGCTTCTACTTTACCGTATTTAATTGATTATAAGAATGATTATGGAAGTATCATTAAAGGTTTTGATGCGAACCGTGAGCAATTTGTTAAAGCTGCCAATAAAAAATTTATATCATTTAAAAATGGTTTAACTTCTTTAATCGATCGACTTGAGCAAACATTAACCAATGTTGAAATTATCAAGGGTGTCGCTACTTTACATGTTCAAAAACAGGAAGACCGCTATACAATTTCATTAGTAAATGGTGAAAATATCGGAGCAGATTATGTTGTGCTTGCACTACCGAATGAAGCTGTTCAAAGCCTCATGAAGGACGAATCATTAAACCGTTATTTTAATCAATTTACTACTGCGTCAGCCATTACCATATACTTAGGCTTCGATGTACCAGACGCGAAATTGCCAGCAGATGGAACGGGCTATATTGTCTCTCATAATTCTAACGTTACTTGTAATGCAGCAACTTGGACAAGTCGTAAATGGAAGCATACATCGAGAGACAATAAATTACTTGTACGACTCTTCTATAAGAGTATTAACCCAGCGTATGAACAACTACGTGCCATGACTGATGAAGAATTGGCAACCGTTGCTTTAGAGGATGTTCGAAAGAGCTTGGGAATAGAAGAGGATCCAACCGTAGTAAATGTAACAAAATGGATTGATCAAATGCCTAAATACGACTTAGCTCACAGAGAAGCGTTACAAGGGTTGCTTCAGGAACTGAACAAAAACTATCCAAATTTAGCTATAGCAGGCTGTTCATATTTTGGTGTAGGTATCGGAGCTTGCATTCAAAATGGGAAAAAAATTGGTGAGGAGCTTGCAGAGGAACTATCCAGTTTCTAAGATTTTAAGTTAAAAATTACTTTGTTACGTGAAATACTCTTGACTCATTCGTCAGTAAACGATATGATTCTTTTAATTATTTAAAAAATTCATACTTAATTCTTATCAAGAGAAGCAGAGGGACTGGCCCATTGAAGCTTCAGCAACCAACTTATTGTCAGGTGCTAAATCCAGAAGACCGTTGAGTCGAAGATGAGAAGGAACAACAATGCTGAATCGTTAAAGCCTTCTTTTTTATGAAAGAAGGCTTTTTATTATACAGAGACATAGGAAGAGAGGCTAGTTTTATGGGATTGCTTGAGAAGTTAAACACGCATGTATTGACGGCGGATGGTGCAATAGGCACAGTTCTTTATGGCTATGGATTGGAATATTGCCATGAGGAAATGAATGTGCAGAGACCAGAGTTAATTGAAAAGATTCATAGAGAATATATTGCGGCTGGTGCTGACATCATTCAAACGAATACGTACGGTGCAAATGCCATCAAATTAGCTCGCTATGGATTAGAATCACGCGTTCAACAATTTAATGAAGCAGCTATTACAATTGCTAAGCGAGCAGCTGCAGATGGAGGTCAATTTGTTTTAGGGACAATAGGAGGTATTCGTGGTATCCGAAAAAGTGATGCAACACTAGAGGAAATATTAGCGACTGTAGAGGAACAAGCAAGTGTTTTACTTGCAGGAAATCCAGATGGCCTCTTACTTGAAACCTATTATGATTTTGAAGAATTAACTGCAACATTAAAAATGTTACGTGCAAAAACAATGTTACCACTTATTGCACAAGTATCTATGCATGAGCCTGGTGTTTTACAAAATGGAATGTCTTTAAATAATGCTTTGCATGAGCTAGAAACACTTGGTGCAGATATCGTTGGTGTCAATTGCCGGCTAGGCCCACATCATACAATACAAGCATTTGAAGGCGTAGAACTTCCTGAAAAGGCATTTATGTCAGCTTATCCGAACGCTTCACTTCTTGACTTAGAAGATGGGCGTGTCGTTTATGAATCGGAGGCTGATTATTTTGGTCGAGCAGCAGTAGAACTACGTGATCAAGGGGTACGCTTGATTGGGGGCTGCTGTGGTACGACACCAAAGCATATAGCGGCAGCAAAAAAATATTTAGAGGAGTTATCACCCGTTCATGAA
Organism: Lysinibacillus sp. FSL M8-0134; assembly: GCF_038069745.1. Taxonomy (NCBI): domain Bacteria; kingdom Bacillati; phylum Bacillota; class Bacilli; order Caryophanales; family Bacillaceae; genus Lysinibacillus; species Lysinibacillus sp. FSL M8-0134. The sequence goes on along the minus strand of NZ_JBBPAJ010000002.1, from coordinate 25,632 downwards.
AAGCATGCGAAACCTGAAAAGATTGAGGTCGTTCGAGAAGCAGAGCCTCCTAAGTATGAGCCTCTTCATGAAAAAGTAAAACGTGAACGATCTGTCATTGTAGAGCTGGATACACCTAGACATTTAGAAATTGATGGATTCCTTGAAGGAGCAAAACAATTGTATGATGCTGGCGCAGATGTAGTCATGATGGCAGACAATTCTCTAGCCTCTCCTCGTATTAGCAATATTGCAATGGGAGCATTGTTGAAGAATACACATGGCGTACGTCCTCTAACACATATTACATGTCGAGATCGTAATTTAATCGGTCTGCAATCACATTTAATGGGATTAAATGCTTTAGGAATTCACGATGTCTTAGCTGTTACGGGTGATCCAACAAAAGTTGGGGACTTCCCAGGTGCGACAAGCGTTTATGATGTCTCCTCGATGGAGCTAATCCAATTAATTAAGCAGTTAAATGAAGGGGTCTCTTTCTCTGGTAAACCCCTTCGAAAAAAAGCAAATTTTTCAGTGGCTGCTGCATTTAATCCAAACGTTCGTGTGTTAGACCGTGCTGTGGCACGTTTAGAAAAGAAAATCGAACATGGTGCAGATTATTTTATTTCACAGCCAGTGTATACGAAGGAAAAAATTGTGGAAATTTACGAGGCAACAAAGCATCTACAAGCACCGATATATATTGGGATTATGCCCGTTACGAGTTATAAAAGTGCAGAGTTTTTACACCACGAGGTGCCTGGCATCAAATTATCAGAAGATGCCTTAGCAAGAATGAAGGCTTGTGGTGAAGATAAAGAACGTGCAACAGCTGAGGGTATTGCCATTGCAAGGGAATTAGTAGAGGTGGCTGCGCAATATTTTAATGGTATTTACCTTATTACACCTTTTTTACGCTATGATGTGACACTAGAGTTGATGAAATATATTGAGCAATTGGATGAACAAAAAAAAGGAGTAAGTATACATGGCTAAGCACTTGATTGAAGAGCAATTAGAGAAACGTATTTTAATTCTTGATGGCGCAATGGGAACAATGCTACAAAATGAAAACTTATCGGCAGATGATTTTGGTGGAGAGGAGCTCGATGGGTGTAATGAAAATCTTGTGCTTACTAGACCTGATGTTATAGAGAAAATTCATCTTAAATATTTAGAGGCTGGCGCAGATATCATTTGTACGAATACATTTGGTGGAACTCCTCTTGTGTTAAATGAATACGATCTGGGTGCAAAAGCGGAAGAGATTAATAAACGTGCAGTTGAAATTGCTCGCCAAGCGGTGGATAAATTTACAACATCGGATTGGCCGCGATTTGTAGCTGGAGCTATGGGACCAACAACAAAAACATTATCCGTAACTGGCGGTATTACATTTGATGAGCTCGAGGAAAATTTCTTTATCCAAGCGAAGGCCTTAATTGAGGCAGGAGCAGATGTGCTGTTATTGGAAACAAGTCAGGATATGCTGAATGTTAAAGCCGGCACATTAGGGGTAACACGTGCTTTCGCGGCAACTGGCAAGGAACTTCCCGTTATGATTTCGGGAACAATTGAACCGATGGGTACGACACTCGCAGGACAAACGATTGATGCCTTTTATATATCTATTGAGCATATTAAACCATTATCAGTTGGCTTAAACTGTGCGACAGGACCAGAGTTTATGACGGATCATATTCGTTCATTAGCAGAGCTTTCAACAGGCTATATAAGTTGTTATCCAAATGCTGGCTTACCTGATGAAGAAGGCTGTTACCATGAATCGCCAGAATCTTTATCGCAAAAATTAAAAGGCTTTGCAGAAAAGGGTTGGCTTAATATTGTAGGTGGTTGCTGTGGAACAACTCCAGCACATATTGCAGCTATTCGTGAAGTTTTAAAAGGTGAAAAACCACGACAATTACCAGAAAAAACGCATGGTCATGCGGTATCTGGTATCGAACCATTATTGTATGACGATTCCATGCGTCCATTATTTATTGGAGAAAGAACGAATGTTATCGGCTCCCGAAAATTTAAAAATTTAATCATTGATGGAAAGTTTGAGGAAGCAGCAGAGATTGCACGTGCGCAAGTTAAAAATGGTGCCCATGTTATTGATATTTGTTTAGCAAACCCAGATCGTGATGAATTAGAAGATATGCGTGGCTTTATGCAGGAGGTGGTGAAAAAAGTGAAGGTTCCTCTTGTGATTGACTCAACAGATGAAAAAGTCATCGAGGAGGCGCTAAAATTTTCGCAAGGGAAAGCCATTATTAACTCTATTAATCTGGAAGATGGCGAGGAGCGATTTGATGCCGTATTACCACTTGTGAAAAAATACGGTGCGTCATTAGTTGTTGGTACAATTGATGAAAAAGGTATGGCGGTTGATCGTCATCGTAAGCTTGAAATTGCTGAACGTTCCTATCAACTTTTAACTGAAAAATGGGGTATTGCACCAGAAGATATTATTTTTGACCCATTGATGTTCCCAGTAGGAACTGGAGATGAGCAGTATATTGGATCTGCTCTCGAAACCATTGAAGGGATTCGACTAATCAAAGAAAAAATGCCGCAAACATTAACAGTTCTAGGTGTAAGTAATATCTCGTTTGGCTTACCGCCAGTGGGCCGAGAAGTACTGAATGCTGTGTATCTCTATCATTGTACAATTGCTGGTTTGGATTACGCTATTGTTAATACAGAGAAGCTAGAGCGATATGCTTCCATTCCTGAAGAGGAAATAAAGCTAGCTAATGACTTGCTGTTTAATACAAATGATGAAACCTTAGCCGTATTCACAGACTTCTATCGTGACAAAAAGAAGGAAAAAACGGAAGCCGATATACCAAAAACGGTTGAGGGTCGTTTAGCTTACTATATTCTAGAGGGTACGAAGGAAGGACTAATAGAGGATTTAGATGCAGCCCGTGAAATCTTTGAGACACCTCTTGATATCATTAATGGTCCTTTAATGGAAGGTATGGCTGAGGTAGGTCGATTATTTAATGATAATCAACTCATTGTAGCAGAGGTTTTACAATCAGCGGGTGTGATGAAGGCTGCCGTTGCCCATTTAGAGCAATTCATGGAGAAGAATGAAGAGAGTGCTGGGAAAGGGAAAATGGTACTTGCTACCGTCAAAGGAGATGTGCACGATATTGGGAAGAACCTTGTGGATATTATATTAAGTAATAATGGCTATAAGGTTGTAGATCTAGGCATTAAAGTAACCCCTGCCCAATTAATTGAAGCCATTCGCAAGGAAAAACCAGACTTTATCGGATTATCGGGTTTGCTAGTAAAATCAGCGCAACAGATGGTCATTACTGCTCAAGATTTCAAAGAGGCAGGTATTGATGTACCTATTTTAGTGGGTGGAGCGGCACTTTCTCGACGCTTTACTGAAACAAAAATAGCAGATGAATATGATGGTCCTGTAATTTATTCAAAAGATGCAATGCAAGGCCTAGAGCAGGCCAATCTTTTAATGGGAGAGGGGACACGTGCCAATTTCTTAGCTGAAATCGCAGAATCTCGCCAAAAACGTTTAGAGGCAGATGAAAAACGAGCTGCTCGTCCTGTAAAAGAGGTAACGATAAAACCTGCACGAACAGTCAAAGAAGCAGCTGTATATTTACCAGCAGATTTACGTCGCCATGTAAAAAAAGAATATGCTGTATCACATTTATATCCATATGTTAATATGCGGACATTGCTAGGACATCATTTAGGCTTGAAAGGGCAAGTTCATCAACTGCTTGAAGCGGGAGATTCTAGAGCTACAGAGCTAAAAGAATTAGTAGATGATTATTTGAAAAGTGATTTATTAAAGCCTTCAGGTTTGTATCAATTTTTCCCTGCCCAAGCGGATGGGGATGATGTCGTTGTTTATGATCCTGCTGATAGTAAAACAGAAATTGAACGTTTTACTTTCCCGCGCCAGCAGGTAGAACCATTTTTATGTCTTGCTGACTTCTTAAAAACAGTAGAAAGCGGTGAAATGGACTATATTGCACTCATGGTAGTAACTGCAGGAAAAGGAGTGATGGCTACAGCACGCCAGTTAAAAGAGGACGGTAAATTCCTCGAAAGCCATGCACTACAATCGACTGCACTAGAATTAGCAGAGGGCTTTGCTGAACGTATGCATCAAGAAATTCGTGACCAATGGGGCTTCCCTGACGCGACAGATTTCACGATGAGAGATCGGTTTGCAGCAAAATATCAAGGGCAACGTTTTTCATTCGGTTACCCTGCCTGCCCTAATTTGGAAGATCAAGAGAAGCTGTTTGGCTTATTAAAGCCTGAAGATATTGGTGTTCATTTAACTGAAGGATTTATGATGGAGCCGGAAGCATCTGTATCTGCGATTGTTTTTGCTCATCCTGATGCTCGCTATTTTAATGTTTAAGGGTGTAATATAATAACATTCTGCTGATGATTATTTTTAAACATTGAATGTGTGACCAATTTCGTTAAGGAAGTGAGCAACATGATTCGATTCATGGAAGAACAAGATATACCTGAAGTTTTGGACATCTATAATGATATTATTTTAACAAGCAAGGCAGTCTATCGATATGAAATACAATCTTTGGATGAAAAAATGCAGTGGTTTAAGGAGCAGCAGGCACTAGGAAATCCTTTGCTTGTTTTCGAGGAAAATGGGATGATCGCTGGCTTTGCTACCTACAGTCAATTCCGTCCATATCCCGGTTACCAATATACAATGGAGCACTCTGTTTACGTGCATAAAGAGCATTATCAAAAAGGGATTGCCACAAAGCTTATGCACAGGCTCATAGCATTTGCACAAGAGAATGGTGTGAAAACGCTTGTAGCAGGTATAGATGGTGAAAATATTGGTAGTATAAAGGCACATGAAAAATTAGGCTTTGAATATGCAGGAACAATCAGAAATGCAGGTTATAAGTTTGAACAATGGCTAGACCTTGTGTTTTATCAACTCCATTTGGTTGGACCAAAATGATAAAGGGTATGACAAATGTCATATCCTTTTTATGATGATTGCATCTGTTCTCACTTGTACTCTTATTTTATGATGAGGTCATAAGGAAAAGGAAACGAGGGAGTAAAAGATGGCAACAATTAAAGAAAAAACGAAAAAGTTACGCCAAGATGTAGCGCCATTTGCTAAATCAGATACGCGTAAAAGTGTTTTTCAAATGATAAATACAATTGTACCGTTAATTGCATTGTGGGTAGCAGGTTACTTGTTAGTGGATGTTTCACCTTGGCTAACTGTCGGTTTAAGTGTCATTTCAGCTGGGTTCGTCGTAAGAACTTTTATTATCTTTCACGATTGCACACATGGTTCATTTTTCAAAAGTAAAAAGGCAAACGACTGGGTTGGATTTTTTACGGGAGTACTAACATCATTCCCATATGAAAAGTGGAAACGTGAACATACAATTCACCATGCAACAAGCTCGAATCTAGACAAGCGTGGTATTGGTGATATTGATATGATGACAGTGGAGGAATATTTACAAGCTTCAAAAGGTCAACGATTATGGTATCGTTTTTATCGAAACCCATTTGTTATGTTTGGGTTAGGGCCTTTATATATGGTACTTGTCTTAAATCGCTTTAATCGTAAGGATGCAAAGAAAAAGGAACGTTTCAACACGGTGTTAACGAATATTGTCATTGTCGGATTGTGTGCCTCTTTAATTTTCTTTATGGGCTGGCAAGCATTTCTATTAGTCCAAGGTGTTACATTATTTATTGCCGGATCATTAGGAATTTGGTTATTTTATATCCAGCACACATATGAAGATTCTTACTTTGAACATAACTCAGAGTGGGATTATGTGAAAGCCGCAGTTGAGGGTAGCTCGTATTATAAATTACCGAAAATTTTACAATGGGTTACAGGGAATATCGGATTCCATCATGTCCATCACTTAGCCCCTCGTGTACCTAACTATAATCTTGAAAAAGCACATAATGAAACACCGCCATTACATATGGCGACAACGATTACTTTAGCTACAAGCTTAGAATCATTACGTTACAAGCTATATGATGAAGATCAAGGTAAATTTGTTACGTTTAAAGAAGTAAATGAAATTATAAAACGCAAAGAAAGAGGCAGCATTGCCGCTTAGTTGATAACAGCCATCTCTGCAAGGGAGATGGCTGTTTTATGTAAAGGGAAGAGTCTTATCCAAAGCACAGGCATAAAATTAATTTTCTTGTTATAATAAGGGAAAAGTAGGAAAGAGCGTGAGATTATGTTGAGGAAATGGCATAGTATTATTCCGAATAGTCCAATGCTCAGCGTATATTTATGGATTATTTTTTGTTTCCTACCGTTTTTCTTTATTTTTAGAAAATCATCATACATTGAAATATCAATAGGTATTACATTTTTAATGCTCTATTTTATTTTCTATCGATTTTCCATGAATTCGAAAAGCGGCTTAGTTTATATGTGGATTAGCTTCGAGATGGTCATTAATATAGTCATGACCATTCTATATGGTTATGTATATCTATCTATTTTCACAGCCTTTTTTATTGGTAACATAAGAAGACCGGTCGGCTTTTATATTATGTATGGTCTACATATAGGGTTTACAGTTATTTCTACAGGAGCAGGCTTTTTTGTTGAGCTCCACTTATTTTTATCACAGCTACCCTTTGTAGTGTTGACCATTTTAGCTGTTGTCTTATTGCCATTAACGATTTATTCCAAAAATAAGCGTGAAAACTTGGAAGGTCAATTAGAGACTGCGAATGAACGTATTGCTGAGTTAATTGTTTTTGAAGAACGTCAACGGATAGCTCGTGATTTACATGATACGCTGGGTCAAAAATTGTCTATGATTGGTTTAAAAAGTGATCTTGCCTCTAGGCTGATAGAACGTGACCCACAGCAAGCTTTAGTTGAGATTAAGGATATACGCCAGACGGCTAGTATCGCCTTAAAAGAGGTACGTGAATTGGTTTCGGACATGCGCACGGCGAAATTTGAAGATGAGCTCATGCGTATTTCCCAAATATTAAAGGCGGCAGAAATGGAGTTTATCTTTGAGGGCGATAAAAATGCATTGCAAGTTCCACCGCTTGTAGAAAACGTTTTATCTATGTGCTTAAAAGAGGCAGTCAATAATGTTGTCAAACATAGTGGAGCAACCAAATGCGAAATTGCTTTTCATCAAAACTTTAAGGAAGTTTACTTAGTAGTCCGAGATAATGGACAAGGAATAACGAAAAAACAAGCATGGAAAACTGGTAATGGATTAAATGGGATGCGGGAACGCTTAGAGTTTATTAATGGGTCCTTTAAAATTGAAAGTGTTGAAGGTACTACATTAACGGTTACGATTCCAGTGACGATTACACATCAAAATGTCAAAGAAAATTTGAAGAACATATAGAAAAGAGGCATGTGACATGATACGAATTGTAATTGCTGAAGATCAGGGGATGCTATTAGGCGCTCTTCGCTCTTTACTTAGTATGGAGGAGGATATGGAGGTCGTTGGCTTAGCAAAAAATGGTGAGGAAGCATTGATGCTTGTGGAAGAGCATCAGCCTGATATTTGTATTATGGATATTGAAATGCCAGTTAAAACTGGACTAGACGCAGCAGAAGAAATGCATAGCACTGGATCAAATTGTAAAGTCATTATTTTAACTACATTTGCAAGGCCAGGATACTTTGAGCGTGCTAGAAAGGCGGGCGTAAGGGGCTACTTATTAAAGGATAGTCCTATTGAGGAACTAGTTACTGCAATCCGTACCATCATGGACGGCAAACGCATTTATGCGCCAGAACTTGTTGATTTTGTCTATGAGGATGATAGTGAAAATCCTTTAACAGAACGGGAAAGCCAGGTACTGACACTTGTGGCGGAGGGCAAGACTACTAAGGAAATTGCCGCAGAGCTGTTTTTATCCGCTGGTACGGTTCGTAATTATATTTCAACGATTCTAGAAAAACTAAATGTCGGTAATCGTATTGAGGCTATTGCACGCTTTAAAGAAAAAGGATGGAACAAATAAAAAAGGAACCTTATCGCATGGTGCGGCAAGGTTCTTTTTCTATATTATTTTTTGCGTTTTGTTAAACGACCAAGAACGAATGCACCTGCTGCTACAGCAAGAACTGTATTCGTTTTTTTCGTAAACACTTGCTTTGTTACAAGGTTAAGGTTTTGAGGCCGTTCAGCTAAACGGCGCATAAAGTAGCCGTACCAATCTTCGCCGAATGGAACGTATACACAGAAGTTATAGCCTTCTTTTGCAAGCTCTTTTTGCATATCTGTACGGAAACCGTATAGCATTTGGAATTCAAATTTATCGAGCGGAATATTGTGATCCGCAACAAATCGTTTAACATGAGCAATGATATTATGATCATGTGTTGCAATAGATGTAAATTTACCATGAAGTAAATGGTATTCAATCAACTCAATAAAGTTTAAATCAATATCTAATTTATCTTGGTAAGCTACTTCTACTGGCTCTTTATAAGCTCCTTTTACAATGCGTAAACGGTAGTCTTTGAATTTTTCGATATCGTCTTTTGCACGGTAAAAGTAAGACTGGATTACTGTTCCAACATTATTAAATGTTTTTGATAATTCTTCTACCATATCAAAAGATGTTTGCAGACGTCCATAGTCTTCCATATCAAAGTTAACAAATATATCATAAGAAGCGGCTTTTTCTACAATTTCATACAGGTTGTCATAACAAAAATCAACATCAATATCTAAACCTAATTGGGATGGTTTTAATGAAATATGTGCATCAACACCATTCTCATGAATAGCTTCGATTACAGCAAGGATTTTTTCTTTTGCAGCAGTAGCTTCTTCTTTATTTGCAACAAATTCACCTAGGTTATCTACTGTACAAGAAATATGATGTGCATTTAGTTCTTTGATGCTTGCAATGGTTTCTTCAATATTTGTACCAGCTACTACACTTTGTGCTCCTAATTTTAGGCCATATTTCTTTGCAGCACTATTTAATAGTTGGTTTTCAGATAAATGGATGAAAAAATCGCGTAATAACATGGTCATTCTCCTAACTGCATTTTCTTCTTAGTATAACATAAATTATTTAAACTATATTACATTCAGCCTAACAATTATTTCATTTCAAGTAATTGCATTCGTTCATTAAATAACGCAGGATAGCTTAAAAAGCCAATCATGATGCTGGATAATGTAGCTGTTGTTAGTAGAGCGAAAATAATTAAAAGTTGAAATTGGACGGCTTGGATTGGATCTGCTCCGCCAATAATTTGACCGCTCATCATTCCTGGCAACTGTACTAAACCGATAGTTTTTTGGCTTTCAATAGTAGGAATCATACTAGCCTTAATAGCATTGATCAGCTGTCGATGTATGGCCTGCTTTGGTGACCCTCCTAATGATAAAATCAATTCCATTTGATCCTTATGACTAGTAATTTCAGAAGTGAATCGATTTAAAAATAAAATGGATAGCACCATTGAATTACCAATTAACATGCCACTAATAGGGATTATATATTGGGCAGTTGCCGGAACAATTTTAAAGCCAAGCAAAACGCCTTGTGTCACTATTTCGATCATCACTAGTGTAAGTGCTATTTTCCAGGTGATCCCCTTTATGCCTGCTCCTTTTTTTCGTGCATTTAACGTAGCGACTATAATCATTAAAGCTACCATGAGAAAAATATAGATATAGCTGTTGGCCTCGAAGATAAACTTTAAAATATAACCGACCGCAAGCAATTGAACGATAGAGCGAAATGTTGCGATAAGTGTATCTCTTTCAAGTCCTAATTTTAATGTTTTGGATAACAGAAGGGGGATACATACAAAAATCAAAGATAGTAATAAAGCTGTATAGGTCATTTGCTTACCCCCTGTACAAATTCTGCTACGCGTGGGTTTGTTGGGGCTTTGAGTAAAGCGCTTTTACCGGTTTCGATTAATTCTCCATCCATCATGACCCATGTGTAATGCCCAATTGTTAATGCTTGTTGTAAATTATGTGTAATCCAAATCATCGTAACATTGTATTTTTTATTTATTGTAGCGATCAGCTTTTCAATTTCCTGTACTGATTGACGATCCAGTGCAGATGTTATTTCATCTAATAACAAAATAGAGGACTGATTGATTAGTGTTCTTGCGATCGAGACCTTTTGACGTTGGCCTCCCGATAATTCGCTGGCTGATTGGTGGAGGAAGCTTTCATCTAAACCGACATCCTCTAAAAATTGGATGGCCTCCTGTTGTGATAGTTTTTGTCCTTGCAATGTTCGTGGGATTGCAAGATTTTCTAGTACAGTGCCCGTTATCATAGGAGCTGCCTGTAAAGCAATACCTACATGTCTTCTTAAGGTTGTAGGCTCATAGGTAGAGATGGGCTGATTATCAATTAGTATGTGTCCATTTGTTGGAGAAAGAAGGCCATTACATAATTTTAATAAAGTTGTTTTACCCGCCCCAGAGGGACCGACAAGGGTAGTAATTTGGCCTTTAGGAAAAGACCCAGTAATTGACTTTAATATCAATTTGTCATTTACTGAAAAGTGAACTTGTTGAAAATGAATGGCAGGCTCGTATAGCGTGTTCATCAATTAAACTCCTTTGCTATAGTCAGTAAAATAACTGTAGCATGAAATGACTGAAGTTGCAGTTTAAATAAAGAAAGTTGGGGAGATTAGGAAATGGGAATATTGTATTTTGATACAGTGACGTATGCACAAGGAGAAATGTATATTGTAGCTTCAGATATAGGTATTGTTTATATAGGAACGCCCAATGCTTCATTTGAAGAGGTTGAAGAGTGGGCAAAAAAACGATTTAAAGGATACAATTTTGAAGAGAACCGAGAAAAATTACAACCGTATAAAGAACAACTAATAGCTTTTTTTAACAAGGAACTAACTGAATTTGACCTACCCATTCATGTAAAAGGAACGCCTTTTCAATTAGCGGTTTGGGATGCTCTTAAAGAATTACCCTATGGAACAACGACATCGTATGGGAATATCGCACAGCGTATTGGTAATCCGAAAGCGGTGAGAGCTGTAGGCAGTGCAATTGGAGCAAATCCAATTCTAGCTATTATTCCGTGTCATCGTGTCATTGGCAAAAATGGTCAATTAACTGGTTTTCGCAGTGGCCTAGAGATGAAGCAGTTTTTACTTGATTTAGAGAAAGCTTAAGTGAATCGATAGTGGGAATGATCACTTGGATCGAGGTTAGGAGCGCTTTCGGCAAAGAAATGATCACTTTAACAGTGGTTAAGAGCACTTTCGGCAAAAGTATGATCACATCTCTCTACCTCGAGCAAAAAAAGAGATAACTTTCGATAGACAAATATATATAGAAATCTGCCCCCATTACTTTAAGAAAAGGCGGCAGATTTCCCTAGTTATACGTGTTGTTCTTCTTTTACATGGTTTTGCTGTGTTTTACCAAAGTGTGTTAAACGGTGGGCGAAGGTTTCCCCTCGAACCGCGGAGCTTTTAAATATATCCTGGAATTCGTAAGCTGGAGCACCGTGTTCCATTACATCTAAGCCAGCAATTTCTTCTTCAGCCGTTACGCGTAATGGAATAAATGCTTTGATAATTAAAAGGCCAACTGCCACAGATACGCTAACCCAGGCAATGGTTGCGATGATACCGATTGCTTGGATACCTAGCAGACCAAATCCACCACCATAAAATAGGCCTTGACCACCGATGTCAAATAATCCAACGGCTAGTGTTCCCCAAATCCCACATATCCCATGAACAGCAATTGCTCCAACGGGATCATCTACTTTTAGCTTCCACTCTAGGAAACGTACACCTTCAACAAGGAATGGAGCTGCTACAAGGCCAATAATAAGGGAACCTATAATACTAACATTTGCAGCACCAGCTGTAATCCCTACAAGACCTGCTAATGCACCGTTTAATGTAAGGGAACCATCAATATGTCCGTAACGAAATTTCGTATAGAATGCGGTAGCAGCTACGCCAGCTGCTGCGGCAAAGAATGTATTGGCAATGACATTGGGAACTAGTTCAGGATCTGCGGCTAAAGTAGATGCCCCATTAAAACCAAACCAACCAAACCAAAGTAGAAATACGCCTAAAGCGCCTAATGGAATACTGTGCCCTGTAATAACATTTACCCGACCATTTTCATATTTACCAAGTCGTGGTCCTACCATAACGGCTGCGACAAATGCTGCGACAGCCCCTGTTAAGTGAACAACCGTAGATCCGGCAAAATCAATAAAGCCTAAATCTGTTAACCAGCCTTGACCACTCCAAACCCAGTGACCTACAACAGGGTAGACAACTAAAGACATGAGTATAATAACTCCGATATAAGCGAAAATATTCGTACGTTCTGCAACAGCACCAGATAATATAGTTGCTCCTGTTGCGGCAAACATAGTTTGGAAAATAAAGAAAGAAAGATCGTCGACCCCATTTAAGGCGAAGCCGCTAGTGCCGAAAATACCACCTAATGTGTCGCCAAACATTATGGCGTAGCCACATAAAAAATAGACGATGCCGCCGATTGAAATAGTAAGGAAATTCTTCATGATAATATTGACTGCATTTTTAGAACGAGTAAATCCTGCCTCAACCATGGCAAAGCCTGCATGCATAAAGAATACTAAAATTGTGCCTAGCATTACCCAAATTAAATTAACAGATAAGAGTACTTCATCCATCTATATCGCCCCCTTTATTCTACTGCAACCGAACCGACTTCTTTTGTTCGGATGCGAATTGCTTGTTCTACAGGATAAATGAAAATTTTTCCATCGCCAACCTTGCCAGTTGCTGCCTCATGCAACAAAATCTCTACGATGGCATCAACTTTTCCATCGTCTACAATCATTTCTAACTTTAATTTAGGTGAAAATTCTATTTCATACGTATTGCCGCGAAATAGCCCTGTTCTACCGAGCTGACGACCGCAGCCAGCGATTTCAGAAACACTTAAACCAGCAATTCCTTCCTGTGCAAGTCCGTCCCGAACTGCCCCAAAAACTTCAGGCCGAATGATTGCTTCAATTTTTTTCATGTCTACCAGCTCCTTGCGTAAATTTAATTTACATGTTAAAACGGTATGAAAAACAGTGCAATTGTTTTTTTAGAATACATGTAATGTTATATAACATGATATATTTCTGGTATCGAACTATTTTTCAAAAAAGGTTTTTATAAAGGGAATGAAAGCGGTACTAAAATTTGTGTCTAAAATGTGTACAGTTCTAAATTTTCTGACTATTTATGTTAGGAAAGCTGACATCGGGTAGAAGAAATGTAAGGCGCAAGAATTTGGGTATATAGTGTATACTAGGACTAATTATCAAAGCGGAAGAAGGGGTTTATGTGAGATCAAACTATGCAGATGATAGCTTAGCGCTACACACAGACTTATATCAAATAAATATGGCAGAATCCTACTGGGCGGATGGCATACATAATAAGAAAGCGGTTTTTGAATTATATTTTAGGAAATTACCTTTTGGTAATGGTTATGCCGTATTTGCTGGATTAGAGCGAATGCTTGATTATCTTCGTGATTTTCATTTTAGTGAATCCGATATTGCGTATTTACGTGAGGAAGTAGGCTATAAAGAGGACTTTATTGACTATTTGAAGAATGTTCGATTCACAGGGGATATGTATTCCATGGTAGAAGGAGAGCTTGTTTTTGCTAATGAACCAATTGTTCGAATTGAAGCTCCGTTAGTGGAAGCTCAACTAATTGAAACAGCATTGCTTAATATTGTTAACTACCAAACATTAATTGCAACAAAGGCGAGTCGAATTAAGCAAATTATCAAAAATGAAGTGGCTATGGAATTTGGAACAAGGCGTGCACAGGAAATGGATGCGGCCATTTGGGGAACGCGTGCAGCGTTTATCGGAGGTTTTGCTTCCACTAGTAATGTTCGAGCGGGTAAACTTTTTAATATTCCTGTCTCAGGTACACATGCGCATGCATTAGTACAAGCTTATAAAAATGACTATGATGCATTCCATGCTTATGCTAAACGTCATCGAGATTGTGTGTTTTTGGTAGATACTTACAATACGTTGAAATCTGGGGTGCCAACCGCTATAAAAGTTGCGAAAGAACTAGGAGACAAAATTAATTTTATTGGCATACGTTTAGATAGTGGAGATATTGCGTTTTTATCAAAAGAAGCTCGTCGGATGTTGGATGCTGCTGGCTTCCAAGATGCTAAAATCATTGTTTCAAACGATTTAGATGAATATACAATCTTAAATTTAAAAGCTCAAGGTGCAAAAGTAGATGTTTGGGGAATAGGTACAAAACTTATTACAGCTTACGATCAACCTGCATTAGGTGCGGTTTATAAAATGGTTGCTATTGAAAATAGTGAAGGGCAGCTAGAGGATACAATTAAAATCTCGGCCAATGCTGAAAAAGTATCAACGCCTGGACTAAAAAATGTTTACCGAATTATTGATAAAAAGAATGGGAAGGCAGAAGGGGATTACATCACGATGCAAGATGAAAATCCTCAAGCAGAGGAACGCATTAAAATGTTCCATCCAATCCATACATTTGTATCAAAGTTTGTCACAAATTTTGAAGCGAAAAATCTTCATCAGCATGTCATTGAAAATGGGACAATCCACTATCAAAATCCTACTTTAGAGGCAATGCGTGACTATGCTGCTGAAAATTTAGAATTGCTGTGGGATGAATATAAACGTGCGATGAATCCTGAAGAATATCCAGTCGATCTCAGTCAAAAATGTTGGGATAATAAGATGCGAAATATTGAAGAAGTACACAATATGGTAAAGCGAATGTAAAAGAAGGAGTGAACGGTACGATGACTTTACAGCAAAAAATTATTGAGGAGCTGCGTGTATTACCTACTATTAATGTTCAGGAGGAAATACGTAAATCCATTGATTTTTTAAAGGAATATGCAAAACGTTATAACTTTGTGAAAGGGTTTGTTCTTGGTATTTCTGGCGGTCAAGACTCAACTTTAACTGGGAAGCTAGCGCAGTTGGCGATTGATGAATTAAATGCAGAGGCAGGAGAAATGAAGTATTCATTTTTTGCCGTTCGTTTACCATATGGCGTGCAAGCAGATGAACAAGATTGCCAAGATGCCATTGATTATATAAAACCAACGAAAACGTACACAGTGAATATAAAAGAGGCTGTAGATGCAAGTGTGATCGCCCTAGCAAATGCAGGTGTTGAGCTAAATGACTTTGTAAAAGGGAACGAAAAAGCTCGTGAACGTATGAAGGTGCAGTATTCAATTGCTGCAATGAATGGGGCAGTTGTCTTAGGGACGGATCATGCTGCCGAAGCTATCACAGGCTTTTACACAAAGTTTGGTGATGGCGGAGCAGACTTAATGCCAATCTTTCGATTGAATAAACGCCAAGGAAAACAGTTGTTAGCAGAACTAAATTGTCCAGAGCATCTTTATAAAAAGGTACCAACAGCAGATTTAGAGGAAAATCGACCATCATTACCAGATGAAGTGGCGCTTGGTGTAACGTATGATCAAATTGATGATTATTTAGAGGGTAAAGAAATTCCAGAAGAATCACGCAAGCTATTAGAGGGCTATTATTTACGTTCTCAACATAAACGTCATATGCCAATTACGATATTTGATGATTTTTGGAAGTAAGATGAGAGAAAAGGGTTATGAAAAAGTGTTTATCACTTTTAAAAATAGCTCTTTTCTCTCTTTTTTTATTTAATTTGGTTCTATACTGTTCATTAACAGCATATAATGTCGATATAATTACCTATAAGGATAATAAAATGTAGAGGAGGGTAACTTTTTATGAGGACTTCTAGAATAAGTGCAACGACAAGTAGTGTTTTTCGACAGGAAACTCAATATTTACATGCTGGTGATTTAAGCCACAATTTTGGAGGGAATCCACAAAAGCAATTTAGACATAGTTTGCAAAGAAATAAAGAGAAGAAGCACAATACAATGGCTACACCAACTCAACAGAGACAACTTCAACATGTTGCGCCTATTCATATGGATAGTGCGTGTGATTTGCAAATACGTCACGAATTAAATGAAACAGCCTTAAAACTAAGTCGTTTAAGTAAGCAAAAGAAGAGACTCAATAGTTACCGCTCATCTATTTAAAAATGGCTCTCCCTACATTTTCTGATGTGGGGAGTTTTTTTTGTAATCTAATTGTGAAAAATATGGTTAAAAAGATTAAAATTGTAACATTCTAATTGTGAAGAACGTTATATAATAAGAACTAGGCTTGTTTGATGACATTCAAACAAGCCTTCTTTAATAGCTATAGGTAGAAGTTTCAGATAATTGTTTTACTAGCCAAATTTCGATATGCTTAGATAAGTTATCGTACAATTCTCGCAATTGTCTGACGGAATGGGAGGTTTTTTGATTTATGAATTCTCAAATACAAGATGTTTTGGAAAATATAGAAAAAGTAATGATTGGTAAAAGAGAGGTTGCTGAGCTCGGTATTGTCGCATTATTAGCGAGGGGCCATGTATTATTGGAAGATGTTCCTGGGGTCGGAAAGACAATGATGGTGCGAGCACTTGCAAAATCTTTTGATGCACAATTTAAGCGAATTCAATTTACGCCAGATTTATTGCCATCAGATGTAGTTGGTGTTTCTATTTATAATCCAAAGACTATGGAGTTTGAATTTCGTCCTGGACCAATTATGGGGGATGTTGTCTTAGCGGATGAAATAAACCGTACGTCGCCAAAAACACAGTCCGCCTTGTTAGAGGGTATGGAGGAGGCCTCTGTTACAATTGACGGAACAACATTGATGATAAATCAGCCGTTTTTTGTTATGGCCACACAAAATCCGATTGAACATGAAGGTACCTATCCTTTGCCAGAAGCGCAATTAGATCGATTTCTATTGAAGATAAAAATGGGTTATCCATCTAGGGGACAGGAAATTGAAATTTTGCGAAGAGCTGAGAATGGTAAACCAATTGAAAAAATTGAAGCGGTGTTATCCGTAGCGCAATTAATAGAACTACAGGAGCTCGTCCAAGGTGTGTATGTAGAAGACTCAGTAAAAAATTATATGGTGGAACTTGCTACCCAAACTAGGGAAAATAACTATGTACATTTAGGGGTGAGCCCACGGGCAACAATCGCGCTAATGAAAGCTTCTCAAGCTTACGCATTTATGAAAGGAAGAAGCTATGTTACTCCTGACGATGTTCAATACCTAGTGCCGTTTGTTTTCAGCCATCGTTTAGTTCTAAAGCCAGATGCTCGCTACGATAATGTGACAGCAGATGAAATTATCCAGCGTATTATTGCTAAAACACCAGTGCCAACAAAAAGGTTTGCAGAACAATGAAGCGATGGAAAGCTTTATTAGAAAAAAGTAAACATTTCCTATTAATTACTTTCTTGATGGTCGTAACATTTTGTTATGCTATGTTCCAAGGTGGATTTGTTAGCTGGTTTGTTTTTTTTACAGTTAGTCCATTTTTAGTGTACGCACTCATGTTCTTTGTTGTTCGAGAAGATATTCTATTAGTAGAACGCAAAATTGAACCAGCGCATATAGAACGTGGGCAATCAGCAAAGGTGCATATTACGATAGAACGAAAAACAAGTTTCCCTTTTGCTTATATTATGATGGAGGAACTTGTCGATAGTGAAGGGTTGGTACAAGCTAAAAAAGAAAATTCAAATGCCATTAAGTTTGTTGGATTTAGAAAAAAGTTTAGCTGGCATTATGATTTGGATAATGTTCCTCGTGGAGAGCATCGCTACTTAGGAGTTACAGTTATCTTCTATGATTTCTTTGGCTGGGCAAAAAAAGTTGTCGTAGCGGAAAAGGAACAAACTATTTTAGTTTATCCGAGAATACGAGAGATGAAATACGCAGCACTTCAGACGAAATATGATGTTGGTCCAATGATGTCTCCTTATTCCATTGTAAAGGACACTTCTATGGCTGTTGGGTTAAGAGAGTATGTTCCGGGTGATCGATTTTCATGGATTCATTGGAAATCGTTTGCGAGAACACAAACCTTACAATCTAAGGAATTCGAGGATCGGCAATCATCTGAGTTAATGTTAGTGCTTGACGCTAAAAGGTCTTCAATGTTTGAAGAAAAAGTGGAATTAGTTGCATCGATGCTCCAGATGATTATACAAGAGCGTGGTGATTTATCTTTTATTACAGCTGGGGAAATGACGAAAGTTTTTCCGGTTATACAGGGTGAAAAGCAGTTAGATCAGGTCATGTATCATTTAGCTGCTATCAAACCTGCTGAGAATGTTAAATTCCGATTCTATGATCAACAAGCCTTTAAGCAAGTAGCAACATTGCTTTATGTGACAAGTGATGTCTCTGACGAGTTGCTACATACTCTTGCGAATATAGTAAAAAGCTGTATTTGTTTTGTAGTGGCAAAACAGCCGCCTGTGCAATCAGAGCACACGATGCGTTATAAACATATTCAAGTTGTCTTTGTAGACCCAACAGATTTTTATCATTTATTCACGGAGGTGATAAAACCGTGAAGCAATCGTTAGGGGAATTTATAGAATTGGCCATTGCGTATATAATTGTATTCTTCATTTTACGAGAATGGCTCATTCCTATTATGCAATTAACTAATACTGGTGGAATGAATCTCTTCCTTGTTTTTATTGGGATGTCCTTAGCGCTAAGTTTACTCCGTGTACATCCGTTGTTATCGGGATTCGTAAAGTTTAGCTATATAACTTGGTTTATCGTTTTTGTTTATAGCAAAAGTCCTGTTCTTTCTCGAGAAACTGTACCATTCTTATTGTCTGAATGGAAAGGGAATATGGCAACGATACTATCAGGAGATTTTGGACAAGTTTCAGATGCTTTTAGGACAGTGCTCTTTCTTGTTTTAATCTGGATGCTCGTATATTTAATTCACCATTGGGTATCAGTACGAAAAAATATATTTTACTTTTTTGCCATGACAGTATTCTTTATTGCCACTTTAGATACGTTTAGTGACTACGATGGTAAAGCTGCAATTGTAAAAGTTGTTGTTCTTGGATTAATCATGACAGGTGTACTTTTTGTTAAACGTCTATGGCTTCAAATGGAAACAACAAGTACTGCAATAGAGAAGTGGAAAATTATTATTCCTATGCTTGTGTCAGTATTACTTGTTAGTTCTGTTGCATTCTTTTTACCAAAGACTGGACCAACATGGGCAGATCCTGTTCCATTTATCCAGGGAGTTACTGGACAAGATGGAAATGGAGCTGGTGAAAAATCAGTTGGTTATAGCCAAGACGATAGTCAGTTGGGTGGTCCCTTTCAAGGAGATAATACATTAATTTTTACTGCCTCTTCTCGTGATCGTCATTATTGGCGCATCGAAACGAAAGATACCTATACATCTAAAGGCTGGGTTGTTTCAGAGGGGAACTTTGGGAAAAATGTCTATGAGACAGATACACCGATTTTAACCTCTTTACAAGTAGGACCATCTGAAAATGAACGCCACATCCAACTAGATATTGCTATTCCAATGCCGTTTTTAATTCAAACATATGGTTTGATATCTGTTTCAGCACAAGGCTCCACGTTATTTATTCAAGATGAGCAGACTGAAAAGATGATGATAGAGCAGCAGGTAGATGAATCAAAATCATTATCAAACTACTCATTATCTTATAGTGAACCAGTTTATAGTATGGAACAGCTCCAATTGTCCTATCCCTCTACACTTGAAATATTAGATTCTTCGTTTAATCGTTTTTTACAATTACCAAATCAGCTTCCGCAGCGTGTAAGAGACTTGGCGTCTGAAATAACGCAAGGTAAAGCTTCGGTATACGATCAAATTAAAGCTGTAGAAAGTTACTTTAGAACAAATGGCTTTAGATATGATAAAAAGGAAGCTGCAATTCCTGCTGAAAATCAAGATTATGTCGATCAATTTTTATTTGATACAAAAGTAGGGTATTGTGATAATTTCTCTACTTCAATGGTTGTGCTCTTACGTTCTGTAGGAATTCCGGCAAGATGGGTTAAAGGTTTTGCGCCTGGAACAGCAGGACCAATGACAGACGGACTACGTGAATATCAAGTCACAAATGACAATGCACACTCTTGGGTTGAAGCATATATACCAGGGGCTGGTTGGATGGAATTTGAACCTACCATCGGATTTTCCGGTAATGTGAACATAGATTATGATGTGCCATTAGATACATCTGACCAGGAAGAAGTAATACAGCCAGAACAAAAACCTGAGCAGAAGAAACAGCAAAAAGAGGTAACTGAAAAGGTACAGTCTCAGGCAACATTTAGCTTAGATGTTGTGTGGACGTGGTTGAAAAAGTATACTTATGTGTGGATTGGCATCATTGTTTTATTAATCATTACTGGTATTTCCTTATATTTGAAAAGGAAAACGTGGATCCCGAAAATGCATGTAAGGTCATATCGCAAAAAGGCAGCTGATTGGTCAAACTTTGATTCTTCTTATCATGTGTTATTAAAGCAATTATCTCGTATTGGCTTGCGCAGGAGAGATGGGGAAACATTACGTGCTTTCGCAGAGCGTGTAGATTTAGCACTTGAGACAGATGAAATGCAAAAGTTAACAGTAGTATATGAGCAACATGTTTATGGGAAAGATAAAGAAGACGTTGATTTTATAAAGCTGAAAGAAAGTTGGGAATATTTAATCAATCGCACTATCAGTTGATTTTAACGTAGACAAAGAGTAAAATGAAAAAAATTAAATGCAAGGATTGCTTTCATATAAGTTCGATAATAGGGTTCGGATGTTTCTACGAAATCACCATAAATGATTTCTCTATGAAGGCGGATGTTTTCGTTAGGTGAAAAGTATAGTAAATCACTTTACTTTGCTACGCATTCGCCTTTATCACGATTCTAGAGCTTTTGAACGCGTAGAAAGTTATTTTACTTTCTTCGCGTTTTTCTTTGAACAAATGAAAATATCCTTTAAAAATAGTAGAAGAGGTGGAAATTTTGACAGCTAGCCCTTTATTAAAAGAGCAAGAAAAAATCGTTGTACTAGACTTCGGTAGCCAATTTAACCAATTAATTACGCGTCGTATCCGTGAATTTGGTGTTTTCAGTGAATTACATCCACATACGGTAACTGCGGAAGAAATTAAAGATATGAATGCAACGGGTATTATTTTTTCTGGTGGCCCTAACTCTGTTTATGATGAGAATGCTTTCCATGTGGATCCAGCTATTTTCGATTTAGGCTTACCTATCTTAGGTATTTGCTACGGTATGCAACTAATGGCGCATACAAACGGTGGTAAAGTTGAAGGTGCTGAAACGCGTGAATATGGTAAAGCTGAAATTCAAGTAACGACTTCAAACAAGTTATTTGGTGAGTTACCTGCTGAACAAATCGTATGGATGAGTCATGGGGACCATGTAACTGAAGTTCCAGCTGGATTTGAAGTTATCGCAACAAGCGCATCTTGCCCAATTGCTGCAATGGCAAATGTAGAACGTAAATTATATGCTGTACAATTCCATCCAGAAGTACGTCACTCTGTTTATGGTAATGACTTATTACGACAATTCGTATTCGATATTTGTGAAGCAAAAGGCGATTGGTCAATGGCAAACTTCATTGAGATTGAAATCGCTAAAATTCGCGAAACAGTTGGCGATAAAAAAGTATTATGTGCACTTTCTGGTGGAGTAGACTCTTCAGTTGTGGCAGTGTTAATCCATAAAGCAATCGGCGATCAATTAACATGTATGTTTGTAGACCATAACTTAAACCGTAAAGGTGAAGTTGAACAGGTAATGAAAACATTCACAGAAGACTTCGACATGAATGTTATTAAAATTGATGCACGTAAACGTTTCATGGACAAACTTGCTGGTGTTTCTGATCCTGAGAAAAAACGTAAAATTATCGGTAATGAATTCATTTATGTATTTGATGAAGAAGCATCAAAACTTGAAGGTATGGATTTCTTAGCACAAGGAACTCTTTACACGGATATTATTGAATCGGGTACTTCTACTGCACAAACAATCAAATCACACCATAACGTTGGTGGTCTTCCAGAAGATATGCAATTCCAATTAATCGAGCCACTGAAAACTTTATTTAAAGATGAAGTACGTGCGCTAGGTTTAGAACTTGGTCTTGACGAAAAAATCGTTTGGCGTCAACCATTCCCAGGTCCTGGATTAGGTATCCGTGTACTTGGAGAAGTAACAGAAGAAAAATTAGAAATCGTTCGCGAATCTGATTATATCCTACGTGAAGAGATTGCAAATGCTGGTCTTGATCGTGACATCTGGCAATACTTCACGGTATTACCTGATATCCGTTCAGTTGGCGTAATGGGCGATGCTCGTACGTATGACTATGCAATCGGTATCCGTGCCGTTACATCTATCGACGGTATGACTTCTGACTGGGCACGTATTCCATGGGATGTGCTAGAGAAAATCTCAGTTCGCCTAGTAAACGAAGTAAAACATGTTAACCGTGTAGTGTATGACATTACATCTAAGCCACCTGCAACGATTGAGTGGGAATAAAAACAAATACCCTAAAGACCTTGATAAAAGGTTTTTAGGGTTTTTTTCGTTTATAAAGTGAAACTTCAGTCAAAAACTTCAAAGTGTAAAATAAAGCAATAATTGCTGATAAAGCGCTGTATGTAGTAAACTAAATGAATGGAAGAATGATACTATTTAGATTAGGGGTGATTTAAATGAAGCAAAAGATGCCGATGATTCACACACTTGCAGTTGGAATGCCGAAAGAATTACTTGATAGTAAAGGGCGTTCGATGATTACAGGGATTGAAAAGCAACGAGTACAAGAAGTTTATTTATCATCTCGTGGTTTCGAGGGGGATGATGTGGCAGATAAAAAACATCATGGTGGCCCTGATCGTGCTGTTTGTTTATACCCAGCGGAGCATTACATACAGTGGGAACAGGAACTTGGTAAAACATTGCCTACTGCTGCATTTGGTGAAAACTTAACTGTAACGAATATGTTGGAAGCAGAAGTTTGTATTGGTGATATTTATAAAATTGGGGATGCTGTCATCCAAATTACACAAGGGCGTATTCCATGTAGCACGATTGATCGATATACTGAGGCCAACATATTACTTAAACGTTTAATTGAGACAGGCTATACAGGCTTCCTTGCGCGCGTACTAGAAGAAGGAACAATCTGTGCAGACTCAAAAGTTGAATTAGTAGAAAAGCACCCTGCACATATATCCGTTTTGTATTGCAATGAAGTATATTTTAAAAACAAAGATGCTATTGCCATGCAACAAATACAAGCAGTAGATGCATTAGCGGAAGATTGGAAAGAAAAATTAGAAAAAAGAATTCAGCTCTTGCAAAGTAAAGTGTTGAATTAGGACAGACATAAGATGGGCATCCTCTAAAATTCGAAAGAATTCTGGGGGATTTTTTACTTTCTATCGGTTAATAATTGTTCAGTACTTTTGCTTTTCTGGCGATGATTTTTTAGAATGTGAACATTAAATAGGAATTTTACACGAACTTTCGTATTTTATTTTATGAAAATGTTCGGAAATGGGGTTGAAATCTAAAAAATGAAATGATATATTACGAATGTAAATTAAATAAGTCGTCGTATAATGTCGGGAATAAGGCCCGTGAGTTTCTACCAAGTTACCGTAAATAACTTGACTACGATTGGAGTTTATATAAAGATGTATAAACCCTAATTTATTTCACACACTATTTGTGATGAAATTATCGTAGACATGCGACTAGTAGAGTAGTCAGCGTGTCTTTTTTGTTTTCGATATTGAAGACGACCACACGGAGGATTTTTTGAAAATGAAAAAATATTTCATGTTCGATGAATTGGGAACTAATTATCGCCGCGAAATAATAGGTGGTATTACAACTTTCCTTGCAATGGCATATATTCTAGCTGTTAACCCAGGTATTTTAGAAAATGCAGGGATGGATAAAGGTGCAGTTTTTGTAGCTACAGCGTTAGCAGCAGCAGTTGGTTCTTTGATTATGGGGATTTTCGCTAAGTTCCCAATCTCACTTGCTCCTGGTATGGGCCTAAATGCATTCTTCGCCTTTACCGTAGTAGGCGCATATGGCATTCCATGGCAAACTGGTTTAACTGGAGTTTTCTTCTCTGGAATTATCTTTATCATTTTGTCTTTAACAGGAATTCGTGAAACAGTTATTAATGCAATTCCAGTACAACTTAAATATGCAGTATCAGCAGGTATTGGTTTATTTATCACGTTCGTAGGTTTACAAGGTGCAGGGATTGTTGTAGATAGTCCAGCTACATTAGTTACTTTAGGAACGTTTACTGGTGCAACATTACTAGCAGTATTCGGAATTATTCTTTCTGTTATTCTTATTATTAAATTACGCAG
This sequence comes from Lysinibacillus sp. FSL M8-0134, assembly GCF_038069745.1. Classification (NCBI taxonomy): domain Bacteria; kingdom Bacillati; phylum Bacillota; class Bacilli; order Caryophanales; family Bacillaceae; genus Lysinibacillus; species Lysinibacillus sp. FSL M8-0134. The sequence continues at coordinate 1,195 of NZ_JBBPAJ010000002.1, read as the reverse complement.
TATCGGTATTTTCTTAGGGATGGTAATCACTGCAGTTGTTGGAATGATTACAGGTATTATTGAACCGCCAGCAGCGATTGTTTCTGCAATTCCAAGTGTGGATTCTACATTTATGGTTGCGTTAAAACCCCTTGGTGACATTGAAACCCTATTTAACGTGAAGTTTTTAGTAGTAGTGTTAACATTCTTGTTTGTTGATTTCTTTGATACAGCTGGTACTTTAATGGCTGTAGCAACACAGGCAGGCTTAGTAAAAGATAATAAATTACCACGTGCAGGCCGCGCATTGATGGCTGATGCACTTGCAACGACAATTGGATCTTTATTTGGTACATCAACAACAACAGCTTATGTAGAATCGACTTCTGGTGTTGCTGCGGGTGCTCGCTCAGGTTTCTCTGCAGTCGTAACAGCGGTATTATTCTTAGTAGCTTTATTCTTCTCGCCATTACTAGCGGTGGTAACGCCCGCTGTTACTGCTCCTGCTCTAGTAATTGTAGGTGTATTAATGGTATCATCATTACGTTTAATTGATTGGGATAAATTCGAAATAGCAGTACCTGCATTCTTTACAGTATTAATGATGCCACTAGGTTATTCAATTGCTACGGGTATTGCAATTGGCTTCGTCTTCTATCCAATTACAATGCTATTAGCAGGTCGTAAAAAGGAAATTCACCCTATGATGTATGGCTTATTCTTCGTCTTCCTTGCATACTTCATCTGGGTAAGATAGTTAAACACACTTTTATAGGCACCTCAATGGTTAGGTAAGATACTAACTGTTGAAGGTGTTTTTTTATTGAATATAATTTTTTATGCACTATTTTTCAACGGGTTGTTCTTTATGTAAGTAATTTTTTGTTTGATTAAGGTAATCACACATAGTGTTTCTCTAAACATATCAAGTAATGGATTTTATACATTAATATAGAAGAAACTCATTTTTAAATTATATGAATAGTTTTACTTTGAAGAAACACTTGCAAACTCAATTTTAAGATGATATATTTAAACACGTTGTTACGAAACAAACGAACAACATAAAAAATAATAACATTAATAGTTGACAGTAAGTTGGCATTATGTTAAAGTATAAAAAGTTACTTCTTGTAACTACTAAATGAACCTTGAAAACTGAACAAGCAAAACGTAATCAATAAAGTTTTAAGTAACTAGTTTCGGCTAGTGAAAG